>VRUI01000015.1 GCA_019456225.1 Planctomycetota bacterium | reverse complement strand
TATCAAAATCACGGCTGCCGCGAATGATCAGGGACTGGTCAACAGCCTTCTTGAATAGACCATTGCTCCTTTCAACATCACCGTTTTCATGGGGGCTTGCAGGATTGGTCTTTGACGACTCAAAACCATAATGCTTGGAAAGCCCCCGGTACTTGTCTGTATAAACATCAGGATGACCAACCTTGTGTACAGCACTTGTAAGATTGTCTGTTCGATGACGAGATGGCACGCCGCCTAACTTCCATAAAGCATCCTGAATGCCGAGTGAGAGGCTTTCAAAGCTTTCAGAAAAACATATCCGACCAGCCTGCCAGTTTGAATAACACAATACGAAATGGTAGAATATATGCTCGAAAGGCTGCTGGGCAATCGTAATATTAAGATGGTTCATGCTGGTAAAGTCAGAACATGCCCATTGACCTGGATAATATATCTGTGAAAAGAAAATCTCTCTTGACGGACCATACAGAGCCTTCCACGCCTTGATTCGACGCTGTAGAGTACGGAGTTGGCCGTTATGGTACTTGCCTGGATTGGCTCGCTGGAGATAATCAAGGATGGTATGAGCTTGCAATGTCGCTTGGGTGTCTTCCATGAGTTGGATGATAAAGGCCCAGTCATCAGCAAACGGATCCTTGCGTGTCGACCAAGTGTGCTCGACTTTGCATTGGCTGGGCAATTTGCCGCTTTTTAAGTACTTGCGGGCGGTTTTAGTACTGATGCCAGCCGAATCAGCCGCCTGATATTTGTATTCATTCTTATTCTGCACGTCAATCAATCTCCTTACCTGTAGGTCTGTAACCATCTGAAATCTCCTAAATCAATAGAGTTTCAAATAGTCTATTCCAATTTAGATTTATCCGGAAATTCTAATTGTCGCCGGACGGTAAGAATAATTGTCGCTGATCACCATGACAAACTCATGGAGTTTATCCGTGTAAGAATCACGGATACGGCATTGCTGAACCTGATAGGTAAGTTTTTGAAGGCCGGGTACATCGACGATGGTCAACTGGTAAAGTCGGATAAGGGTACTCCGCAAGGTAGTATACTTAGCCCGATGTTAGCGAATATTTTTCTGCATTATGTGCTGGACGAATGGTTTGAGACAACGGTTAAAAGCCATGTAAGAGGCTACTGTGAGCTTGTAAGGTATGCAGATGACTTTGTATGCGTCGTCAAATATGTAGACGATGCAGAGCGTATTGAGCAGGCATTGAAGAACAGGTTCGAGAAGTATGGCCTTGAAATACATCCGACAAAGAGCCGAAGGATAACCTTTGGTCGCTTTGAAAGAGAAAATGCCAGAAAACAGAACCGTAAGCCAAATACGTTTGACTTTTTAGGCTTGACGCATTATTGTGACACGTCCCGCAAAGGCAATTTTAAGCTTGGACGAAAGACGAGTCGCAAGAAGTTCTCTGCGAAATGCAGAGAGATGAATGATTGGCTGAAAGGGATACGAAATTTGGTCAAAACTAAAGACTGGTGGAAGATTCTTGCGGCCAAACTGCGAGGCCATATTCAGTACTATGGTGTCAGTGAAAACTATGCGAGTGTTGCGAAGTTTTACAAACTGACGATTAAGATGGTGCAGAAATGGCTAAACAGGCGAAGCCAAAAGCGTAAGATGAATTGGGCTAGATTCACAGAGTACCTTGAACATTACCCGTTGCCGAAGCCGCGAATAGTGCATAAGTTTTATGATTGTCGCATGTAAGGTGAGTTAAGCCGAAGAGCCGGATGTGGGAAATCCACAAGTCCGGTTCTGTGAGGGGCATTGAAGTTCTTCACACGGTTAAATATTGTGGCACTCTTGATACCGAAAGGCAAGAGAAACAGAGAAAACAAATTAAATCTAAATGAAGGACCATATTATGTCTACTCGACAAAAAAGATGATAATTAAATCCGCCACTGGGTGTTTTGTAGTCACAAGCATACAACTTATGGCTGGTTTTGGTGTTTTGCTTTTTAAAAAAAACGAGCAAAAAAAAGAAGAAAGATTTTATAATCATCCTGTTATCCTGTCAAAAATGAGAGTTTAGAGTGATTAACAGGAAAAAAGCGTGAACGGTTACCAATGGCTTATGTCGTTATCCGGGCTGTTTTCGGTCAGTTTGAGTATATTATAAAATTGAGACGCCAAGGTTTTTTGTGTATATCTTTACTCCAACAGCACTTAGCAGTGACAGTAGGCGACAAGAAAAAAGATAAAAATAATTTAAAGATATTGAAAAAGACCCACCTGTTGCTATACTATACACTATTATCTTTGAGTTTAGCATTATTATGTGTCTTAGAATCAGTAGTCGGGTAATATGGGTAACGAGAATAAAACAAAAGATCAGGTCATAAGTGAAATAGAGCAGCTTCGACTGGAGATCAATGATTTACAGTCTCAGGAATCTTATTACCAGAAGCTTGTCAAACAATTACAGACTGAGGTCACCGAAAACAAGTACACCAAGGAGTTTCTGCGGAAAAATGAAGAGTGTTTCAGGCTTCTGTATGAGAGGTCTCCCATGGGTTATCAATCACTGGACTGCGATGGCAATCTCATTGAAGTTAACCCGGCATGGCTTTCTTTGCTCGGATACGAAAAGGAAGATGTCATTGGGCGGTCATTCGCAGATTTCCTGGCCAGCGGTTTTCCTGAACTCTTTAAGGAGCGGTTTCCCCACTTCAAGGCCTCCGGCCGAGCTTGTTCGACCCCTTTTGTGATGGTCGCCAGGGACGGCAGCCATGTTGACGTAGAGATCGACGGAAAGATCGGCTATAACGTTGACGGTAGTTTCAAGCAGTCGCACTGTATCCTGCACGACGTCACTGATCGCAAGCAGGCCGAAGATGCACTGCTTAAATCGGAAGAGAAATTCAGGCAGCTCTTTTCCACGACCACTGATTCGGTCATGCTGTTCGATGCCCAGACGAGGCAGTTCATAGATGTCAATGAGGCCTGCGAAGAACTGTATGGCTATAGCAGAAGCGAATTTCTTAACTTAACACAAAACGACATAACTGCTGAACCGGCCGATTCGGCCGAGACTATCGGCAAAGTAATCGAGGATGGAACTGTCCAGATCCCATTGCGATATCATAAGAAGAAGGATGGGACGATATTTCCGGTAGAGATATCGGGGAGTTCATTTAAGGTCGAAGACCGCGAGGTGGTATGCGGTTTGATAAGAGACATTACCGAGCGCAAGCGGGCCAACCAGATGACCAAGGAGAGCGAGAAACGATTTCGCAGCTTGTCAGAGGCGGCTTTTGAGGGGGTCGTCTTTACTGAGAACGGTGTGTTCGTCGATGCCAATGCAGCATTTACCAGGATGTATGGTTATAGCTTTGAAGAGTTGAAAGGAAAACAAGTCATAGATTTGGTAGCGCCGGAGGACAGAAAACTCGTCGCTGAGAATTTACGCTCCGGTTATGAAGGAATATACGAGCACAGAGGACTTCACAAGGATGGCAGTCTGCTTGATCTCGAAATACACGGCAGCAGTGTAACGTACCAAGGGAGAGAAATGAGACTGACCGCCATTCGCGACATCACCGAACGCAAGCAGGCAGAAGAGCAATTGCGGCAGAGCGAGGAGCGTTTCAGATCTTTCACCGAAAATGCTCCCGATTTCGTTATGCAAATTGACAATGACGGGATTGTTCGGTTTATTAACAGGACGCTTGAGGGACTAAGCCAAGAGGATATAGTTGGATCTTCGATTTTCTCATGGCTTCCAGAGGACTATATTGCGACATTAAAACAGGGACTAGCAGAAGTATTTGAGACTGCACAACTCAGGGTCATAGAACACCAGGCGTGGGATGCAAAGAGGGAAGGAAGGTGGTATTCCTCGTATTTAGCTCCGATCGGAGAACATGGCAATGTTACAAGCGTTATCATTGTAGCCCGTGACATCACCGAACGAAAACATGCAGAGGATGCGTTGACTGAGAGTGCCGCTCGGTTGCAGCTGGCAACTAATGCAACTCGCATTGGTCATTGGGACTGGGATCTGCGAACCAACGAGGTGTATTTTTCCCCGGAGTGGAAACGTCAGCTCGGATACGGTGACAACGAAATCCCCAACCAATTCGAAACATGGCAGTCCCATCTGCATCCGGACGACCAGCAGCGCACGATCAGGGCCGTCGAGGACTATATTGCCGGGCGCCGTGAGGATTATACAGTCGAGTTTCGCCTTAGGCACAAGGACGGTTCTTATCGGTGGATATACACTCGTGGAGAGAAGCAGTTCGATGATACCGGCAAGCCATGCCGCCTTTTCGGATGTCATGTGGACATCACCGATCGCAAACGGGCAGAGGAACAATGTAAACGCGCGTCGGAGTTTATGCAGACGGTCATAGATGGAATCCCAGAGGCGATGATGGTGATCAATCGCGACTACACAATCGCTATGGCTAACCGGACAGTCTGTGAGTTGGCAGGAAGTAAAGATCCGGTTACCGATCTTCTGAAATGTTACCAGGTTTCCCATAATTCCGAGACGCCTTGTAATTGCGACCACCATCGTTGCCCGTTGAAAGAAGTGATCGAAACCAAGGCGACTGTGACGCTTGAACACATTCACTTCGACGCTCACGGCCGCGAGATCATTGTCGAGTTGTGTGCTTCGCCGATTTTTGACGAAAAGGGCCAGGTCGTCCAGATCATCGAATTCTCACGTGACATCACCGAACGAAAACATGCAGAAAAGGAGCGTGAGCAACTCTTAAAAACTCTGGAATACAAGAATAATGAGTTGCAGGAGATCGTTTACACCACGTCGCATGATCTGAGATCGCCTCTGGTCAATATTAGAGGCTTCGGCGATGAACTAAATTCTGACTGTGAACACCTGCTTAAGATGCTTGCAGACGATAACGATAGCGAGGAGAATAGGGAGAAGATCGAAGATATACTCACGGAGAGGATACCGACGTCGCTCAGTTTTATTACCAGCAGCACGAATAAAATGTCAAGCCTGCTTGATGGATTACTGCAGGTGTCAAGGGTCGGTACTGTCGGAATCACAAGCGAATCCATCGATGTAAATAAGACGGTGGATGAAGTGCTTGCCGCAATGGAGTATCAAATAAAAGAAAACAATATCACAGTCACGGTCGAAACGCTTGGCAATTGTATAGGTGACGGGAATATGCTAAACAATGTATTTAGCAACCTTATCGGCAATGCTATTAAATATTGCGACCATGCCAAAAAAAGCGAGATTAGTATATCCGGCAGTGTCGAAGATGGTAAGAGTATCTACTGTGTCGCCGATAATGGCATAGGCATTGCAGCAGGCCATCAGGAAAAAGTATTTGGTTTATTCCACCGGCTAAACCCCCGAGAGAATATTGAAGGAGAAGGGCTGGGGCTTACCATCGTCACACGTATCATGTACCGATTGGGCGGTAAGATATGGCTTGAATCCGAACCGGGCAAAGGCAGCAAATTCTTTGTTGCTTTGCCAACGGCTTAATAATATTCCTGGATTTTTCCCTCATCCCTGCGAAAGGTGCTACGACACAGCTTTAGGACAGGGGGCTGATATGTTCTTGTGTTTGGGGTGAAATCCGGTGGGATTTGGGGGTTATTTTGGTGGTTTTGGAGTTTTTTTTGGTTTGCGGCTAAAAAAACGGGAAAATTGGGTTGTTTGTTTGACTTTTTCGTGTTTTTGGAGTAAATTGGAGGGTATGTTACAAGCTTCTTTTCCGGGGGGAAATTGCATGGGAAGCGTTTTACTTTTTAGGGATGAAAAAAACATATGGCAGAAGAAATAGAGAATATCGAAGAACCATTCGTGGAACAATTCGAAGATAAGCGAATTCTTGATGAGATGAAGCACTCGTACCTCAATTATGCGATGAGCGTAATTGTTTCTCGTGCGTTGCCTGATGCTCGTGACGGGCTTAAGCCTTCGCAGCGGCGTATCCTTGTCGCTATGAATGACCTTAACCTTGGTCCTCAGACGAAACACCGTAAATGTGCAAAGATCGTCGGTGACACCGGCGGTAACTACCATCCGCACGGCGATCAGGCGACATACGGAACGCTTGTTCGAATGGGGCAGAACTGGAATATGCGTTATACTCTTATCGACCCGCAGGGGAACTTCGGCAGTATAGATGCGGATCCGCCGGCGGCTATGCGTTATACGGAAGCAAGGTTTGCAAGGCCGTCGATGGAGATGCTTGAAGACCTGAAAAAAGACACGGTCGATTATGTTCCCAACTATGACGAGACGAGGCATGAGCCGGTTGTTTTGCCGGCGAAGTTTCCGAATCTTCTGGTTAACGGTGCAAGCGGGATCGCTGTTGGTATGGCGACGAATCTGCCGCCGCATAATGTTGGTGAGGTTTGTGACGCGCTGCTGCTTATGATCGAAAATCCGGACTGCGGGTTTAAAGAGATCATGGCAGTTTTGCCTGGTCCTGACTTTCCGACGGGTGGTACTGTTTGCGGCCGGAAGGGGATCCTCGACGCGTATGTTACCGGTAAGGGTCATTTGCGGCTTCGGTGCAAGAGTGAGATTGAGACGAGCAAACGCGGTAAGATTAGTATCATAGTTACTGAAATTCCTTATATGGTCGTTAAGACCGGTATCGTTTCGAAGATCGCTGAGTGTGTTCGTAACGGACATCTCCCCGAGATATCGGATGTTCGCGACGAATCCGACCGCACGGGTATGCGGATCGTTGTCGAGCTTAAGAGGGATATGGATGAGGATGTTGTCCTTAATAAACTTTACAAGTATACGAACCTTCAGACTACGTTTGCGATCAATAACGTTGCGCTGGTTAATAATCGGCCCGAGACGCTTAATATTAAGACGATGCTTAAGCTGTTTATCAAACATCGGCTTGAGGTTATTCGCCGCCGGACGCGTTATGAGCTTCGGCGCTGCAGGAACAGGGCGCACATACTTGAAGGTCTGATTATGGCGGTTAGCGATATCGATGCTATCATCGCACTTATCAAGGCTTCGCCCGATGCACCGGCTGCCAAGGTGGCGTTGATGGCCAAGGGGCTTACGCTGGTTGAGAGTGCGACGCTGCGTAATCTTCTGCCTGATTCTTTTGTCGATGAAAGAACGAGCGGTGAGCATTTCCTTACCGGTCCGCAGGCTGATGCAATCCTGACGATGCAGCTGCAGCGGCTTACCGGTCTTGAGATCGCTAAGCTTGCCAGGGAATATACCGAGCTTGCCGAGCGTATTGAAGGCTATGAAGCACTGCTGGCGAGCAGGGATCTTCAGCTTGATGTTATTCGCGAGGATATTTGCGAGATCAAGGAGAAGTATGCCGATAAGAGGCGTACGGTGCTTAGCAGCGAAGGCGACGAAGATTTTAATATTGAAGACCTGATCACCGACGAAGAGGTGCTGGTGATGATCAGCCATGCCGGGTATATCAAGCGTATGCCGATCGATACGTATCGCAAGCAGGGCAGGGGCGGTCGCGGGATCATCGGTTCGAGCACGAAGGATGACGATTTTATCGAGCATATGTTTATCGCTTCGACGCATGATTACCTGATGGTGTTTACGGATAAGGGTAACTGTTACTGGCTGAGGGTTTATGGTATTCCGAGTATGTCGAGGCAGAGCAAGGGGCGCAATATCGTTAACCTGCTTAACCTTGGCGATGCCAAGATCGCTTCTATTATCAATGTTCGTGATTTTGACGACAGGCAGCTTGTGATGGCGACGAGTAACGGTATCGTCAAGAAGACGGTGCTTAGTGCTTATGGTAATCCTCGAAGTACGGGGCTTATCGCTATTAAGCTTGACGCTAACGATTTGCTGATTGGCGTCTCTATTACAAGCGGGGCCGATGATATTATTCTCGGTACCAAGGACGGTATGGCGATTCGGTTTAACGAAGCGCAGGCTCGTTCGCTTGGGCGTGTCAGCCGCGGTGTTAAGGGAATCAGGCTACGCGCGGGCGATGAGGTTGTCGATATGGTTATCGCCGAAGAAGGCGGTTCGCTGCTGACTATGTGCGAAAACGGGTACGGCAAACGTACGATGCTGGAAGACTACAGAACACAGTCCAGAGGCGGGCTTGGGCTGATCAATATGAAGACCAGCGATCGCAATGGTAAGGTTGTTGCGTTGAAAGCTGTTTGTGACGATGACGAGCTTATGCTGATCAGTGCCAACGGTATTATTATCCGGACGGGACTTGACCAGGTTCGGGCTATCGGCAGAAATACGGCGGGAGTCAGGATGATCAAGCTTAAGGCCGGTGATACGCTTGTGGCGGCTGCGAGGCTTGTTGTTGACGAAGATGCTGAAGGCGAAGAAGGTGCTGAAGGTACAGAAGGCGCCGAAGGTAGTGCCGAGCAGACCCAAGTTGACAATGTCGAAGGCGGCAATATTGAAGCTAACGGCAACGGTGATCAGCCAGAGCAGGAAAGTTCGCCGGAAGACGAATAGATTTATTTAAGGGATTCTTGAAATGAAGAAGGCTCATATTCTAACTTTTTTAGCTTTACTACTTTTGGTTGTGCAGACGGGATTTCACTATTACAGCGCGACTGATGAAAAGCAGGTAAATATTCCGCTAGTTTTAATTGAATGGCTGGCTATCCTTATTTTTGTCTTGATGAGTTTCCTTGTACCTTTGTTTTATAGATGGTTCTTTAAGGTTCAAGAGAACTGTCCTGGTATGTTTAAATCTTATAAATACTGGCTTGCCGATGATCGCCGGGAGCAGACATTGGCTTATCACAATAATTTTGGTGTTATTACAGTTGCAGCGTCGATGCTATTTTTTATAGTTTTCTTTGAGGTTATGTTGAATGATGAAATCCCGACGTATATGATGTTTGTGGCATTTGCTCTACATCAGGGGATAGTAATTTCTATGCTAGTAATGACTAAACTTAAATTTGGCCGAATTCCTAAAGATGTGTAGTGAGTTTGCGGCGTGGGAATGGCCCGTGTTGTGGGTTTTGTGAAATTGGCGTTAAGCGGGATTTGTTAGTTTTGTTTGGTTTATTTTAAGTTTGTTAGGTGAAATAAAGTTGGCAGGATGCCGACGGTACGTGGAACTGTGTTATGGATGCTAAAGCTAAAAATGTGCAACAGGATGCTAAGCCTGTTTATGTTATATCCGGTAAGGATAAGTTTCTTGTTGGTAATAGTTGCTCGAAGCTTATCGATAAGCTGGTTAGTGTCGATGAGCGGGCTATGGCTTTGTATCAGCCTGACGATGGTCGGGCTGAACTTGCCGATGTGCTGGATGAGTTGCGGACGCTTCCGTTTCTTGCAAAGCGGCGGGTTGTTCTGATCAAAGGGGCGGATAAGTTTATCACGGAAAACCGATCCGGGCTTGAGAAGTATTTTGACGATCCTGCGCCTAAAGGGGTGCTTGTTATGACAGTTGATTCGTGGCCGGGCAATACTAAGCTTGCTAAAAAGCTTAAGAAGATGGGTGAGCATATCAGCCAGGAGGTTAAACCGTGGGAGCTTGCCAATTATGCGGTTGGGTACGCCTCTAGTGAGTATGGTAAAAAACTTTCGAGGCAGGCGGCGGGACTTCTTGTCGAACTTGCCGGTGACGATCCGGGCAGGATTTGCGGAGAGATCGACAAGCTTGCTGTCTATGCCGGAAAGAATGTCAGTATTACGCCGGAAAGTATCGAAGCTCTGGTCGGGCATAACCGGATGTTTAATGTTTTCGCGGTTATCGATGCGATGACGTCGGGCAACAAAGGAGCGGCGATCGAGAGGCTCAGGAATATGTTTGCTAACGATAAGAATGCCGAGTTTTCGGCGGTTGGTGCGTTTGCGTTTCATTTTCGCAAACTCTTTAATGCTAAGGTTTTGCTTGAAAAGGGTGTCGGTGTCCCGCAGGTGACTAAACAGGTGCGAGTGTTTGGCGATAAGAACGGATTTTTTCGGCAGGTTAATAATATGAGCCTGAAAAAGTGCGGTTGTGTTTTGACGGAGCTTGCCCATATTGATTACGGTATGAAGACCGGCGGTACGACGGGAAAAGTTGCGATAGAACGACTGATTATAAAATTATCAAACTGACCTTGCGGCCAGCTTGAAATTTTTAATTACGAATTACTAATTACGAATTGAGGATTCGGCCTTGCGGCCGAGACTTATTTATGAGGAATTGTTTTGGGTAGTTATTTTGATCCGAAATTTGTCCGGTTTTTGCCGGTTTCATGTTGGGGGTGCAGATGGGGTGCGTGGAGGTTTTGCTATGACTAGACTTCGTATGTTCTACCGTATGCTTGGTATTGCCGAGCATATTATTGATCCGAGCTTTTACCATCTCCTGGGACTTGACCGCAAGGATTGTAATCAGCAAACCGTTATGGCCGCACTGCTGGCGAGAAAAAATGAGCTTCGTCAGAATGCCCCCGGCCGTGAGTTTGTTCCGCAGATCATGGAGTTTGAAAAGGAATATCTTGAACCGGCTGCCAAGGTGCTGGCCGATGATGTCAAGCGGGCCAAATATGATAAGGTCCTTGCCAAGAGGTGGCATAAGGTCAAACATGAGACGGAAAAGCGTGCACGTCTTGTCGGGGCTGTTCGCCTTGCGATCACCAATGCTATCGACGCACAGGGTGCACTGAGTGCAAGCGGTAAGGATGCTTTGGGCGAAAAGCTTAAGTATTTGGGGGTCGAGGAACATAATGTTGCCGCGATTCTTGCGAAGATTCCGTTGCCGCTGTTTGAGACAGGGGAGCATTCTGCGATCAATGTTGAGTTTTTTCACGATTCAGTGGGTCTTGCTGCTGACGGCGGCGGACTGGACGAAAGCGATAAGACAAGATTATTCGCACTGGCTGACCGGTTGAATATCGATAAGGATAAGGCCGGGGCTGCGATCGATGGGGCTTCGGGAAAAGACGCTTTCAGGATCCAGAAAAGGTATCTGGATGAAGACGAAGCCTTGAAGGGGATCGAGGGTTTAGCCGGCGGTGTTGAAAGTGCCGATGATGCAGGTGAGGAAGGCGATGCGGAGAAGATACATCTTGTCAGCGATGTTCTCGATGACGAAGAGCAGGTCGAAGATGTCGACGAGGCCGTAAATGAATCAGAGGCGGCTTATGCGGCGATGGAAAAGCGGTGGCAGCGAGAGGGTGAAAATTCCGGTACGGCGTTTAAGTATATTGCTATTGTGGTGGGTTTGATCGTTTTAGTTGCTCTGGCTTACTATATGCTGAACAGAGGCGGCGGTGATGTAGAAGACGATGAGACAACCGGGGTCAATAACAGAGAAGGTTCGCAGGTCGACCCAGACAGTGTTGAAGGCGGCGGCGATCCTACGCGGGTTGATCCGGGCGACGGGCAGGACCCTGGGAGGGTGGATGATCCGGTAGATGGTTCTACAAGTGGACAGGTCAGGGAGGTTTCGGCGGTGCTTAGCGATGCGGCGAAGGTGCTTGTGGTAAAAGATTTCACGAAATTGCCGACGGAAGAACTGCTTTCCGATACGGTTGTGGCGATGGCTGCGAGCTGCGGCAGGGCATCGGTATTTGCGTGGCAGTCGCATTTGTGGAATGCTGAGCTTCATGAGATGCTTGCCGGTTCGAAAACAGCAGATGTTATCGCCGCGAGAGTTGTCTTTGGCGATGGCGATGCAATAGAGGATGTTGAAGTCGGCCTGGACGATGATGTTTACGAGCAGCTTGGCAAGGATATTTCATCGACGGATAAACATGTTCGGTATTATGCGATCGAGCGATTGAAAAATGACGGCAGCAGGCGGGCTGCTGCTATGCTGCTTGGTAAGCCGGTTAGCGGTTTTTCGGGTGGTAAGCAGATGATCAGCCGGCGTTTGCGCGGGCTCAGGCAGATCAACAAACCGTATATCGCCATGGAACTTGCCGGCAGGATAGGGGTTTCTCCCAGGGGTTCGACGGCTCATTATATTTGTCTGGGTCTTATTGATATGACCGGGATTACGCCATCCGGCGATGGTGTGCTGCCGGCTAAGAATGACTTGAGTCAGAGAGAAAAATGTTCTGCGTGGTGGAAAAATGCTCTTAAAGACTGGAAGGGCAATGCGGCCCTGGCGGTAGAGCCTGTGGTCGATGAGAAGTTGGCCGGGCAGGTTTCCAGACCGGGCAGGCTCGTCGCGGCGGCAGCTTACTATTGTAAGGCTGCGGCGGGTGAACTTGCGGTGATCGGCTGGGGGGTTGCTTCGGGCAGCTTGCGGCAAAGGCCGGCGTCCGGAGTGATGGGTAAGATCAGGGTTGATTGGGATAGTGAGGTTGCGCTGGCTGAGGCGGCGGCGAAGCTTAATGTGCATCTGGAAAAGGCTCTCAGAAAGTTAGATCGTGATAAGAAGTTTGCCGATGATATCGACCTTGTCAGGTTTGAGGGTTACCAGAGCAGGCTTGCGGCAAAGACAGGATTTCAGAAGGCAGCCGCGACGATAGAAACGTCCGGGCAACTGCTGGAGATACTGCTGGGTTTGTATTATCCTGACGGCAGGTTTGGCGTGGAGATTAAGAAGATTCGCTCTGACAGAGAGGCGGATATCAAAAGAGTTTCTAATGTGCTGCAGGAGATCAGGCAGCATGCTATGTATAACCTGCGGCTTTTTGATATGCTTCTGCAGGAGATAGATTCTGCTGCGGTTGATTTGAATGAGATTTTGTATACTGAAGGCGACGGTGCGTCTGGTGCCGGAGGTTTTGTTTTTGGCGATGTTCAGTTGAAATTGCGTACGGAAAAGATGCAGGCGTTTGGTGAGTTGGCAGTCGGACTTGATGCTTACCTGGCCGGCCGGCTGGATATCGCGGTTAAATACCTTGCCAAGTCTCTCGAGTACGGCGAAGGTAAATATGTACGGGGTGTTTTCCATTCGGAGTATTCCGGTTTACTGGACGATGTTATTGCCGACTGCAATTCGGGTGCGGAGTCCGTTTGCCGGGTTTGCGGAGGGACGGAGGTTGTCGATTGCAGCAGCAGCTTCGGTATCGGGTGGAATTTGTGCAGGGAATGCAGGGGGACGGGGACGCTTGAGACAAGCAGAGTCAGAGGCAGGGCTGCTGTATGTGCTTCTTGCGGCGGGCTTGCTGCTGTAAATTGCAAAAAATGCCTGGGTGGGGGGATCAGCGAATGCCCAGACAAGGACGATGCCGCTTCGGGACATGGAGTGGGAAGTTCCGGGCCTGACAAAGATGATGTTAAGAGGGCATTGGCGATTGCTTTGTATCTTAAGAAGGGCGGAGCGGACATTTATTCCAAAGGGGCTTTGGAATAAATAATTACGAATTACGAATTACGAATTGAGGAAACCGCCTTCGGCGGAGGCTATTTTATTCTGGATCCCGGCTCGGGGGCCGGGATGACAAACCTTTTGTGCGAGGCTATTTTATAGTAGATTGAGGGTTCTTTTTAGTATGTCTTGTGGGGTTTCGTCTTCTTCTATTTCCAGCCAGGTTACGTTTTTGAAGGTTTTGAACCAGGTTCTTTGGGATTTTGCGAATTTTCTGGTGTTTACCTTGATCCTTTCGATCGCTTCATCGAGGGTGGTTTCGCCTTTAAAGTGGTCTATTATTTCTGCGTATCCTATGGCGGCAGCTGCCTGTTTGCTTAGGGGGGCGTCTTCGGCTAGGAGGTTTTTTACCTCTTCGAGAAGTCCTGTTTCTGCCATTTTCTTTACCCGCATGTTTATTCTGCGGCTTGCCTGGTCTTTTGGGCGTCTGAGACCGATGATTTTCCAGTCGTCAAGGGGCTTTTCGGCTGAGAATTGGCTTTGGAATGAGCTTATCGGTTTTCCGGTGAGTTTATAGACTTCCATTGCCCGGATAATTCTTCTTGCGTCGTTTGGGTGGATTCGCTGGGCGGCTTGCGGGTCTACCTCTGTTAGCTCCCTGTGCAATCCGGCAGTTCCTTCGACGTTAATGCGGTTTTTTAGCGAATTTCTGATCTCCTGGTTGGCTGGCGGGCCGTCAAACATGCCGTAAAGGAGAGTTTTTGTGTATAAAGCTGTTCCTCCGGCGGCTATCATGGGTTTTTTTGCGGCTTTTACGTGGTCCATTGCCTGATGCGTGAGGTCGAGGAATTTACCGGCGGTGCACGATTCGCTGGGTTGGAAAATGTCGATTAGGTGGTGTTTTACTGCTTTTCTGCGTTCTAAAGAGGGTTTTGCGGTTCCTATGTCCATCCTGAGGTAGACTTTCATCGAGTCTATGCTGATGATTTCTGCGCTAATGCTTTTTGCCAGATCGAAAGCGAGCGTGCTTTTTCCGGAAGCGGTAACACCTAATATCATTATCATTTGATTCATAATAAGTTATAAACTGCGGTAAAATGTGAAATTATTTCTGTTTTTAGAGCGTAATACAGATATAATACTGGGTCAGAATAGAAAAATCCAGTGCCGAGTATAATTTGAGTTATTGCGAACATATTTATGACGGAACAGTATATATCTTCTGATGAGTTTAAGGGTTTGCTTGCCGGCGCGGCCGGGCAGGTTAATTCTGCTTTGGCGTGTCTGCTCGAAAAGCATGCCGGAATTCATTCGGACCTTAAGCGTGCGATGGCTTATTCGCTCGAGGCGCCCGGTAAGCGTATTCGTGGTGCGATGGTTTTGTGGTGCTGCGAGGCTGTTTGCGGTGAGATCATGCCGGGTGCGAAGGCGGCGGCTGGGGCCGTTGAGATGGTGCATACTTATTCGCTTGTTCATGACGATCTTCCGTCGCTGGATGACGACGATATGCGGCGCGGTCAGCCGACGTGTCATAAGGCTTTCGGCGAGGCTATGGCGATCCTTGCAGGCGATGCATTGCTTACGTTTGCTTTCGAGGTGCTTGCCGTGGAAATATCCGACGCGGAAGCGGCGTCTAAGTTGATAAGCGTTCTCGCCAAAGCATCCGGCGGGGCGGGTATGATCGCCGGTCAGGTTGCCGATATCGCCGGTGAAAAGAGCGGCGGCGGGCTTGAGATGCTCGAGTATATCCACACGAATAAGACGGCGAAGATGTTCGAGGCGGCGGCGGTTATGGGCGGTATTTGCGGCGGCGCGAGCAAAGAGCAAATCTCCGATCTGCGCGGGTATGGTATGGCTGTCGGGCTGGGCTTTCAGGTTGCCGACGATATACTTGACGTGTCTGCTTCAAGCGAAGAGCTTGGTAAGACGGCGGGTAAGGATGCGATGCAGGAAAAGATAACGTATCCAGCGGTTGTCGGGCTCGATGAGTCCAAACGCATTGCTAATGATCTTGCCGATAAGGCGATAGAATCGCTGAGCTCTTTTGACGGTAAAGCTGATGTGCTTCGGCAATTGTCTATAGAACTGTTATCGCGTTCGCGGTGAAAAATTGAACCACGAATTAACACTAATTGACACTAATAGAAAAAAATAAAAAGCTATAATTAGGATTCGCCTTCGGCGATGCTTTTTTATCAGCATGGGCACAGCCCATGCTACGGAGCTAATTGCTAGATTTAAAATGAAAGTTTTTGATGGGTATACTGCTTGATAAGATTAATTCTCCTTTTGATCTGCGCGGGCTTTCTGTTGATGATCTTGGCGTGCTTGCAGAAGAGATTCGCGATCATATTACTCACTCAGTCAGCGTTACCGGCGGGCATCTTGCCAGTAATCTTGGGGTCGTCGACCTTACTATCGCTCTGCATTATGTTTTTGATTTCAAGAGAGACAAGCTTTTGTGGGATGTCGGGCATCAGTGTTATGCTCATAAGATTCTTACGGGCCGCAGGGATGATTTTGCGGGTCTTCGTCAGCAGGACGGGCTTAGCGGTTTTCCGAATCCCGAAGAAAGCGAGTATGACATTTTTTCTGTCGGTCATGCGGGTACCTCGATACCTACGGCACTTGGTATGGCTCTTGGCGGGCAGCAAAAGGGTACCGATGAGAGTGTTGTCGCTCTTGTCGGTGACGCGAGTATTGTTAATGGTGTTTCTTTTGAGGCACTGAATAACTTAGGCCTTGCCAAGCGGCAGATGCTGATCGTGCTTAACGATAATTCGATGGCTATTGATGTAACCGAAGGTGCCGTAGCGAAGTTTTTGTCGAAGGTTCGGCTGTCTCATACTTATGAAGATCTTCGTCGGCGGACTGATAAGATACTCGAGCATCTTCCGGTGATCGGCAAAAAGATGGAGGGCGCTCTCCACGGGTTTACCAGGACTTTGCGTATGGCTATCACTCCGAGCAGACTTTTTGAGAGTATGAACATTCCGTATTTCGGTCCGGTTGACGGTCATGATATCGGTTCACTTATCAAACTTTTCAAGGGTTTCAAGGATCTTGATCGGCCTGCGATACTGCATGTTTACACTCGTAAGGGTAAGGGATTTTTGCCTGCCGACGATAATCCGAGCAAGTTTCATTCGACCGGTCCGTTCGATAAAAAAGATGGTAATGGTTTAATGAAGTCCGGCAATAAGACTTTTACGCAGGTATTTGGCGAGACTGTTGTTGAACTTGCCGAAAAGGATGAGCGTATCGTCGCTATCACGGCGGCGATGACCGACGGGACGGGGCTTGGCGGATTTCGCGAGAAGTTTCCGGAGAGGTATTATGATGTTGGTATCGCCGAGAGTATTGGGGTTGATATTGCGGCGGGACTTGCAAAGCAGGGTCTCAAGCCTGTGGTTTGTATTTACTCGACTTTTTTGCAGCGCGGGTTCGACCAGATTTTCCAGGAGGTATCGCTGCAGGGGCTTGGTGTTGTGTTCTGTATCGACCGCAGCGGGGTTGTCGGTAATGACGGACCTACGCACCATGGGCTGCTGGATATCGGGTATTTGCGGTGCTTGCCGAATCTTGAGGTGATCGCACCTGCCGATGCCGGTGAACTTAAGGCTGCGCTTGCTTATGCGACGGCGAGCGGTAAGGCGGTGGCGATACGGTATCCTAAGGATGCAGTTGCCGATGCTGATATGATCGGCGACGATAAGAGGCCGGCGTTTGTCAGCGGTAAGAGTGTGGTTTTGCGTGATACTGATTGCGATGTTGTTTTGGCGGCTTGCGGTTGTATTGTCAGTGAGGCTTTGACCGCTGCCGATAAACTGGCGGAAGAAGGTTTGAAAGTCGGGGTTGTAAATGCCCGGTTCGCAAAGCCGCTTGACGCGGAAATCGTTTCGCTCTTTTTTGCCGGAAAAATGATAATAACCGTAGAAGATCATAGCGTCGCGTGCGGGTTCGGTTCGGCAGTTATGGAGGCGATCGCGGCGAAGACGCAGCAGGGCGGCGGTGAAAAGAACGGTAAGGTGATATGCCTTGGCGCCGGCGATGAGTTTATTAAGGCGGCAAAGCGCTCGGTGCAGCTTGATATGATGGGCATTAGTGCCGAGCGGATCGCTGAGGTTGTTCGTAAGTTGTGAGTCGTGAGTCGTTTACAGTCAAGGTGAACTATGAAAAAGAATGATATTTTAATCTGGGTTTTTGTTGGTGCTGCTGTTGTTGTCGGCGGGGTAGCGGTTTGGTTAATTGACGGCAGCGGTGATAGCGGCAGCGGGCTTGGTGACGAGTTTACGTATGATGTCTCCGAGTATGGCAAGACCGACGCTAAGCTTGTGATGTACCAGGAATTGCCGGAGCGGTTTGATACCGGGATGAAGGCTTGCAAGGCTATCGCTGTTTCGGGTAAGAAGATTTATGTTGCCGGTGATAATATGATTCGTGTTGTTGGCGGTAAGGATATTAAGCTTTCCGGAATGCCTCGGTGTCTGGCGGTTGGTGAGGGCGGTAAGGTATTTGTTGGGGTTGACGGGCATGTTGAGGTTTATAGCGGCGCAGGAAAGCAGATCGGTGTCTGGGACAGCGGCGGCGAGAAGGCATTGTTTACGAGCATCGCGGTTTATGAGGACAATATTTTCGTTGCCGATGCGGGCAGGCGGGTTGTTGTTCGTTATGATCTTGAGGGTAATGTTGTAAACGAGATCGGCAGGAAGGATGAGAAACGCAATATCAGCGGGTTTGTTATTCCGAGTCCTTATTTCGATCTTGCAGTCGCGTCGGACGGTTTGCTTCGGGTGGTTAATCCCGGTGAGCATCGCATCGAGGCTTATACTTTTGACGGCGATCTGGAATTTTCATGGGGCGAGCCTGGCATTAAAATCGAAGGTTTTTGCGGGTGTTGTAATCCGGTCAATTTTGCTATACTTGGCGACGGCAGTTTTGTGACGGTTGAAAAGGGGCTTGTCCGTGTTAAGTTGTATGATGAAGACGGCAAGTTTTCCGGTGTTGTTGCAGGGGTTGATGCTCTTGTACCGGGCGGTGTGGCGAAGGCATGCGCGTTTCCGGCCGATTGCCAGAGCGGCGGGTTTGATGTTGCCGTTGATTCTGATGGGAAGATTTATGTTTTGGATACTCGTTCCGGAGTTGTGCGGTATTTTGTGCGGAAAATTGAACCACTAATTAACACTAATTAACACTAAGTAAAAAAAGAAAAGATAAAAGTGGGCTTTTGGTGGGCATGGCCCACCCTACGGACTAATAAAAGAATTATCCGCGGATTACGCAGATTACGCGGATTTAATAAATAAAATAAAAAGAAAAGAAGGAAGCCGCCTTCGGCGAAGACTGTTTTTATTCTGGATCCCGGGTCAAGCCCGGGATGACAATGAGTGGGTTCGGGATTACAAACAATGAGTAAAACTGATAATGACAATTTGATTAAGCGTCGCGGGTTTGTTGTGGGCTTTGCGCGGTTTGGTGTGCTTGGTTTGCTTGGCGGAGTTGCCGTGTTCGGTGAGGCTAAGCGGCGGCGGCTTTTGCGCGAAGGGAAGTGTGTTGGGCGCGGGGTTTGCGGCGGGTGCGGTGCTTTTGGTGATTGCGGATTGCCGCTTGCTGTTTCGTTTAAGGAAAGCCGGCAAGGCGGCGGCGGTATTGGAGGCGGCGATGAAAGATAATATGAGTCGGCGTCGTTTTTTGCGTGAGTGCTGCTGGGGCGGTGCACTTGGCGCAGTTGGTCTTGCTGCCGGGTTTGCGGCGAGTAAGGCTGCCGGCAAGGATTTCGTCTGGCAGATCGATCCGTTTAAATGTATCTCGTGCGGTAATTGCGCGACATACTGCGTTTTGGAAGAGTCGGCGGTTAAGTGTGTTCACAAGCATGCGATGTGCGGGTACTGCAAGTTGTGTACGGGGTATTATGAGCCTGAACCAGTTGCGTTGGATACGGCTGCTGAAAATCAGCTTTGCCCGACCGGGGCTATCGGGCGTAAATATGTCGAACATCCGTATTACAAGTATTCGATCGACGAGAAGCTCTGCAACGGCTGCGCTAAATGCGTTAAGGGTTGCAGTGCTTTTGGGAACGGGTCGTTGTTTTTGCAGGTTCGGCATGACCGGTGTCTCAACTGCAATGAGTGTTCTATCGCGGTTGCGTGTCCTTCGGTTGCGTTTGTGCGGGTTGGCGTCGATAAACCGTATTTGATTAAGGGGCAGGCGCATTGATTAGACGACTTACAGGATTTGCATCAATTGCTTTTGCGGTTGTGGTGTTTGCTTGCCCGGCTCTATTGGGTGCGGTCAATGTACCTCCGCCCGAGTTTGAGGGTGATTATGTGCTTCCGAAGACTGAGGTTCCGGGGCCCCGCGAGAATTTGCTGGAGTATGTCGACGTTTCGGTTTTGGTTTTAGCTCTTTCGCTGTCGGTCTATTTCGTTTATCACAAACGCTGCCGTAAGGGTGTTTTCCTTTTGATGATGGTGTCTCTGGTTTATTTCGGGTTTTACCGCAAGGGGTGCATTTGTTCTATCGGAGCTATCGGTAATGTGAGTTTGTCGCTGTTTGAAAACGGGTATGTCATTCCGTTTTTGGCGCTTCTGTTCTTTGTGCTTCCATTGGTGTTTACTTTGTTTTTTGGGCGTACGTTTTGCGGTTGTGTTTGTCCGCTGGGGGCGTTGCAGGACCTTGTGCTGCTTCGTCCTATGAAGGTTGCCCGTCCGGTTGAGAGTGTTTTGCGGTTGCTTGCCTATGTTTATCTTGGGGCGGCGGTTTGGTTTGCGGCGACGGGGAGTGCTTTTATAATTTGCCGATACGATCCGTTCATCGGGTTTTTCCGCAGGAGCGGGTCGATCAATATGATCGTGTTCGGGGCGTGTTTTTTATTGGTTGGTGTTTTTGTGGGGCGGCCGTACTGTAGATTTCTTTGCCCGTATGGGGTGATATTGCGGCAGCTTTCCAGGCTTTCCAAACGTAAGGTTACTATCACTCCTGATGAGTGTGTTAAGTGCCGGTTGTGTGAGGGTTCATGTCCTTTCGGGGCTATCGAGACTCCTACCGCTGAGTGGCCGGGTGAGACTTATCGTGTTAATAAGAAATTGCTTGGTGTGTTGATTTTGCTCTTGCCGGTGATCGCCGCGGTTGGTGTTTGGGCCGGTGGTTTTGTTAGCGGTAGCGCGAGCAGGGTTGATGCGAGGGTTCGGCTTGCAGACCGGATATTTATGGAAGATGCCGGTACGGTCGAGGGAACGATTGATGCGAGCCTTGCCTTCAGGGCGTCGGGGGCCAAAGTTGAAGATCTTTATAGTGACGCCGATGCTATTAAGGCTAAGTTTAAGACTGGCGGATTTTTCTTTGGCGGTTTTGTCGCCCTTGTTATTGGCTTGAAGTTAATACTGCTTTCCATACGTTTTAAACGTGAAGATTATATCGCATCCAGGGCCGGTTGTCTTGCCTGCGGGCGGTGCTATAGTTATTGTCCGAGGGAGCATGTTCGATTGGGTAATGTCGCAAGTGCGAACGGCGGGGGGGACTTATGATGGATGGGATTACGCTGGAAATGAAACGGACGACGGCGATTCGGGTTGCTGTTATTGCAGGGGTGTTTTCGCTGATAGTTGCAGGGTTTATGTTTGTCAATTACAGCCGGCGGTTAAGCGTTGAGCCGGGTATGGAAAAGCAGCTTGAAGACATGAAGAATGTTTTCAGGGATCATCCGGATAACCAGAAGCTTGCCGGTGAGATTCGGCAGTTTGATCTTGAGATTCGGAATAGACGGATGAGGTGGCTGGCGTTTTCGGGTAAAGGGGCGGTGCTGCTGCTTTGCGGATTGGGTGTTTTTGTTGGTTGCTTAAAATATGCCGGGGGGCTTGGCGGGGTTAAGCCTGTTGTTGAAGGCGAAACTACTGATGGTGTGGGGCAAGAACGCCGGACTATTCTGTCACGGCGATTTGTCTGGGGCGGATTTGCAGTTTTGCTTTTGTTGGGGGTTTTGATAGGTTTTAAGCCATCGGTTGAGTATGTTGCCGAGGATACGTGGGAGCAGTTTTTGGCTGGGTGGCCGACATTCAGAGGTCCGGACGGCAGCGGGGTAAGTAAACACAAAGATGTTTCTCTTGAGTTTGACGGGGAAAGCGGAACTGGGGTGCTTTGGAAAAGTCCTGTTCCTATGGACGGTATGAATTCGCCGGTTTTGTGGGGCGATTTTGTTTTTCTTTCAGGCGGCGATGAAAAGAAATTGCAGGTTTACTGTTATGATGCCAAAACCGGTAAGCCGGTTTGGACCAGAGATGTTGAGAGTATGCTTCCTGAGGGGGCTGAGGTTGAGCCTATGGAAGATACGGGTTTTTCGGCTCCTACTTTGGCCGTTGACGGTAAGCGGGTTTATGCGATTTTTGCGACCGGAGATGTTGTTGCGTTCGATTTTAGCGGTAAGAAGGTTTGGGCGAAATTTCTTGGCGTTCCTGATAGTGTTTACGGTTATGCCTCTTCGCTTGCGATGTATAAGAAGTTGCTGATCATTCAGTATGACCAGGGAGCCGATGACGATAATCTATCGAAGTTGTATGCGTTGGACGGTTTTTCCGGGCAGCCGGTGTGGCAGATTAACAGACCTGTTGCCAATTCGTGGACGTCTCCGGTTGTTGTTGATGTCGAGGGCAAGAGCCAGATCATTACTTGCGCCAAGCCTTTTGCTATCTCCTATGACGCAGGGACCGGCGCCGAGCTTTGGCGGGTTGAATGTGAGGCTGAAGACATTGCTCCCTCTTCTGTTTATGCCGGCGGTTTGGTTTTTGTTATTAAGCCTAATGATGAGGTTATGGCAATTAAAAGGGGCGGGCGTGGTGATGTTACGAAAAGCCACATTGCGTGGAAAAATGATGAGGTTGATGTGCCGGATATCTGCAGCCCGGTTAGCGATGGTGAGTTTTTGTATATACTTTCGAGTGATGGTGTGCTTACGTGTATAGATTTTAAGGGCGGCAAAGTGGTTTGGGATAAGGATCTGGACGAGATGTTCCAGTCCTCTCCTTCTATTGTCGGCGGTAAGCTGGTAATGATCTCTGAAAAGGGTAATCTTATCGTTGCTGAAACGGGGCTCAACTATAAGGAAATTTCGCGGAGTAAACTTGGTGAGCGTTGTTTTGCGTCTCCTGCGTTCGCTGACGGGCGGATGTATATTCGCGGCAATAAAAATCTTTACTGTATTGGGAAGAAGGATTGATGAGCGAAGTTGATCTGACATTTTTAGATGACGCGGTCGGTCGTATCGGCAGAGGTAAGGACCGTGTGCTGGAGCTTTTGCAGGCTGCGCAGGGGCATTACGGGTATCTTCCGGTTGAAGTGCTTGAGCGGATTTGCGAGCTTACGGAGATCACTCCTTCGGCGATTGCCGGGATTTCTACTTTTTACGATCAGTTTCGCCATACGCCATGCGGTGAGCATATTATTAAGATTTGCGTTGGGACGGCTTGTCATGTTAAGGGTGCGTCGCTTGTTTATGATGCGTTTTTGCGGCACTTGAAGATCGAAAGCGGCGGCGATACCGATGCGGACGGTTTGTTTACGGTTGAGAAGGTTGCCTGTCTTGGGTGCTGCACTCTTGCGCCGGCTGTTCAGATCGGCGAGATTACGTACGGGCATTTGACGTGCGATGGGGTTGGGGCAGTTTTGGAGGATTTTCTTCGGCGCGACAGCATTAAGAAGAAGGATAAGAAAAAAGGCGATGGTGCAGCGAAGATTCATCCTGAAGGTGAGATTCGTATCGGGCTTGGTTCATGCTGCGTGGCCAGGGGCAGCGGTAAACTGCTTGATGCGATTGAAGATGTGCTCACCGAGACTGCGATAAAAGCTGAGATTAAGCAAGTCGGGTGTGTTGGAATGTGTTACCAGACGCCGCTGCTTGAGATCGTTTTGCCGGACGGTAAGACTTTTCTTTATACGACTGTTGAACCTAAAGAAGCGAGGTCAATTATTCTTGCCCACTTTAAGCCGAGCAGTTTTGGAAAGCGGTTGATGAATTCTGTTAGCGGTTTGCTTGACAGGGTTGTTTCGGATAATGTCGGGGTCGATCTTTGCTGCCATGAGGCCGAAGTTCGCGAGGGTCATATCGCAGATTTTCTCGGTAAACAGGAACATATTGCCACCGAGCATTGCGGTGTTATCAATCCGGTCGATCTTGACGAATATGTCTCTAAGGGTGGTTTCGAGGCATTTAAGCGTACCCTTGGCGAGATGGATCGCGAGGATGTTATCGGTGAGATCGAAAAATCCGGGCTTCGCGGACGCGGCGGTGCGGGTTTCCCGTCGCATCTGAAATGGCGGGCTGTTGAGGCGCAGGACTGCGATACTAAATATATTGTTTGTAACGGTGACGAAGGCGATCCGGGCGCGTTTATGGATCGGATGCTTATGGAGTCTTATCCGCTGCGGGTTATCGAAGGTCTTGCTATCGCGGCGCGGGCGGTTGGCGCAAGCGAAGGCTTTCTTTATATTCGCGCAGAGTACCCGCTTGCTGTTAAGCGTATTGAAGAGGCTATCGAAAAATGCGAAGAGGCGGGTTTGCTTGGCGGGGATATTTTTGGCAGCGGGTTTTCGCTTTCGCTTACGATCGTTCAGGGGGCAGGTGCTTTTGTCTGCGGTGAGGAAAGCGCCCTTATGGCGAGCGTTGAAGGTAAACGCGGGATGCCGAGGCTTCGTCCTCCGTTTCCGGCTGAGAGCGGGCTTTGGGGAAAGCCTACTTTGATAAATAATGTTGAGACGTACTCGACAGTTCCGTGGATACTGAATAACGGCGGTGATAAGTTTGCCGAACACGGAACGGTGAATAGTTCCGGTACGAAGGTTTTTGCTCTTGCCGGTAAAGTGGCTAACGGCGGGCTTATAGAGGTTCCTATGGGTATTTCGCTGCGTCAGGTCGTTGAGGGTATCGGCGGCGGCATCGGCGGCGGCCGAACGTTTAAGGCGGTTCAGATAGGCGGGCCTTCGGGCGGGTGTATACCGGCGGGTAAGGCGGATATTTCGGTTGATTATGAGTCGCTTACGGCGGCAGGTGCGATCATGGGTTCGGGTGGTCTGGTGGTTCTCGACGACACGGATTGTATGGTTGATATCGCCAGATATTTTCTGGAGTTTACGCAGAACCAGTCTTGCGGTAAGTGTACGTTTTGCAGGGTTGGGACTCGCCGGATGCTCGATATACTTGAGCGTTTGTGCGCCGGGCAGGGGCAAAAGGGTGATATTGAAAAACTTTACGAGCTTTCGCTGATGGTTAAGAAGGGCAGTTTGTGCGGGCTTGGCAAGACTGCGCCGAACCCGGTGCTTTCGACGATAGAGTATTTCAGAGATGAGTATGAAGCTCATATAGAAGGGCGTTGTCCGGCGGGTAAGTGTAAGGGGTTGATAACTTACTCGATCACGGATGATTGTATCGGGTGTACTGTGTGCGCCCAGAGGTGCCCGGCGGATGCGATTGCGTTTACGCCGTATGTTAAGCATGAGATCGATACGGAGAAATGTTTTTGCTGCGATACCTGCAGGAATGTTTGTCCGGCAGATGCAGTTAAGGTTGAATAGATGATAGAACTTACAATTGACAATTTGGCAGTTAGCGTTGACGATGGGGCTACTATTCTTGATGCCGCAGAGCAGGCTGGGGTTTCTATTCCTTCTATGTGCTTTTTGAAGGGGTGTGCTCCTTCGACTAGCTGTATGGTTTGTGTCGTTCGTGTTAATGGCCGCGAGTCGCTTGCTCCAGCTTGCGGGACCAAAGCTGTCGACGGGATGGTTGTTGAGAGCGACTGCGACGAGGTTCATGCGGCTCGTAAGACTGCTTTGGAGCTTTTGCTTAGCGACCATGTCGGTGACTGTATGGGGCCTTGCCATGTTACTTGTCCTGCGAAGATGGATATTCCGTTGATGATACGGCAGATCGCCGGCGGTGAGTTTGGTGAGGCGATAAAGACGATTAAGAATGATATTCCGCTTCCGGCGGTTCTTGGCCGGATATGCCCTGCGCCATGTGAGAATGCGTGCAGACGGCGATTGCAGGATAGTGCGGTTTCTATCTGTTTGCTCAAGCGGTTTGTTGCTGATGTTGATCTTGCAAGTCCTGCGCCTTATATGCCGGTTCAGGCGAAGAAGAAAAATAAGCGTGTCGCGATCGTCGGGGCCGGCTGCGTTGGTCTGAGTGCGGCGTATTATTTGCAGGTTGACGGTTTCGATTGTACTGTCTTTGACAGCAATGAAAAGGGCGGCGGGATGCTTTGCGATGAGCCTGCTGATAAACTTTCCGGCGGTGTACTTGCCGCTGAAGTCGGTGTTATTGAAAAGATGGGTGTTGAGTTTAAATTGAATATGCAAGTTACCGGCGGGGCTGTGTTCGATAAGATTTGTAAAGAGTTTGACGCGGTTTTGCTGGCTGTCGGTCTTGAAAATTCTGAGGGGCTTGACAGTTCATTGCCTTCGGTTTTTGTTGGTAGTGATATTGGCGGTAAAAAGAAGATGGCTGTTGCGGCAGTGGCGGCGGGCAAGGCGGCGGCGGTTTGTGTCGGGCAGTATCTTGGCGGCGAAGATGTCGCCGGTTCGGTGAAGCCGTTTAACAGCAGGATGGGAAAACTGCTTGATGGCGAGATCGATGTTTTTATGGAAAGTGCTTCGAAAGCGGGGCGTGTTGAACCTGCTGGTTATGTCGGCGGGTTTGTTAATGACGAGGCAGTCGGCGAGTCGCTTCGTTGTTTGCATTGCGATTGCCGAAAGCCTGTCGATTGTAAGCTGCGGCGATATGCCGAGGAATATTCGGCCAAGGCGAATACGTATAAGGCTAAACGCAGGGGATTTGCTCAGGTTCTTGAGAGTGAGGTTGTTTTTGAGCAGGGCAAGTGTATCGACTGCGGGTTGTGCGTTGAGATCGCATCGAGAGAGTCGGCCGGGTGCGGACTTGCGTTTACAGGCAGGGGTTTTGATGTTAAAGTTGCCGTTCCGTTTGGGCGAAGTTTAACAGAGGGGCTTGGGCGTGTCGCCGCCAAATGTATTGCGGCGTGCCCTGTCGGAGCACTAACTAGTCGTTAGTCGATAGTCGTTGGTCGTTGGTCGTTAGATTTTTGTTGTGCAATCTGGTATTATTTGCAATAACTTGGTGATATTGAGCGTTTTAAGAAAAAATGTAAAAAAAAACAGGAATTTTTTTTTTAAGGAGAGCATTATGAGAGATTTTAGAGTTGTTAGGGGTTGTATTCTGGTGGTTGCCGTTTTTTTGTGCTCAGGGCTGATTTTTGGCGCTGACTGGGCCAATTGGCGCGGGCCAAAGCGTGACGGTATTTCCGCCGAGAAGGATTGGAATCCGAAGGCTCTTAATGACGGGGCCAAGATATTGTGGAAAGCGTCTATCGGGACGGGATTTTCTTCGATAGCTATTGCTGACGGCAAGGCCTATACGATGGGTAATATTAAAGATATGGATTACGTATTTTGTTTTAATGCTATCACCGGCGACGAGTTGTGGAAGCATTCTTACGAGCACCCGCTTGATGCCAAATATTATAAAGGCGGAACGCACTCAACTCCCACCGTTGTCGATGGTAAGGTTTATACGATCAGCAAGAGAGGGCATATTTTTTGTCTGGATGCAAAGAGCGGCGACGTAGTATGGGAAAAACAATTGAAGATCAAACGGCCTACATGGGGACTCGCCGGTTCGCCGGTTGTTGTTGATGACCTCGTGATCTATAATGCCGCCGAGTTCGGTGTCGCGGTTAAAAAGGCCACTGGTAAGGTTGTCTGGCAAAATGGCGAAGGCCCGTCCGGGTACTCTACTCCTGTTCCTTATAAAGCAGGCGATGTTAAAGCTGCTATTCTGTTCGGTGAAAAGAGCGTTTTCGCAGTTGAGGTCGCAACGGGTACAAAGTTGTGGGATGCTCCGTGGAAGACCAGGCATAATGTCAATGCCGCCGACCCGATCCTCAGCGGCGATAAAGTTTTTATTACTTCCGGTTACGGCAGCGGATGTGCTTTGATAAAGATCGACGGCGATAAGGCCAGTCGTGTCTGGGGCAAAGAGAAGAAGACTACGAATATGCGGAGCCAGATGAGCGGACCTGTTTTGCTGGATGGGTATGTTTATGGGATCAATCAGAGTCAGCTTGTTTGCCTTGAGTTTAAGACGGGCAAGCCTATGTGGTCGTTTGACGGTTCAGGTAACGGTAGTGTGATAATCGCAGGCGGTAAACTTGTTGTGCTTAGTGCTAAGGGAAAACTTTATATTGCAGAGGCTACACCCAAGGGCTTTAAAGAGATCTCTTCTGCGCAGATACTTAAGGGTTTGTGCTGGTCTCCGGTGGCGTTTTCGGATGGTAAGGTTTATGCACGGACAGCACAGGGTGATCTGGTTTGTGTTGACCTTTCGAATGAATAATGTCTATTGTATAATGTCTAATTATGGAAACCACCTTCGGCGGAAGCTATTTTATTTTTGGGATTTATTATGAGATATTTGATTTTTGTATTGCTTACGGTTTTTTGTGTTAGTTCTTTTGGCGCAGATTGGTCGCAGTGGCGCGGCGAGGGTCGCAGGGGTGTTTCCGGTGAGACTGGATTGCTTAAGAAATGGCCTGTGGGCGGACCTAAGCTGCTCTGGACCGCAGATGACATTGGCGAAGTTAATTCAAGTATGTCTATTGCAGACGGCAGGATATATGTTACCGGAAATAAGGACAAGGTTGAATATCTAACCGCACTTGATCTTAAGGGTAATGTCAAGTGGCAAAAACCTTATGGTAAGGCGACTAAAAAGTCTCATCCGGCGGCGAGGACGACGGCGACTATTGACGGCGGACGTGCGTATGTTATTACCGGCAGAGGGGTAGTCAATTGCCTGGATACGGCAAACGGCGATATTAAGTGGACGACCGATGCGTTTACGAAATATGACGGGCAGTACGGCAGTTGGGGGTGGGCTTGTTAAGGCGAGTCCGAAAGGTTTCGATGTTGTCAGTGAGTTTAAGATCGAAAAGGGTGAGGGCGTTCATTGGGCTCATCCTGCCATCAGCGACGGCGTGTTGTATATCCGCCATGTGGAATTTCTGATGGCGTATGATATTAAGAAAAGCAATTAGCAATTAGCGATAAGCGATAAGCTGGTCGCTTTTTATGAAAGTGTTTTGGATTTGAATGAGTTGATTTTATTTTGTAATTGCTCGTGGTCGGATGTTATTTCCGATGGCGTTAAAGAGGGTGTATTAGATTCCCTTAAGGCGTCCGGTGCGAACTTTGTTGGCGTTGATGATTTTTGCCGGTTGGCTGCTGATGGCGACGAACGTATTGCCGAATGGGTCTCTGCATCGCGTTTGACGGTTGTTGCGTGCTACCGGCGGACGGTAGAAGGGCTTTTTTCGCGGGCTGGATTCAAACTGCCCCAAAACGCCAGGGTTCTTAATATGCGTCAGATGACAGCGGAAGAAATTATCGCAGAACTTGGCGATGTTTCCGGTCCTCCTTCGGCGGATTTCGCTTCGCTCAACCGTTGCTGCGCTCCTGTGGCGGATGTTCGGGTTGACCGGCAGGGCGATTGGGTTCCGTGGTTTCCTGTTATTGATTACGGGCGGTGCGTTGATTGTAAGCAGTGTCTGAATTTTTGTTTGTTCGGGGTTTTTACACTGGGCGCCGACGGTAAGGTCAAGGTTGAAAAGCCGGCAAACTGTAAGACGAATTGTCCGGCTTGTGCGAGGGTTTGTCCCGAGGCTGCGATCATATTTCCAAAGTACGCAGACAGCCCGATCAATGGCGATGATGTTGACGAAGAGGCCCTGGCCAATGCAGATAAGAGCAAAGCGCTCGCTGATCTTATGGATGGCGACGTCCATGAGATCATTCGCAACCGCTCGAAACAGAAGAAGCGGTTTGCCGCGCGCAGCGATGGTGATGGGGCCGGGTTTAGCGATAAGCAGAAGGCCGCAAAGCTTAGTGAACTTCAGGAAAAGCTTGGGATCCCGCAGGATGTGATCGATTCGTTGACAGCGGATACCGACGGCGGCGAAAAGAAATGTCCAAATTCGGCATTTTGTGATAATGATTGTGATGAAAAAGGCAAGTAGTAAACCGAGTTTTTTAGGTTTTGATAGGTTTTTATGAGTGACAAGAAAATACAACCTGCTGTCGTTCTTGTGGCTGATCGTACGCTTAGCGCCGATTATAAGATCGTTTTTGAGGGTATATTTGCGACGATGCAGACTACGCAGGTGCCCGAGGCGGCTATGCGGCATTTTGTCTCTCCGAAAGTTAAGGTTGACGGCGCCGGCAGGGCAGCGGTTGTGCCGCTTGGGCTTCGTCGGGTTGAAGCTGCGTTGCTTAAATATACCGATCTTACCGCCGATGATATTGTTTGCACTACCCCGGAAGCACTGCCGGGATTGCTTGGTCCGTGGGTTAAGGTTGTCGGGGTTTCTTCCAGCGATCCGCTCGGTCAGGGGATGAGCAATACTACTACGACCAGTTTCTGGGATGGTGAGCTTTATACGCGATTGTGGACGCGTCAGTTGCTTGAGGGGATTTGCGAGGCGAAAGACAAGTGGGGCTTTAAGGTTGTTGGCGGTGGAGCAGGTGCCTGGCAGTGGGATCGTTATGACGATGAGGTCGCCGACAAATGTATCGACGTTGTGTTCGAGGGTTATTTTGAGAATGCCGGGCCGCAGTTGTTCGAAAAGTTGATCGCCGGCGACCAGACGGAAAGTTATATTTGCGAGGACGGGACAGCTGACGATAAGGTTTGTTCTATCGCCGGTGCTTCGCTGCTTGGTATCGTCGAGCTTTCCCGCGGGTGCGGGCGTGGGTGTAAGTTCTGTACTATGTCGCGTAAAAAGATGGGGCATTTGCCGGTCGATACGATCATCAGCGATCTTGAGACGAATGTCGCCGCCGGTGTTCGCTCGGTGGTTAGCGGCAGTGAGGATTTCTTCAGGTACGGATCGGATACGACAAAACCGGATTTTGACAAACTTTGCGGATTGCTGCATGAGATGCAGAAGATCAAAGAGCTTTCTTTTATGCAGATCGACCATGGCAATATTACCTCTGTGATGCAGCTGACCGACGATGAGCTTGTCGAGATTCGCAGGCTCCTTACGTGGAGCAGGCGCTCGGATTATCTGTGGGTTAATATGGGTGTCGAAAGCGCTAACGGTCATTTGGTTGCGGCTAACTGTCCCGGTAAGGTCGCTCCGTGCAGACCCGATGACTGGGAAGACGTCGTCCGCCAGACTGTTGACAAGATGAGCAGGACCGGGTTTTTCTCTGTGGTCAGTCTGGTGCTTGGATTGCCGGGCGAAACGCCGGATGATGTGGCGAGGACTTATAAACTCGTTAAATATCTTGAGAAGAAAGATGCTGTTATTTTTCCGGTCTTCTATGAACCGTATTCGGTCCATGAGATCAAAGAGGGAAAGCGGTTTTCTGTTGAAAAGATGCGTGCCGACCATCTGCAGCTTTACAGCACGTGCTACGAAGTTAATTTCCGCAAGGTTCCGCTGTTGTTCTGGGATAACCAGAGGGCCGGCGGTGTCAGCTGGGCCAGGCGTGCCGCGATGCGGGTTCTGGGCAAGACAGAGGTTCGGGCGTGGCGTAAAAAGTTTGTTAAGATCGGCAAAGATATTGCTCAGCGTGATTCTTAACCATGGATTAACACGGATTTAATTTTAATATGAACAGCGATAATATAATTAAGTTGCATGAGGTTCGCCAGCCTTCGGGTAATGTTCCTGTTGAACGCGCCGAGCGTGAGCGGATCCTTTACGCTGTTCGTGATTATATTGAGGACAATTCGCTTGTTTGTCCGTTGTCTATGGATGAGCTTCGGGAGCACTCGGCAGGTGTTGTGGAAGTTTGCCGGGCGGATGACAAGTATATGGATTTTGTCGCGGTTCTTATTAATAATGAGACCTGGCGGGATACGCTCGCTAAGATACCGTTTAATAAGCGGCTTTTGCTTTTGCCCAAGTGCCTGCGGAATCACGCTAAATGTCGTGGCCAGTTCGATGAATTTGGTCTTATCTGTGATCATTGCGGCAATTGCATGATCGACGACCTTAAGACGCAAGCCGAAAAGATCGGGTATGCCGTTCTCATCGCGGAAGGCTCGCCGATCGTTATGAGCCTTATCGCATCTGGTAAGATTGAGGCGGTTGTGGGGGTTAGCTGCCTTTCGGTTCTCGAGAGGACTTTTCCGTATATGGAAGCAGGCGCCGTCCCCGGTATCGCGATCCCGCTGCTGATGGAAGGCTGCGTGGATACCTCTGTTGACGCCGACTGGATTTGGGAGGCGATATACCTAAGCAGCGAAGAGATCGGGAGCAGGATTAATCTTGACGATATGCGGAAAGAGGTTCAAAGCTGGTTTAGCGAAGAATCTTTGAATTCGCTTTTGCAAATAAACGATACGGCGACCGAGGCACTTGCTGTTAAGTGGCTTGGCGGCGAGGGGAAACGCTGGCGGCCGTTTCTTGCCGCTTGTGCGTATGAGGCACTTGCCGATGATATGCCGGATGTTGACTTATTGCCTGCCGGGCTTAAGAAAGCTGCTGTTGCGGTGGAGTGTTTTCATAAGGCTTCGCTGATCCATGACGATATTGAAGACGGCGATGTATTGCGTTATGGCGAAAAGACATTGCATGTTGCCGAGGGGGTGGCAGTTGCGCTTAATGTCGGCGATCTGCTGCTTGGTGAGGGGTATCGTCTTTTGGCAGAGTGCGGCGCAGAGCCCAAAGTTACCGCTGCTATGCTTGCCGTTGCCTCGCGCGGGCACAGAAGGCTTTGTATCGGCCAGGGCGATGAACTTATGTGGGCAAGAGAGCCTGCTGCGATGAATCAGCGGCAGGTTATCGAAATATTCAGGAAGAAGACTTCGCCTGCTTTTGCGGTCGCGTTAAAGATCGGCGCTTTGTATGCCGGCGCCGGTGACGATGTGATCAAGGTGCTCGACGAGTACAGCGATGCGCTTGGTGTAGCGTACCAGATACGCGACGATATCGATGATTTCAGTTTGAGTAAAGATGGCGGCGGAGTAGAGAGTTTGCGGCCTTCGCTATTGCTTTCGCTGGCGTATCATCAGGCCGAAGGCGATGACAAAAAGCTGCTTGGGTCGGTGTGGGATTGTTCGGTTGATCTTAAATCGGCAGGGGCCGATGTTCGCGGAGTGATCGAAAGGCTGGGCGTCATGGATAAGGCTTTTGTTATGATGGAGTCTTATAAGGGGCAGGCTTTAGGTACACTGGCGGCTTTGAAATCGCCTGCTTTGAAGGGGTTGCTAAGACGCATGGTTTACAAGATTTTTAACGACACTAATATAATGGGTTGCTGCAATGACGATAAGACGGGATCTGGTTAAGGCGGCGGTAGGGGCTAAAGGGGTTCTCGGCGAATCTACAGGCTTGGTTGCTGAATTCCTGAAGTCACAGGTCAACCCGGATGGGGGCTTTAGAGGGCGTTCAAGCGAGAGTGATCTTTATTACACTATGTTTGGAGTTGAGGCGATGACTGCGGTTTCCCCGGGATTTTCATGCGAACCGGCCGTGAATTTTTTGCGACGGTTTAAAGGTACGCTCGATAAAATGGAGATGGTTGACCTGGCCTGTTATCTGCGTTGTATGGCCGATGTTTCCGATAGTTTTTCATTTAATGAAGCCTGGCGTTTGATGGAGGTGTTTAGTACACCGGATGGCGGGTATAATGTTGACAGGTCCGCTGAAAGGGGTACTGCTTACGGGTGTTTTCTTGCATTGGGAGCCTTTCAGGATTCGGGTCTGGAGGTTCGCCGCTGTGACAGGCTTGTTGACTGCCTGAACTCTCTTAAAACCGAAAGCGGCGGGTATTCTAATGAATATGGTATTACAGCCGGTTCCACGCCCGCGACTGCGGCTGCGGTTAGTGCTTTGTATTTTCTGGGTGGTGAAATTGGCGACGATACTGTCGATTGGATGCTATCGCGGGTTAGCCCGGAAGGGGGATTTTTGGCGATGGAAAATGCTCCCATTACCGATCTGCTTTCGACGGCGACGGGGCTTTACGCATTAAGACTGGCGGGCGCGGACATCTCGGATTTACGCGAGCGATGCCTTGACTTTGTCGATAGTTTGTGGGATGGTAAAGGTGGTTTTTGCGGAAACAGTCTCGATAAAGTTTGCGATTGCGAGTATACATTTTATGGGCTTCTTGCTTTGGGGCTTTTGAATAAACAATGATGGATATTGATTCAGATCGGCTTGATGAGGTGCTTTCGGTGGTTCGAGGGCGTTTGCTTTCTATGCGCGCCGAACGCGGTAACTGGCAGGGGCACCTTTCCAGTAGTGCCCTTGCGACGGCGACGGCGGTAGGAGCTCTTTCGCTTACCGATGGTGATGGACATGCCGAACTTGTCGAAGGCGGGCTCAGGTGGCTTTGTGAAAATGTCAATGCCGATGGCGGCTGGGGCGATACGCCTGTTAGTGAGAGTAATATTTCCACGACTGTTCTTTGCTGGGCGGCATTTGGTTTGGCAGGTGCCGATGAAAATAATAGCGAAGTTGTCGCCGGTGCTGAGGCGTGGCTTTCAAATGCAGCCGGCGGTCTATCGCCTGGTCAGCTTACAGACGCCATCTACCGCAGGTATGGCGATGACCGGACTTTTGCCGTGCCGATACTTACTGTGTGTGCACTGGCCGGGCGATTGGGCGATGATCCGTGGGGTATGATCGTACCATTGCCGTTTGAGCTAGCAGTTTTTCCGCACCGTTTGTATAAGTGGTTGAATCTTTCGGTGGTCAGTTACGCATTGGCGGCGCTGATCGCTATCGGCCAGGTGCATTTCCACAATTACAAACCTAAGAACTGGTTTAAGGCGTTGATACGTAAAGTTGCCAGGAGGCGGACGCTGAAAAAACTTACAGAAATTCAGCCGGAAAATGGAGGTTTCCTGGAGGCGATCACACTTACCAGTTTTGTTGTAATATCTCTTGCAGCGGCCTGTCAAAAGGGGCATATTGTCACGACGAAAGGGATTGACTTTGTTCGTTCGACGGTTCGCCCGGACGGTTCCTGGCCCATCGATACCGATCTTGCCACGTGGGTAACTACGCTTTCGGTTAACGCTTTGTCGATTGCTCCTGATTTCGGTCAGGTACTTGACGAAGAGGCCAGAGGCGGTCTTTTGCGGTGGTTGACGGATCAGCAGTATAAGGAGTTGCATCTGTATGTTCATGCTGACCCCGGCGGATGGGCCTGGACGGATAAGCCCGGCGGCGTGCCCGATGCCGACGATACGGCCGGTGCGATCATCGCTCTTAAGAATCTTGCTCTTGTAGATGAAGATGTTACCTCCGCTGCCATAAAGGGGCTTGAGTGGCTGATGAATATTCAAAATAAAGACGGTGGGATTCCGACTTTTTGCAGGGGCTGGAAGGACCTGCCGTTTGACCGCAGCAGTCCGGATCTTAGTGCGCACACTCTTGCGGCGATGGGTGTTTGGGCCGATAAGGTAGATGACCCGCTTGCCGAAAAGATTCGCGGCTCGGCGAAAAAAGCAATCGAGTTTCTAAGCCGATCTCAGCATGCAAACGGGTCGTGGGTTCCTCTGTGGTTTGGCAATGAGGCTGCCGATTATCAGCAGAACCCGACTTACGGAACGGCGAGGGTCCTTTCCGGGCTTGCCCATCTTGAAGAGAGTTTGCTGGTTCCATATTATTCTATGGTTGTTGATGGGGCGAAATTTCTTGTTAAGATTCAAAATGAAGACGGCGGCTGGGGAGGGGCAGCAGGGATCGAATCTTCAATAGAGGAAACGGCCCTTGCCGCCGATGCCCTCGCCGCGCTGCTTGGAGTAAAGGCCCTGCACGGCCAGGATGGGTTTTCCGTAGACCAGGTCGAAGCAGCCGTTGAAGGCGGCGGACAGTGGATTATTGACAGGTTTTCCAGTTCTGCGGAAATTGCCCCTTCGCCTATAGGTTTGTATTTTGCGAGCCTGTGGTATCATGAAGAGCTTTATCCGTGGATATTCGCGGTTTCTGCGTTGCAGAGGATGGCGAATTTAAATGAATAAATTAGCGATTAGTTGCAATAATCAGGTTCTTATTTCAGTCTATTATTGAGTTGAACTATTATTATTGGGAGAGCACTATGGCCAATGGATCACAAAAGATTAACAGAAGAAATTTCATCAAGGCCGCCGGTTTAGCCGGTTGTCTGCTTTCGGTTGAAGCGGTTGTTTTTGGCGAGTCCAAAAAACCGGATTCTGGTATCAAACGTCCGAATGTCCTGTGGATAAGCACCGAGGACATCAACGCCGATCTCGGCTGCTACGGTGTAGACTATGCAGATACGCCGAATCTTGACGCCCTTGCCGGCAGGGGTGTTCGATACGATAATGCTTTCACGCATGCCGGCGTTTGTGCTCCAGTTCGGTCCGGGACGATCACCGGTATGTACCCGGTTACTATCGGGACCAGCAATATGCGGTGCAAAGGTGTTTTGCCGAATCACGTTAAGTGCTTTACTGAGTATTTGCGGCAAGCCGGGTATTACTGCACCAACGATTCCAAGACCGATTACCAATTCAAGGCACCGGCGTCTGCGTGGGATGAGTGTAAACGCAAGGCTCACTATCGCGGCCGCGCCAAGGGGCAGCCGTTCTTTCATATTCGCAATTTTACAAATACTCATGAGAGCAGGATACGAAATAAATACACCGAGCTTAAACATGATCCGGATAAGGCCAAGGTGCCGCCGTATTATCCCGATACGCCGGTTACGCGGAAGGACTGGGCACGCTATCATGATAATATTACGACGATGGACTCGCTCGCGCAGGGGGTGCTTGACGAGCTTGAAAAGGCAGGTCTCGCAGAGGATACTATCGTCTGGTTCTGGGGCGATCACGGACGCGGGCTGCCTCGTGCGAAAAGGTGGCTTTATGATTCGGGGATGCGGATCCCGCTGATAGTCTACGTGCCGCCAAAATACCGGGCCTATGCCGGCGGCGGAGATTCTGCGGTTATGGCAGCGGGTACGGTCAGTGACGATCTTGTCAGTTCTATCGATTTTGCACCGACGATGCTTAGTCTTTGCGGTGTGGATATTCCAAAGCATCTCCAGGGCAAGGCATTCCTAGGTCCGCAGATGGCCAAGGAAAAGAGTGAGTATATCTTTGGTGCGCGAGACCGCATCGACGAGGCATACGATATGGTCCGAGCCGTCAACGACAAGCGGTTTAAATATATTCGCAATTTCATGCCGTATGTACCCTACGCGGTGCATGTAGACTATATGAACCAGATGCCGACGATGCAGGAGTTGCGAAAACTGGACGCTGCCGGCAAGCTCAAAGGTTCCGAAAAACTGTTTATGCAGAAAAAACGTCCGCTGGAAGAGCTTTACGATCTCAAGGCCGACAAGCATGAGACAAATAACCTGGCGGGCGATCCGAAATATGCCGGTAAGCTTTTGGAGATGCGAAAGGCTGTTGTCGCGTGGATGGCTGAAGTTGGTGATGTCGGGCTTATACCGGAATGCGATTTTGACGCGATGAAGGTTAAACCGCGATGGCGCAAGAAGCTTGACAGAAGCGATATGCTTAAGCGATTACTTGAGATTCGTCAGTTGGATTTTGAAGGCGCAAAAGCTGTTGGGGCGTACCTTGCCAGGCTTTCAGATAAATATGCGGCGGTGCGTTATTGGGCGGTTGTAGGTTTGCATCAAAATTGCAAGGGTAAGGATATTGCCAAAGCCGCTAAAGCGGTTGCCCCGATGTTGAAGGATAAATATTCCAGCGTACAGATCGCCGCGGCGCAGGCATTGGTTGACTTCAAGGGCGATAAAAAGGCACTGAAACTGCTTGTCGAAAAACTTGACGACCCGGCCGAGAAGGTTCGATTGTTTGCGGCGACGGCGCTGGACAGGCTAGGTGAAAAGGCATTGCCTGTCCTCCCCGAGATCCAGGCGGCAGTTAAGGTGAACAAAAAAGATCGCTATTTTGCAAGGCTTCTGAAATATACTGTCTATCGTCTGAAGAATAAAAAGGAACTGTTTTCCTGACGAATTTAATTGCATCGGGTTTGTCCGCTTTGGGTAGAAATTATGTTCGCAGGCAAGAAATCCGCGAACACTTGGCGCCCGTTAAAGTAAAGCGTAATAGTGCAGGCAGTGCTCTTTCTGCCGGGGATTAGTGATTGCCAGTTGGTCGGTTTTCGCTGTCATTTGCCGTTTTTTCGCAAGCAGTCTGGGCGAGCTGATCAAAGGTAGTTTTTTTCTATCGAAGATGCCCGGTAATCTCGATTCGATCTTCGTTTTTGGGCAATGACCCCGGTTTTTTTGAGGATATTTGTGAATTTCAGTCAAGTAGAGTTTGAATCCTTGCGATTTTCCCCAAAAAATGCGATAATGTGTTGTGTTTATAATTTTTAAGTGAGAAGAGTCTTTCTGCTTGATATTTAATATCTGTAATAATAATATCTTAAGGCTTTTGTGATGATTTTATGCAAATCCTGTAATTTCGAGAATCCCGACGGTTTGGAATTCTGTGACCAGTGCCACGCGCCATTGCAAGGTACAGACGATACAGAAGTTTCGGGTGACACAAATCAATCCAGCCAGTCCCTAGTCGGTCAGGTTATCGGTATGAGGTATATCATTACCGCCGATGCGACGGATTTTTCTTTTGGCGATATTTTTGACGCCGAAGATGCGTCAGACGATTCCGCGGTTTCGCTTTGCGTTTTGCCGGATGACGTCATTGCCGATGAGGGGGCACTAGACAAACTCAAAGCAGCCGCCGGGAAAGTTGTCGGTCTGTCGCATGAGAACCTCCTGTCTTTGCTGGACGTGGATCTTGAAGGCGACCGCAAATTTATTGTCCTTGAAAAAACAGACGTCCGGCCGCTTGCAGACAAAATCGCTGTATCTCCATTGAGTGTTGAGGAGTGCCTGGCAATTTTCACCCGGACCGGTGAAGCTTTGGATTATGTTCACAGCCAGGGCCTTATCCATGGTGATGTGGAGCCTGACAATATATTACTGGATGAAAACTCAGCGGTAAAACTGTCGTTCCCTGTCGTTACCGGGATCATTAAAGATGCCGCCGCAGAAACCGCCGCCGCTAGCCCGTTCAAGGCCGGCGAACAGCTTGACGGTAAAATGATTCGCAGAAGCGATATTTATTCGTTTGCCGCCTGCATATACATATCCCTCGGCGGCTATCTCGAAGACGGCAGGTTCATGTCTCTCGGTATTCTCAGTGAGGCTCAGAATACCGCTTTGCGAAACGCTCTCGGCGCAGACCCGCTTTGCAGGCAGTCAACATGTGCCGAATTGCTCAAAGATATGGGAGTAGAGATTACTTCGCTGCAATGGAAGACTGCGCAGCTTTATAATGTCAGCATCTCCGGCGGCGATCTGGGGCAGGTGTTTTTGCCCACTCGCCCAAACGCGAAATTCGATCCCGAAACCGAGATAGTCATCAAGGCAGTGCCCAACGATCACTACCAATTTGTCGGTTGGACAGGATCGGCCGTTCGGGCCGGTAAGGTCGCCGACGAAAATTCTGCCGTGACCGAGCTCGTCGTTGATGCAGATTACACCCTTATCGCCGACTTCCAGATCGACAGGCACGAACTTGTTTTGTCGTCTTCGCAGGGCGGGATGATATTGAGCCCCGAAGAAGGCACCTGCAAATATGATTACGGCCGGCAGGTTGAACTCAATGCCCAGCCTGACGAAAATCAACATTTTGTCAACTGGTCAGGAACCGCCGTCGACAGCGGCAATGTCGCAGAACCCGATAGTCCGGTCACATCGCTTACGATCGAAGACGATTGCACGATACATGCTAATTTTGCGGTTGATACTTTTTCGCTTTCGCTGACCTGCTCGCAAGGCGGCATTGTTCGAACCGACGAGCACGATATTTCCGCAGACTTGCCCGGCGGCGGCGAATATGTCTATGCCGCTGAGGTCGCAGTCACCGCAGAACCCGACGAAAATTATACTTTTGTCGAGTGGACAGGCACCGCTGTTGACGCAGGCAAGGTCACCGACCCATCAAACCCCGAAATAATGCTGACTATAGAGGGCCAATACACTCTCAATGCAGTCTTTGTGGTAAACACCCATAGTTTGAAACTGTCAACCTCCGGCAGCGGTATGGTATTAGAGCCCGCCGAATCCCAGTGTCAATTCGATCATGGCCTCGATGTGCCTCTCAGGGCAGTTGCCGACGAGCACAGCCATTTTGCCGGCTGGATCGGATCAGCCGTCGACGCCGGTAAAGTCACCGACCCTTCCAGCTCTCTGACCACATTGATGGTAGACGGCGATTATTCGCTGGAGGCTATTTTTGAAGTTGACCGTTTTGCCTTCGATATGTCTGCCTCTGAAGGCGGAGATTCATCTGTCGAAGGGACAGACGATGGAATTGCCGGTTACGAGTACTCTTCGACGGTTACCATCGCCGCCAAAGCTCGCCGAAACTATCACTTCGTCGAGTGGACCGGCCCTGCAGTCGACGCCGGCAATGTCGAAGAGTCTTCAATGGCAACGACAACCGTCAAGGTCGGGGGCGATTATTCCCTTTGCGCGGTCTTCGAGATCGACAGTCACGCTTTAAGTCTTTCGTCTTCCGACGGCGGTTCAGTCATTGGGCCACGCGAAGGAATCAGCGAGATCGATCACGGCAGCGAGGTATTGATTAAGGCAGAGGCACATCAGAATTACCATTTTGTTAACTGGACCGGCTCGGCGGTCGATAACGGCAAGGTCGAAGACGTAACCAATCCGGTCATTTCTTTGGAGATGGACGACGATCATTCACTCGAAGCAGTATTTGCGATCGATCGCTATCGCTTTATACTGGATCCGGCCGACGGCGGCAGTATAAAAACCGATGAACCGCAGGCCGCCGATTACGAACACGGCACCGCCGTTGCGGTTACCGCTGCTTCCGACGAGAATTATCACTTTGTCGAGTGGGCCGGCACCGCCGTCGATGCACGTAAGGTCAAGGCCCCGTTTTCAAAAGAAACCGTAGTTACCATCGAGGCCGAATACACTTTGCATGCCGTATTTGCGCTGGATCGTCATGTCCTGAACTTGTCGTCGGTCGGTGGCGGTTGTGTCAGGCAGCCTTGCGAGGGATTTTCCGAATACGATCACGGAAAGCAGCTCGTTGTCAAGGCGTTAGCCGATGAGAATCACCATTTCGTTCAATGGTCCGTTGCCGAGACGGACGAAGACAAACTTGCCGACAAGTTCTCAGCCGAGACGACTATCACAATAGACAGTGACGTCTCACTTGAGGCGATTTTCGAGATAGACCAGCATGCCCTCAAGCTAAGTTCGACCGGCCAGGGTGAGGCAGGTACTGTAGATGACTACCTGGAACAATACGTTTACGGCCGTAAAGTTGCTATAGAAGCTGTCGCCGCCGACAATCATCATTTTGTCGAGTGGACCGGTCCTGCTGTAGATAACGGTTGGGTCGCTGATCCCAAATCGGTCGAGACGACCGTCGCTGCCAACGGCGAGATGCAGGTCGAAGCGGTATTCGCCATCGACGAAAAGACACTTATTGTAAGTTCCGAAGACGGCGGCCTGATTACATTGCCGGGCCGCGGGCAGTACTCCTACAGCTATGGCGAGCAGATCGTCATCGAGTGCTGCGCAGACGAGAAATATCATTTTGCCGGATGGACCGGCCCAGCCGTCAACAGCGGAAGAGTCGCCGACCCCGATTCACCGAAAACAACCGTCCGGATGGAAGGCGACTACAAGGTCAACGCCGTTTTTGAAAAAGACAACCTCCTGGCTCAAGGCCTGGAATATGTAAAGTCGATCCTTGACAAGCCAAATGCCAAACCCATCGCCGCGGCAATTATCATCGTGATATTATTGATCTCGATCATTATTTCCGCCATGAACTCGTCCAATGACACTGAGAATTTGCCTGAGTTATGGCAGTATGCGAATTCTAAAGCAGAGGGCGGAGATTTTGACGATGCCATCGATGTTGCTAATTTCATCATAGCTCAGGCGGAAGATTTTGCAGAAGATCAAGAGATCGATAAGAAGGTTGACAAGTGGGAAAACGAACTCAAAGCACAGAAGGCATGGCTTGAAGTCGAATTACTGATCAATCAGTCTAAATATGGAGATGCATTTCTTTTGGCAAAAAGATTGATCAGTAAGTATCCCGATACGACCTCTGCCAAAAAAGCCGGAGAAGAGATCGAAGGCCTTAAAGAGATCGCAGCTCTTTACAAGCGGATATCCAATGCCGATGATTTAATGAATGACGGCAAGCTTGAAGATGCCATGGATAAGATCGTGGGAGTTCTTAAAGACTTTCCAGACGACGACAGGGCCAAGGCCATCAAAGCCCAGATCGAAGAGAAAATGAAAAGCAAGAAAAAAAGCGGGTATTTAAGTTATGCGGATAATTGCGCAAGAGATGGTAAATGGGGCGAAGCGATAAAGAATTATTGGGATGCCTTGGAAATCTCAGCGGATGACGAAGCCATTAAAGACAAATTGGTCAATGCCTGTATTATGCAAGCCGGTATTTACGAGAAAAATAAAGACTATGAGAAAGCAATTGAATATTATACACGTGCCTTGATATTTAAGGAAACATCGGAAACCCAAAATAAGCTTGATTTAGCGAAAAATGCTTTCAGAGCTCAAGCTCTAGCTAATGCGAAGGTTCAGGCTCAAGCTAATGCGATTACAGAGCTTTCAGATTTGGCTGACCGCGCTTTGCAGAATAGAGAATATGATGTTTCCATCAGGATTTTTGAAAAGATCAAAAAGAATCATCCCAAAACCGAAGGGATTGACGAAAAGCTCGCCACGGCAAAGGGTGAAAAGCACGATGCTAATTTGGAAATAGCTCATAAGCGTGAAAGGGCTGGCAGATATCCTGAAGCGTTGGCATATTACCGTGAAGCTCTTGTCGCAAAAACTGTCAAAAGTACCCAGACTCAGCTTGATTCTCTTATTGCAACTATGAAGAAAATGGATGAAGTTGCCAACAAACGCTTAGAGATCATCAACTTTATGCAAGATGCCAAAGAGGCCGAAGAAAAAGGCGACACCGCAAATGCTTTCAGATCCTATGAAAAAGCCGCAACCGCCGGTTCTCTGGAGGCGATGGTCGCTGTCGGCACAGCTTTATACGATGGCGCAGGCGTTAAAGAAGATGCCGCAAAAGCGGTAGAGTGGTTCAAAAAAGCCAACGCTGCCGGGTATACACCCGCATATAACCGCCTGGGTCTTGCATACGCAGAAGGCAAGGGTAAGCAAAGAAATCTTCAAGCGGCGTTTGAATTGTTTAAGAAGGGTGCCAATTCCCGTTGCGGCCGCTCTATGTACTACCTTAGCAAGGCCTATCATAATGGAGAAGGCATCGAAAAAGACCTGGACCTGGCGAGAGACTGGCTCGTTAAATCAGCCAATAAAGACGATGTGTGGGCCATGCACAACCTCGCCATGCTGTACAGTAAAGGTACAGGAATGGAAAAGAACCTCGACAAGGCGGTCCATTGGTTCAAAAAAGCCGCAGACGCCGGAGACGTAGACGCCATGTACAATCTGGGCGTTATGTATTTCAAAGGCGACGGCGTTGAAAAGAATGAAACAAAGGGCATGTTGTGGTTTACCCGTTCGGCAGAGAACGGAAGCGCTAATGCAAAGATTCGCCTGGGATTTGCATACTTTGACGGGACAGGCGTTGTTGTCAATTATCCCGCAGCCGGAAAGTGGCTCACCGAGGCCGCAAAAGACGGAAATACCGGGGCAATGGATCGGCTTGGCGATATGTACCTCAAGGGACTGGGAGTCGATAAGGCAGTGGACAAGGCCTTTAAGTCGTATACCTCCGCGGCACAAGGCGGCAATACCGGGTCCATGCACAAACTTGGCGTATTGTTTTTTGAGGGCACCGATATCAAGCAGGATTACAAAAAAGCTGTAAAATGGTTTTCCGCATCTGCCGGCGCCGGCAACGCCGACTCAATTTATTACATGGGTGTTGTCTTCAACAAGGGACTTGGTGTCGAAGCCGACAAGGCCGTGTCCGTCGAGTGGTTGACAGAAGCTGCAAAAGAGGGCCATGTAAAAGCTATGCACGATCTTGCAGTTGCCTTAAACCGGGGCGAAGGCATTTCGACCGATGCCGCCGGTGCTTTTAAGTGGTTTGAGAAAGCCGCAAAAGCAGGCTCTGCGCAGGCGGCCTGCCAGCTTGGAGTCATGTACGAAGAGGGCGCAGGTGTCGAACAGGACACATACGAATCTGTCAGATGGTATCAGAAGGCAGCCAAACTCGGAAACGAAATGGCTAAAGAACGCCTTGTCGAATTGAATGAAATCTGGTAACCGTCCGTCAAATAAAAACAAAAGCCCGAAGCTCACAAAAAGCGGTAACACCGCGAGCGCAGGGATAATCATTGTGCTCAAAAAAAAACTAAAATCTGACAACTCTATTGAGCAACACGCCATTGCGATCCACGCTTCTGTCAGTTACTAAAGCCCGATAAAAACATCCCTTGGTATGCTATAATGATGCAGCCAACATTTACTGCAACGACACACTGAATCTGCCGATAAAATAGGTTAAAGCACAAATCAAACAAACGGTTTGTTTGCAAAGATTAATTTTATCAGGCAGTTTCAGGCAGAATATGCTAACAGTAAAATGTCCAAATTGCGGCAGGGGTGTAGAGGTTTCCTCGAAATTTCTCGGAAGGCAGGTCGGTTGCGTAAACTGCCGCCACGTTTACATCCTCTCGGAGCAATATCACGACTTCCGCTACAAGCAGATGGTCATCTTTAACACTGTAACGGTTTGCCTGATCCTTTTAGGGATTTTTATCAAGATAGAGCTCGATTACGAGTTTGTTGGTAAAAGTGTAAAGGCGGCAAACAAATTTGTTGGAAAGAAGATGGATGATCTTTTTAAAAAAGAGGAGTCTTCTGACGAGCTGGACTTTTTTGATTTTGACAGAGCCTACGGAACTATAGCCGATAAATTCAACCGTATGCAGCCAATCGTTTTCCCTGAACATAAGGGCCGTATCGTTGAATGGGGAGGGGAAGTATTGGGAGTTTACGCGGTAGACGATCATCTTTACGGGAATTATTTCATTAGATTCAGGCAAAGCCAGGGTTCTTCCAGCGCCGTAACAGTTTACTTTCTCGACGATCAGGCAGAGGGTCTGGCAAGCATCCAGAAGGGTCATTACTTAAAATACCAGGGTGTTATCGTCTCGGCAGCATACGGTAATACCGATCATATTTTAAGACGCGGCAAGATACTGGAATAACGCTGTGCAGCTTTACGCCTCACGCCTTACGCCTCACGCCTTACGCCTCCGCCGAGAAAATTTCCTGCTGTGTATTGCCCAGATAGAACCGCCCGTCCTTCCGGGCGAAGTCGATCGCTTTGTCGAATTGCTTCTGGATAAAGACGCCATCGTTGGATACAAGGGCAATACCGATTACCGCCATAAGTTTGCTCTCGTGAGCGGCAACTTCCGAGACAGAAAAATTGAACCTGCTCTGCAATCGACCAATAAGACTTTTAACGATCTTTCGTTTGTCTTTCAGGGAACCGATTCCATGAAGATTCATCTGAATTGTCAAAGTACCGACAAGCATACGCCTGACGCCTTTCGCCTTACACCTTACACCTTACACCTTTCGATTTACGCTTTTCGCTTTTCGCCTTACGCTCTGGGATGAAATTGTTTATGAATTTTTTTCAGTCGTTCGTTATCTACGTGCGTGTAAATCTGTGTCGTAGAGATATCGACATGCCCGAGCATTTCCTGCAGCGACCGCAGGTCGGCCCCTCCTGAGAGCATATGCGTGGCAAAGCAGTGCCTTAGCGTATGGACGGTGAGTTTTTTCGGCATACCGCTGCGAAGGGCATATTTCTTTACGATCCGCCATATCTCGATACGGTCGAGCGGCTTGCCGGTGCGTGAGATAAAGAGCGCGTCTTTGCTGTGAGGTTTTGCCAGTTTTGCGCGGCCGGCATCGGCGTCTTCGAGATAATCGCATATAACATCGCCGGCTGTTTTGCCCAGCGGAATAATACGTTCTTTGTTACCTTTTCCAAGGCACCTCACATACCCTATCCGAAGATTGATACTTTGCACTTTAAGACCGGCTACTTCGCTTGCTCTTGCCCCGGTTGCGTACAGAAGTTCCAGGATCGCCTTGTCGCGAAGATAGAACGGATCTTCGCAGGTCGGAGCGCTGAGAAGTTTGAACACTTTTTCTTTATTGCAAACTATCGGCAGTCTTTGCCATGGTTTCGGGCCTTCCAGAACCGAGATAAAATCCTCTTCGATAAGACCGGTCATAAGCGAGAACCTCAGCAGCATTTTGACCGCCACCAGCGAACGGTTTATTGTCGCTTCAGACTTTCCCTGTACATTCGTTTTGCCGCCGTCCCTTTGCCCGGCCTGATACCGGATAAAACCAAAAACCGTCTCCGGTTTGGCCCCTTCGATCCCGCTAACCGACTTGCTCCTGCAATAGTCTGTAAACACCACGAGGTCTCGCCCATACCCGAGGATTGTGTTTTCAGACAATCCCGCCTCGACATTGAGATAGTCCAGAAAACATGTAACCGTCCGCCCCATTGCCGACCGCGAGAGTTTCGAGTGCAAATTTTTTACCTGTGCAGACGCCATATATCTATATCGGCAATAACAACCCTATTCGTTTAGCCGGAATACCCATCACGGATTTACGGTGAGCGAGTTTATTTCGGGGCAATAGGAGCCCGAAGCGCGAGCGCAGGGATAATAGCGATTAAGCAAAGACTCAGTAATCATGACAGATCACAAAAAAACAGATATTTATAATTACTGTAACTAAAAAATCTCACTCACGATTTACGCCTGTACAGTCTCATAAAGTACGCCTGAAAGTCGATATCCATAATAACAAAGTATATATTGGTATTTTAGAGGGTTAAAATATGTTTTAATCTTCAAAGATGGAATAAAATGTTCATGACCTGTGTTTAGATTCATGGTTGATGAAATGATGGTTCGTTTTTTTTTTTTTAATGGGACATGGAAATGGAAAAAATGGTTAATAGTAAACATGCTTTTACCTTGATAGAATTGCTTGTAGTTATCGCGATAATCGCTTTGCTGCTGAGTATGCTTATGCCGTCTCTGAAAAAAGCCAAACACCTCGCCGCCGAGAAAGTTTGTGCTGCTCATCTCAGGCAGGTCTCACTTGCGTTGTTTACCTATGCTCAGAGTAATGAAGAATGGTTGCCTTTTGAGCCAACCGAACATAATACTCATCTTGGCTTGTTTGAAGATCTCGATGCCCGCAAAAACAGTTCACTGATGAAGGCGTTTTACTGTACGAGAGACGAATGGCAGGATAAGATCGCTCAAAATCCAGATGAATATATTCCCGCAGGTACCACAGACTCGGTTTTGGACACTCCGGAAAATCGCGAACTCGGAAACATTGGTTATGTCTATTGGAGTTTCCAGGAAAATAAGTACTTTGGGACCATGCCTTGGCGAAATCCAAATTTCTTTATCCCAAGAAAGCTTCGTACAAGCGGGGTCAAATGGTTATACCCGGACAGGCCCAGACCGAAAACATCTACAAGCGAGGTTTGGGTAATCAGTGACTTTTTCCGCAGGGGAGCACCTTTCCCCCACACCCGCAAACACGCTCACGGACTGAATATGTCCTACCTTGATGGTCACGTTGACCTTCTAAGAGGCAAGCCAAAAGATAGCTATAAGTAACTCAAACTGACCAATCGGTCATTTTGAGAAGACCTCATTCGGATCGACGCCCGGAGGTATTTTTACCCATTCATATCCGTTGCGTGCCAGTTCATAGCTGTAATTAAAAAGCCGCTGCATGGGCTTTTTGTCGAAAATCATAGGATCCAATAAAAGCCCCGAATTTTTACCGATAGTCGCCAGGTTAAAATCTACCCCATAGCGATTTGAAAGTACATAGATACGATACAGGCTCGCCGAGACCGTGATATTGAAAAGATTGTTTATTGTCACCGCCGCGATAGACCCGATCGTTGGTGTTACTTCGCTTCTTTCATTAGTCAGCAGCGATTTACCGTTGTCAATGATATACAGTTCTATCTCAACATTTGCCGGTTTGGTTCCGACCCCGTCGAGTGCATCCTTGAATTCAAGCAGCACCGTGCTGAAAAGAACATTACCATACGCTCCCCCGTCATGATGCATCTCATAGTATTTCTTCCCCTCGTTTTCGACCTCAAAATACACCGGCGGAAACAATACCGGTATCGAAGCCGACGCCAGCAGAACATTGCGGTATAACTGGAGATATCCTTTTCGTTTGCTCGAGGCGATCTTGCCCATATCCCATATCACAAATTCCTGAGTATCCGTGTTCGTCGTCCCTACAAAGAGACGCCGTCCGGACGCATGTATAGCAGCGACATCGGCAAGCATTTTCTCATCTACATAGCTGTCGATAATCTTTTTAAGCGGTCGGGAGTCGTTTAGAGCATCCTTCGACAATGAAAGCAGCGCCGGGCGTTTCCTGTAAATCTCATCGGTTCCAAATTCCGTGTAGACTTCTTTCAAACCGTAATCATACTCGGGCCCAAGGAATGCAACCGTTGCCTGCAATGCCCCCGTGCTCACACCGGTGACAATTTTAAAATCCGGCCGATTTCCCGACTTGCTCCACCCGCAGAGTATGCCGGACCCAAACGCCCCGTTAGAACCGCCCCCTGAAAGAGCGAGGATCTTGTATTCCATAATCCCGTCATTATTCAGGTCGAATTCTTCGGGGTTTTCGGCGAGTAGAGATTCGGTAATGCTGATCTCCAGGTCAGAATCAGCATCGTTCTGAAGTGTGTCGGCGTCCATCGCTCCCCACGGATGCGGCATGGTCACTCCCTCAGGCGGTGCAGGCGGTCGCGGGGTTGTGCTAAACTTGAATATTATCAGAAACACACAAATAAACAGTACAGCAGAAGTGACAACTCCATACAGAAAACAGCTGATATTGCACGATCGCCCCATTTAATCCCCCATTGCATTAGTATTTTCGATTATAGATATTCCGATAATAATATCGGTAATTTAAACTCCCCACTTATGCCGATATCTAAAAAAATGCCCTAATTTACTTGCATTACGCTGCGTTTGGGTGTAAATTACTTAGCTAAAGAAATTTCCGGCAGCTATAAGATGTCGTAAGTTCTTACTAGCAAAGCAGTTGCACCTGTAGCTCAATTGGATAGAGCATCGGTCTACGAAACCGAAGGTTGCACGTTCGAATCGTGCCAGGTGCGTTTTGTAAGTCGTTATAAACACTAGGTTTATGGCGGCTTTTTTTGATTTGACGCGTTTTTTATGGCGTATAACTTTGAATATAACTTTGAGTCTTCCGGTAAATGAGGCTGTTACATAACAACCCTTTGAAACGCCGATTTGTGGAAATGCGAGTCTTTAAAGCACAGTTTAAAAACAAATCGGGCGAAACACAGAAAAGCAAGAAGTGGTATATCGACTTTGTTGACCATGCAGGAGCTCGCCACAGGATACCCGGCTTTGAGAATAAGCGGCGAACAGAGGACTTTGGACGGAATATCGAGGATTTGGTAAGTACAAAATCGGCAAGCCAAAGGCCGGATACGCATGGCGTCGCGGAGCATGAGAGGTCTGCTGTAGAGGCTTTGCCGGATTTATTGAAACCAGCTAATACGGAAAGTCAAAAAGCAACTGGTACCGATGGAATAGATGTAACTGAAGTCGATTCCAACTATGCCATTTACTTAGCCAAGTTGGGCACAGAGAACGGAAATCAACCGGAATTATAGAAAATCCAAAACCCTCCCTCATACCCACAAAAACGGGCTTTTCAGCCCAAAACAAATATCCCCGGCAGGGTTCGAACCTGCAACCTTTGGCTTCGGAGGCGAAACAAAGCCTCTTGTAAACCTTTTGCCATAAACACTTTATGACTCTTAACTTTTTATTGCATAACCCTTTACGAGTTCCAATGTATTGCATACTATTCTAATCTGTCCCACCGAAAAAGTCAAAAGTTATACGCAAAGTTATACGTTTTTTTTCGACTGTCGCATAGTTGCCAACCAACTAAGGCAAATCGATGCACCAAAGTTCGGAAGGAATTTGGAAATGAATCAGTTGGGGCTGCTCTGGGGCATGCTAACATCAATGCCACCGCAATCTATACGGAATGCAATCAGGGGCTGGCTGACGAGGCCGCCAACGACTTGGATAGTTTTATTAGCTTTGCGATCGACAGTGGATGGCTGTGTGTTCTGGATTACGGAGCCCCAGCATTTTTTAATGCCGTTTATTTAAGGCACGCTGTTTGACACCGGATGGGGGGGAATTGTCGATACAATAGCAATTGATTTGTATATTCTCGTTTGTGGTTGAAAAATGAATAATCTTGACCCTGTGCACTGTTTTCACTATACTTAATGTGTAATTGATGTTAAAGAACGTTGGATGCTATCACTGGAAACATCCTGAAGTCTTTGTTCAAAGCACCACGTATCTTTGAGTGGAAGCATATTTCGTCAACCTTCAACAATAACTGTTTTTCGATTTAGAAAAATACTTTGGAGAGCAAATGGTGAGTAAGTCACGCAACGACCGGCGGGTAAATCCTGAATTTTCTGGCAGGAGAAGACCGCAATTCCCCTGGGCTGTGTCTTTTATTGCTCTGGGTGTCATATCATTTATATTCTTTTCTTATGAGTTCGTCGAGCGAATGTGGCTTAATGAAGTCGCGGCCAGCACCTTGCATTTGCTGCATATAATCCGAGGAATCGGTACTTCTATAATTGTAGCATTTTTAGTTGGATGGTATATTTTAAGAAAAGGCGGCTCAATATTTCCCAGAACTAAAATTGAGCCTATCGAACTGCGGAGAGAGGAACATATTTCTCGTCATCGAGTCATTCATTTTAACATCTGGTTTGTCAAAATGCGATGGCTGGCTTGTATTGTTTCAATTGCATTGATAGTTATAACAATTAAAATACTAGGCTATCTGGAAGAAAGAGTTTTCTGGCCACTGTTGATATCTGTAGCATTTCTTGTTGTCTCAAATCTTATTTACACTTTTCTGCTTCAGCGTCGATTGCTAACTTTGTATCTTCGTGAAATACAGACAGTTTCGGATCTTGTTATTTTAACTGTAATGCTGCACTACTCCGGCGGGATCGAGAATCCGTTGTTTTTGACATATATTTTTCATGTCATAATCGGCGGCATACTTTTGGATAGGCGAAAATGTTATGCAATCGTGATAATTGCAACACTTTTATTTACTGCTATGGCTTTTCTGGAGATGTCAGAAGTCATAGATCACTATACACTGGCGATTTTTCCGCATGAGGATGAAGGTGAAGAAATTGCTCATGCGGCACATAAAATATTATATGTTAGCAGTATAGTGGGTTTGCAGTTTATTATAATGTCTTTAACGGCATATTTCACCACAAGTATTACAGACAGGCTTCGCTCAGAGGAACGACATGCCAGGGTTATAGGGCAGCGTTTAAAACGTGTTCTTCAGGCAAGCGGAGCAGGATTTACAATTTTGGACAGACATCTGCGTCCTTTATGGTTGAACAACCAAATTCGAAAATGGTTAGGTTTAACAGGTTCAACTCCTAAGCAAGCATCTCATATACTAGCGAAATGGATTGGTGGCGATAAAGGTCCTGCGGTTAAAACATTTAAAGACGGGCAGATTCGTGTAGTAGAACGACAGCGTATTAGCTCAGATGGCAACAAATATATATTTCAGGTAACAGTAGCACCTATAGTTGAGAATAATGGAGATGTGTATCAAGTTGTCGAACTTGTGCAGGACGTAACTGAGCAAAAGCTTCTCGAAGCGGAAATGATGCATTCATCCAAAATGGCTGCTCTTGGTGTGATGGCTGCCGGGGTAGCTCATGAAATTGGAAATCCTCTGGCTTCTATTTCAACCCGCCTGCGGCTGTTGGAGGAAGTGCATGACGAAGGTTTTCTACAGGAAAGCATTAAATTGCTTGAAAAAGAAATTGATCGTATCAGCAGCATCCTGCACGGTGTTTCTCAAATAGCTCGACCTGGCAAAAGTCAGTGGAGTAGTTGCGATATCAATTTGATCATAAACGAAACCCTGGATATGCTCAGGCTGGATCGACATGTAACAAACTGCCGAATAGAATCCGATCTGGATGATGCGATGTTACAAACCACTGGATCGAGAGATGAATTACTGCAGATGTTTTTGAATCTTGGATTAAATGCCTTGGAGAAAATGCCACAGGGAGGGGCGCTTTCGGTAAGGACAAAAGTTATCCGTGGCGAAATAAAAGTTTCATTCTCTGATACAGGCGAGGGTATGAGTGAAGAGGTTGTCGCAAAAATATTTACGCCGTTTTTCAGTACCAAGCAGCAGGGATTGGGGCTGGGCCTTTATATAGCCTATAATATCATCAATGCTCATGACGGAAGGATTGAAGTTAAAAGTAAAGTTGGGGTTGGGACCATTATAACAGTGATTTTGCCGGTACGATCTGCTAAAATGCAAAGCGATACAACGGAAACATAATATTAGGAGTCAAGATGATGCCTGCGAAGATACTTGTAATAGACGATGAAAATCTGTTTCGTGAAGACCTGGCAAAGTTGCTTTCCAGAAGGGGATATGACTGCAAAACAGCAGTAGACGGCAATATGGGGCTTACAGTTGCAGAAGAATTTGGTCCCGATGTTATTTTATGCGATATAGTAATGCCGGGTCAAAATGGTATCGAGCTACTTGGCGAGTTATTACGTATTTGCCCTGAATGTTTTGTTATTATGATTACGGCCTATGGGACTATTGATACTGCTGTAGAGGCTTTTCGCAGAGGTGCATCTGATTATATTATGAAACCTTTACTAATCGAAGATGTTCTGCTGAAAATCGAACGTCTTATTGATCACAAGCTTCTAAATCGCGAGATAAGATTTCTAAAACGGCAATTGCACCGGGAAATAGAAGGGTCATTACTTATCGGAGAGAGCGGACAGATGCAAAAGGTGCGTGAACTGATAAGAAAAGTTTCCACCACGACAACTACTGTTCTTATCACAGGAGCATCTGGAACGGGTAAAGAACTTGTTGCAAGATCAATTCACAAAAACAGTGCATCGGCCCAGGAGCCATTCGTTGCCATAAATTGTGCCGGTATCCCCGAACATCTCCTGGAAAGCGAATTGTTTGGCCATACTAAAGGTGCTTTTACCGGAGCGGACACTGAGAGGGAAGGTTTTTTCGAGATTGCAGGCAGTGGCACAATTCTACTCGATGAGATTGGAGAAATGCCGTTGGTTCTTCAGAGTAAGCTGCTTCGGGTTGTGGAAGAAAGGGAATTTATTCGTGTTGGAGGCAAAAAAAGTATACCTGCTAAAGCACGGTTTATGGCCAGTACAAACAAGAATCTTGAAGAACTTGTTCAGTCAGGTCAGTTTCGTCAGGATCTGTATTTTCGGCTCGCGGTTTTTGAAATCCATGTTCCCTCTCTAAAAAAACGGCGTGACGATATTGCCTTGCTTTGTGAACATTTGCTCAAAAAACTCAACAAGGAACTAAAGCGTAATTGCCGCGGGTTGGATAATGATGCAATTCGAATGATATTATCTTACAGTTGGCCTGGAAATGTCCGTGAATTAAGAAACGTGATAGAACGGGCGATGATTCTGGCAACGGGTGAGTTTATTACACCTGCTGAATTGCCGCCTCAAATTGCAGGCTCTGTTGAATTTCCAAAGAATTCAGATGATCTTCGTATTTCTGTGGCGGCATATGAAAAAGAGCACATTCGACGAGTTTTATCGGCGGCTGGAGGAAACAAAGAGGAATGCTCAAGAAGGCTTGGTATTAACGCATCGACACTTTATCGTAAGATGGCTGATCTTGGTATGATAAATAACAGTTCTTCATAAAAAAACATTTTAATAAATCTTCAGTCAAAAACACATTGATAGTTCTCAATAGTCATTTCTAATAGATATTCAGTCTTGCAGTTTTGCAAGACTTTGCACTTTCAAGCTCTTGCAAAACTGCAAGGGTTTGGATCCTCTCATGGTTTCTTCAGAAAACAAAAAATAACACTTTTCATTTTTTGCAGGCTTTCAACTCTATAAAGCGTGTTTTAGCAATAAGCTCATTTCGCATAGCATTTTGGCACGCCAATTGCTAATTAGAAACACTACGTTTCACGTTAGTGCAGTGCGTTACTGTATTTAGGGGGCCTTTTGGGGCTCCCTTTCTAATTATTATTTGGAAAGGAATTGTTATGAGAAGTAATGGGTTTAAATGGAACAGTCGTTTGTTGGGGCTGTTGCTGGTTGGTGTGGTAATTGCTATATTTTCGGAAAGTGCACAGGCGATTCCGGTTTTTGCCAGAAAGTATAAGACCAGTTGTGCGACATGTCATGAGGCGTATCCAAGACTTAACGGCGTGGGTGAAGCTTTCAGGCTCAATGGGTATAAGTTTGCCGATGATGAACTTTACATAAAAGATGAGCCTGTGGAAATGGGCGACGAAGCTTACAAACGTCTTTGGCCAAACGCCATTTGGCCCAGCGATATACCCGGATTGCCGCCTATCAGCATTACTCTCGAAAATGATTACACTTATGACATAGGCGGAACGAAAGCTTCTCGCTCTGAGTTTAATACGCCGAGTTTAGGAAAAATACTCGGTGCAGGTGCTTTTGGTGATAATATGTCAGCTTTCGTTGAGTTATCTTTTGAACGTCAAGGTGCCGGCGGCGGCGGTCATCACGGCGGTGCGGTAACGGCAGAAGGAACGAATACTGACCTTTCAGGGTGGATACAGTTTGAAAACCTTTTCGGAAAGCAAAACCTGTATAATATTCGAGTGGGCAGTATCGGAATGCAGGAAATCGGGCTGTTTACGCACAGAGGCCACAACCGATTTTCAATTTCCAATTATTTGTATGGAGCAACAATACCAGCCTTAACGGGTCACAACATTGCATTTGCAACTACAGGCGATGAAGACCTTGACGTTGAACTTGATGGCAATCCATTTAACCTGCATGCTCAACCGGGTATTGAACTTAACGGTTTTGGTAAACGATGGCGATATGCGGTCGGTGCAACCAATGGTAATGGTAACAAATTTAATGATAACAACTCCGAGAAGGACGTCTACCTGCAATTGGCGTATAAGATGGGTGGAATCGGCTTTGATGGCTCCGGTATGGGAGATGGTGATGACCTTGGCGCCGCATCAGATCCCTGGCGTGATGACTCGTTAACACTCTCTCTGTTTGGTTACTATGGCAATGCGCAAGTAAATACATCTGAAGATTTTGAATCTAAACAGGTTGACAGGTTCTGGCGTATTGGTCCTGGTATTCTCTGGAGAACAGGAGATTTACAATTGGGCGGTGGTTATATCTTTGGCAAAAACGAGAATCCATTCGGAGCCGTCAGTAATGGTTCTGTGGATTCAAAGAGCTGGTTTGTTGAGGCAAATTATTTCGCCAAACCATGGTTGATTCCTTATGCAAGATATGAATCGACAAAGTTCTCTAATCTGCCAGCCGCAGTAACTACAGATGACGAAGCCTCATTCCCCAATGGTATAGATCAAAGCCGTATAGTTGTTGGAACAAAGATGTTGCTTCGTGCTAATGTTAGTCTAGGTCTGGAAGGGATATTCTTCACTGACGATGACAGAGAGGCTTCAAACGATGACAACAGCAAATTTATTGCCTCTCTTAGATTTGCTTTTTAATAATGTAATTAACAAATATACTCAAACTAAAGTGTTATGATACAGATGCAGGCAGGAGGCTAAAGCGGCCTCTTGCCTGCTCTGTTTTTTTAAGGGGAATTAAACAATGAAATCAGTAAGATATATATTCAGTATTTGTGTGGTCGTTCTTGTTACCGGGTTTTTCAGTATGACAGTTGCTTCTGCAAAAGAGGCCGGTAATACTTCCAAACCTGCAGTTTGTCCTGGAGTAGATTATCAAAGCGACACCTGTCTATGTGTTCCAGAAAAAAAATGTGATAATTGTAAGTGTTCCAATTGCACCGGCGGACCCAAATGTCAATGCATGACCGCAATTAGACAAGCATCGGGGACTATTACCGGTTCTATCAGTATTTACAAAACGAAAGTCAAAACAAAGGGGTCCAAAAGCTACAAAGATGTCGTGGTCTATCTTGAAAAAGTTGGTGATAATAATTTTCCGGTTTCAATAAAGAAAGTGCGGATGGATCAAAAAGGATTGGTGTTTATTCCACATGTTATGTCCATCCAGAAGGGGACAAATGTAGAGTTCCTCAATACCGACAATGACAGACATAACGTATACTTTGTAAATGACAAATCAGGTAAAACCAAAGACCTTGGTACATGGAAGCCTGGTGAATCGCGTGGCCACAAGTTCGAAAAAAAGCATGATGATCATCATAAGATCATCAAGAAAACCGGTAAAAACGGCGCTCCTGATACTATGATCGTACTTTGTAAATTACATCTGGAAATGGCGGCGTATGTTGTGATTCTTGACAATCCGTTTTTTACGATGACTTCAATTGACGAGAAAACTCAAAAGGCTAAGTATACAATTAAAAATGTTCCGCCAGGGAAATACAAATTAAAAATCTGGCATAAAAAACTCAAGCTTAAAGAGTTAGAGAAAGAAGTTGTTGTTGAAAAGGGCAAGAAAACAAAAGCTGATCTTGAAATAACCAAGTCAAAGTACGCCAAAAAGAAAGGTTAAGCGATGTATTTTGTTAGCAGTGTGTCATTTGGTTTTTTATTAGCGTTGGCCGCTTTAGCTATGTCTTGCTTGTTAAGGATAAAATAAATTATGAAATTGAAACTTACAGTCAGTTGTATCCTGATAGTTCTGATCTGTGCGATTATCCCGCCATCATTTGCCGGTTTATCATCGTCGGGAGAGAAGAAAGAGTTTTATATCACGGCCAGGCAGTATGCTTATGAACCCGGAAAAATTTCGGTCAACAAAGGTGACGAGGTCCATATCAAACTGGCATCGCTTGATGTGATTCACGGTTTTTTTCTCGAAGGGTATGATATAGACGCTCAAATTGAACCAGGTGTCCAGAAAATAAAGATGCGGCACCCTTCACAAGGTCGCGAATTTACTGAAGTAGACGAAATTGTTTTTACGGCAGATCGTCCTGGCAAATTTCGTTTCCGATGTTCTCATACATGCGGCACTATGCATCCATTTATGCAGGGAGAAATGTTAGTAAACCCCAATTATCCTTTCCTTGCCGGGTCTGGAGGGACAGTAGGGGTTTTTATATCCGCTTTGCTGACAATGTTTGTTCTGGCAAAAAAAGATACGTCTGCGGCAGCAGAAAAGGAGTTGCAACATGGATAAGCCTCAACAAGATTCAACTGACACAATTCAAAAAACGGTGCAGCCTGATGGAAAAGTAAAAAATAAAGGGTTCAGAATCGACCTGTTCAAATTGATTCCATTGACCAAAAAGATTTGTCAATGGCGGAGTTTACAGTTTCTGCTTGTCTTTCCAACTATGGTTATATTTCTTGTATTCCTTTATTCCGGTCTTTTTGGTTCAACAGTTGGTAACAGGAATATTATCGTTATCTTCGTATGGATATTCTGGTGGTTCCTGCTGATTACGTTTATGGTTCCCTTTGCTTCTCGGATATGGTGTCTTGTGTGTCCATTTCCGTTTTTTGGCGAGTGGTTTCAAAGACTTGCATTTATCAAAGTCCGAGTCGGAAAAATGTTAGGGATGCGAAATAAGATGTATGGCCTTAACAAGCGATGGCCAAAATTTTTGAGTAATATATGGCTTCAGAATATTCTATTTCTTGGTATGTGTACTTTTAGTGCAATGCTTTTAACTCGGCCTATCGTTAGCGTAATAGCCCTTGGCGGTCTGTTTTTTATAGCGACTGTTTTATCAATGATCTATCGGCAAAGAACATTTTGTATGTATCTTTGCCCGGTGGGTGGGTTCCAGGGGCTTTATGCAATGACTTCGATGCTGGAGCTTCGTGCCACTGACAAAGAGGTATGTCGCAAAACGTGCAAAACCAAAAACTGTCTGACAGGCAGCGAAAAAGGCTGGGGTTGTCCGTGGTTCCAGTATATGGGTAAGATGGAGCGAAACAATTATTGCGGGATGTGCATGGAATGTGTCAAGAGCTGCCCTAATGATAATATCAGCCTTAATGTAAGGCCTTTCTGTAGCGATACTCTGATCAAGGGATACGATGAGGCCTGGAAGTCTTTTATTATGCTGGCTCTTGCGATGGTTTATTCTGTGACGCTGCTAGGGCCGTACGGTACGATTAAGGACTGGGCCAATGTTGCTGAAACCAGAAACTGGAAAGGTTTTGGTATCTATGCGGCTATAATCTGGTTTACAGCATTAGTGGCGATTCCGTCAGTATGGGCCTTAGGTGCATGGCTTGGTAAAGTGCTGTCAGGGAGTGATAAGGTATCAACCAAAGAAATCTTCATCAGGTATTCTTACATGTTGGTCCCATTGGGGTTATTGGCGTGGATCGCGTTTAGTTTTCCACTGATAATGATTAATGGCTTATATATAGTTTCAATTGTCTCCGACCCTCTTGGCTGGGGCTGGAATTTGGTTGGGACGGCTGATATACCCTGGGCACCTATCTTTTCAGAATATACGGCACACGTGCAAATACCTTTGCTTTTGCTGGGTTTGTTCTATGCGATCAAGCGTGGTTATGATATTTCGCTTAGTTTGTATCAGGATAAAGCAAAGGCAGCCAGGAGTCTCATCCCTCTGGGAGTAGTTTGTACAGTTGTGGTACTTGCGTTTTTGAAATTATTTACAGGCTAAGCAGCCTTAATGGAATCATAAGGAAATCTTTGAAATGAATTTTAAGGAAAGACTAGCAACATTGTCTGTGATAATCAGTGTTATCGCAGTGCCTATTACGATTCAATGGTACCATGGAAACTTTGTTCTCGGCGGGTTTCCGGAAGGAACCAAAGTGATCACTCTTTCTGCGGTAGCTAAAGGTGGTGCGTGGACGTTGGATAGTGTCAATGGCACTAACTACTGGTGGAAGGATTTTAAACCGGCAACTATTAATATCGAAGAGGGTGATAAAGTAGTGCTGCGTTTTGTGAGCACTGACGTGCACCATCGTTTTTATTGTCCGGAGTTGAATATTGGACCGGTAGAAGTTGAACCGGGGCATATCGTAACCGCTGAGTTTGAGGCGAATAAGACGGGAACTTACCGTTACTATTGCACTGCCATGTGCGGCGACTGCCATTTCTATATGCAGGGATGGATCGTAGTCACTGCAAAGGGGCAAACTCCTGCAGAGCCGGAAGAAATTGCCGTGGCATGTACGCAACATTACGAGAAACCGCCTGAAAATGACATGGTTACCTGGGGCCGGTATCTATATAATAAAAATGCCTGTATCAGCTGCCACGGAGAAAACGGTGAAGGCGGCGTTGAAAACCCAAACTATGTTAAGGATGAAATCCCTGCACATGATACACTTGCTGAGAAATTGTGGCTCAAAGAAAAAGAGCATGTCGATATTTTTGTGGAAATGCTGAAAAGTCGCGTGGATTTTGAAGATTTAGAAGAAAAACCAGATATTCCGCTGTTTAATCTTGTGACGCTGCAGTATACTGCAGCGAAAGACCTGATCAAAAATGGGAAACATTGCGCAAAATTAGATGCAACCGGCCCCGAGCCTCCGCTACAGATGCTTTCGTGGCGGGCCGTATTGTCAGATTACGACATTGATGCTATAATAGCTTACTTACTCACCCTCTATGAATGGGAGGACGACGAAGAATGAACGAAAATAAAGATGGCAAGCCACCTGTGAATAATTTACAGGAAAATATCGATTACCTGTATTGTCCGGTCTGCAAAGAACATGTTCCTTGTATTCGTACCGATACAGGGTATTGGGAAGTAACCTGTTCCGGCTGTATCGGAGAGTGTTCGCTATGTCAATGTTACCTGGCACGCTTTTGTTTTGGGCGCAGAGAAGAATTCCCTCCTCTTCCTCCAGAGCAAGAGAAGCAGTAGAGAGAAAACAATATCATGAGCGAGACAAATACAATTTTTTCTATCGAAGTAGAAGATACAAAGAACAGATGTCCTATCGGAGAAACCGTAGGCAACAGGAATATGGCAGAAGGGAAGATACCTGTTCTTTCATGTGAAGGAGCTTGCATTCGAGGAGAGATAGCCCGCCTTGCCGCTAACATGATTGCAAAAGAAAAACCTTTTGCTCGTGCTTGCCACGGAGAGTTGCTGTCCGTACCTGATTCAGCTATGGCCAAATGGGCCAAAAGTGCAAAGAAAGTTGTGCTGATAGACGGCTGTTTTCTACGATGCCACGGCAGAATGCTCGAAAACCTGATCGGCAAAGAGAAACTGGTCCAATTCGATGCTCTCAGTGTTTACAGTAAATATACAGATGTTTTCGACATCGACGATGTACCAGAGAAGGAGCGAATCGAGACAGCCAGGCAGGTTGTAGATAGTGTTCTTACCCGTTTAAAAGATGGAGATTTGCAATGAAACAATATTTATTAATAATGTTGGTCACTCTTGGGCTTTTGCCCCTTGTAGGCTGTTCAACGCCCTCGCAGGATATATCTAAGCTCAAAGAAGAACTTAAGCGGGAAATCCTTGCTGAATTGCGACAGCAAGGAGAGATTCCAGAGCAAACAACTGCAATGGCGGACCAAGAGCAACTACGTGCTGAAATGAAGAAAGAAATAGAACAAGAGATTCTGGCAAAGATTCAAAACCAGGTGCAAAGTCATGTACAGGAGATCGCAAGCGACTTTCCCAACACCGACAATCGTTCTGTTCAATGGCAAGCGGTTCCTGTTGGACGTGCCGAAGGCCAAATTCTTCGCAAAGGTCAGGGACTTGCCGGATGTAAAGTTAAACTTATCAGGATTATGAAATCACAGAGTATAGTTGAAATATCCAGGACCGTCAGAGAAGGTGCGGAGTTTACAACAGTTACCGACGAGCACGGTAAGTATGTTTTTGATAATCTTCCCACAGGTGCCTATAAAATGAAATGGCAGCTACCAAATGACAAAGGCTGGATTCGCCGCCTCAGAGACAAACCTGACGCTGTTATCGTTGAGGGAGAGACCGTTGTCCTCAAGTCAGTAGAAACAAACCGCAGAATCGTTGGGCAATAGAAATTGCCTAACCATTTTACGATTCGTAAAGAAAATCCAAAACTTTGCAATGCTTGGAAACACTTATAAAAATAGTTCCGCCAACGGCAATATTAGTGCTGGTGTTTATCACTGTAAGCTTTAGCGTACCATGAGGCCGGGTCAACTTTCACCTTACCCAGACACTTTTTGCAGCAGACGTATATCTTATTATCTTCAAATTCGACAAAAAGGGAAACAAGAGCTTTCTCGTCGGGCATCACCGGGCACATCAGGTTAGCCCCTTCAGGAAGCACTTCAGATGTTTTTTCTTCATGCTCATGGTCCGTATGATCTTCTTTGCTTTTCTTTTCGCAACCAGTGACGAGTAAACCAACAGTCATTAGCATAATACAACCTAATGCAAATAGTTTTTTCATGATTATCTCCAATATTAAAATTAACGATTATCCAAAACTTATCTGATGTTTACACCAATTTGGAATATAACCACCGCAAAGTTGTTTGTCAAATATAATTTCAGGCAAAATTTCCTGAATTAGGCTGATCTTATGGTTTCAAATAGGAACATTTTTTTTAGATAAAAACAAAAACAGCCGAACTCCGTAGTTAGGTACAGGGTGTATCTTAATATAGAGGCAACAAAAATGGAAAATTTGACTATAGGACAAATTGCTAAGCGAACACAACTGAACGTTGAGACTATCCGTTATTACGAACGAAGGGGACTTATCCTCAAACCACCCCGGAGCGATTCCGGGTATCGTCAGTATTGCCATGAGGCAATTTCTCGTATTTGTTTCATTAAGCGAGCCAAAAAATTGGGATTCTCTCTAAAAGAAATTTCAGAGCTCCTTTCGCTCAGGGTTGACCCTGATACGACTTGCGATATGGTTAAGGCTCAAGCCAGAATAAAGGTTGCTGATATTGAGTATAAAATTGCGACTTTGCAAAAGATGAAGCTTGCTCTTGTAAAACTAACCAAATTATGCCAGGGGGCTGGCCCAACAAGCGAGTGTCCCATTCTCGATTTTCTCGAAGCACAGGAAGACAACTGCGAAAGTAGTGCTCAAAAAGCGACTGGAAAGACATACGCCAAATTCGGCAAAGACATGCCTATTGGCAAAAAGGACATTCGGCAAATAGGAGATTTTAGAAGAACACTTTCAAAAGCACTCAAGGTTAATCCGCAGACCCGGCAGGTTTGCATTCAGTTGTATCGCCAGCTTGCCTGCGGAAAGCCTGTGCTGCTTGAAAACGTGGCCTCACTTTCGAATATCACTGTGGCGTGTACTAAAAAGATACTTGAAAAGTGGGCTATTTCAGCCATCGAATATGATGAAGAAGGCAAGGTTGTTGCATTCGGCGGGTTGACCTTGAAACCAACACCACACATCTTGATAATCGAAGAGGAAACACTTTACACTTGGTGCGCCTTCGATACTTTGTTCATTCCGCACATTTTGCATAAACATGCCCTTGTTAAGTCCCGGTGCCCAGTCAGCCAGGACAATATAAGTTTCACCGTTACGTCTGGTGGAATCAAAGAATGCGAGCCTGATACTACTTTTATCTCTCTGGTCACACCGAAGGTTTCCCATTTAAAGGGGAATGTCAGGGGTTGTTTCTGCTGTAATATTCACTTTTTTAGCACAGAGGATACAGCTCTTAGCTGGTTGACTGGACATGATAGGGCTTTTATTGTTTCTATAAATGAAGCATCGGAATTAGCACAAAGCATCTTTGGTCCGATTTTTAAACTGAATTAGAAAATTTTCTCTTATAGCCAAATTTTTGTATAAATCATACGAACCCTGTAGTAAGGTACGGGGCGTAGGTAGTATTAGAATGGGTTAGTTGAAAAATTTAATGAAAAATGAGTCCACTCTAAAAAGGTGGTTTATGGCGAAACGGTCGCCCAAAACCATTGGTATTAAGCCAGTAAGGGCAGTTATTTTTAATGCGGCCAGCGTGATTGAGCTTTTTAGACAGACTCAAATATAAAAGGAGTTTACCATGAGTGCAAAACGTAAAATTGAGGTCTTTAGTGCCGGTTGTCCTGTCTGTGAGCAGACAGTGGAACTTGTAGAGCGGATCGCATGTGATTCGTGTGAGGTCGCTATCCTTGACATGAATGATGCAGAAGTTGCCCGCAAGGCCGAGGAGTTTGGTGTAAAATCCGTCCCTGCTGTTGTAATTGACGGAAAACTTGCACAGTGCTGCGAAGGTCAAGGCCCGGATGAGGAAACACTCCGCGCAGCAGGGCTTGGACAACCGATTGCTTGAGAAAACCAGGAATGAGTGGAATCAGCCAATTATTGCGGTAGATTCCACCATTCCAGGCAATTGTTGTTCAAGCACAAAACATGGGTATATAAAAACAAAGAGAAGGTGTTTGCGATGGACTCTAAAACGATGATAAATGTTGAGTTGATATTTGACAGTGACTGCCCCAATGTTGAGTTGGCCAGAGAGGCGATAAAACAAGCTCTAACGCAAGCCGGCCTCGATGAGAAGTGGCGTGAGTGGGATCGCGCTGATGTGAAAAGTCCGGAATACGTTCAGAGTTACGGCTCACCGACAATACTCGTAGACCGAAAGGATATTGCTGGTGAATCGACAGAGGATAGTTGCCGAAGCTGCCGGGTCTATAAGGATGAAAATGGTAGATTGGGCGGCATACCTCCAGTAAAGTTGATTGGTGTTGCTATCGAAAAAGCTAAGCAGGCAAGTACTGCTCATAATCAAAAAGGCGGTTACAAGGGTATCTTTGCAGTCGTTCCATCAATTGGGGCAGTTATGATACCCGGTATAAGCTGCCCAGCGTGTTGGCCTGCATACGCTGGACTTTTGAGTGCTTTTGGAATTGGGTTTGTAAACTACACACCTTATCTACTGCCAATTACAGTTTTGTTTTTGATGATAACTGTTTTTGCACTTGCGTTTCGCGCTAAAAGACGACGAGGGTATGGGCCGACATTTACAGGGTTAATTGCCGCGATATTTATTATTGCCGGCAAATTTACACTGAGTTTAGGGGTATTGGTATACAGCGGTATTGGGCTTTTGATTATTGCTTCTATCTGGAATTTATGGCCGGGAAAAAACAAAGGCAATGTTTCCTGCTCTTTTTGTGTTCCGGACGGAAATACTGCAAAAGAGAAGTGAATACAGCAAGAATTTAACCTCTGTAGAAAGGGTGCCAGAACACTAGAGCCAACCATATCTCAATCAGGATCAGTATATAATTGTGAGTGTTTTTTAGTTTCTTCTGTTTTTTGCAGGACAAAGACTGTGAACTCTTACTTTTTCTAAATCCTCTCGATTATCCTTCAAGAGTTCGTCAATGTCATGGCTGGTTTGGGGTAACCAGTTAGGCCAAGCAAAATGACTTTTTTTTCTACAAGATTATGACGTAACGTGTCAAATGCCATTGCATTTTTTTCCACATCAAAAACCCCTTGCCACCCAGACTTGATACTCAGCAACAATCAGCTATAAAAACCCGACAGTTTTTCAATCATTTTGTCATTTTGGCAGTATTTTTTATCTATTATCTGCCATTTGACAAAATGGGAAGTTTTGAGTTAACTTAGGTAAGTCTTTACTGAGCTTGCAGTTACAGGCGAAAAATGTGATCTTGGGCCACTGGCATGATATTTGCTCTAGTTATAGGACGTAGGTGGCCATGCAGAATGGCTGCATTGGCCGTAATGATTGCCGGTGGAACCGGCGTACCTTGATTATAAGGAGATAACTTTATGTCTGTTAACTACTCACCCATCACTTTCATCCGCAGCATCAACAAAAAGCACCTTCGGCAGTACTTCACAAAGCGAAAGCTGCTTGATTCCATCGACTGGTCGCTTGAGGGCGAAGAATACGCCCAGGCTTTATACGAAAAAATCAAAGATTCCAACGCTGCGGTTCGTGATGTCATTGCGCAGGACTTCGGTATTGTCTCAAGTCTGGCTACTGTCGAAGGGGTGATTTCTTTATATGAGATCATTAGCGACACCTTCTCAAAAGATAAGGCCGATGCTATCAGAGAAAAACTGGATAAGATCGACGGGCTGTATGACAAGGTTCTCCTGGTACTCCTGAACAATCCGAAAGTGATCGAGTGGGTGCTTCGGCTTGAGCACATGGAAAAGATGAAATTTAAGCATGACTGCTTTGTCGGCACGGACATCGACTTTGAAGTCGATGACGAGACGATAGAAAAGCTTAAAGAAGAAATTCAGAAATATTATAAAAGTCAAGGACGCGGCCAGAACTGTCATATCGATCATTACATCAAACAAAACCCAGAGCGTTACTGCTTTTTTGCATACCCGGAAGATTATGCAAAACGTGACCTAACTTATAAAGGATCACAGCTTACGCCATACGTCCGGCGTCCGGTGATGGAAATCGTTTTTGTTTATGACGCAACAACCGGTATATTAAAGTTGAGTGCCGGTAGAATGCGTAATGTCGATGTTATGCAGAATGCATTCTGTAAAAAGGTACTGGGCTTGCCGGGACTTCCAGACGGCAGCACAAAGGTTTATAAACTGGCTCCCTTGCTTGATCCAAATTTCAGGTTTGTAACCGATCCGAAAGACAAGATCGAGAGTGTCTCCCTCCGGATACTGAAAGTAAAAGTCAACAAGGACGGCGAGCATCGAAAACTGACTTGCGAGGGCGAACCATTAAATCCCGGAACCGACCTATTAAGGGATATGGTCACAAAAGCCATCATAAGCTATGCTCTAAGCCCGAAAAGAATAACCGTACTTCAGGCAAAAATAACCATCAGGTTCAAGCCCGAAAAAGGGAAAGCCAGCTTAACCGCTACTTTCTGGCTGTATTCTTCAGGCGGTTCAGCATTTGAAAATAAGCCAACCCATCATATCGCCGAGAGGTGTGTACATGAATGGGGTTTGGTCGGTTTTTTAATATCTAAGGATGGGAAGACGGCTTAATGGAACTAGAGACGCAACTTGCAGATTTTGCAGATAGAATCCAGTCTGCCTGCGGCCCGTACATTAGTTTTGATGAAGTACAACAATGGCCCAAAGGCAGGCTGGATGAGCTGCTCGGTATAGATGTCGTAATAAAGACTACACCTGCAACAAAGATCAAATGCACTGAGTGCAGCAATATGGATTGTCCTCCGATTGAACCTTCCATTGAGACATTGCCGGGGGCTACAGAGCCGGTCGGTTTGTTTATGTGCACCAAAGAAGGCGGCGGCGGGTTTATTAAAATACCGCTTGAGCGATTTAAGCGATGGGAGATCGTTGCAGATAAGCTGGAAGAGTTGGGAAACATGGACATAGAGGTCGAGGAGGAAGCCGAATCATCAAGAAAGCCAGGGTCTAATGTCAGGGGAATGAGTTGGGGAGAAGCACTAACCAAGGCTGTGAAGTATGTGGACACTAACGGTTTCCCGGGTATTGATAAACTCTACAATGAAGTAGGCTGTTCAAAGAATACATTGTATAAGGCCATCGGCAAATCTCGTGTACTCAAGGCGTCTAAAAGCGAATACGATGCTCGACGAAAATCGGCAAAAAAAACGCTCAAAGCTGTTGGACTAACAAAAAAAACACTGATAAAACAAGAACAGGCAACCGAGATGTCACCAGAGATGCAAGCCCAAATTGACTCGGCAGGCAGAGATGCAATGATCGATGAAATCATTAGCAAAGTTCCGCTTGAAAATCAAAAATCTGCAAAGTTGCAATTTGCAGCGAAGTCAGACGATGAAATACGAGACATCTACAAAGTATTCCTTTTAGATAATGATTTTTACATCAGACATAAGCAAGCATAAACAGTCACGACATTAGTTCACGTGAACGAAATGCGGAAGCTGCGAACCTTTCCATAATATTTTTTCAATAAAAACCCCTTTATTGAGTTAGAATCCCCTCCTCCCAATTTTTTCAAGCCCTCGTACTGTAATGTGCACGTGAACTTAGCCCTACCAGAAATAGCTAATTTTATTTCTTGTAGGAGCGTACAAATGACACAAAATTTATTGACCATCGGGCAAATTGCTGAACTATTGGAAGAACAACCATCAAGAGTAGCCTACATCGTTTCCAAATACCGGCTTAAGCCTGTTTGCCGAGTTGGAATCATTCGTCTATTTGATGAACTTCAAATCAAAGCGATCAAAAAGGGCCTTTTCGACATTCAAATCAGACGGGGGTACTAATGGGCGAACAGCTTTTAACTCCCACAAATGTCAAAGACAAATTACGTATTTCCCGCTCCAAGTTCTATCGCCTACGCGCAAAGCTTATTGCTAACGGTATGCAAACTGTCAAGGTCGATGGATCGGTTAAATATCTGGAGTCCTCACTCGATGACCTTATTTTGCGGTGTGCCGCCGAGGGGAGACCTTTGGTATGAGCACTGCAGCATGGAAAATCGAGCGGCCAGCAACTAACGGTAAGCTTGGGCCTGTTATCCGTAAGAAAGGCAAAACTTATCAGGACCGGATTTGTTATGTTTGCGGTAAGGAACATTACCATCGCGAAAATATGTGTATCTCCTGCCGTAATATCGAGCAGGTTGGGCGGCATGGAAAGCAGTACACCAAACGCAAAGATATGCCTGGTGAGATTCAAAGGCAGGTGGAACTAGCCGAACATCGCAAACGAATCAATCGCGAAATGGAAGCGATTGAAGCGGAGGGACTTTCTCCAAGTAACAGCACCATCGAGGAGATCGAGGCTGCAGGTGTTGAACTTGAAAAGTTTGACATATCCGGTCTTGGGAAGGTGGTGTTTGATGACGAACGTTAATCGACTTTTGGAATCGCTCGCTTTAGTTGTTAAACCGGAAGGCTCTCAGCTGCGTGTTGACTGCTTGGAATGTGATGATACTAAAAAACACCTCTATATAGAGCAAGTTGATGGCCTGGGACACTGTAAAAAATGCGGCTGGTCACCCAATCCATATAAGTTAATTGAGAAAATGACAACGAAGAGGCCCGTGGAGATTATGAAAATGTTAGATGAACTCGGACTTACGGAAAATAACAGTAATAAGCAATTAGCGATTAGTGGTCAGCAATCGGCAAAGAGTGAAGAGAAAAAACTTGCACTTAGTAAAGCGGATATAAGGAAGTTGACGGCGGACGAAATAGAAAACTTTTGCAGCATAAAGTCGATTGAGACAGACGCTATAAGGAAGTTTACGCCGTTTGCTCATACAAGCAAACCATGGCTGCTCTTGCCTGCATTTTCGCCGAATAATACTAAGGCCGCTTGCGGATGGCTTCGGTGTCGTCTTGACGGTAAACCAATCGACTTGGGCGGCGGTAATCTTGTTAAATATCCGATTGTTAAAAACTCAAAGCATGGACTCTTTGGTGTGAAGTGGCTGCTTGAGGAAAACCCCGAGAAAATCATTTTTTGCGAGGCCTGGAGGGATGCTTTGGCTGCAATCTCGATTGGTTTGCATGCCGTCGCTTCATCGGGTGGAGCTTCTAAATGGGATGATAATTGGTTGCCGCTCTTTGCTTGCAAGAAGGTGTATATTTGTATGGATGCGGACAAGGCTGGTCAAAAGGCCTTGTTGAGAGCGGCCAAAAAAATTGCAACAGTTGCGACGGATGTTTTTATCGTCACATTGTCGTACGAGATTAAAGAATCGCATGGCAAGGATCTGCATGACTATATTGTCGCCGACGGACATGGTAAGGATTTTCTTTTGCTCTTGAGCAAGGCCGAAAAATACGAAGCTGCTTTTTCGTCGAATGTTGATGATAAAAACGGCCAGAGGCAGATATTTCTAAGAAACAATCATGCCCTGACGGTTGGGCAGGCTTTACACAGGGATCTTTCCGGTAAAGGGAAAATCATGAGACATTATAATTATCAGTGTGCATGGTGCGAATATACTGGAACAGGATATAAGCTCTGCGAGTATGTTGATATGCAGAATATTGTCTGGAGGTTTGCAACGAAGTGCCTGGTGCCGGGAAAGAAAAAGGATTCAGGACCGGTATCGCTAAACTGCTCTGAACATGCTATTAAGAATGCACTTAGCGCGATGGGATCGTTTAAGGGCGTAGATATTGAAACTTCAATCGCAGCACCTGCCTGGCTCGATGGTAAGGCCGGGCCTGATCCGGAATATGTGATCGCACTTAGTAACGGGCTTTTGGATGTTACTGATGAGCCTGATCTTTTGAGTCATACGCCGGATTTTCTAAACTTCAATCTATTATCTTATGGATATGATGCAAGCGCAGAGTGTCCGGAGTGGATAAGGTTTTTGGGCCAGGTATTTGGTAAGGTGCAGCTTTCGATTGCAGATACTGTATACGATGCGGAACTGGACGATATTGTCGAAGTTGAAGAGACTGTGCCGGATGATGAGAAAATTATGTGTCTTCAAGAGTGGTTCGGGCTGCTTTTGACTAAAGAGATGAAGTACCACAAAATGCTGGGGGTAATCGGGCCCAAACGCTCGGGCAAGGGGACGATTTCGCGTGTACTTACAGAACTGATCGGAAGCGATAACGTAGCGGCTCCGACGTTTACCTCCCTCGTGGAAAATTTTGGCTTGCAGGGCCTCTTGAATGCCAGGGTGGCCATCTTCGGGGATGCGAGTATGGATAAGGACCCGGTGATCGTTGGACGGGCTATCGAAAAGCTTAAGACGATAAGCGGCTGCGACGGGATCGATGTTAACCGCAAGTATGAACCGATAATCCAGGGAGCGAGGCTTGGCGTGCGGTTTGTTATGATCTCGAATAATCTCCAGAGGCTTACTGATCCGACTGGAACGGTCTCGGACAGGTTTATATTCTTAAAGACCACGCAGAGTTTTTACGGGAGCGAGGACCTGGGACTGGAAAAGCGATTGCTTGCAGAACTGTCGGGGATACTGAATTGGTCGCTTGAAGGACTTAGGCGATTAAAAGAGCGGGGGCATATCTTTGAGCCGGCAGAGAGCATCGAAATGAGGACACAGTCTAAGGAATTGGGGTCAAATGTGATCGCGTTTGTAAACATCGCGTGTAACAAGGGTGAGGGTATGTATACGATGCCCGATGAAATGTATGATGCGTTCAAGCGGTGGTGTGAGGAGGATGGCAGCAAGCCGATGAAGAAGCGTGCATTTAGACAGGAATTCACCGAGGCGTTCAGCCAGCATGCTTGCAGTAAGCATCGGGTGGGCAGCAATATAAATCCGATAGCAGTGTACTGGGAGATCGAGCCGTGTCCGGCTTACACGTATGGATAAAGTGAAATAAAACTGGAACGAAACCGGAACATAGTTTTATATGGTCTCTATACACTCAAATTCCTTAATGTATATAATATGAATATTTAGGGTCTGAAACTGGAACAACTGGAACATACTGGAACGGAAATTGGAACGGAAAACATCACTGACGGCACCAAAAACAAAGTTTGTTCCAATGTTCCACTATATTTATTAAAAAGTCCTATAGAAGTGAAAAGAAAAGGAAATGAAGGGGAAAATAATATATACAAAACAAATAGGAGAAACTGGAACACTGGAACAGGTGATTTTTCAGGTCTGGTATCTTTTCCAGAGGGGCAGGGGCGGGATGTAGAATAGTGGGGAAAAGGGCTTGTGACGTTTTCCCTTTCCCCCTATTGGTTACTCTATATTGTCGAGCATTTCTTCGATGTCGACGAAATCATAATAGCCGCCGTCGAATTCGTAATACTCTCCGTCTTCGACAAGGCCGTCGATGTACTCGCTTACTCCGCAGCGATAGGCGGTCGGGTCCAATTCCTTCATTACATAGGACGGTGACCAGCTTAAACAGCCGAGTGTTATTTCTTCATAACAGTCATCCAGCATCTGCTCGAAGAGTTCCTCTGTGTCGATTGGCTCGCAGTGCTGGCGGATCAGTTCTTCGATTACCCAGTCGGTCCCGTATTCGACGCCGACGCCTTCCATGTGCCGCATAAAATCATCGCTTTCGCAGTGCGGGCAATGATCGCCCTGGACAACAACATAACATCCATAACAGAAGTTGTCGGTTACCTTATAGGCTGCTTCTTCGAGTCTTTCTTCGATTGTGTCTGTTCTTGGCATGGTTTGATCTCCTTTCAGTCGATCAGTTATTAGCAATTAGTAAATCAGTTCTTCCAGAAAATCCGGTTCAAGACCGAAAAGCTCCTGACAGATGTCATCGGGCATTTCTCCGGCGTCCAGTCTTTCCCAGAGTTCCGTCCGGGCGTTCTCTACTGCTTTGGCTGCTTCTTGCTGCGTCATTCCGTCGCGTTCCATTAAAATTTGCTCAATGCTCATTTTTCTGTCCTTTCTGATTGGGGTTAAAGTGCGGGGTATGGCGGCAGGACTTTAAAAGCGTTTTCGTCTGCCGGGTACCAGTTCGGGTCGAGCTTGTGGAGTACTCGACGGCCGGAAAAATCGCTGTAGTTCCATTCTTCGCCGCGGTCGAATCTGGCTATCCATTGGTCGTGATAGTATTTTGGAGAATCCGGGAATCTGATTTTCAGATAGTGGTCTATTATTTGTTGTCTGGTCATTGTCTAGCCTTTCAGGTTAGTCCAGAGGAGAGAGTCCTTTCTCTCCCCTGGGCGGTTTCGGTTAACTGGCTATCGATACGTACTGATGCTCGTATTTTTCCCACGGGTTGCCTTTGCTGGATCTGCAGGGGCGTCCGCAGTTGTGGGCCCATTTGCTGCGTTTGCGTACCCAGCGGAAACCTACGCCTTTTAAAAGCTTGCGTGTGTCCTCGTCCGGCTTTTCGTCGAACGAAACCCAAACCCAACAGCCGACAAGCTCTGCGACAAAATGGTTCTTTTTGCAAAATTCGATTAGCTCTGCGATCTTTGCTTTTACTTCTTCCGAGATTTCTTTCTTTTCTTCCATGGTAAATCCTTTCTTTTAGGTTTTTAAAGAAAATGCTTTTAGCGGCCTGCCGCCTTAAAGAAAAAAACGGCTGACACAACGAACCGGCGTGTGTCAGTTGTTTTTTGTCTGTGAGTCCATCAACAAAATTGCGATAGTCGGTTTTTTGAGGGATGATTGAATCCAGGGGACAAAGCAATAATATTGGTTTTTCCCCTGTTTTTCGGCAGTGTGGAATATCGGTATAGCAAACGCGAGTGCCTGCATTTCCTCAGGCACGCTTTTGCCCGATGTTACACATTTTTTATAAGTCATCGTGGTTGACAGCCTTAAAATACCCCTGCGTAATGGCCCGTAGGGTGGCGCAGAAAACAAAACGGGGAAAACAAGCGTATTTGCAATTAAGCGTATGTTTGGTCAATAGTCGAGCTTGTCGAGCGTAGAGCAACGTATGTTGCGGATTGAAGGTGTGCAGACCGGATTTGTTCCCGGTCGATAAACCGTCCCTGTTCCTACAGTATGTAAAATAGTTAGTCCCCGTTTTTTTTCAAGGCATAGGAGCGATTTATCGCGGTGGGGTCGGAGATGGAGCAGGTGGGATTTTAAAGGGTGTCTCTTACTTGGTGTGCTAAATGGCTTGTAAAAGGGTTGCGTTAAGCAACTGCTGCCGGAAGTAGATCAGGATAGCTCGAAGCGCAGCAAGGTTCCTTTTAGTTTGAAAGCTGGGGGGCTTGTCCCTCCAGTACTTAGGGGCTTTCTGCCCATTACTTTCAGCCGGCAGGCGGCCTACAACTCTAACGCGGGCTTTGCCCGCGGTGGGCGTCAGGCCAATCGGGCGGGCTTGCCCGGACGAAGGGAATCCATGGCAGACTTTAGAATAAGAGTACGTTGGAACAAGAGAAGAAGCCAACGCCCTAACCTTAACGACTTTGCGCGACATAATCTAACAGAGAAGAATAGCAGGTGCCGCGTAAGCGGTTCCTGCGGTAGGTCTTTTGTTTTTCGCCCGCCGTAGTAACGCTAACGAAACAAGGGGGTCGTCAAACGCGGCGGGCGGCGAGGAAAAGAGAAAGAAATTGCTTTTTATTTCTTTTGACTTTTTCCGAGCGGTTTTTGGGCGCGCAGCCCCATGCCTGGAATTGTTAAGACGTACAACTACGAGAAACCGTTAGAGGGGGAGGACTTTGGAGAACAAGAGGGTCTTGGGAATAAGCGACAGCTGCGACTATGAGCGACTTCAGGACGAACGCAAACCATGGCGGTACTAATGAACTTACTGCGACGATCATGCGACGACGACGAGCGGGCCCTTGTGGCCCCGAGGCGGTGGCGTTGTAACGCTGGCGATGCGAATAGGCTACATCGCGCTACCACGCGTAGGATGACTAGCCCGCCAACGAGCGGGCGGTGGAATGGATTGGGCTAGCGAGCCACGAGCGACCATGCCCTTCAGGGCTGGACGCGACTGCGAGCGGTAGGAGAGCTCGGCGGCTTGTTCGCCGGGCGTCTCGGATGGGCTAGCTTGGTAGCCCTTCGGGCTGGCAAGCGGTGCGTTTGAGGGAATAAAGAACGACGTCATCGAGCGCAGAGAGCGAAACGGCCGCAAGGCCGGAGCGAACGGAGACGAGCTAATGACTAGTGAAGGTCGGCCCGTCAGGGGCGGGCGAGCGGTGGGGTGTGACACGATTGATTATTGAAAAGGCGGCTGAAACTTTTAGTTATCCTATGGTGTTGTTAGCGAGTCCCTTGCTGTACCCATTCCCCATTCTGAAACTTGAAAGCCACTTTGCCCTCAAGAGAAACCTGGACATCCTGATCTTTGGTCCGTTTTGGGGCAACACGCAGCAATTTGTCTTTGGTCATGATGAACGATTGGTGACTGACGTGATCAAAGAACAGGTCAAGCTTACCATCACCGTCCAGATCGATGTAGTGGAAGTTGCCCAGTGACAAGCTCATTTGGCTTATTCGCTTCTTGTCATCACGCCTGACGGTCATCTCCCTTCGTGCCTCGTTTTTAATATCCCATTCTGAGGTGTCTTCAGCAGAGAGCAGCACGTGCATATACTTGCCGCCGTTGGCTTCGGCAATGTGCAGTTTGGTATATTCGAGATCCGCGAAGTAGTTCGTGACATCATTCGGCTTCCAATGGCTTGCAGGAACCTCGAAGGTGCGTTTGTAGACTGTGCTGCCGTCTTGCTGCTGCTTGCCTTCTCCCCATTCATCAGCCGAATCTGCAAGAGACTGGGCTTGACGGCTGGCGCATCCTGTTAAAAAGAATATTCCCGCAAGTGTACTGCATAGATAGTTTCTCATAATTTCTTCCTTTCGTAATAACTGATATTTCCCCTTTAAACGGCTAAAAGGCATATTCTCTCTTTACGACACCAATAATCTTATCAATGTTATCTCAAACAGTCAAAGATTTAATATCTCGCTTGCAAAATATTTTATGGCGTAAAAAATGGGGGTATGGATAAAAATAGCAATGACAATACAGAGCAAGGCATGGATTACGAGCTTGAGTGGACCAAACTTCGTCTGGACTGGATGCAGGGTAGATTTGCGTGTTAAGGAATATTAAATGAGTACTGAAAAGAATGACATGGACTATGAGCTTGAGTGGATATACGCCCGGTATGGCAACGGGGATAATGTTGCGGATATTGCCAAGCAGCTCAAAAAGAGTGAGTCTTACGTCTATGCCAGTATGAAGCGGCTTCCTGAGAAGTATGAGGATGTTAAGAAGATACGCGAGGAAAAGCATGATACTCGTATACGCCGGGTTCGAGGACTGGCTGATAAGATCGTGCTGGACTATCTTGAGGATATCGGGTCTGACAGCGAAAAAGCTTCTGGTGCTATTGACAGGGTTAGCCGGATCGCTAAGGAGTATGCCCATCGTGTGCAGCTGGCTGAGGGTAAGAGTACCGAGAACTATGGCGTCAACGGCAAGGATGGACTGCCGTTTGAGGTTATCATCATGAAGACGTATGAGACTCCGGATGGTGAAGCTCCCAAACCTGAACAGGACGAAATTGAAGAGGTGATTGGTGAATAGGCTGCCAGTATCGGATGATAATCCTAAAGTACGCAGGTTCATACCTAAGCTTACTGCCAAGCAGACTACTGCCTGGGATGCACTTAAGCATGCTGATATTAAAGAAGTGCTCTATGGCGGTGCCAAGGGTGGGGGTAAATCTGTGTTTGGGTGTATATGGAGTTTTACTAAGGCTCTTGCGATCATTAAGCAGTGCGGTATTGAACCGAGACAGCACCCTATACCTGTTGGCTTCATGGGCAGGAAACGGGGTATTGACTTTACGAATACGACTCTTGAGACTTGGAAACGGTTTATACCTGAGGATATGTATGAGATCAAAGGCAAACCTGCTGAGATCATTATATCCAACCGGGTTAAGATACTTACAGGCGGGCTGGATAACGGCGATGTTATTAACAAGTTTAACTCTGCTGAGTATGCGTTCTTCTTTATTGACCAGGCAGAGGAAGTGGATTCGACACAGATCGGCGAGCTTCGGGCAACCTTTCGGCTGATCATCAACGGGACGAAGATACCGGGTAAGGGGCTTTTCACTGCTAACCCTGCTCCATCGTTTCTGAAAGATGAGTTTATACTTAATCCTACTGCTAACCGGCTGTTCGTTCAGGCGTTACCTACTGATAATCATTATCTTGGACCTGAATACATAGAAGTACTTAGGGATTCATTTAAGAATAGACCTGAACTGCTTAAGGCATATTTGGAAGGATCATGGGATTGTCTTGGCGGGTTTAATCAGGTTATACGGGATTCGTGGGTTTCCAATGCTGCTAATATTACACTGTATCCGCCTGTTAAAAAGAAAATTATAACGTGCGATCCGGCTCGGTACGGTAACGACGAGACGGTTATCTATTACATGGAAAATACTGAAATTAAGGAGGCCGTAATCTATGGGCAAAAAGACCTTATGTACACTGCTAATATACTACATACTCTTTCACACAAACACGGCGGTTGCCTTATCGCTGTCGATGTGTGTGGGATTGGAGCGGGTGTTGTCGACCGGCTTATTGAAATGGGCGATAACGTCATTGGCATAGACAATGCCAGCAAAGCAGAGGAATCTCACAAGTATTACAATAAGCGGGCCGAAGTCTGGTGCGAGGCCGCTGATATGATCGCTGCCGGGGATGTTGAGCTTAAGAATACAGAACCAAGACTTGTCGGTCAGCTCTGCAGCCCTAAATATGAGTTCCGTAACGGTAAGATAATCATTGAAAGCAAGGCTGATATTAAAAAACGCCTCGGCAACAGCCCGGATAGAGGTGATGCGTACGTGAATGGGCTTTATGCACTACAGTATGTAGAAGGCGAATTGATTGGCGGGCGTGGTACTTATTCAAACGGATTTGATGACGATGATGATATTTACTCGAGCAGTTATTCGGCGATGGCTATGTGAAATTACGGAGTAAAGTTGTGAGTGAAATAATCAAATTAAATATGGTTAGCGAATACTGGAAGCATAGCGATGAGGGTCTGCGCGATGAGCGGAACCGGATGGCTAAGGGATTTGCGTTTTACACAGGCGATCAATGGGATGCTGCTGACATTGCTAAACTTAATGCTGAAAAGCGTCCTCATTTGACAATCAACCTGATACTGCCGATTATTAACCTGCTTTCCGGTATACAGAGGCAGGGAAGGCAGGATATAACTGTTGTTGCGCGTAAGGGTGGCCTTAAGAAGTTGGCTGCTGTTTTTACGGAGACGATGCGGCATTGTTTGGATGTTACAGACGCTGATTTTGAGATTGCCGACTGCTTTTTGGACGGTGTTATTGGAAATAAAGGCTGGCTTGGGCTTGGTATCAATTATGAGACTGATCCGATATATGGAGATATTGAGGTTTCCAAAGTATCGCCGTTTGATATGCGTGAAGACCCGGATGCTAAGGAATACGATCTTAACCGTTCGGGTAAGTTTGTGATTCGTGATTACTGGATGGATAAGAAATCTATTCTTTTGAATTATCCGTTAAGGCAGGCCGATATTGAAAAAGGCGGACTGGATATTGATCCTGCGTCCGGTGATGTGGTCGGTGATCCTGACAGAGGTATTTATAGATGGCGTCTGCGTGAGTGCTGGTGGAAACAGCATGAAAAGAGGCTTGTGCTTATCAATGCGGCTACCGGGGATATAAGGACGATTGCTCCTGAAAATGCTGAGGTTGCGGCGGCTATCGCTGCAAAAAGCAGTATGTGGCATTTAAAGGAATGGGTTGTCCCTGTGCTTAATAAGACCGTGACCGCTGGCAATATTGTACTGGAAGATATTGTTGATCCTTACAGCGGAGTGACTAATTTCCCTTATTACCGCTTTTGCCCGTTTTGGGTGGATGGGTATGTTATGGGCGTGTCTCAAAATCTGATCGGTCCGCAGCAGGAACTAAATAAACGTCGGTCGCAGGCACTGCACAACCTTAATCAGACGGCTAACAGCGGATTTATAGTTAAGAAGGTGCTTGGTAACTATGACATACATCTGGCTAAGTTTGGTTCTGCTGCGGGAGTTGTGCTGGATAAATCCAAGGCGGGCGGTGAGATCGAGCGTATCGAGCCAGTCCCCTTGTCTCAAGGGCATATTACCGCTGCTATGATGAGCGGTGACGATATGAAGGAAATCTCTGGAGCTAACCCTGACCTGCTGGGGCAGGTGATACGTAACGAAAACGAGTCCGGTAAAGCTATCGAGCTTCGGCAGGCTCAGGGTATGAAGGTTGTTGAAGTGCTGTTCGATAATTTCTCCAGGACGCAAAAGCTGATCACGCTTGGACTTGTCGATATGGTACGGCATACCGATGTTTACAGCGATGAAGAGATTCGCAATATCGTATCTGAAAAGAATATGGATGCTGATCTTAGCTTGCTGAAAAGCCGTAAGGTCGGCAAATACGGTATTAAAATCGAATCTTCTTCAAGCTCGCCGACTGCAAGGTATGCAAACTTTATGTCTATTATGGAGATTGCCAAGCTGTTCCCGGATCGCATACCGCCTGAAGCGGTCATTGAAAACAGTGATATTGCGAACAAGGAGAGTATTATTGATAAGATTGTGCCGGTGGAAACGACAGGTAATGTTCAAGGAAAGACTACATACTCAAAAATACAGTCAAGCTTACCGTAGATTGTATATTTGGTTAGAAGGTGAAGCTTCAACACATCTAACCAGTTAACCTGGCTTGAAAATTTTATACAGAACCTTAAGTACCTTAATAGCAATTTCAACAGTTAAGGCGTCTTTAATGCTGTCAAACAAGATTTTTCGTTTCAATTCATTAACAAAATCAATATCCGAAGCATTTGTATAAAATGAAGAATTTGCAACATTTATTATCGTGGAAAATAAATCCCCGTATGATTTAATTGATTGTTCATTTGACTCATATTTACCTAGTGGAAGCGATTTAATTATTGCAACACTGATATCATGCTCCTCGTTTGATATTATCTTGAAGAAAATAACCATAGGGAGGGTTGCAAGGTCGACACCCGCTTTGGATAGCTTATTTTTAAATTCATTCCCTTCTGGTTCCCTTTCTACAGTCGGAAAGAGCGGTGAGTCTGCTGAAAATTTACCACCAGTTGGTCGTATAGGCCCTAGTAAATGAATACATTCACCAGTTGAGTGGTTCAATTTTTCCCAATTCTCAGTTAAATAAGAAATTAGATTGTCATCAATTTCTCGAAAGAGTAATAGGGCAAAATACGGACGTTCCAAATCAATCCCAGAATCACTGATATTCTCAAGTGTTTTTTGAAAGCCATATTCAGTGTAACCAGCATAGAACATACCATCTCCTTTATTATCCTAAATGTTAATGTGTAAAATCCAAAATAGTAAAATATCAGAAGTCTAAGCTAAAGTCAATTATTTTCTGCAAGCTTTTCAAATTCATGCGAAACTTCTAGATTCAAATAATTTCAATACCGGCTTGCAAAATATTTTATGGCGTAAAAAATATATATGTAGGTTAATTGTGTCGTTTTGAGTGATTGCTCAAACCCCATACCGGCAGGGAAAAGTGCCGGGTCCAGGTACTTTGCCTGATTATACAAAGGTGTAAAAACATGAATGAAACAGAAGAAAAAGTAAGCAGTGACGATGTAAAAACAGTTGAAAAGACGTACAGCGAAGAGCAGTTTAAAGGACTTCTTTGCGATAAGCAGGCCGAAGTTAAGAAGCGTCAGACCATCGAAACTGAGCTTGCCGAGCTAAAGGCCAAGCAAACTCAAGACCCTCCTTCAGGGAAAAATGAAGGCTCTATCGATGGCGAAGATGCTCCTATGACTGTTGGCCAGTTTAAGTCTATGCTGGCTGAGCAAAAAGAGACTGACGCAAATGCGGTGTTTGCCGCATTAGAAGCGGAAACCTCTGCAATCGCTAAACAGAAGATGACAGCTGAGACTCATGGCGAAGGGCTGGATTTTGATTCGGTCATCGCAGCGGGCGGAGGCAATCTCTCTGAAGGCGATAAGCTGGCGATCCGGCAGTCGAAAGACCCTGCATCTGAGAAGTATCGGCGGTGTATATTTAATACGCCCGAACTCTCTGAAAAATCCGAAGCTGTGAGAACATCAAAACTGCTTGAAAACATTAAATTAAACGGCCGTGTTCCGGGAACTGGAGGTGTTGCAACTACTGCAAATGCCGACAGTGTAAGCGAAATGAGCGAAGAAGAGCTCGACAAGCTTGCCGCGTCTCTGGATTAGGGCCACAACTAAAGAGGTATTATTATGGCTAACACAGTTTTTGTTAGAGGCGGAGCACATTCTGCGTCCGTCGAAGAGGTCTGGGGTGAGAAAACCTATCGCCAGGCCGAAAAGGACGCGTTTTTCAATGATGGTCGCTTTGTTGGCTCTGACAGCAACAGCATCATCCAGGTCAATGCTGACCTGACGAAAAACAAAGGTGATCAGATTCATACGCCTTTGCGCGCACGGCTTATTGATGATGGTAAGATTAACGATGCTGCGATTGAAGGGTCCGAGGTTGCTCTGACCTTCCACAACTGCGATACGACTATCCATAAGCGCAAGCAGGCCGTTCGGATCGACGGTGAGATGACGGAAAGACGTACGAAGATTAAACTTCGCGGCGAAGCAAAAGAAGCTTTGGGCGCGTGGCATGCTGAAATCCGGGATACCGATATTGTTCTCGGTCTTTCCGGTCTGGCTAATGCGGTTGGCACTGTTGCCGCTGCTTTGCCGACTTCTGCACGCAGGTTTATCGGCGGTCAAAAGACCGACAGTACCGGTCTTGCGACTGTGGCGACTGATGCGCTTATCGACGATACCGCCGGTATTCATCTGTTCGGCACTTCGGTTCTTTCGCACCTTAAGCGAATGGCGCAGGTTGACGGCGGCGCTTCTTATGGCAAGATCCGGCCGATAGTCATCAAGGGCAAGAAGTTTTATGTGTACTTCGCAAGCCCCTGGCAGATCAAGGCTCTTCGTTTTGAAGATAAGTGGATCAATGCTCAAAAGGACGCTAATGTCCGCGGTGAGTCTAATCCGCTCTTCAGTGGAGCAGCCGGAATGTGGGATGGTGTTATCGTCCATGAGTACGAAAAGATTCAGCTTCGTACTGGTGCCGGTGGTTCTACCGCTCCGGAAATCTTTGAATCTGGCGATCCACTCGCTTCCGGCATTTCTGCCTGCCGTGGTTTGTTCTGCGGCGCACAGGCAGGGATCCTTGCATACGGTCGAAAGATCGGCTGGAAGGAAAAGATGTTTGAGTACGAAAGCCAGTTTGGTGTCGAAGTTTCCAGTATTTACGGATTCACGAAAGCAAAGTTCAATTCTCAGGACTTTGCGGTAATAGCCTGCGACACTAGAGTCGATCTGGATTCTTAGCGGCGAATCGATTGATTATTTATTATTGATGATTGATTATTGTGGTAGTGCGGGCGGGTTTCCTGTCCGTGCTGCCTAAAGGAGTTTTATTTATGGCTGAAGTATATCCATCTGACAGTGATCTGCTCGATCTGCTCAGTGAAGCGGAAACTGGTGTCGAGTATATCCCTACGGGGACTGCTCCGTATTATCTGCAGTTTCGCAAACTGCTTTATCGTTTGCTGCTTGCGACGAGACGGGCTAATGATTTTCGTTTGTACGACGAGGGCGGTTTGACGTTTGGAGTTAAGGCCGGTAAGTTCTGGGCGGGTAAAACTCTTGTAGAGTACGGAGGTTCTTCCGGTAACGTGCTTGCCGATGATAAGGCGAATATTTTTGTCTATATCGACAATGCCGGGGTATTGCAGTT
>VRUI01000121.1 GCA_019456225.1 Planctomycetota bacterium | reverse complement strand
TGCATCGGGCGATTCTGTCAGTTTCTGGGTTCCGCCGAAACCATTTGGCTCCGTGTCCCAATAGACATCGACCAATATGGTATCAGTCACAATAGTGGGTTCTGGCAACAACCAACTCAAAGCCAAAGGATCAGCTGCAGCAACGGTAGCGCCGTTCGCCGGTGTAGGATCGAAATCAAATCCGCCAGCGGCGGCTGTAGATGTATAGATAGTATATCCAGCCATAGTTTCTGTGTCTACGACTACACCGCCTTGGGCAATGGTTTTACCGTCTTCACCCAAGAGCCCGTCAGTAAGATCGCCAAGCTGCACGGACACGCCGTCTTCGATTACAATCGAGCCACCTAGAAGGTTTATACTGGAACCTAGATCTCCGTCACCATTACCACCGGTATAGATTTTGAACTCCGCGTCTCCGCTGTTTACGACATTCAAAATGCCGCCGGTCTCAATGTTGAGTGTGCCGCCGCCAAAAACTTCAAAGACTTCAAGATCGTTTGTTGTGGTGTTCAACGTCACAATCTCGAGTCCAGGGTTGCCATATTCGGTCTCGCCAAGTACGGTTTTAATACCATCCGGCACGCCAGCACCAGTACCGTTATCCGTAAACCAGTTTGTGCCGACGTTCCAGTTGCCTACGCCGCCGACCCATGTAGTACTGAGGGCCAAGGCCGGCGCTGCCATTGCCACGCATACTACTAACATTACACACATTACATTCTTCATCATTGTAATTCTCCTTTCAAAAACATTTCATTTTAAAAACATACAATTATAAATCCTTTGTCTATCATCACGCGCCCTCTTTTATTGATTTCTGACTTAATCGCCAAAAAGAGATATAACCTTAATAAATTACCGCTTGGATATTCAGGTCGATATAAAACACGATCCAACTCTAATGAATCGCAATAACTAACTAAAAAACAACTGGGAAGTTTTATCGGAGAATTGTGCAGAAAGGTGTCCCAACATGCCAGGCATATTGTAAAAAAACACTTTATGACATTTAAAGAAATAATAAACACTCATCATACCTTTCCGATAATAGCAATATAGCATAAAGGTCAGTAAAATACTAATGAAAAATACTTAAAAAACAAATTTTCTTCAAAAAAGCGAAAAATTGAGTATTATTACCTGACATTTAGACCTTGACCGCTCGCGACTTCATAAATACAAGTTTTTGTAATACTTTAGCCAACTGTTTCGGGTGGCACCTTCAAGCGAAGCTTGTGGGTGCATCGCTTCGAAAAGGACCAATACAGCACTTAGCTAAAGTGTTACGGATTACTAAAGTCCTGGCGATCCGGATCATGTGTGGTTGGTTTGGATTGTTCCAGATTGGTTTGGTGATTGAGGTTGTTAGATTGTTTGAGGTAACTAAAGGCTCCGGGAGGGCTGGTGAAAAACCCCGTAGCGCCGGCTTCCAGCCGGCAGCTGTATGCTCTACGACTCAAATAAAGGCTTTATGACGAATGAGGCTCTCATCCAATAAAGTTGCTTGATTAAAAACTGCATCAAACATAAACTCTGTGAATCAAAAGACTTAGCAAGGCACCTTCATTGGTACTATCTATAGTATTTATTTGTTTCGCTTTTTCCTTTTTGTTTTTCTCTTTTTTTGTTTTTCTCTTTTTTTGTTTTTCTCTTACCTCTCTCTTTTCCTCTTTGTCCTCTGTGGCAAAATAACCGTTAAAGTAGCGCCGGCTTCCAGCCAACGCCACTACACTTTACGGCTTAAAAAAGGCCCTACGAGGGATGATAAGCGTGTTATTTTTTGTGTATAATTACTTTTTCAACACCCCCACTGGCGCCTTGACACAGAAGCAACGGATCAACGGATATGGCCGTCCAGGAGGCTGTTTCCGGCTTGTCCCGGAGTGCTTCCGGGCGCATAACAAGGGGCGCTCCCTTGCGGGTGCGCCCCTTGGACAATCTAATCTATTCTACTGTCTATGCGTCAATTACGCACGTCTGCGTCTGCGAATAACCAGTCCGCCAAGACCCAGAAGCAACATCGTTGCGGGTTCTGGGACTGTATTTGTATAGACGGTATATCCAGGCATAGATGTTGTGTCTATGACGAGGGATCCACCCGGGGTAGAGAGGCCAGACGGTACATTGCCCATGTCTTGAGGGTTTTCCACTATAAGCGCTCCACCTAGAAGGTTTAGTTCGGTACCAATGTCGCCGCCGGCCGCATTATATATTCCCCTATCGCCGCCTTCTGCCACGGTCAGGCTGCCGCCAGTCACAATGTTCAATATGCCTTTGCCAAAAATTTCAAAACCAGAGACCGTACCAGCATCGATGTCCAACGTCACCACATTGGCGCCAACGACACCGTAATCGATGTCGCCAATTACCGTTTTTATTGACGGCAGTGGTCCCGGACCATCAATCGACCAGTTGGCGGGGTTGCTCCAAAGATCGTCAACTGCACCGCTGCCAAGCCACATGTCGGCGGCACCAAAGGTCGTCGCTGTCATTGCCACGCATACTACTAACAATACAATAATCTTTTTCATCATTCTTCCTTTCAAAAATAAAGTTTTCGAGGTTTAAAGGAACGAACCCAAACCTCAAGTTTAAATAGATGCTGGACCTACACAGGCCCAGCTTACATACGAACTAAATTTATCTAACCGACCAAAAACTAATTTATTTTTACAAGTGGCACAACTTTGGAGCAGTAACAGACAGGTAGAGAGAAACTCCGAAGCTGATTTTCAAACAACTGGGAAGCTTTATCGGAGAATTGTGAAGAAAGGTGTCCCAACATGCCAGGCATATTGTAAAAAAATGACTTTATGAAATTGAAGAAAATAACAAACATTCATCAAACCTTTTCAATAACAGAACCTTCCCGATAATTGCAAAATAGCATAATGGTCAGTAAAATGCAAAGGAAAAATACTTAAAAAACAAATTTTTTTCAAAAAAGCGAAAAAAATGAGTATTATTACTCCGGACCTTGCGATTCAGGGCTTTATTGATCGTTTTAGGTGTGGCAAATTAGGGGTCCGGGGGCTGTTGAAAAAGCAAATAATCACAAAAAACAACATGGTTATCATCCATCATATAGCCCTTTTTAAGCCGTAAAGCATAGTTAAGCCAGCTGGAAGCCAGCGGTACAGGCTTTTTCAACACCCCCTACGGTACCTTTTTCTAAGAAATCACTGTTTACGCTACCGTAAACGCCGATTATTTAGCTCTCTTAAGAAATAACTATTGGATTTGACCCTCATTAAGTTATCCTGTCACCCGCTTGCGTCCCGGTTCGCTTGCGTCCCGGCTTTACGTCGGGGTCACATCGGGATTCAAACCAGGCACTCGCTTGCGTCCCGGTTTCACATCGGGATCCGACCCTGACATCTCCAATCCAGAAATCTCCGACCCAGACATCTCCGACCCAGACATCTCCAATCCAGAAATCTCCAATCCTGCAACCACAAACAGCGCGCTATGTCGACGAGCGACATTTTGGGTAAACATATACTATAGCGACAACATGCCCGCTTGCAAACAGTAATTTTACCCCAAAATAATAACCCACTTAAAGATAGAATGGGTTTGTTGAATTTAGTTTACCTCTGAATTAGGTGTCAAAAAACGTTCAAAAACGCGCCATTTTAATCAAAATAATTCAAAAAAATGCAAAATATCGCAATTAATTTCAATTAATGTCAAAAAAAATGCAAAAAAAACGCCCAAAACCACAGGTGGGAAATATCCAGAATGTCCACAATCCGCCAAAACCCGCAGAGGAATTAAAGGGGTCCGGCCCAATAGTGTTCGGAACGACTGTGCTTTTTACTAGATTCAAATAGCGTTTGGTGTTCTTTTGTTGATTATATTGCGGT
>VRUI01000120.1 GCA_019456225.1 Planctomycetota bacterium | reverse complement strand
TTTATGATCAATCGCGGTCTGTATGTCTGGCACGAGACATGGATGTACAAGTATTCCTCGGAAGGCCAGTTTACTCTGAAAGTAGGAGATGAGTTAGATTCTGCAAGTCCGGCGGTACAGGCTTTGTGTTACGTTCCATTCGCGTATCAAAAAAAGAATACTCCGCTTTATCCTCCGGGTGGAATATGCCCTACTCCCACCGGAAGCTCACTGGTCAATAGTATTAACGAGTGGATGGACGTTCGATCTCTACTGGCGTTGGGGGCTGTCAATGCTATCGTCTGCCACGATGACTCGCTGTTTACCCATTTCAACAACACAGTTTTCATAGACTTTGACACAAATAACCCGGCGGAAACCCGAAAACGAATGTGGTTTCCCTGGGATATGGATTCAACGATCACCAGAACAGATTACAACATCTATGCTGCCAGTCGCGGCGAAACCAGTATTCAGTCAGTGATCTTTGACAACCCTACCCTGAAAGCACAGTACAATGACATCATAGAGGAACTGATCAATGGTCCCCTGGCCACGGCCAGAATTCTGGAGTTCATAGATTCCATAGAACCGATGCTTACCGATGCGTTGGCGGCAGATGCGAACAACCAGATCGGCAGTTCTACATCAGACATCTCCGATCGTTTTGATCAACTGCGTTCATGGTTTATCTCGCGTATTGATAATGTAGCTTCACAGATCGGAAGCACTACCCCGCCACCGCCACCGCCAGGCGGTTCCGGAACAATCCTTATGCTCGCAGACTTCGATAACGAAGGAACCGAATGGGATGGTGGGTTCGATTTCCATCCGCATAACTGGAAGCAAAGTCAGCGTCAGGAATATAATGGAGTTGCCTCGGCACATGCTGAGGGAACCGGGTCGTCCGGTGATTTCATTACTAACCCAATGGATGCCGAAGATGCGACCGAGATCACCGTTGACTTCTGGATGCGTAAAAAGAATCTCGAAACCGGGGGAGATTGCTCACTATATTACTATAACGGAACAGGATATGACCTGATCGAGGATATGGAATTTCTATGGGATCAGGACAGTACCTGGCTCAATTATAAGCATACTATTACAGACAGCCGGTACTTCATACCCGATTTTAAGGTCAGGTTCGCTGCACAGACAGATTCAAACAAAGAAGATGTATGGCTCGATCAGTTTACCGTTACAAAAAAGATCGATGCTTCTACACAACCAGATGTCGATGGAGATGGCGTCCCGGATGAATCGGACAATTGCCCCGACACACCTAATCAAGCCCAGGATGACTGGAACTCCGATGGAATGGGTGATGCCTGCGAGTGCACTGCTGCGAATCTTGACGGTACGGGTTCTCTTAATATGCTTGATTTTGCATTATTGGCTAACGACTGGAATAAGAGCGAGGCAAACCTGCCTGGCGATATCAACCACAACGGCACCGTCAACCTGGTGGACATGTATATACTTATCATCCACTGGCTCGAATCATGCAATTAGAATTACCTTACTTCTTATTCTAATACTTGTTAATATCTCTTCTTTCCATCCAATCCTGGGGCAACTGCGGTTATATCAAGAAAATTAAAGAAACCGGGTTTCTTTTTTATACCTGCTCGCCATAATGTCTGTATCCTAAATTTATTCGATTCCGAATACGTTTTTCATTGAGTCTGCATATAGTCAGGTAATTGACCAGTTCCTTTGGCGTCTGCCCTGCACAATTCTACCTGGCATGAATGCTCGCCTAGGTGCAACTCGCTGCTAAGATGAAGATGTTCTCGCGAGCCTTTTGGATCTGAGTTGGTATTCTGATCAAAGTCTGCTAGATAATTTAGCAATTTTGCAAGATATCTCAGTCCGTCCGGGTCACCTACAATATTAACGCTTATGACACTTCCGAAATTTATCTCCGGATAGATATCAAGTTTTCCGCTCTTTTCTGGCTGATCACTGTATATGTTGCTCATATTAATTACTCGATTCCCAATACGTTTTTCATTGAGTACAGTGCCGCTGGTTTGCTTGTCAGCCAGTTTGCTGCTCTTACTGCTCCTCTTGCGAAGTTGTCTCTGTTGTGGGCGTTGTGGGATATCGTTACTGTTTCTCCGAGTGCGCTGTAGATTACGCTGTGCCGGCCGGTTATGTCGCCTGCCCGGATGGCGTGCATTCCTATTGTGCCTTTTTGGCGGAGTGCATCTTTGCCTTCTCTGCCGTGTACCAGGCAGCCGGGGAACGGGCGGTCGGTTTCGTTTGCGATCTCCTGGGCGAGGGACAGGGCCGATCCGCTTGGGGCGTCTTTTTTGAAGCGGTGGTGGGCCTCGGTAATCTCGATGTCATAGTCTTCGCCGAGCATTTTTGCGACCTTGCCGACTGTAGCGAACAGCACGTTCATGCCGACGGACATGTTGGTTGCGTAGACGACCGGGATGGTTTTGGCGGCATCTTTGAGCTTGGCTACCTGGCTGTCGCTCAGGCCTGTTGTCGCAATGACGAGTGCGACATTGCTTTTTACGCAATAGTCGATTACCGCGTCGGTTGCCTCGGGCAGTGAGAAGTCTATCATCACGTCGGCAGCGACGGGATAATCAGACGAGATGTTTACGCCGATCTCACCGATACCTGCGGCGATACCGGCGTCTTTGCCCTGGTCGGGCGATTGCGGGATGTCGACGGCGGCGGCGATATCGAAAAGTTCGCTTTCAGCGGCCATGGCGATAACACGCTTGCCCATCCGCCCTGCCGCACCGTTTACTATTAATTGTGGCTTCATTCTGATATTCCTTCATTTTTTATTGAATTTATTGCTATTTCGGCAGTATATCATATTAGGGGAGTATATCAAGGAGTGGAATTATTAAAAGTTTGTTGTTTTGGGCTTGAAAACTCTGTTTTTTATCGTATAATATATGTGTTCTTTTACAATTCGGGGGCGAATGGCATCGACCGGACAGATAGACGGTTAAGTTGCATGCCCAGGATGTCGGTTGGCCTGGCTAATCATTCCGGCAAATTAATTTGAATTGGCAACACACAGTTGCAAATGGCTGCCTAATAAGGCAACCCGTCCTGATGTTTCCTTCCTGCGGGGATATCAAGGGCGCCAACTAGTAGGATAGTCCGAGCGGATTTTGAGCGACGCAATGGCGAAACTTTAGTTCAATAGCTGACTGGAAAGTCTGTCGCTGGACGTTCCTTGACGCGAAATTTAAATAAGCGACTAAGCATGTAGACGCTTTGCCCGAAATGTCACGGGACGGGGGTTCGAATCCCCCCGCCTCCATTCCTCGAATTGCACTGTAAGTGCCTTTGTTTGCAATGACTTACCGTTAGTAGCGGTAGAGTCTTGCGAGGCATTGTGCACCATCTTTGTAACCTTGTCGGTCACCTCTACGAGACGTTCATTTCGAGTTCTGCCGTAGATATTTGCAGTCAGTTCCGGCGTTGAATGCCTGGCTAATTGCTGTGCTTCTCTGTGATTTTCTCCAGCCTCAAAGGCGTTTTTATTTTGCGGAAAAAGTACCGGATCTCTTTAATTTTCTCTAATTTCCTGCTCCGAAGTAGAAGAATAATTGGACTGAAAAACAACAATTCAGGACATTGTAGACATTTCCCACCTGTGGTTTTGGGCGTTTTTTTTGCATTTTTTTTGACATTAATTGAAATTAATTGCGATATTTTGACTTTTTTTGAATTATTTTGACTAAAATGGCGCGCTTTTGAACGTTTTTTCACCTTTTATTCAGAGGATAACTAAATTCAACAAAGGGGAAATGTCCGCTGTTTGGCGGCAATTACGAATTACTAATTACGAATTACGAATTGAGGAAACGGCCTTTGGCCGAGGCATTTTTATTTAAAAACTTTGCCACCGAGAGCACAGAGGGCCACCAAGAAAAAGAGAGAATTTGAACCACTAATTGACACTAATTTACACTAATTTTTTATGGGGTATTCTCGCGCAGCGTTCGGCGGGCAGCGGGCAGCGGAAAAGAAAGTAGTGAGGAGTGCAGTGGCGTT
>VRUI01000119.1 GCA_019456225.1 Planctomycetota bacterium | reverse complement strand
GATGGGCAGGTATCGGATACTTGATCCTTAATTCAAGGGAGTAATAATTATGAGTGACACAGTAACGGAAGCAGCAGCAGAACAGAAAACCGACGAAGCTAAGACTTACAGCGAAGAGCAATTTAAAGGGTTGCTTGCTGATAAGCAGTCGGAAGTAAAGAAGCGTCAATCTATCGAAACCGAGCTTGCAGAGCTTAAAGCAAAGCAGACTCAAACCCCTCCTGCCGGGGATACGGCGGGTGATAGCGAAGATGCTCCTATGACAGTCGGACAGTTTAAAAAATTGCTGACCGAAGAGAGACAGACCGATTCCGATGCGAGGTTTGCATTGCTGGAAAAGGAAACGATCTCTGAGGTTAAAGCGAAGATGACAGCTGAGACTCAGGGTGAAGGACTGGATTTCGATTCAGTTATCGCCGCGGGTGAAGCTAATCTTTCTGAAGGCGATAAGCTGGCTATTCGACAGTCAAAGAATCCGGCAGCCGAGAAATATCGGCGGTGTGTTTTTAACACCCCTGAGCTTTCGGACAAGGCTGAAGCGGTTCGGACTGCAAAGCTGCTTGAAAATGTAAAATTAAAAGGCCGGGTTCCCGGCGTTGGTGGTAACGCGAATACTGCAAATGCAAAAGATGTTAGCAGTATGAGCGCTGAAGAGCTTGATCAACTCGCCGATGAACTGGAATAGGGCTTTAGCGGTTATTTTACGCAATTACTGCGTTGCTATGCCAGACTGCACGTACTCGATGTAGATTGCTACACCTGAAGTCCGACAGCTGGCAAACGCCTTGTACTTGCGGAAAATTCCGCGCTAAAGAAAAATAGAATTTAAGGAATATTTATTATGGCAAACACAGTGTTTGTAAGAGGCGGCGCTCATTCTGCTTCCGTAGAGGAAGTCTGGGGCGAAAAAACATATCGGCAGGCCGAAAAGGACGCATATTTTAATGATGGTCGCTTTGTTGGTACTGACAGCAACAGCGTCATCCAGGTCAATGCTGATCTGACGAAAAACAAAGGCGATCAGATCCATACGCCCCTGCGCGCTCGGCTTATCGATGATGGTAAGATCAATGATGCTGCGATTGAAGGCTCTGAGGTTGCTTTGACGTTCCACAACTGCGATACGACTATTCATAAGCGCAAGCAGGCTGTTCGTATCGATGGTGAAATGACGGAAAGACGCACGAAGATCAAGCTCCGCGGCGAAGCTAAAGAGGCTTTGGGCGCGTGGCATGCTGAAATTCGGGATTCCGATATTGTTCTCGGTCTTTCCGGTCTGGCTAATGCGGTTGGCACTATCGCCGCTGCTTTGCCGACTTCTGCACGCAGGTTTATCGGCGGTCAAAAGACTGACAGTACCGGTCTTGCGACTGTGGCGACCGATGCCTTGATCGATGATACCGCCGGTATCCATCTGTTCGGCACTACTGTTCTTTCGCATCTTAAGCGAATGGCGCAGGTCGACGGCGGTGCTTCTTATGGTAAGATCCGTCCGATCGTCATCAAGGGCAAGAAGCATTATGTTTTCTTCGCCAGCCCCTGGCAGATCAAGGCTCTTCGTTTTGAAGATAAGTGGATCAATGCTCAAAAGGACGCTAATGTCCGCGGTGAGTCTAATCCGCTCTTTTCTGGCGCAGCCGGGATGTGGGACGGTGTTATCGTCCATGAGTACGAAAAGATCCAGCTTCGTACTGGTGCCGGTGGTTCTACCGCTCCGGAAATCTTTGAGGCTGGCGATCCTCTGGCGTCTGGCATTTCTGCTACGCGTGGTTTGTTCTGCGGGGCACAGGCGGGTATCCTTGCATACGGTCGAAAGATCGGCTGGAAGGAAAAGATGTTTGAGTACGAAAGCCAGTTTGGTGTCGAAGTGTCCAGTATTTACGGATTCACGAAAGCAAAGTTCAATTCTCAGGACTTTGCGGTAATTGCGTGTGATACGAGAGTTGACCTGGATGCGTAGTAACGCATCTATTGATTATTGTGGTGGTGCGGGCGGGTTTCCTGCCCGTGCTGCCTAAAGGAGTTTGTTTATGGCTGAAGTTTATCCATCTGACAGCGATCTGCTTGATCTGCTCAGTGAAGCGGAAACTGGGGTTGAGTATATCCCTACGGGGACCGCTCCGTATTACCTGCATTTCCGCAAACTGCTTTATCGTTTGCTTCTTGCGACAAGACGGGCTAACGATCTGCGTCTGTACGACGAGGGCGGTTTGACTTTTGGAGTTAAGCCCGGTAAGTTCTGGGCTGGTAAAACTCTTGTCGAGTATGACGGTTCTTCCGGTAACGTGTTTGCCGATGATAAGTCGAATATTTTTGTCTATATCGACAATGCCGGGGTATTGCAGTTTACAGATTATACTATGTTCCCCGATCAGTTTTCCCCGCATGTTCGCCTTGCGGAGATTACAACAGCCGATGGCGACATAACTTCTTTTGTCGACTGCCGTGATCAGCACAGTTTAGCAATGCCGACGGTTACGACTCGTGTCGTCGAGGCTCATACGGAAAACGATCAGTTATCGCATAGCGAATCCGGAAGCGTTCATACTAATCTTGGCGCTTCTGGTGCTGTTACGATCTTTATGCCGTCCTTTGTTGCTCCGGGAACTGAATATACAATTTCTGTTCAGGCTGCGCAGCAGTTAAATATTGACCCGGTTGCGGGTGCGATTATCGACGATAGCGGTGTTACTGCGAGCAAATATAAATACTGCAGTACGGTCGGCGCGTTTATGTCTGTCGTTTCCGACGGAAACGGTGATTGGATCGTAACCGGTAAATCCGGGACCTGGGTTGAGGAAGCTTAATTATGACTAAACAAGAAGCTCTACAATTATTTGTCAGTCATGTTGATATACCTGCGCTAAAGGCTGATTTCCCTGATATTGACTGGGTTGTTACGGAACTTGAGGACGGTCAACAGGAAATTATTATTCGCCTGCAGGGTGAAGATTCTGATTTTCATCCTGCTGCTGATTTAGCTGTAATCAACAATATGACAAAAGCAGATTTACCGGATGGCATGGTTAAGAATACTATTGTTTTACGAAGGCATCAACGTCAGTTGGGATATGCTCGGAAACGGCGTAGAGATTTAGCTTTGCTCAAACGCATTAAAACTTTGATTGAGCCAGCGGGTGTTTCGCTTAGAAAAATAGCTGATGTTATAAAAGAAAATATTCCTGTTACTCAGGAGGAAAGTCCATGAGTTTAGCAACTGATACTGATAAGTGCATGTTTTTTGTAGGCGGCGATGATGTAAAAGCCAACAATGACGGTGCAGGGTTAAATTATGTGGGTGGTTGTACTAAAGCATGGTGGGATGCTGCTGTTGCCGCCGATGATGCTGAAACAGCAATGGGTAAACTTATGGGAACTAATGGCGAACCTATCCATTCGGTAGCGGTAACCCATACTGGAGTATCTGGTGGTGAATTTAATGGCAAAACTAAATTAACTGGAAGCACTTCCGCATTAATCAACGCGGAGGCAGGGATGTTGCTTTACCATCCAAATACTCAATATCCTTTCGGTGGTGGTCCAGGTATGTATAAAATTCTTTGGTCTCAAGGTTTTCAAGAGGTTATAATCGATTTAAATTGGCAGTCGGCATATGCATCCAATAACGGCGATGTTGTTAATGTTGGTGGTGCGTGGGATGATATTGAATTATTGCTAGCGGCTTATGTCGATGCTAATAACTTTACGCAAGAAGTATGGGTTAATAAGGATTTTACAAAATCAACTTCTATAAGTACGGCAAGTTGGGGCAATGGTCATATCTCAAAAAATACATGGATGAAGGTTCGAGGTTTCAATCGAACGCCGTGGGACATGCATCCAGGCGGTGCGTATTATCAATCGGCTTTTGGAAAACTTATTTCCGGCTTAAGTTCAACTGCTGCTGTTGATTTTGATTTTCAGCAATATGATTGCCACGGTCTTCTTGTCGACGGCAGTTATAATTTAGTGTTTGAGTGCTTTAACTGGGGCAATGTGTTCTATGATAACACTGCCGACAAAGCAGGCGTATATCGGCAGAACAATCCGGAGAATATCATATTCAATCATTGCTCTGCTACCGGCGG
>VRUI01000118.1 GCA_019456225.1 Planctomycetota bacterium | reverse complement strand
AAAAGAAGTTATGTCGCCATCGGCTGTTGTAATCTCCGCAAGGCGAACATGCGGGGAAAAATGATCGGGGAACATAGTATAATCTGTAAACTGCAATACCCCGGCATTGTCGATATAGACAAAAATATTCGCCTTATCATCGGCAAACACATTACCGGAAGAACCGGCATACTCGACAAGAGTTTTACCCGCCCAGAACTTACCGGGCTTAACTCCAAAAGTCAAACCGCCCTCGTCGTACAAACGCAGATCGTTAGCCCGTCTCGTAGCAAGCAGCAAACGGTAAAGCAGTTTACGAAACTGCAGATAATACGGAGCAGTACCGGTCGGGATATACTCAACACCAGTTTCAGATTCGCTTAGAAGATTAAGCAAGTCGCTGTCAGATGGATATACTTCAGCCATAAACAAAACTCCTTTAGGCAGCACGGACGGCAAACCCGCCCGCACCACCACAATAATCAATCATCAATAATAAATAATCAATCGATGCGTTACTACGCATCCAGGTCGACCCTGGTATCACAGGCAATTACCGCAAAGTCCTGAGAATTGAACTTTGCTTTCGTGAAGCCGTAAATACTGGACACTTCAACGCCAAACTGGCTTTCGTACTCAAACATCTTTTCCTTCCAGCCGATCTTACGACCGTATGCAAGGATACCTGCCTGTGCGCCGCAGAACAAACCACGGCAGGCAGAAATGCCGTTTGCTAAGTAATCTGCAGCCTCAAATCTTTCGTCAGCCGTATTCTGAGTAACTGCACCAGTACGAAGCTGAATCTTTTCGTACTCATGAACGATAACACCGTCCCACATACCAGCTGCGCCAGAAAAGAGCGGATTAGACTCACCGCGGACATTAGCGTCCTTTTGCGCATTTATCCACTTATCTTCAAACCTGAGCGACTTGATCTGCCAGGGGCTTGCAAAGTACACATAGAACTTTTTGCCCTTGATGATGACAGGCCGAATCTTGCCGTAAGCAGCGCCGCCGTCGACCTGAGCCATTCTCTTCAGGTGAGAAAGAACTGAAGTGCCGAACAGATGGATACCGGCGGTATCATCGATAAGCGCATCGGTCGCCACAGTCGCAAGACCAGTACTGTCAGTCTTTTGACCGCCGATAAACCTGCGTGCAGAAGTCGGCAGAGCAGCGGCGATAGTACCGACCGCATTAGCCAGGCCGGAAAGACCGAGAACAATATCGGTATCCCGAATTTCAGCATGCCAGGCCCCCAAAGCCTCTTTTGCTTCGCCGCGAAGCTTGATCTTAGTTCGCCTTTCCGTCATTTCACCGTCGATACGAACAGCCTGCTTGCGCTTATGAATAGTCGTATCGCAGTTGTGGAAGGTCAGAGCAACCTCAGACCCTTCAATCGCAGCATCGTTAATCTTACCATCATCGATAAGCCGAGCGCGCAGGGGCGTATGGATCTGATCACCCTTATTTTTCGTCAGATCAGCATTGACCTGGATGATGCTGTTGCTGTCAGAGCCAACAAAGCGACCATCATTGAAATACGCGTCCTTTTCGGCCTGCCGATAAGTTTTTTCGCCCCAGACTTCCTCTACGGAAGCAGAATGAGCGCCGCCTCTTACAAACACTGTGTTTGCCATAATTAAATACCTCTAGTTGTGGCCTTATTCCAGTTCGTCGGCAAGCTTATCAAGCTCTTCAGCGCTCATACTGCTAACGTCTTTAGCGTTTGCAGTATTCGCGTTTCCACCAGTTCCGGGAACACGGCCTTTTAGTTTTACATTTTCAAGCAGCTTTGCAGTCCGAACCGCTTCGGCCTTGTCCGAAAGATCGGGAGTATTAAATACACACCGTCGATACTTTTCGGACGCCGGATTTTTTGACTGTCGGATCGCCAGCTTATCGCCTTCAGAAAGATTAGCTTCACCAGCAGCAATGACCGAATCAAAATCCAGTCCTTCGCCTTGAGTCTCGGCTGTCATCTTTGCTTTAACCTCAGAGATCGTTTCCTTTTCCAGCAATGCAAATCTCGCATCGGAATCGGTCTGTCTCTCTTCGGCCAGCATCTTTCTAAACTGACTGACTGTCATAGGAGCATCTTCGCTATCACCCGCAATTTTCCCAGCGGGAGGGGTTTGATCTTGACCGGCTTTTAACTCGGCAAGCTCAGTTTCGATTGCTTGACGCTTCTTTACTTCCGACTGCTTATCAGCAAGCAACCCTTTAAATTGCTCTTCGCTGTAAGTCTTAGCTTCTTCGGTCTTTTCTACTGCTGCTTCCGTTACTGTGTCACTCATAATTATTACTCCCTTGAATTAAGGATCAAGTATCCGATACCTGCCCATCCCCGGCAGTAGGGGAAGACCCGTCGGTCTTTTTAACATTCTTTTTGCTGACTGCTGATTGCTTATCGCTAATTGCTCCCGCAAGCGGCACAATCCTATCAATGATATTTTCTTTATTTGCCAGGTCGCTGTTTTCAATGACAACGTCCGGCGGTATCTGATTCGGGAACGTCTTGACGATTTCCATTAGGTTCCTAAAGTTAGCGAACCGAGCAATAGGAGAACTCGAAGAACTCTCAATCTTAATACCATACTTGCCGACCTTGCGACTTTTTAGCAGGCTCAGGTCTACTGACATATTCTTTTCAGAGACGATGTTGCGAATCTCTTCATCGCTGTAAACATCCGTATGCCGTACCATGTCAACCAGACCCAAAGTAATCAGCTTTTGCGTACGGCTGAAGTTATCGAACATAACCTCGACAACCTTCATTCCCTGCTGTTGTCTAAGCTCGATAGCCCGGCCAGACTCATTTTCATTGCGGATAGCCTGTCCCATAAGGTCAGGGTTGGCACCGGAGATTTCTTTCATATCATCACCGCTCATTTGAGCAGCCGTTATATGCCCCTCAGACAGCGGTGCAGGCTCAATCCGCTCGATACTGCCGCCAGCCTTGGACTCGTCCAGAACGACGCCAGGAGTGGCTCCATGCTTGGCCAGGTGCCTGTCATAATTGTTCAACACCTTCTTAACAATAAAGCCGCTGTTTGCGGTCTGATTGAGGTTATGCAAAGCCTGCGAACGTCGTTTATTAACTTCCTGCTGTGGACCAATAAGATTTTGAGCAACACCCATAACATAACCATCTACCCAAAACGGACAGAAGCGGTAATACGGAAAGCTAGTCACACCGTTGTAAGGGTCTGTAATATCTTCCAGAACGATATTGCCAGCGGTTACGGTCTTATGCAGGACAGGAACAACCCAGTCCTTCATGAACCAGACCTTGCTTTTTTCGTTAATAGCAAGTGCCAAATCCTGATTGTCAGCACCGACGGTTTTAATCTCACCGTTTACAGCATTGATAAGGATCGTTCGTTTTTCATGCTGTTTCCACCAGCACTCACGAAGCCGCCACCTGTAGATGTCCTTTTCGCTGTCACCAATTACATCTCCGGATGCAGGGTCAATATCAAGACCGCCATCAAGAATGTCTTGACGCTTAGCTGGATAGTTAAGCATCATCGATTCTTTATCCATCCAAATGTCGCGGATAACAAATTTCCCAGTACGGTTAAGGTCATACTCTTTAGCGTCCGGATCTTCTCTCATATCAAAGGGCGAAACCTTGGAAACTTCAATATCGCCATATATAGGGTCATTGTCATAGTTGACACCAAGCCCAAGCCATCCCTTATTTCCAATGACACCGTCAAGGAAGCAATCGGCAATTTCATAGTCGGCATCGGTTACATCAAGACAGTGCCGCATAATTTCAGTAAACACAGCGGCCAGCTTCTTCAAGCCGCCTTTACGGGCTACGACAGTAATATCCTGCCGTCCCTGCCTTTGGATACCAGAGAGCAGGTTAATAATCGGCAAAATCATGTTAATCGTCAGATGCGGCCGTTTCTCAGCGTCGAGTTTGGCAATATCAGCAGCAGACCATTGGTTACCGGTATAGAATGCAAAACCCTGCGCCATACGGTCAAGCTCATCGCGCAAACCGGCATCGGAGTGCTTCCAATACTCTGATACCATATTTAGTCTGATTATTTCGCTCATATTTTATTTCTATTCTGCGTATTGTGCGTATTCTGCGTATCACATCGCCATCGCCGAATACCCTCCACAATAAATATCATCATCTTCATACTTATCACCATACACATCCCGCCCGCCGATCAA
>VRUI01000117.1 GCA_019456225.1 Planctomycetota bacterium | reverse complement strand
TTATCCAGCTTGTCTGCATTAGCTTTACTTGGCGCACTTATCCTGTAATCCTGTCAAAAAACTCTGTGAACGGATACAAAAATCTTTTCTCTTATCTCTCTCTTTTCCTCGTTTTCCTCGGTGGCAAAATAACCGCCAGAAACAAAACGGCCATAACAAAAGTTGCAAGCGGCGTCCCACAAAACACACACCGCTGTTTTTACTTCATTATTGGATATCGAAGATCCGGCAGCAGTGACGGATTGGTTATTCAATTTCACCGGCCGGTTTGTTTTATAGCTGTTTTCATTCTTTCCAGTGCTTTGATGAGAGTTTGTTTCGGGCATCCAAAGTTCAGTCTCATATGGTCGCCGCTGCCGAAGTCTTTTCCGTCGCTTAGGCCCACTCCGGCTTTTTCGAAGAATGCCTGCGGGTCCGCCAGGTTTAGTTTCGATACGTCTATCCAGGCCAGGTAGGTTGCCTCAATGCGATCCATTGACAGCTGCCGGGTTCCGGCTATGAAATCTTCGACAATGTCCCGGTTGCGTCTGAGGTATTCGATCAATTCTTTGTTCCATTGGCCCGAGTCTCTGTATGCCGCTAGCGTGGCGGCATATCCCAGGATGTTTACCCATGGGACGTTTCCGGAGCGTTGCTTTTTGAAATTGTTTCTTAGCTTATCGTCCGGGATTATTGCCATCGAGCAGTTTAGACCCGCCAGGTTGAATGTTTTGCCCGGCGAGTATAGGGTTATTGAGTTAGCGGCCGCTTGCGGCGAGAGTGTTGCTGTCGGGATGTGCTTTTTGTTGTCGAGGATCAGATCGCAGTGCATCTCGTCCGAGCAGATCGTTATGTTGTTTTCCATGCAGATATCTGTTACCGCGTCCAGTTCGTCGCGGTCGTATACGCGGCCTACCGGGTTGTGCGGGTTGCACAGCAGCAGTAATTTTGTTTTCGGTGTTATCGCGTTTTTAAAGGATTCCAGGTCGAAGGTGCAGCGGTCGTTTTGCCTGCGCAGCGGGATCGACGTGAGCTTCTGTGTTTTCGCCGGCGATGTAAAGAACGGCGGGTAGACGGGACTGAATATTATTATCTCGTCGCCATCGCCGGCCGCGACCCGGCAGGACAGGTGCAGTGCACTGATCAGATCGCCAAGCCAGATAATCCAGTCGCCCTCGATCTGCCAGCCGTATTTGTCCTGCAATCGTTTAACGATCACGTCATTCAGTTCCTTCGGCGCCGTCGTATATCCGAATACGCCATGGTCGATGCGATCGGTGAGCTGCTCCATAACCCCAGGCGGCGACCGAAAATCCATATCAGCAACCCACATAGCAATAATATCCGCCCCCGCATACCTATCCCATTTAAGGCTGCAAGTTCCACGCCGCTCAATTATTTGGTCAAAGTCATATTCCATCAGCTCATTTAACCACGGATTACACAAATTTTCACGGATTATTTACAAAAAAGTAATTCGTAAAGGGGTGTTGGGCAAATACGTAATGTCGGTATCCTGCCCGCAGAATCTTTTGGCGGGGTGGTTTATGCTTGTCGGTTTCCCGGGTTTCGGGTAATATGTTCATTAGCGATTAGCTGTTCTTTTTGCAGATTGCTGTTGAGTGAGATTTTGGAACTAAAAATAGTTTGTTGAGGATTCGCAAGTTTGTCAATGAGGTCACAAAGCGAGGACAATTAATTGCCCTTTAATTTCATTCCTATTTTACAACTCCCTCTACGATCCCCTCTGCAATAGCTTTTATACTATTCGGATCTGGCGTTGATCTACTCTCCCCGATAACAATATGAACCCTGTCGGTTTTAATGTCAATTCCTTTGCGATGACTAGTAGTTAGAACGTCATGAAAGCTAATTTTTTCTTTAGTCTCTTGTTTGTTTTCTGTATCTCGTTGCTTAGAAGAATATACAAAACTTGAACAACTGATAGAAAAAATCATTATTAAGAAGCATACTGTCAAAGTAATGGCACTAATAATCAACTCACGGCTAATATTTAACTTTATTCGTTTCATTTGCATTTTATCCTTAATTGTTTACTAGGACAAATAGGGGACAATCTCCTATTTAATTACCCAACCATTTCGATATCTCCAAAGTCTTCGCTAATTCGCAGCCATTCGCCTCTTTTACGTTTTGCAACTATCGCGGCAACAAGTTTATAACCTGGAATATGTGTACCAGTGAGGCCTGCAAATCGTTCCTCAAGCTTTTGCTTCAACTCCGGCTCAAAAAGAAATTCGTCAGAGAAGATGTCGAGGTCAAGGTAAATTTGCTTTAGCGTGAAGAGTTGGTCTGACGTAAGTAAATTGAGAACAGATTCGAACTTTTTTGCACTTACACCGAGTCGAGGCCAATCTTTTTGTTTACGGCGATTAACCATGTATCGGAGGAGGGTTCCCGAATCAAAAGCATGACTTGTGATGCGATTGAATGCCCGTGTTATACGAATCAAAATTTCTGGTTTTCGCTGAAGTTGATCAGTTGCAACACCGTATTCTAAATAGAGGCCTTCCAAAATAGGCTTTTCTATTTCCCCGTCCAGCAGGTCTTTGATGGATTTTCTATTACGTGACATTGATAAAACCTTTCATTATTTTAAACTGTACTAGTTAGACTTCAATTTAATGTTGTTTCGATTTATGAGGGAATTATCTTCTTCGATAATTTTGCCAAAAGTTTCTTCTATTCTTCTTCTGATTGACGACTCCTGTACCCCTGTGACAGATGCTATTTCTGCATACGAGATACGCTTTTGCTGAACAGCGGAGTCGATAAGAGTTTCCATCCGCACTGGCCTATCAGCAATAACATGTCCCGGCTCATTTTTGCGATAGCCGAGTCGAGTAAAATCCTTCCATAACCTTTGATACAAAGCACGAGTTATGATCGAGTTTTGGTGTGCTCGATAAATCATTGCGGCCAGGGAAACACCAAATCGCTCCTTATATTGCACAAGCCGAACCATACTCTTAATCGCAAAGGCTTTCTCGATTTCATCATCTGGGATAAGTAAATGCGAAGCGAATTCAAAGGCACGTTTCTCAACTTCCTCATGACTCAATGCTGGACCAGCAATGCAATCTTCATATAAATGGTGTGCAAGTTCATGAAGTGCATTAAGTCGTATACGATCATTAGAGAGATTTGTATTGAGGACAACCACTCGAACACCACCAAGCAATCCAGCAAATCCATCTATTCGGGCATTCGATGATTGTTGAATTACATATATACGGAAGTCCTCTAGTAAACGAATTGTACTTGGTATTGGAAAATGACGGAGTTTATAAAGTTCGCGAATGTTTTTTGCTAGTTGTGCTCCGGACTCATCATGAGATACTTCAAAATTCGGATACTTAGGTGACAGGTTGCGTCCAAGTATTCCTTCGACATGAAGATAAGTTTCCAGCCACAGTTGAGCGTGATGGGAAAAATCTTTTTTATCACGGACAGAGACAGATTTTAAAGCACGATAGCGAAGGCCCTCTAAGATACCCCTCTTGACACAGAACCAATGAACTGGCCGGTTATAGAGTTGGGCGAAAGCATGCAAAGCATCTTCAGGCAGCCTTGATGTCCCACGTTCGTAGTTGCCAACAGTAACGTGTGAGGTTCGTTTGAAAGAAAGCGTAAGACGGGCGGCTGCTTCTCTAGTGGAAAGGCCGATTGCTTCACGTGCAATACGAAGACGCTGCCCAACGCTTTCAAGGTGCTCTGTAGTTTCTGAGGTCATTAGAATCCTAATTTAAACATAAATTGACATTAAAAAGGATCTTACCGTATGCAATTTGGTAAGTCAACACTTTTTTTCAAGAAAACCAAAAAAACTATAAGTTCTTTTACTGCAAGGAGTTATGGGAGAGTATTGGTGTCTTAATGTGGCTTGCGAGACCCTTTTTATGGTTGCTTATTATTGAGTGTGGTAAATTAGGTGACAGCCGCCCTCCTTGAGGGCGAATTAAAGGGGCGAATTAAAGCGACTGTTATATAAGTATATTGTTGTCAGCAATACTATATCACAACTCAAGCCTATTTCAATCTTTCCCCAAACATTGGGACGTTATCAAATAATTGCGGTTCAAAAATTTATTAAAATATTGACAGGTGACCTCATAGCAGGTCCCGGAGCCTAAATTTTCCCAAAAAAATGAAAATAATTCTACTAAATTAGCCGTGTCATTTTTTCACCAGAATAGACAAAAAATGTGGTTTACCCCCATTTCGGACATGATAAAAGGGGGTGGAGGGGGAGGGGGAGGGGGAGG
>VRUI01000116.1 GCA_019456225.1 Planctomycetota bacterium | reverse complement strand
TCCGGCTAATGGTTCCCGTTGTCGGGCCCATAGAGGACTTTCACCTCCAAGTAAGTGTGCCCTGCCGGGCACACCAAAAAAAGAACCGGATCCTACGTGAATGTAGAACCCGGCTTCGGAGGAGGGTGATGAGACCTTATTAAAACTTATTTATTTTTTAAGTATTAACTTGTAACTTGTTACTTACACTTATATAGACGCCGCCGGCACTGATTTGTTACGGAAAAATTCTAACTTTTTACAAAAAAAACAAAAATTCCTTAATCGCCCCTAAAATACAATAAAGCCGGATTCGATACTAAAATCGAATCCGACTAAGGAGGAGGGTGATGAAAAGATTAAGTTATTTACTTTTAAAGTATTAACTTTTTGCTTTCATTTTATTAGACGCCGCTTAAACCTGTTTTGTTGCAGAATATTTCATTTAATTTTAAAAATAAAATATTTTTCCGTCCTGTCCTCAAATTCAATTTAAAGCCGGATTCGACTTTAACATCGAATCCGGCTTAGGAGGAGGAGGAGGAAAACTTTGGAAGTAGTTACTCGTCCAACAAACAAATATTTTACAGACATCATATATATAGGTTACCTGGCCGGATTTTTGTTTCGCGTAAAATTGAAAAATCTCAAAATTTATCGCTCCCGCTCCCAAAAACGTTGATTTTGGGCTCTTATGGTTCTGTTTTGGCAGCACTTCTTAAGCGGCAACTGTTTATAGTCGTAATCATCATATGGTTCATTGTCGCGGCGGGCAAAGGTTATATTGTCGACATTGTTGGTGGTTCATGCGGCTGGAAGAGTTTACCGTTTTTTACTGTTTTAACCGGTTTTCATTTGCGAGATTTTAAATGTCTGTTATTACCGAAACAACAGCGATTCCGCAGATATAAATTACTTAAACCCCCGAAAAAGGCTCCCGGGAGCCTTTAATTTTCGTCGAAATTGAAAAAAACAGTCGTTCGGATGGTTAAGCTGTCAATACAGGGTCGTCAAAATATGCCAGTGCCATTAGAACCGGGTACCTTTTCCGGAAGATAGGTAATTTAGACGCCTTCTAATCCCCGATGATCTCCGGCATCATTGACTGGCAGGCGTTAATTGCGTTTCGTAGTCCCGGAGTGATCGTTGCGACTTTTTCGAGTTCATTCGCCGTTAGTTTATTGTCTGCGTTCCTGCAAATCAGGATAAAGCCCGCAGGCTCGCTGAATCTGCCCAGCGGAACTGCCGCCGCCGAGATATTGTTGAGAATATTGGGATTGCCCTGAAGCCCGATCTTGCACATATCGTGAATCGAGCATATTTTGTTAGACCGGCAGATGTCGTTGACCACCTCTTCGGTGAAGTAACCTTCGATCTTGCTGCCGTCAATTTCGATAGGGCTGTCGCCGACCATATGGAGTTCAAACCCGTTGGAATTCGTCAGAAAAATTGCGACATTACTGTCCTGAACAAACTGGCGAACCTGCCTGGCCGCCTTATCCAGAAGGACCGTCATATCGATCTCACCGGTGATAGATTCGTAGAAGTCCACCGTATGAGTCAATACTCGAAGCTGTGCAATAACATCCTTACTTGCCAAAACCATATCGTTGCAAAGGATGTCGATTTTCTGAGCTTGTTTATGTCGAATTGCGTTCAATTTGCGAATAGTTCGCAGTGCTCTGTTGTCTGCCTGTTTTTCCAATTTATCTCCAGATAAATATGCAAAGATTTCCGGTTAAAGTACTTTACTGAATCGACTTTAAACCCCCTCCACTTAATCACCAAACCGAAACTTTGTCCATTTTCTATGGACCGATAAATACCCTCAAAAGAAATGTGATAACCCTCTCAAACAAAAGCCCGAAGCGCGAGGGCAGGGATAATCGCTGTGCTAAAAACAGTCTAAAGCCTCGCAAATTCCTATTAACCAACCCGCCCATGCAACATGTAATTTTCCCTCCTGTAACCTGTCACCATTTTTTCGGTGGGTTTATTCTCCTATGATTTTTACCAGCAGGCGTTTTTTTCTTTTTCCGTCGAACTCGTAGTAGAAGATGTGTTCCCATGGCCCAAGGTGCAATCGGCCCTCTGTTATCGCCACTGTTACTTCGCGTCCCATCACCTGGCGTTTCATGTGAGCATCGGCATTGTCTTCGTATCCGTTATGGCGGTACTGGCTGTGTGGTTTTTCCGGAGCAAGTTTTTCCAGCCAAACCTCGTAATCATGGTGCAGCCCGGATTCGTTATCGTTGATAAAGACCGATGCGGTTATATGCATCGCGTTTACAAGGACCAGACCTTCCTGAACGCCGCTTTGCTCGACAAGGCGTTCTACCTCGTCATGTATTGATATGACAGCCCTTCGCTGAGGAACTTCCAACCAGATTTCTTTTGTCAGTGACTTCATTGGATATCCATTTTTTAAGGCTGCTGGATTTTACTTCTGAGTTCTTTTCTTGCTTTCACCCTGATCCTGGCGTTATCAAACCTTCGTTTTTCTTCATCGCTTTCCGGGACGATTGGCGCGACGGGGACAGGTTTTTTATCTTCGCCCAGGGCAACCATTGTAAGGTGGGCCGTCGTAGCTACGACTTTTTCACCGGCGATGGGGTCTTCCCTGCAAACCTGCACGCCAACTTCCATAGATGTCCTTCCCACGTAATTTACCGTCGCCTTCAGGAGCACCTGATCGCCTATGTGGATCGGCTCTTTGAATATGATCGAGTCGATGCTTGCCGTCACTACTTCCTTGCCGGCGTGCCTTTGCCCGGCCATTGCCGCGACCATGTCTATCCATGCCACTATAGCACCGCCAAACGCCGTTCCGTAAGGGTTTGCTTGTCCGGGCATTACAAGGTATCGAGTAGTTACAGCACTTTCAGATGGTTTCTTCGGCCTAAGATTTTCCATAATACGATCTCGCATAACAGTTATATTTCAAACTGACCAACCGGTCGGTTTCAGTGGTATTATACACGCAGTACCATCGCTGTCCAAGACAATTTATACCTCAGACCTCACGCTTTTCGCTTTACGCTCAAATCAAAGCGCAAAAAAAAGACCGACAGATTTTTGCCGGCCTTTTTATGTTTTTGCATTTTAGAACTTAGAAGGTAAAGCCCCATGAAACACCTGTCCAAAGTTCGTTTTCTGGATTGACGCTCTTGTCCATCGAAATCTGATAGTAAATGGCAGGAGTAAGTGTACCTGCGCCTGGCAGCTCGATAGCTGTCGATGCACCTAAAGTTATGTGTGACCAGTCGTGGTCAACGTTTGAACGGGTGACCGCGCCAGTGCTCTTGTCAAGGGAGCCTGGAAGACCGGCAGAACCGTTGTATGTCGCATCCATTGAAAGATTGATAACCTGTTCAGGGTTATTCTCAAAGATATTACCGACATTCAAACCATAATCAAGGCCAACAACATGGAACCAACCTGAAAGACTACTCGATGCTGAGTCACTTTCTGATGCCCATATCTTAACGATGGTGTAGCTTGGAACGATACCGTTGGGGCAAAGGCTTGGCATAGCTATGGAAAGATTAATTTCCTGTGCATCTGCATCAGACGATGGGCCATCGATAAAGTCATAATAAACCCAGCTTAATGCGTATGCCATTTCATTAGTGGTATCTTCACATGCCGTACCCGAATATGTCAGAGTATAATCATACTCAGTGGCATTGACGGTATTGCTGGCACCTCCATAAGATGCCCAGACATTAGCACTAAGGCCGCTACCGAGATCAATGTTGACGCTTGGCTGGATCGCGGCTTTGTCATCCGTCAGATCAAAACCACGCCAGAGATACTTGCTGACCCAAGTCGTATCAAAAGAAATGTCACCTTCTGCTGCTACAGCAATACCGCTCACAGCAAGCATTGCCAAAATACAAATTACAATAGTTTCACGCTTCATTTTAAACTCCTTTTCAAAAAATATTAATTAACGTTACTAACAAAATTTCCTTATTCACATTTTCTATTCTAACCGTTTATATGGATATGGCTCGCCTTTCAACCATGTTATGCAGTAAATATTATCGTCTATCAGATGATTATCAAATGAATTTTTGTAAAAATTAAATTTTTTTTGGGATTTATACTGATAAAGAGGCGTTTATCGGTCGTAAAGGGCTTTCTAGCTATGTGAGGCGGGAAAAATATTATTTTTTGTGCGAAATAAGAGGACAGCGGCGTGCTGAGCAGATACGATCGGGTAGGAGGCGGGATTGCTCCCGCCGTCCTCCCACACCACCGGGCGTACGGTTCCGTACCACGGCGGTTCCTG
>VRUI01000014.1 GCA_019456225.1 Planctomycetota bacterium | reverse complement strand
ATTTGATCGAGTCGAAAATGGGCATTTTGACATTGAGTGCGTTGCTCAATACGCTCAAAATTCCCGTGAACGGTTACAAAGCCGAAAAGGCCAAAGCTCACAAGTCAAAGAAAAAGTAACTGATGTCAGGAAGACAAAGAGATTCATACTAAGGGATAGCCATGAAGAATGTTTTATTAAAGTTTTGTGTATTGTTGTTTGTCGCGGCAGTTATTTGTGGCAGTGCTCACGCTAAACAGACAGTTATTGCTGATCTTGACGCCGAGTACACCAATGAGTTTTATGTGATAAAAGCTCAGCGTGCTCCTCATCATAGCAGCAAACTTAAAGAACAGGTCTACCGGCCGGGTTCGCTGACTCTGAATACGGACCGCGATCCTGTTGATGTGATCTTTCGCCGCACTGACGCGTTGGCCAGGCATATCAAAACATTGCCTGATGCGCCCGATCTGAGAAAACTGAAGGGGCGTTTGGATAATTTTGGTGCTCGCGTGAAAAAAACGGACGTGAAGGATATTGCGGCCAGACTGAAATTGTTTAAAGACATCGCCTATGTTCGCAGAGAGATCACTCTTAGCAATCCGCTGTTGGACTTTTCGAAAATTCTTCTGGTCAAAAGTCGTCTCTCTAATAATTGGCACTGCTGTGACCAGTACTTCGGCAAAAACTTCTCGCCCGGCGGCGGCGTTTATCTGCTTTCTGATGTTTTGGGCGATGAGCCAAAGCTTACCGACATCCTTGCAAATGCAGTCGTGCAAAACGGTCGCCTAAAAGGTCAGAAACTCGAGGGCTCTTTCCTAAGTCCAGAGCTTTCCTTTGACGGCAAGGAAATTCTGTTTGCCCATACAAGCTGCAAAGATTCGGACTGGTCGCTTGGCAGGAGTTTTCACATCTTTCGCGTCAATGTTGACGGAACCGATCTTAGGCAATTAACCGATGGAAGCTGGAACGATTTTGATCCCTGCTGGCTGCCCAACGGTCGTATTGTCTTTATCAGTGAACGGCGAGGCGGGTTCGGTCGGTGCCATCCCAGGCCTGTTCCGACGTATACGCTTTTTTCAATGAACCGCGACGGCGGCGACATCGTTCCGCTGAGCTATCATGAAACAAACGAATGGAACCCCAGCGTTAACAACGACGGAATGATCGTCTATACGAGATGGGACTACATTGATCGCGGTGACTGTATTGCTCACCATCCATGGATCACTTTTCCGGACGGACGTGATCCGCGGGCGATTCATGGCAACTATCCTGTCAGGCGCAATAGGCGTCCCGATACGGAGATGAATGTTCGCGCGATCCCAGGTTCGCACCTGTATGTAGCGACGGCGGCACCGCACCATGGCAGATCGTTCGGGTCGCTGGTGATCTTTGATCCGCGCATCGAAGACGATGGAGCTATGGCACCGGTTAAGCGGCTTACTCCCTATTCGCTTTTCCCCGAAGTAGAGCGAGGCGCCAAGACCACTATAAGTTTATTATCCATTTATGGAACGGCGTGGCCCTTGAGCGAAGATTATTTTCTTTGTGTCGCAGCGCCTCGACAGATGGCACCTGAAGAAAACATTGCTGAAAATCCATCAGAACAAAACAAAAGAAAGCAAGTTACTTACGGAATTTATATTCTTGACAGTTTCGGTAATCGTGAATTGATCTATCGGGATCCTTCGATCCATTCTGTCGACCCGACCCCGCTTCGTCTGCGCATGCGTCCACCGATAATTCCGCACGCGACGGATGTTGGATTGCCCGAAACTACCGGAGTGGAACCTGCCAAAATACCGGAAAACGCAACCGGGACCATACTCTGCATGAATGTTTATGACAGCAGCAAGCCATGGCCCGAAGGAACAAAGATCAAGGCTCTACGTATAATCCAGGTCTATCCCAAGGCGACCTTTCGCGTCAATGAGCCGGATATGGGGATCGGCAGTGAGAGTCTTGCACGCGGCGTCCTTGGTGAGGTTCCGGTCGAAGAAGACGGAAGTGTTCGTTTCACCGTTCCTGCCGGAAAGACTATCTATTTCCAGGCAATCGACGAAAACGGGCTGGCGATCCAGTCGATGCAATCAGCAACCTATGTCCATCCGGGCGAAAGTCTTACCTGTCAGGGCTGTCATGAGCCAAAACACAAGGCCGGCAGCGCCCCGAGACGCATGGCTCAAGCAGCAAAGAGCAGACCTCGTAAGCTCACACCAGGCCCGGTCGGCTCTCATCCTCTGACCTTCCCCCGTCTTGTTCAGCCGATCCTTGACGAAAAATGTGTCGGTTGTCATGCCAAAGAAGAAAAAGCTCCGAATCTAAGCGGCGAGATGGCGACCTGGGATCGTCCAGGTTATGGCGGCGGTAAATCGACATGGAGTACTTCATATATTTCATTGACCACGGGTGATTATAGTGAAGGCAACCCGCAAAAAGGGTTTGCATTTTCGTTCAGTGCACGACCGCCGTCGCGTACGCCATCAAAAACGACTCCAGGTGAGTTTGGTGCCAAAGCGTCGAAGCTTTATCAGATGCTTAGCAAGGGGCATCATGATGTCAAGCTGACGGACGAAGAGCTTAAAAAGATCACTTTGTGGCTGGACTGCAACAGTAATTTTTACGGTGCTTATCACGATCTTGAAAAACAATTGAAAGGTGAAGTTGTACTGCCTTTGATCGAATAAGGGTATTTAATGATGTCTCTGATGGCAATGATATAACCATAGCAACAAAACTGTATTTTGAGAATGGAACTTAATAGTGAAGAAAAAACTTTGGATGATGTTGGCTGTCATTACGGCTATGTTTATTACATCGGTATCCTTATCGGCAGATATACAGCCAAAACGCGGACTGCGTCAAGTAAACCATTCCTGTGTCGAATTACAGGGTGGTTTCTGAGGGGCGCGTCAGGATACACATCATAAAACTACGGTCCCGCACGCACTGGATTGCCTGGAAAAAGCCGGCCACGTTACCAATTTCGACAAGGCCGCCGGCAAATTAGACGGACCTACCCGCGGCAACCATGCTTTCGACTCTGACATCCACAAGGCACTTGAAGGTGCTCTGTATTCCCTGCAGCATTATGATAAGGGCGAATTAAAGCGACTGTTATCAAAATCAAGCATATAATTCAGATTTCCAATATTCTTTTTTAGCTAGCATGACGTTTAAAAACGTCAAAAATGGATTCCCGCCTTCGCGGGAATGACAACTCGGAGCAGGTTTACTGAACAGGTCAGACACCATTGACGGCACCAATTGCAATTTCATTGACAAACTCCCGAATTCTTCTGTCATAAATTTCAAATCTTTTTTGCCTTACTCCTGATTCCTTTCCGTGAAGAACCGCCAGATCTCGCCTGCTACGCATGTCATTGAGCTTGCGACGATAATTAGTGTCCAGCCTTTTATGCCTGGGTCGCTGAGTTTGAGGACATCGGCCATAGGTGTATAGACCGCCGCTATCAATAATGCCGTACATAAACCGAGAGCTCCCCATACGAAGCGGTTCTTTACAACCTCATTATTAGCAAAGCGGGTGTTTGCTCCCCGCATGTTGAAGATGTGCCACAGCTGGGCGAAGGCCAGGGTCAGGAATGAGATCGTTACGGCTCCCTCTTCATCCATCTTAAGCATCTTAAAGGCCAGCGTGAAAGCTGTCAGCACAGCCACCGACATTATCGTACCGAACCCCAAAATCTTATACCACCCCTCCCGCGGCAGTATCGGTTCGTCCGAAGAGCGCGGTTTATCCTTCATGATCTCCGTCGAGCCATTGCCTACCCCAAGCGCAAGTGCCGGGAATACGTCTGTGACCAAATTCAAAAACAATATCTGCAGCGGCAGGAGCGGCAGTGGAGCGTTGACCAGCGAAGCGGCAAAGACAACCATAACCTCGCTGATATTGCACGAAAGCAGGTAGATGACGAACTTGCGGATATTTTCAAAAATGATCCTGCCCTGCTCGACGGCAATGATGATCGTCGAAAACGAATCGTCCTTAAGCACCATGTCGGCGGCTTCCTGGGCGACCTGCGTGCCTCGCTGGCCCATGGCGATACCGATGTCGGCCTTCTTCAAAGCGGGCGCGTCGTTTACACCGTCACCGGTCATTGCGACGCAGGCTCCGGCGTCCTGGTGGACGGCGATCAGGTCGAGCTTTTGTTTTGGGCTTACCCTGGCAAAGACCGAAGCGTTGCGGTACCTGTCTTTGTCGGCGTCTGTCATATCCTCGACGGGCATAATATCCTTGCCGATGATGGCGTCTTCAAACTCTTTGCCGGTCAGCCGAATAGAAGCGGCGATACTGGCGGCGGTCTTCGGGTGGTCGCCGGTTATCATCACCGTGCGAATGCCTGCGCTTCTGCATGCTTCGATAGCGTCCTTGACATCCTCACGAGCCGGGTCTTCCATACACGCCAGCCCGATAAATTCTAGTCCCTTATAAGGATCGGCGTCGAGGGCGTCTTCGTGTTTCATCGCAAGAGCGAGCACACGGTAACCCTTTTCGGCAAGGGCGAGGTTTTGGTCGAGCCAGTACTTGCGGCAGGTATCTGTCATTTCCTCACTGCCGTTTGCATTCATCATAGTAGTAGAATCATCAAGGATCGACTCCATTGCACCTTTTGCGGCAATCCAGTAGCCTTTTTCGGTTTTGTTGAAAGTCGCCATCTTCTTAGTATCGGAGTCAAAGGCATCCTCGGCTTCTTCGGGGTAATCGCGGTTTACCTGCTCATAATCTATGCCGGCTTTTTGTGCGAGTACCAGGAAAGCTACTTCCAGCGGATCGCCGATACCGGTTATGTCCTTGCCGTCGATCTTATTGAGCGAAGCGTTGTTGCAAAGCACTCCCACTTCAAGCAGTTTCTTAACGCGGTCATTTTCCAAAGCGTCTGCGGCATTGCCGTCGATAGAAAATTTACCGCGGCTGCTGTCATCGAGCGGACCGACCGCCACCCTCTCATCTGAGAAAATCAGCTCTGTAACAGTCATCTTGTTTTCTGTCAGCGTGCCCGTTTTGTCCGTACAGATTACGCTGACGCCGCCGAGCGTTTCGACAGCGGCAAGATTGTTAACCAGCGCATTCTGTTTGGCCATTCTGAGCATTCCGCGTGCAAGTGCAAGGGTCGCGACGATGGGCAAACCCTCCGGGATAGCCGCGACCGCCAAAGCGATAGCCATCTCGACCATATGCCAGGGATCTTTGCCTCTGAATATCCCCGTTACCGCAATAATAACGATAAGGACAAGCGTAACCCAAAGCAGGTTGCGTCCAAGCGAATCAAGGCGTTTTTCCAGCGGGGTCGCCCCGCTTTCGGCCTTTTGAACGAGGTCTGTGATCTTACCAAGCTCTGTTTGCATACCAACGGCTGTTACCATCGCCTCGCCGCTTCCGCGAGTTGCCGACGTTCCTTTAAAGAGCATGTTAAACCTGTCGCCGAGTGAAGCATCTGCTTCTATGGGCTCGATACTTTTAGTAACCGGAAGCGATTCGCCGGTAAGGATTGATTCATCTACCTGGAGTTTGGCAGCAGTAAGCAAACGCAGATCGGCACTGATAATATCTCCGCCCTCCAGCAAAACAATATCTCCGACGACCAACTCTTTTGCCGATATTTCCTGCATCTTCCCAGCCCGCCGGACTTTGGCCGTTACCTTTTCCATCTGGTGCAAAGCTTCCATCGAGCGCACCGCCTTAAACTCCATAATAAAGCCGATAGCGGCATTGATGAAAATCACGCCAATAATCGCAAAGCCGTTCATTGGTTCATCGAAACAAAAAGACAGTACACCCGCAACGGCTAGCAGTATTACGATAATGTTTTTAAACTGAGCGATAAGTATCTCGGCGATACCTTTCTTCCTGGCTTCACGAAGGCGGTTATGGCCGTAATTTTTACGCATACTGTGAACCTGGTGACTGTCAAGGCCTTCCAAACGCGAAACATCCAGCGACTCCATTATTTCTTCAACGGTATTGGTCCACGGCTGCGATAATACTTCCTTTTTATGCATATTCAAAATCCTGCCTGTACAAGTAATAGGGTTGCGATGAGCATTAAATGCTTATAATTGGCTATGAGACTACCATAAACCGCCGCAAAATCAACAATTATAAAAAGCAGGTTGCATATCACAGCGGACCAGTACATTGATAGACTCTTGAAATGCAGGATAATTACATGAAAAACCCGTAAACCTCGGGAGCGACTTCATGCACCGGCCCGCCCGTGAGAGGATAATTGGCTTGCTTTCGGTATTTACAAAGCGGGAAATTGTCTATATAATTTAGTATAGTGTAATGAAACAACATTCAAATATCGGAAAGGTCCGCCTTCGGCGGAGACTTATTTAAACTAATTATGGATGATTTGAATAATAAGGTTGCCCTGGTTACCGGGGGTAGTAAAGGTATTGGTTTGGAGATCGCCCGGACGCTTGCGGGGATCGGGGCTACTGTTATTCTTGCTGCACGGAGCAAAGATACACTCGAAAAGAGCGCCGCCCGGATCGTTGAAAGCGGGGGCAAAGCTTTTGCCATGGGCGTTGATATGGGCGATGAGGAATCTATCAGGTCACTGGTTAAAACAATTCAGGAGCGGTTTGGGGTGATCGATATTCTCGTTAATAATGCGGGTATTACGCATTCTGCGTTGCTGAAAGATGCCACGACGAAAGACTTTGACAGGTGTATGCAGATCAATGCACGGGGGCCGTTCATTTTATGCAAAGAGGCTCTGCCGCTGGTGCAGAAAGCTTCTCGCGGATATATCATTAACATCGGCTCGGTGGTTAGCATTAAGGGTTACCAAAGCCAGTCTGCGTATACAGCGTCGAAACATGCATTGCGGGGGATGACTATGTCGCTTGGAGAGGAACTTAACAAAACATCTGTAAGCGTGCATATGATCTGCCCCGGCGGAGTCGATACGGGGATGGTCGGAGATGTTCGACCGGACATCAACAAAGACGAACTGATACAACCGCAGGAGATCGCCGACATCGTAAAGTTCATTGTTACAAGACGAGGCAAGGGACTCATAGACGAGTTTAGAATAAGACGCGCTACGTCAGGGCCTTGGTTTGCCTGAAACTGACCGGTTGGTCAGTTTTAGTTGCAATGTACTGTCGGCATCCTGCCGACAGCTGCTGCGGGCAAGATGCCCGCAGTACGATATCTATCACCCCAACTCCCATGGTTTTCTGTGTGGGATCTTTAGCATTTTGTTTGCCTTTTCGTCGTTTGTGAAACGCTCGGTTTTTGGATTCCAGTTTAGTTTTTTGCCGCGCTGGATGGCGATGTGTGCCAGGTGCCCCATCGAACATGTGCGGTGACCGACTTCTGCGTCTGCCATTGTATTGCAGTTATTTTTGATGGCGTAGATAAAATCTCCCTTGTCGGTTCGCTGGGGCAAACGTTTGTCGGTTTTTTTGAATTTAGTCTTAAAGATGGACCTGTCGTGTGCCTGAAGTCCGCCCTTGCTGTGCCAGTGTGCCTGGATCCAGCCTTCGTCGCCTTCTACCCGCAGATATGGTACTTTAATAAAGTAATCGAGCGTAACTCCGTTTGCGTATTTGTACTGGGCCTTGAATTTGGTCAGGACATCCCTGTTGCCAGCAATAATACCCATATTTTGCCAAATAATCAACAAATATGTTGTAAACAGATTATTATGAAGGAGATTATTTGCTGTCGGCTGGAAGCCAACAGCACGATTTAGGGCAAGATTGTGCTTGTTTGGCTAAAAAAGGAAAGTCAGGGGGGGATTTGTCCGATATATTTTTGTTGACGGCAGGTGTTTGTATTATTAGCCTGTACAAAACTTATTTTTGGCACTTTTCACTACTATAATTGATTTTATAAAGGAATTCAGATGTTTTTTAGTCCTCCTGGTGTTGTAAGCAGCAATAATATTGAACCTCGGGTCCAAACGAATTATCAACGTACTCGTGAGATGACGATCGATGATATGCTGCTTGAAAACCGTATCATTTTTATGATCGGTGAAATTTCGTACCGAATGGCGACAGAAGTTATCATGAAACTTCTGTACCTCGACAACCTCAAACGAGGCGTCGACATCAGCCTGTACATCAACTCGCCCGGCGGAAGCGTCGACGACACGATGGCGATCTATGACACGATGCGGTTTATCAACTCGTCGGTGTCGACGTACTGCATCGGCAAGGCCCAGTCGGGCGCGGCGATCATCCTGTCAGCAGGCGCTGAAGGCAAACGCCACTCACTGCCGCATGCCAAGATCATGCTGCACCAGCCGTGGGGCGGGGTTACCGGACAGGCCTCGGACATCAAGATACAAGCCGAAGAGATATTAAAAGCCAAGAAGATGCTAAACGATATCCTCGCAAAACATACCGGGCTGACACCCGAACAGATCGCCGAAGAAACCGAGCGTGACAAATATATGACCGCCGAAGAAGCGCTCAAGTATGGTCTGATCGATGAGGTGCTTGAGGAAGAATCAGAAAACGCCAAGAAAAAAGAAAAAGAAAAGAAAGAAAAGAAATAAAAGAAATAAAACTTTAACCACGGATTACACGGATTTTCGCGGATTTAAAAACTTAAAATATAGAAGTTAGGAGTTTTTTATAATTATGGAAGTTAACCAGAGCCTGGTGCCTATAGTCATTGAAAAAAGCGGACGCGGCGAACGCGCTTATGATATTTTTTCACGTCTTCTTAAAGATCGTATTATTTTTCTCGGTGGAGGCGTCGATGATTCTACGGCCAATCTGCTGATCGCCCAGCTGCTGTTTCTAAGCAACGAAGACAGCAAAAGCGATATCCATCTTTATATCAACTCACCGGGCGGGGCGGTCACGGCGGGGCTTGCGGTCTATGACACAATGAAGCATCTCCGCTGCGAAGTTGCGACGTATTGCGTCGGACAGGCCGCGAGCATGGGTGCGGTTCTCTTTGCCGGCGGAAGCGAAGGCAAACGCTACATACTTCCAAACAGCAGAATACTTCTGCATCAGCCATTAATCTCCGGAGTAATGCAGGGGACGGCGACGGACCTGGATATCGAAGCGAGAGAGATTCTGCGATTACGAGAAAGGCTCTACGCGATACTGTCGGAAAACAGCGGCAAATCGGCCAAACAGATCGAAAAAGACTGCGACAGAAACCTGTGGCTCGAAGCCGAAGAAGCAGTTAAATACGGACTAGCCGACAGCATCATGATAAACGCACCGGAGTCAGACTGACCGGAAATCAGACTGACCTTGCGGTCAGTCTGTAATGTATAATGTCTATTGTATAATGTATAATTAAGGAAACCGCCTTCGGCGGAAACTATTTAATTCAAAGCTGCGTGCACCCACAAGCTTCGCTTGAAGGTGCCACCCCAAATTATTTTTATGTCTGACATGGAAGGTTGACATGAATATTAGAGTTATATCAATTATAGTTACAGCGGCGGCACTGCTGATGATGGCGGGCTGCCGGAACATCGGGCCGGCAAGCGCATGGACCAAGGTCAGCCAACTCGAAGACGAGCGGTCCAGCCTTAAGGAAACGGTCGCCGACCTCCGCAAGCAGAACAAGCAACTGAAAGAACAATTCCAGAATCTCGCCAACCTGGACAGCGAAATTCGCATCGAACTGCTGGCAAACATCGAACGGATCGCCATCGGTAAACGAAGCGGATTCTTCGATAAGGACAAAGACGGCACGGAAGAAACTTTCATCACCTATCTCAAGACCTATGACGACTCCGGCGATGTGATCAAATCGGCAGGCGATGTAAACCTGCAGCTTTGGGACCTGTCGAAAGATGCCGATGAGGCACTTCTGGGCGAATGGGACGTCAAGGCGAAGGAACTTAAAAGCCTTTGGATGGGGATGATGCTGACCGATTATTACAGGCTCTCATACAAAATACCGAGCATGCTCAACGACAAACAAAAAGAACTGACCATCAAAGTAAAATTCACAGACTACCTGACGGGGAAGGTCTTCACAGAGCAAAAGGTTGTTAAGAGGCGATTAGCGATTAGCGATTAGCGAAAACCTTCAGGATTATTTATCGCTTGCAATCTGTTGTTTTTTCTGTATTATCTCTGGATGCTTAAATTCACTGATAAAATTATTTGCGGAGATTGTATCGAGCTTCTTGGGGCGGTTAAAGAGCCCTTTATTGACCTGGTATTTGCCGACCCGCCTTTTAATATCGGCTATGCGTACGATAAGTACAAAGATACTGTCAAGAGTAAGAAATATATTGCGTGGACGAAGGACTGGATGGGAGCTTGTGCTAATGCCCTAAAGCCCGGCGGCTCGTTCTATATCGCTATTGGCGACGATTATGCCGCTCATGTAAGGCTTCTCGGCGAAGAGCTTGGGCTTGCGGCCCGTAACTGGATCATCTGGCATTACACTTTCGGCCAGCAGACAAAGACCATGTTCGCCCGTGCTCACACGCATATCCTGTACTTCGTCAAGGACAAGGATAATTTCACGTACAACGACCATGCTGTTCGGGTGCCATCGGACAGACAGTTGACGTATAACGACAAGCGGGCAGACCCCCGCGGTAAGATGCCCGACGACGTGTGGAATACTTATTCGCGTGTCTGCGGGACGTTTTTTGAACGCCAGAAGTGGCACCCGTGCCAGATGCCGGAAAGTCTGCTGACAAGGATTATCTCTGTTAGCTCGAATGCCGGTGAGCTGGTGCTCGATCCGTTTATCGGGTCCGGGACGACGGCGGCGGCGGCGATCCAACTGGGCAGAAAGTACTGCGGCATCGACATCTCGGATAACTATGTTGACAACACACGAACACGGCTGAGAAATCTGAAAAATGAGATAAGGAAAAAGGACGGTTCTTCCGATATATTCAATGCAAGGGAAACTCTCGAGATAAAACGGCTTTTTGTCGATATGTCGATCCCGGTAAAAGAGATCAACGCCAGCAAAAAACTGCTCGGCTTGTTCGCCCAGCAGTTCGGATTGAGGATGAATAACGACAAAGCGTACGATCAAAAAGATATAGCGACAGAATTATTGGAATATTCGGCTTGGAGATAACAAAGCTTAAAAAACCTGCGGTTCAACTGGCGCTTTTTGCGGTTAGTGCTTTTATGCTTACCTTTATTCAGGTTCCGCATACTTTGCATTTTCTTGCCTGGGTTGCTTTGGTTCCTTTTGTTTTGGCCTGCCGTCAGGAGTCTAAGACCTTTGCTATGGTTCTTATCAGCGGGTTTGTTGCTACTGTTTACTGGCTTGGGAACCTTTGGTGGCTTACTCTTGTTACTGTTCCGGGGTATATCGGATTTTGTATTTATCTTGGTCTTTACTGGCCGATACTGGCTATCTGTATTCGTTATTGTCGGCGTAAGAGATTTCCGCTTATTGTCGCCCTGCCGGTGCTTATCATCGGCGCTGAGGCGTGGCAGGGAATTTTGATCACCGGTTTCAGCTGGCGGCTGCTTGGGCATAGTCAGTATGCAAATACCACGCTGATACAGTTTGCCGATATCTTCGGGGCGACGGGGGTTTCTTTTGTTGTTGCTATGGTTAACGGATTGATTTGTGATCTTATTATTGATTGGCGGAAAAAGCGCAATAGCAAAGGAAACAGCGTGGGCATGGCCCACCCTACGTGGATTATCAATGCGGTTAAGGTTTCGGTTACTGTTTTTGTTTTGCTTAGCGTTATGACCTATGGCAAGTATCGTATCGGTCAATCTGCAAAATATATGAGCGAAGGACCTGTCATCGGTTCCGTTCAGCCTAACATTCCGTCTTATGTCAAAGAGCTTGCCGACAACGGCGAGGATATTCTTAACGACCTGATCGACAAAAGCAACAAATGTTTCGACGCCGGTGCTGAACTGGTCGCCTGGCCGGAAACCATCGTCCTTGCCACCATGAACAAATCGTATACCAAAGTTCTTAAAAAATACAATCAACCTAACCCCGGTGATTTGTATAACGAGATGATCTCGAAACACACTATGGGACGCGGATACGTATTTTTCGGATCGCACGCGGCAACTATAGAGTATCCGTATGTTATCAATAATCGTTTTAACGTCACAGAACAGTTTAACTCGGCGTACCTCTACCGCCCAGACGGCAAACAGGATCCGAAAAGATTCGACAAGATACACCTGGTTCCATTCGGCGAGTATATCCCATGTAAGAAATCGGCTCCGTTCATATATAAGGTATTCCGCTTCTTCAGCCCGTTCGACTATGACTACAGTCTGACCCGCGGAACCGAGTACACGGCCTTCGATATGGACTCCGGCGAAAAGCAATACCACTTCGGCTGTTTGATCTGCTATGAAGACACGGACCCGGAAGTTACTCGAAAAATGGTCGTTGACGAAGCCGGCAACAAAAAAAGTGACTGGCTGATCAACATCAGCAATGACGGGTGGTATGTTAAATACGACAAAAAAAGCGGCAAAATGAGCCCGAGCGGCGAGCTGAGTCAGAGGACTGCGATAAGCGTTTTTCGGGCCATTGAGAACCGTATCAGTATCATCAGGAGCGTAAATACGGGAATTAGCTGCCTTGTCGACCCGGTCGGAAGGATCGTAGACGGCTATGCCGGAGGCGACCTGCCGCAAAAGGCTATGGACAGGGAATGTGTCGAAGGCTGGTTCGTCGACAAAATATTCATAGATAAAAGGGTAACTTTCTTCAGCAAACATGGCAAATGGCCCGATATATATGCTGCCGGATCGTTTGTCGCGATACTTGCGGCAATGTTTCTTGAGAAATTATTGAAATCCAAATATATGAAGCGAAAGGCCAATAAGTGAAAAAAGTGCTCATAGCAGCAGTTTCAATAACGATGTTCCTAACAGTTGGCTGTCAGGAAAATCAAAATTCACAAAATTTTTCTACCAGAAACAGTAATATACAGAAAAACAATTTTGATGTGATGAGTCTCCGTGAAAAAGCGAATTCAATACTCCATCGCAGCCTTTCAAGCAAAAGCGGTCTTATCAGGGCCCATGCTATCGAGGTTGTCTCCGAAACCGGCAGAAAAGACATGATGCCATCTGTTGTCAGACTGCTGAAAGACGAGAAATTCGGTGTAAGATTTATCGCCGCAATGGCCATTGGAGACATGAATTATAAACCCGGTGCCCTTTCAGTCAAGCCGCTTCTGAAAGACAAGAACATAAACGCCAGAATCGCCGCCGCATTTACCCTGACAAAAATGGGCAAAGAAAACCTCGATTCTGTCATAATTGAGCAATTAAAAAACCCGGATCAGACAATTCGTGCAAATGCAGCACTTTTACTTGGAAAACTTGGGAAAAAAAACGCACATAGACACCTTAAATGGGTAATGACCGACAAAGATACAACTTATATGGTCAAGATTCAGGTGGCCGAAGCTTTGGCGATGTTGGATGTCGACAAGAAGGCTACCTACCAAAGACTCTGGACCTTACTGGTAAGTAAATACTCCGACGACAAGATAAGCGGAATAAAAGGCATGAGGCTGCTGAATACGGAACAATCAAGAACCGCTATAAAGACTATGCTTGTCGATGAAATGGTCGAATTACGGCTTTTCGCTGCCGAGCAGCTTGGCAGAATGTTCGATTATAGCGGAAAGAACGCGGTTATTAACTATTTTACAATAATACGCCCGCGGCTTGACACCAAATCAAAAGGACAGACAGATCGGCTGGCGGCTATGGCAATAGGACGCATTGGCGGACCTGAACTGAAAAAATACATCCCAATACTCTTAAAGTCAGGAAACAAAGATGTTCAACTTCGAGCCGCACAAGCTGTATTATTGCTGACAAAATAGAAAAGAGCCGGCAGCTTTTTTGCATTATAAACACCGCTTAGATGCAGCAATTTAATGTAATATGCATAACTGTGACAAAAATTTCATTACAAAACATAAAAAACTTGACCGTGCTTACAAAATAATGTAAAATCAGTGGTGATATTATATCGTCGGATAAGCTGCGTTTGACGGCAATCTGCAAATGTGTGGTATAATCTAGAATAAGGAGCAAATAATTTGAGTACTCTTACAAAAGTCCTGATAGTGTTGTTGTCTTTGTCGTCGATATTTCTGTCGGGGACGATGGTAACTTTCGTCGCTACAACTGACAATTTCAAAGAACTTGCCAAAAACCAGGCTGAAGATATAAAAACTTTTCAGGATGAAACGGCTTTGTTTGATCAGCGTTACCAAGAGAAATCCTCTCAAACGGATCAGGAAAGAAATGTGCTCCTGGCGACGATACAGGATCTCAAGATTCAGCTAAGCACTTTGGCACTGGCCAAACGCAAGATCCAAACCGATAAAGACGATATTGAGATCCGGTATAAAACTATCAGCGGGATATTGACTGGATTAGAGTCCACAATCGCCATCGCCCATACGACTCGCGATCTCATTCAGGATAAATTAACAAAGGCGCTCGCTGACAGGACCAAACTGCTGGCCCAGCTTAGCACAAGCGAAGCCAATCAGTCCGAGAAGATCGTGTATATCGACAAGCTTAATGCAAATGTTAAACACCTCATCGAACAAAAGGCTATCAACGAAGCTAAGATCGCTGCATTGTCCCGTGGTAATCCGATCACCTCAGACGAGTATCCGGTTACAATAGTTAAAGATTTCGCTGTAGAAGCACCTCCTGCACCGACCGATGTTGCTCTAAAAGGCGTAGTAAAAGAAGTATCGGGAAAGGATGTTGTGATATCCATCGGTTCTGCCGACGGAGTCAGCAAAAAAACCGTCTTCCACATAACTCGCGGTGATCTATTTATCTGCGATATAAAAATATCATCCGTCGACACTAATAAGTCGGCAGGCGTTGTCGAACTTCTACTTCAAGACACCGAACAGCCGAAAATCGGCGATACTGTAAGTAATGAGCTGTAATTATGAAACCAAATAAAACTGTTAAAACAACAAGTGATATTTTTACCGCGATTTTAGCTCTGAGTACAGGGATTGTTGTTGCCTCGGCGGCATTTATCGCTTACACTTGTTTTACATATTATGGAGAGATCTTCAAGATAGTTGAAGCACCTCGTTTTTAAGACTTCGAGTCCGTGCTAAAAGCCTGTTTTCTTTGAGATAACTTCTTAGTTTATGATTATCCTGACAACTGAAGGGAGTCACAGTGATATTCGACACAATTCTGGGCTGGTTCAGCATGGATATGGGTATCGATCTCGGTACCTGTAACACCCTCGTATGCGTTCGGAATGAAGGGATCGTATTAAACGAGCCTTCCGTCGTCGCCGTTCGTAAGGGAACAAACCACGTATTGAGCAACGGCGAGGCTGTAGGCCTTGTCGCTCGCGAGATGCTTGGCAAAACCCCCGGTTCGATCTCAGCGATACGTCCCCTGAAAGACGGAGTTATCAGCGACTTCGAAATCACAGAAGCCATGCTGGGCTATTTCATCAGAAAAGTCCACGGCGGAACGGGGCTTGTACGCCCCCGCGTCGTTATCGCAGTTCCCAGCGGAATTACCGCCGTCGAAAGACGAGCGGTAATCGACAGTGCCGAACGCGCCGGCGCACGCAAGGTTTATCTGGTTGACGAACCGATGGCAGCCGGTATCGGTGCGGGGCTTCCGATAACAGAGCCTACGGCTTCTATGATCGTCGACATCGGCGGCGGAACCACCGAAGTTGCCATTATGAGCCTTGCAGACATAAGCACGTGCGAATCCATCAGGATCGGCGGCGACAACTTCGACGAAGCTCTTATCAATCATCTAAAGAGAACATACAACCTGCTGATCGGCGAACCGCGAGCAGAAAAGGTCAAGATACAGATCGGATCGGCTGCGGCGCTGGAACAGGAATTGACGATGGAGGTCGCCGGGCGTGATACTATATCTGGCTTGCCGCGAAAAATTGTTATCACAAGCGAGGAAATTCGCGAAGCCCTTCGCGAGCCTATCGCAGGCATTATCGAAACCGTCATGCGAACACTGGAAAAAGCAGAGCCTGAACTTGCGGCCGACCTCATCGAAAACGGTGTGCATCTGTGCGGAGGCGGATCTCTTCTGCGAGGCATGGACGCGGTAATCTCTAACGCGACCGGGCTTAAGGTCATCACGGTCGAAGATCCCCTCTCCTGCGTTGCACGCGGAACAAGCGTCTACCTGGAAAACCTGGAACTCTGGAAGGACACCCTCGACCAGAACGGGTACGGCTGGGACTAGGGAATTATAATTTATAATTCATTGTGGGGTTTTCAATTTAATAAAAGTTTCATTGTATGGCGAGGAATAAGATCAAATTTACTAGCGGGGTGGTTTTTATCGCCCTTCTTATCGGCGCTAATGTTCTGCTTTTACTGCCCCAGAAATACACCGCCCGGGTTAATTACTTTTTCGTCAAAATAACAAGCCCCATCGTCAATCTCATTCCGAGGTCCAATCCGTCTAAAAACGACACCGTCAAAAAATCCGAATACGATAAACTGCTTGTCCAATATAAAAACCTTCAGGCAGACCTTGAGGTTATCATTGAAAAGAACCGAATACTGTCAGGCATACGTCAAAAACTGCCCAAGCCGGGGCCTGCTATTGTCATTGCAAACGTCAGCAAAATAACCCTTGAAGGACAACTAAACGAACTGATAATCAGCAAGGGTTCCGACGATGGCCTCAAGAAGGGCCAATATGTCCTTTCTACAGAACCCGATCCTGAGACCGGTCTTGCCGGCAGCGTGATCGGCACGATAAGCGAACTTTCAAAAACCATGTCGCGAGTTAAGCTTGTCACCGACGCAAACCACAATATTAAGGTCGAGATATGGCGTGACGGGAGTGATCTCGGAATCAGCGGTATTATGTGGGGCAACAATAAGATCCAGGCAAATATCCTGAAATTGCAGGCAAATATCCCGCTGATCGTGAGAAAACAATATGATATACGAGTCGATGATTCAGTATACGCCAAACGCAAATTCGGTTTTCTTGAGACTCCGCTGGTGGTCGGTCAAATAATTGCGATTAAGCCCGACGATCAGGACCCACTGCTCTGGGACATTACCATCACACCTGTCGTCGACATCAGAGCACTGACAGACGTTGCGATTGTAATCATCGACATGGACACTACCAGCGACGAAGAGGGCGAATAAATGAGATGGATACCGTTTATTATCGTCCTTGCGGTCTTCATGCTTGTCGCGTCGAGCAGCGTACTGGATTTCATCTCTTTTGGCGACTATAACATCAAGCCTGAACTGATGCTTATTGTGATGGTCTTCTTTGCGATCAATTGCGAAACTTCCGAAGCTATGGCCTGTTCTTTTGCCATAGGTCTCGCCGCCGATATATCCTCATCTTCGATGGTTATGGGCCCGCACACGGTAAGCTTTGGGATTATAGGGACAGCGATCTCCTTTCTGCGGGGCCAGGTCATCATGAAGAGGCTGATCTTCCAGGCGATATGCATTTTTGTGTCGGGTCTTCTGGCAGGGACAATGGCAGAAGCGATGATATACAGGAAACTATCCGGTCAGACGCTAAACAGCTTTGCGGTAATCGTGATGACCACACTGTATTCGGCGTTAATTGGCCCGTTGATCTGGCTGGGGCTGAAAGCAATATTCAATATGCTCGTAATCGAACCGCCCCACTACGCCAGGCAAACAGACAGATAGCTTGTCAAACTGACCTGGCGGTCAGTTTGTAATTACGAATTACGAATTACGAATTACTAATTACTAATTTAGGATTCGGCCTTTGGCCGAGGCTTTTTTATGTATAGACAGCGACTATATTTTTTTATATTTCTTTGTTTCATCGCGATATCGTTATGTTTTTGTCGGCTGGCGTATATGCAGGTTTTCGGCAAAGCCGAGGCCAGGAAGATCATCCACGATTCCCGGATAAAAAACCCCGAACAACTGCCTACGGTTCGCGGGACTATATATGACCGCTGCATGAAGGAACTTGCAATCGACAAACCCCAGTTTTATGTCATGGCCAGTTATAAACTGACAAAATATAAGGATAAAGATTTCTGGGCGGCGACAATTTATAATAATATGAAAGACGGTAAGAGCTTTGATGATGCTAAATTTGAAATGCACCAAACATACGCCGAAGAGACCGCAGCCATTAACAACGCAATAGACAAATGCACCAGCCTACTTGGCGTTGGCAGGGAAAAGCTTCTGTCACAAATTGGCAAGATCAACAGGGGGATATGGAAGCTTCGCGAAGTCGTCATGTGGAAAAAGACCTTTCCTCAATCCGAATTGTACCTGGAATTTAAGGCGAGAGAGAAAGAGGTTCCTTACAGTCAGGCAATGAAAGATTTTGAAGAACGTCTCGCCGCGAAAGACACAACATCTCACCCATCCCAGCGCAAAGCAAATGCCCACGCCCAGCGATATAAACTTGCGTTGAATCTGGATCTCTTAGAGATGCGTCAGCTCCACCCTATCTACGAGATCCCCGAAGAACTGCTGCTTGAAGTCCAGGAAGAATTTACGGGCATAGAAGGCCTAAAGATCTCACCGATAACCGAAAGAGTATACAAGCCCGAATCATCGTCTGCCTGCCAGCTTATCGGCTGGGTCGGCCCGGCACAAACCGACGAAAACGCCCTCTTCCCTAAAGACGTATACTCGCTCTATAACGCTGAGGATTATTCCGGCAAGAACGGTATCGAAGAAGCATGCGAGGTTATCCTTCGCGGTAAACGAGGCGAGGTCACCTACAACAGAGACGACGAACTGCTAAGCAGAAAACCAACCCAGTTTGGCGAAGACATCCACCTTTCGATCGACATTGAACTGCAGCACCGCATCAATTATTATCTATCTGACAAAACGATTTTCCCCGACCCCAATGCCGAAATGGGGGCCGTAGTGATCGACGTAGCCACCGGTGAAATACTGGCGATGGTCTCGGTACCTACATACGACCTGAGAGAGATACGAAAGAAGAAAGTAAATGATGCTGTCAAAGACGCGTCCACCCAGCCGTTCATAAACAAGGCTCTCTACGAAACATACCCGCCAGGTTCGGTAATAAAGCCCTTCTTCCTGGCGATGGGACTGGAAACCGGCAAGGTGACAGCCGGTGAGGTCATCCATTGTGACGGCAGCAATCCGCCAAGCGGCTGGCCCGACTGCATTATCCACCGCGTCCACAAATACAACCACGATGGCCGCTGGGCAGGCCAGGGTGGTAACAACAGTCGAAATGCAATTCGCGGAAGCTGCAATATCTATTTTTCCAGGTTAGCCGACAGAATGCCATCGGAGGTCATACAAAGCTGGCTCTACAGGTTCGGGTTCGGGCGCAAAACCCTGATGCCGCCTCATTATCCCGGTCTGCTTAAAGCACTAAAACGAACCGAAAGCGAAGCAGCTGGCCGAAGACTTCAGGAGGCAGGCGGAATAACCTATACGGCTGGTTACGAGCACCGCATCAATTGTATAGAGGATCTGCCGAGGCTTGAGGCACACGAAAAAAGGCGCTTTGGGATCGGACAGGCATCTATGCGAGTAACCGTTATGCAGGTTGCAAACGGGATGGCCACCCTTGCACGGGGAGGGACGTTTAGAAATCCGCGTCTGTTCCTCGGCGACACCGAAAACAAAAAATACCGCCCCATCGACCTTAAAATTTCCAACTCGACAATTCGTGTCATTCGCGACGGAATGAGTGCGGTTGTCTATAAAAAAGGCGGAACCGCATATAATGCTTTCAGAAACAGCAAATTCAAATATAACAAAAAGTTCGCTAAACGAAATATCACGCTATTCGGTAAAACCGGATCAACTCAACAACCATACAATGCCTGGTTCGCAGGTTTTGCCGAAGACAAATCCAACAGAGCACTGGCATTTGCGATAGTAGTCAAAAGAGGCGCAAGCGGATCAAAACACGCCGCACCTAAGGGTCTGAGAATACTGGAAATTTGCAACGAGATGGGGTACATCGGGGATAAACCGGAAAAAGTATCAACTCCGTAGTGTTAAGGTACAAAACGAATATCGAATATCCAACACGGAATATCCAATTATGAAGTAAAAAACAGCGGCGCTTGTTTTGCAGATTTTCATACAGTTTTTTTGGGTAACTTTTGAATTGTTGGGTTTTATCCCTGCGCTCGCGCTTCGGGCTTTTATATGTTTTCCATGTAGGTTAGCGTCTTTTCGATGATTTCTTTAACCGCAGGCGCGGCCACCATTCCTCCGCTGTAGCCTTTACCGAGCGACTTGTTAGGCTTTCTGACCGACACGAGGACGACAATCTTCGGTTTTTCAGCGGGTGCCCCGCCGGCGAAAGAGGCTACGTAATTTGTCTCGTCATAGCCGCCCCTTCCGGAAATGTTGGCGGTACCTGTTTTTCCGAAGACCTGCCATTTCTCAAGAGCCGTTTTTTTACCCGTCCCCTTCTTATCTGCGACCACACCGACAAGCGGTTTGCGAACAACCCAGTTAGCCACCTCCGTTTTGATCACATGCCCGGTAAGCGCGTCGGGCCTCTTGATTTCTGTGATCTGACCTTCGCCGTTTACGATCGCCCGAACGATATGCGGGGTAATAATGCTGCCGCCGTTAGCCAGTATAGAATAAGCACGAACCATCTGTATCGCAGTGACCGAAACTTCGTGCCCAAACGAAACACGAATACTGTAGCTGTTCCAGTCCTTTAGATTCCGCACGGTGCCGGCGGCTTCACCGGGAATGTCAATACCAGTCTTACTGCCAAAACCAAACATCTTAATACCCTTGTGAAGCCTTTTGTACCCTATCTTGCGGCCTATCTTCGCCATGCCGATATTGCTTGAACGAACCAGGACATCATAAACGGTCAGATTGCCGAATCGGTGCCCGGCCCATTCTCCTATAGTACCGAACTTTCCGGAATAGCTGCCATGCTCGCAAAAGAAACTGGCATTGTATCCGAACGCTTTGCAATCGAGGCCGATAGTGGCTACGATAGGCTTAAAAATACTGCCCGGCTCGAACGGATCGGTAAGCGCACGGTTTCGGCGCATCGAATCGGTCGCGGTCGAATATTTTGCCGGGTCATAATCCGGAACCGAAACCAGTGACAGTATCGCCCCTGTCCACGGGTCCATGACAACGGCGGTGGCAGACTCGGCCTCGAAAGCCTTCCACTGCTTGATCAAAGCCGACCGCGTAAACTCCTGTATCGTGGAATCAACCGTCAGTATAAGGCTGGAGCCTTCCTTCATATTGCCGACAGAATGCTCAAGCCCGATAGGTTTACGGTGCGCGTCAACACGAAAAATATCCTGCCCCTTGCCGCCTTCCAATTGCGAATTAAATTTTAGTTCCAAACCCTCAAGCCCCACCTCTTCGTAACCGGTATACCCGATGATATGACTCATGAGCGAACCGGTCGGATAATACCTCTGCCACTTAGGCATCAAACCGATCCCTCTGAGGGAACCATTGGTGATACCCTTATCGATCGCCTCACGCTGGATACGCGTAACACCTTCCTTGATCTTTACATAGCCCGGATTTTTGCTTTTGTAGATTATTTTGAGGATTTCAGGTCCAAACATCCCCAGTATCTTCGAAAGCCTCCCGGCGATGAGTTTTGCCACATCCGGATCGCTCATCAGCCTGGGTTCGGCGTATACAACTTCCACAATATTGCTGGCTGCGAGGATGTTGTTGTTTCGATCGACAATAATCCCCCTTGGCGGTTTGATCGTAATAATCGCAAGCTGACGCGATTGTGACTCGATCTCATAATCGTCAGCCTTGTATTTTTGCAGATAAAACAACCGAGTGCCCAGAAGCGCAAAGACAGCGATCACAACGATGAGAATTATAGTTACCGCAACATTAATCCGCATACTATTGGCCATCCGATTCGCTTTTAGACTCATTGACTCTACGCGAGATCTCACCCGGAGTCGTCAGGAATGCCATCGTAAGCTGGTGCTGACGGAGTTGCTGATTAAGACGCTTGTGCGCAACATCAGACGTACGGTAATTTTTGAATATCCTGCTGGAATTGGTTCTGAGCAAAACGGTCACGATTAGAACAGCCGTCAAATAAAAAACAATAAAGATTAATCGAGACCGAGACATTACCCTCTTACCGCTTAAGTGTTATTTCTGAGGTATTTTAAGTTCCATACCGGGCAACACCACTTTGGAACCCTTAAGAATGCTGTTGTTAATTTTCTGAATTTCTTGCCATCTCGTCCCTTTGCCAAGCTTCCTGTAAGAGATGCCCCACAGGTTATCATCGTCCTTGACAACATAAACCGCATAGAGGGGCGATGGTTTCTTCTTTCTACCGAATACATTCTTTACTGCTTTGGTTAACTTGCCTAAAGGGCCGGTGGTTTTCTTTGCGGTATCGGTGTCTCCTGAAACAGGCATCTCTTCTTTGTTGCCGTCAAGGGAGGGCATGATAAGTTTTTGACCTATCGAAAGATCGTCGGGAGAGGTCAGGATATGCGTATTCGCCTGATAGATCATATCAACCGTAGCCTGCTTGTTGCCGATCTCGCCGCCGTAAACTTTTCTGGCGATCTTACCAAGATTGTCACCGTCTTTTACAACGTAAAATTTCTTCTTACTGGCAGGCAACTTTTTATCGGACTTTTTTTTCTTACGACTTTTGCTCTTACCATCACCGCCTTTATAACGAGGATCGTCATTGTCTTCGGACTTGCGTTTTTTAAACTTAAACCCATCCATTTGCTCGATGATATGAACGACATCCCCGGCCTTATCGCCAAAACCATAATTACTATCAAGATGGGGTACAGACCTATTTATACCTTTACTGGAGGAATCTTTGCCGATAAGACCGGGGATCCCGTTAACTAAAGACACAATGACGAGGATGAAAACAAAACCCAGCAACAGTCCTATTTTCGCGTCCGACGTCATATATGAAACTCCTTTTTCTGTTTTTTCTATCATCTTTACACTCGTCAAATTCGTCGAGCTATCCGCAGCTTCGAGCTTCTTGCTCTAGGATTAGAAATTACTTCTTCTCTTAAAGGTACTATCGGCTTTTTGGTAATAATTTCATAAAAACCTTTGGCCGCATTTTCCTTAAAATTTAATTTTACTATTCTATCTTCCAGACTATGAAAACTTATTATTCCAATATAACCGTTTTCCTTCAAAAGCCGCGGGCTGTCAGCGAGTAATTTTTCCAGCCGACCAAGTTCGTCGTTGACAACGATCCTTAGTGCCTGAAAAGTTTTAGTTGCAGGATGCACTTTCTGATGCCGTCGCCCCCTGACCGGCTGATTAAGTGACTTGCAAATTATCGCGGCAAGCTGACCGGTCGTTGTGATCGGCTGACTGCGGCGATACTCCACGATGAATCGTGCGATACGTCGTGAAGCACGTTCCTCGCCATAATCGAATATCAGGTTCGCGAGGCTTTCTTCTTCTTCATTATTGATAATATCGGACGCTGTTATCTTTAGCCGATTATCAAGCCGCATATCCAACGGCATATTTTCCTGAAAACTAAGGCCCTTGGAAGAATCGGTCAACTGACCGGAACAAAATCCAAGGTCGGCTAATATAAAATCAACCTTTCCAATACCCTTGCCGGCCATCACTTCGGCGACGTTCGAGAAATTTTCCCGAACGAGTATAACTTTACATGAAAGGCTGTTCAATTTTTCCTGAGCCCTGATGATGCAATTTTTGTCGACATCTAAACCTAGAATCAATCCGTCAGGGCCCAGTTGTTTTCCAAACAGATAGCTGTGACCTCCGTGTCCGACAGTCGCATCAACCATAGACCCATCCGTGGGCAGGCTTATCAGTTTGGGTAAAATATCGGCTAGTACCGGCACATGTTCTATCGATGGATCTTGTTGTCCTGGACCGGTCAAAATAAAAATACCTTAGCAATTAGCGATTAGTGATTGGCTGTCTAATCCCTATTTTGAAATCGCGGCATGTTTCGGATACGCACTTATGTCCGATGCCTTATTAACAAAGTGCTGTTGGCAGGTGGCATTGAGCCAGAGCCCCAACATCGTCCGATAATGAGATGCCTGCAAAAAGACTGCTGCTGCTTTTGAGTCTCTCAAGGCGATCCGACAAGATCGCAACCGAAGCAAGCACACCCTCGTCCAAGGGTTTGCGGCCCGAAATACAGTCTGAAACTTCCATTAATTCTATTCCTTGATCATTCATAGCTATCTCCCTGGATATCCATATCTCTGCTCTGCTTTTGAAGAACCGTTTTTCTCGCACTCATCATCTGGCTCTGGTACTGCTGAAGATTGTCGGCGAGGTACTTTTCCCAATTTTCAGTATTCCACAATTCAACATGATCCCGCACTCCCACAAGCGTCAGGTTAGCGGCAAGGTTCGCCCTTCGCCTGATCTTTTCGCTGAGGAGTAGACGTCCCTGCCGATCCAGCTCAACCTTGCTGGCTAGGGCGAAACTAAGTCTCTCGAAGACTACCGCTTCATCCGGGGCGGCCATCCCTGGCGCACCGGCAAGGGCGATCTGCTGGAAATATTTCTCGGGGTAGAGACAAAGGATCCCATTTGCCCCCAATACCAGATAAAAACTGCTGCCGTATTCTTCAGAGTCTATCTGGCTGCGAAGTTTGTTCGAGACGAACAGTCTGCCCTTTCCATCAAGCGTGTGTTCATATTCACCTGTTAACATCAGCATGACTATTGCCCCACTTCTTTACCACTTCGTACATTTAATATGGGAAATAATACCACTTTCTCCCACTAAGTCAACAACCAAAACCATTTTTTTTGAAAAAATGATATTTTTACTGTATCTCAGCAAGGCAATGGAGCAAAGAAACAGCGAAACAGCCACTACATCTCGATAAATACCCCTGTAAACCACAACATATTGAATTTGCTGGCGAGAACCGGCAAAGATAAAAATATCATAAAAAATTAAAAAAAACACCCCCACCAATACCCAAACCATGGTAATTTGATTTATGGTCTGTTTTTGCAGAAAGGACATGCCCGCTCTCTTTAATCTCCGCTGTTAAATTTGCCAAATCCACTATTGCATTTGGGTGGGGCTTTTGATAAAATAATTGGCGAAGTTACTTTAGAGCAATTTAATTTATGGAGTTATAGCAGTATGGTTAACCTTATTCCAATCTCAAAAACCGGTTACGACAAACTCAAAGAAGAGTTGTCAGATCTTGAAATCGAACGTGCAGAAGTCAGTAAACGAGTTGGCATAGCTCGTGAGATGGGCGATCTGAAGGAAAACGGCGAGTATATTTACGGTCGCGAGCGGCTGGGCTTTATCGACGGGCGTCTCGGTGAATTGAGGGGTTCGATCAACCTCTCAGAGGTTGTTGACTGCACTGCCGTTCAATGCGACAAGGCCAACTTCGGCACCGTCGTGACTTTGCTGGACCTGAACACTGAAGACGAGGTGACCTATCAATTGCTCGGCCCTAACGATGCTGATTTCGACAATGGAAGTATTTCATTTCTCTCACCGGTTGGCGATGCTATTTATGATCTGGCCGTAGGAGAAAAGTCGTCGGTAACGATCCCTCGCGGCGAGTTCAGTTTTGAGATAATTGACATAACGAAATCAGATATCGCATAGAACGGTTTCATCTTGCCGGGGCAAATTCAAAGTATCGGCCGAAAGGCCGAATCCTTCAATCATAAATATGGAACATCCCGGCTTTACGTCGGGAATCAATTATAAATCATAAATTCAAACTGACCAACTGGTCAGTTCGACTATGGTCTGTATTTGTATTGGTCGAATTTTTCGCCGCCTCCTATAACTCTCGGATCTTTCGTTGCCGTTAATTCGGCTATCAGCATTGCTGAGAGTCTGGCCTTTACCTTTGCGTATTTCGGGTCGGCTGCGATGTTTTTGATATTGTCCGGGTCTTTGGTGATGTCGTAGAGTTCCTCGCCGGGCCGTTTGGCAAACGACAGATCGTAATATTTTTTTACTGCCGGATTATCTTTATTGGCGATTAGATAACTTTTTGTCGGGCTGTTATCACAATCTGCAAAAGATCCAAACCGATGAGTCGCACCTTCGGGAACACCGGCAGGCCATAGTTGGGGTTTAAAGTTTCGAATGTACAAATACTCATCGGTTCGAATTCCGCGGCATGGGTAGCCTTCTGTGGACGGTTTGGCCTGGGCGGGTGTGTGTCTTTCCCTGCCGAAAATAACATGATCGCGTTTAGCGTCGACACGACCCTGCTTTTTCGATAACAATATATCCAGCAGCGACCGCCCGGTCATATCCGCCGGCACATCGACACCTGCCGCCTTGAGGAATGTAGGAGCAAGATCGGTAAACGACATAAAATCACTTACACGCCTGCCTGCCTTTACCTTACTGCCCCACCGCATCGCCATCGGAACGCGCACGCCCCAATCGTATAGATTAGTCTTGCACCGCGGGAACGGCATACCATGGTCGCCGGTCATCACGATGATAGTATTGTCAAGTTCGCCGATATCTTCAAGCATCTTGATCGCTTTGCCGCAGTCGCTGTCAAAACGCTGTACCTCGAAATAGTAGTCGGCAATATCCGAGCGAATCTCCTCGACATCGGGATAAAAATCCGGCACCTTGACCTTGTCGACAGGGATGCCTGACTTGGCCCCGCTGCCCTTTTTATAGCCGCGATGCGGATCGTGTGCGCCAAGCCAGAAACAGAACGGCTGACCTTCTTTGCGAGCATCGAGAAACTGTTTGAACCCTTTTTTATATCTCTTACCTGCCGGGTGCGTGTCGGTATATCCACCGACCTTAAGGTTGCCCGGGCCCCAGCTCTTTCGCCAGTAGCCAATTTGATAGCCGGCCTTTTCCAGCAGCAGCGGATAGACGGGTATATTGACATCAAGCGTCGACCATAGGTTTGCGCCCTCTTTCAGACGCCAGTGGTACTGACCGGTCAGGATGGCATTGCGGCACGGCGTACACGACGGACTGGACACATAGGCATGCTCAAACAGAACGCCCTCTTTGGCAAGGCGGTTAAATGCCGGAGTTTTGACAACCTCGTCACCGTAAGGGGTTGCATGGGGATAACCCCAGTCGTCGGCGATACAGAACAGTATGTTCGGACGTTTGGACTTGCCGCCGGAAACGGCAGTTGCAAAACTACCGCAAGCTGACAATAAACCTGCAATACCGCTGATCTTCAAAAAATCACGTCTATCCATCATAATCAGTCCCCTTAAACAACAAATTTTCAGTAACATTCTATAAAACGCCTGATAATGCCGATATATTGCTACAAATGCGGTTTTTTGATATACAGAACAATCTCTCTTTGTTAAAATACCGCTGAAACACTGTTTTTACGATATATAAGGAAGTAATTTGATGGCCGAAAACACAAACGAATCCAACTCAGGCGAAAACACCAAATCCCTGGACTTTGTACGCTCTATCATAGCCGAAGACAACAAAACCGGCAAGCACGAATCCCGCGTCCACACGCGTTTCCCCCCGGAACCGAACGGGTATCTCCACATCGGCCACGCTAAGAGCATCTGCCTGAACTTCGGAATTGCACAGGAATTTGAGGGGCTTTGCAACCTTCGTTTTGACGACACTAACCCCGTCAAGGAAGAACAGGAATACGTAGACTCGATCCAGGAAGACATTAGATGGCTGGGCTGGGGCTGGGAGGATCGCCTGTACTTCGCCTCTGACTATTTCGGGCAGATGTACGATTGGGCCGCCCAACTAATTAAGAACGGTAAGGCGTACGTCTGTGACCTGACCGCCGAAGAAACCCGCGAGTACCGCGGAACGCTTACAGAGCCGGGCAAGAACAGCCCCTACCGCGGGCGCGGCGCTCAGGAAAATATCGAGCTTTTCGAGAAGATGAAAAACGGTGATTTCCCGGACGGGACAAAAACGCTAAAGGCGAAAATAGATATGTCGTCGCCAAATATGAATATGCGCGATCCGGTAATGTACCGCATCCTCCACGCGACACACCACCGAACCGGCGACAAATGGTGCATCTATCCGATGTACGACTGGGCTCACGGGCTGGAAGACTCCATCGAAAAAATAACCCACTCGATATGCACGCTGGAATTCGAGCACCACAGACCGCTTTACGACTGGTTCCTTGACCAACTCGAAATCTTCCACCCGCAACAGATCGAGTTCGCCCGCCTGAACATCACATACACGGTAATGAGCAAACGAAAACTCCTGGAACTCGTACAGCAAAACCACGTACTCGGCTGGGACGATCCCCGCATGCCGACGATAAGCGGAATGCGCCGCAGGGGCTTTACGCCGGCGTCAATACGCGACTTCTGCAAAACAGTAGGCGTGGCTAAATTCAACAGCACCATCGACATCGCCCTGCTGGAACACTGCGTCCGCAAGGATCTGAACGACCACGCACCGCGGGTAATGGCCGTCCTGGACCCGCTTAAAGTCGTAATAGAAAACTACCCCGAAGGCCAGACCGAAGAGCTCGAAGCGATCAACAATCCCAACGACCCGTCAGCCGGCACAAGGAGCGTCCCCTTCTCGAAGGTCCTCTACATCGAAAAAACCGACTACATGGAAAACGCGCCAAGAAAATTCTACCGCTTCACAGAAGGCCGCGAAGTACGCCTTAGATACGCATATTTCGTAACCTGCAACGAAGCGATAAAAGACGAAAACGGCGAGGTAGTCGAACTGCGCTGCACATACGACCCGGCAACAAAGGGCGGAGACGCACCGGACGGAAGAAAGGTAAAGGGAACGATCCACTGGGTATCCGCCGAGCACGCAGTCGACGCAGAAGTCAGACTATACGACCACCTCTTTACAAAAGAAAATCCGGACGACACCGAAGAAGGCGAAAACTTCACGGCAAACCTGAACCCCGATTCGCTAAAAGTCCTGACAAACTGCAAACTCGAGCCATCATTAGCCAACACCGAACCAGACTTCTACTGCCAGTTCGAAAGAACGGGATACTTCTGCATAGACAAAGACTCAACACCCGAAAATATCGTCTTCAACAGAACACTGAACCTAAGAGACACATGGGCAAAAATACAAAAGCAGCAAAAAAAATAGCTTAGCAAGTGGCGATTAACTATGAAGGAATTTTCGATGATATTCCAAAGTGAGATTAATTGGTAATGGTAGATATTGACAAAATCTTGGCAGACGCCGATGCCTGTTACAGGGCAGGCCGAATCGAACAGGCCTTCGACATATATCAGCAAGTCATCCTGAAAGAACCGGCAAACCCGTGGGCGTACCATGCTCTCGGAAAGATCGCTTTCGCCAAAAACAAGCCCCAGGCAGCAGCAACTCTCATAAAACAGGCAATCGCTCACGATCCGAATATTCCACAGTTTCATAACACACTTGGAATCGTACTGGAGGAACTCGCAGACATCCCCAACGCTCTGAAATCATATAAAAACGCTATTACCATGAAGCCCGATCACTTCGAAGCTTTCCACAACATTGCTATCGCTCTAATTTCCATTAACCAATACCCCGATGCCGAACAAAACTGCCGCATGGCCCTGAAGATCGCACCGGATTTCGCAATCGCCCACAACACGCTGGGATACTGCCTCGAACAACAGAACAAACCCGAACAGGCGATTGCAAGCTACAAAAAAGCTATAGCTATTCAGCCCTCACTCGCTGAACCCTATAACCATATCGGGGTAATTTTAAAGGACACCGAACAAACAGACTCTGCGATAGAGTATTTCGAAAAAGCACTGCTCGCCGATCCACACTACGCAGAAGCATCGAACAATCTTGGCATCGCACTCGCCTCGCAAAACAAAAACCAGCAAGCCATTAAATATTTTATCGCGGCAATAAATGCAAACCCGCAAATGCATCTGGCATATTTCAACCTCGCAGATGCCTACAACACCTTAAACAGGGCCTCCGAAGCTGTCGATCTCTACCGAAAATGCATACAGATAAACCCCGATTACCCGCAGGCATACAGCAACCTCGGAATTATTTTAAACGACTCCGGCCAAAAAGAACAGGCCATTGAACAATATAAAAAAGCGATCCAACTAAAACCTGATTTCTGCGACGCTCTAACTAACATTGCCATCGCCGAAACCCAAACCGGCCAACTTGTTGACGCCTGTGAACACGCAAAAAAAGCAACTGACCTTTCACCAGAAATACCCGAATACCATTACAATCTTGCAAACGCTCTACAGGAAATGGGCAATTGCCCGGAGGCCATGAAAAGTTACGATCTGGCAATATCACTTAAACCCGATTACCCGGAGGCGGTCTGGAACAGGGCAATAAACCTGCTGCGGTCAGGGAATCTGGCAGACGGATTTGAGCAATACAAAAAACGCCGCGACAGCCGACTGGAAATCTTCACCTACCCGAACAAATTCGACAAACCCCTTTACGAAGGAGGCTCTTTGGAAGGCAAACGCCTTCTGGTCCACTGGGAACAGGGACTCGGCGACAGCATACAATTCGTCAGGTTCCTGCCGCTCCTGAAAAAACTCGGAGCACATATTATCTACGAAGAACGAAACGTCCTCGTAGACATTTTCCAAAACCTGGAAGGAATCGATGAACTTATAACCCACCGGTCAAACAGAAAACCCCAAGTCGATTTTGATCTATACGCCCCGATAATGGATCTGCCGGCGGTACTGAAGACAACAATAGATTCGCTGGACGCCGAAGTTCCCTACATAATACCCGACAAACAGAAAACCGATCGCTGGAAACAAAGGCTAAGCACGCCTGACTTTAAAGTTGGCATAGTATGGGCAGGCGCACCAAAACACGGAAACGACCTCAACCGCTCGTGTTCTCTCACCAACTTTGCCCCGCTAACCGCCATCGAAGGACTAAAAATATACAGCCTCCAAAAAGGCAGCGCCGAGGCAGAGATCGCCCGGTACGCCGATCAGATACAGGTTGAAAATCTCGGCGTTGAATTCGAAAACTTCAGCGATACTGCCGCCGCTATCGACAATCTCGACCTGATAGTTTCCGTAGACACCTCTGTCCTTCACCTTGCCGGAGCAATGGCCAAAAAAACCTTCGCGCTAATCCCCTGCAATCCCGACTGGAGATGGCTGCTTAACACCGACAGATCGCCGTGGTATCCTACCATGAAAATCTTCAGGCAAAAAGAGTGGGGCAAATGGAATAGCGTCTTTGAAGATATTTGCAGTGAAATTCACAAAATCAAAAACAGCAAAACACCGGAGAAGCACAAATGATTCCCGTAATAATCCCGTTTTTCGGCAGCGAAGACCAACTGAATAAATGCAAGCAACACCTAAGCGACCAGACCGTTACAGTAGATATTTTCGTTCGCGACAACAATACAGACAACCGCTACTTCACCGCGGCGCTCAACGAAGGGATCGCCAATTATCTCGACTCGGACTGCAAGTACATGATAGTCCTCAATCAGGACATGTACCTCAAGCCAAACGCCGTCGAGGAAATGATAAAATTCATGGACAACCACCCCGAATGCGGTATCGCAATGCCGCTGCAGTTAAGCTGCAATAATCCGGAGATCGTCATCTGCGCAGGCGGCACACAGGCCTTCCCGCACGGAATACACCTGCACGGCAACCTCTCCGACTTTGCAGAAGACAAAATGATACACTGGGCAAACGGGGCATGCATGATCCTCAGAAAAGAAATGATACGGCAGATCGGACTGATGGACGAAAACTTCGTACTCATAGGCAGCGACAGCGACTACTCCTTTACCGCGAGATCCAGGGGCTGGCAGATATGGGCCATCGCATCGGCCCGCGGAACACACGAACACGGAGTCACAAGCACCACAACCGACCCGGCAATCGAAGCCATAAAGATCCACGACATGTACTATTTCGGAATGAAGTGGCTAAACGGAAACCTCTACAGAGACCTCGCCGACAACGGACACATGCAAACACCGCAAGATGTAGAAGAAATAATGAACACCTTCAAGAAAGTATTGCCTCAATAAAAAAACTCGCCCCCAAACAAAAGTCAAAATTAGACATCCGCACCTTTACAGAAACCAACCTGCCGCAACTCCCATGCCAGAAACACCAACAAGCAAAGATGATGCTGCCACAGAAGATCGTTTAGTCACTCTCATTTATCCGTCACACAGTAACTTGTAAAGACTCTTCAATACTTGCAACGCCTTCAAACCGACCCAACGACTCCGGCTTGACCGCTATCATATTAAGCAGATAATCGTCAATCTCCGTCCCGCGGCTGTATTTAACCAGCATCGATCGTCCGGGAACATAGAAATACGAATCGTACCCGATGTCCTTGAAAGAATCGATTAGCTCAAAATGCACATCTTTCGCTTCTTTGATCTCATAAAAAATAATCGGAGAGTTTTCATGCATGATCTTGACGGCACCTGCAATAGTTTTCTTTTCAAACCCTTCCACGTCCATCTTGATAATATCAAAACTGTCTACCCCGGCCATTGCCGCCACATCATCGACAGACATAAGCTCGACCTTTTCGCAGTTGCCGGCGCCTTCGTCTTCACTGAACTTATTCAGTTCCGATGAACCGCCAAAACTAAGCGATCCAATACTGCTAGAGTCACTTACTCCACAATGAAAACATTGCATATGGTCAAATTGTTTTGCCGACTCTCTGAGATACCTAAACGTCCTGCTTGAAGGTTCAACAGCAACAACGCAACCGTCATCGCCCGTTCGCACAGCGGCGCTTAACGAATAAACCCCAACATTGGCGCCAAGATCAAGAACGCGGTCGCCGTGGCGTATAAGCTTTCTAAATAGCGACAGGTCGCCCTGCTCAAACCAGTCTTGCTGCTCCAGCAAAACATAAGTTGTAATATTCGTAAGTTCCGGATAAACATGTATCCTGCACCCGTCATAAGGCAAAGACAACCCGGAAATCTCGCCCCTGGCCAAACCCAGCGCCGCCGCCGACCTGTCACTCTTCATTCGCCCGTCGACGTACTCAAGCAATTCCAATGTCTGCTCTGAAGCAGCCCGCCCCTGTTGTAAGTACTGCAAAGCCGACGCCAAACCAAGGCGGATATAAGGCTCCATGTTATCAGGCTCGATCTTAAGCCACGTCTTAAACATCTGCATATAATGCGGCACATTAAAATAACTGCTGAACGCATTCAGCGCTATGCAAATCTTGAGAAAAAGAATCGCCTCATTAGCCACATCCCATTTCCTGAAAATAGCATCCGGGACATCGGGAGCCTTTTCACCCTTAGAGACACGCTCGTAGCCTTCAGCAGCACATTTATATGCTTCGGCTCGCCGGCCTGCTCTAAGAAACTCATCGACAAGCACTGCAAGTTTCGCGATACTGCTCAATTGGCCCGAGAGAACCTGATCGTGACGCCCTTCCGACAAACTATCACAGACAACTGCTGCAGAACTATTCTGCTGACGGCACCACTTGACCCACATCTTCCTGTAAGCATCCTCAATATTTCGAGCCAGCAAATTTTTATTGCAAACCGGACTGGCAGACATTCTTGATCGCATAGAACCACGAATCTTATTAAGAGCCTCAGGCTTTAGGGCAAGCGCAGTGGCCTTGGCAACATACTCCTGGGGCGTCTTAGCCGCAAAAAACTCCAGACCCATATTAGACAGTATACTAAACCCAACCCTGGACATGTGCATCTGGCCGACAAGAGATATAACCGGAACTCCCATCCACAACGCCTCACAAGTAGTAGTGGTCCCATTATAGGGATATGTATCAAGTGCAATATCTATCTTTTCATACATCGCCAGATGATCGGTAAATGGTCGTTTGCCGCAGATTGCAACCCTCTTACGATCTATGCCAAACTCGGCAAATTGTTGATAGTAATATTCTGCCTGTTCCTTGTCGTTACCCCCGAGAAACTTCAAAATAAATCGAGAATTTTCATTCGCCTTAAGGATCTGTGACCAAAGAGAAATAAGCGGGCGATTAATTTTATGGTTAGTGTTAAACGAACCAAATGTAATATATCCATTTTTCATAACAGGAGAAATCGCAATTGCAGGCGCAGAATTGTTATACAAATAGCACAAAAAGGATTGCGGCAAAAAGACCAGCTCTTCACTGTAATATTTCTGTGACTGAGGCGTATTTGCAAAAGTATCTGTCAAACGATAGTCGATAGCATCAGCCCCGGTAGTATCAGGATACCCAAGATAAGATACCTGGATCGGAGCCGGTTTGTACCCAAAAACAGGCAAACGATTATCACCGGTATGCCCGCCAAGGTCAACCAGTATATCGATTCTGTCATCAGCTATCATATTTGCAACCGATTCATCGTCAATCTCAAAAATATCCCGATACACATCGAAACCGGCCTTGAGACAGTTTGTTACATCGTCCGGGCTTTCAACATTGCCATAGCCGTATATCTCAAACTTTCCGCGATCATGGGCGCTAAGAAGCGGCGGAAAAAAATATGACACCGAATGTGTTCGAAAATCGGAAGAGACATAACCAATACGAAGACGACGGTCTCCAGCGGCATCATTACTGTGAGATGTTCTCTGCAAAGATGCGGGCGTATGTATCTGACTCCATTTCTTATGCTCCTGAAATATTACATCGAGACCAATTTCAGATAAATAATGCATTGAAAACAACAGGTTAGAATGAAATTTTGAATTGCCGGGCTCAAGTTCGACCGCTTTTCTGATACACTCTACAGATCTTTCCTTTTGCCCTGTCGACATCAGGGCAACCCCCATGCTGTTCCATATAATATTGGAATTTGGTCTTAACTGAGCGGCCTTCTCCAGATAGCCGATCGATTCGGTTATCCGGCCGTACGCCTTGCAAATCGCCGCGATTTCATAATTCACTACTGAGTAGCTGGTTGTTTTATCCAGTTCCTTATAATATTTTTCGGCAGATTCTTTCTGCTCAAACTTCTTGAGCACCTGGGCAATACCATAGAGAACAAAAACCCTCTCTGGGTGCGATAGATTCTCAATCGCCTTATCGATCCGGCTTTCGGTAAGCAGTTCCAAAGCCCGATCTTTATCTCCGGAATCGAATACCGCTTCAGCATCTTTCAGCCATTGAGGCATTCGACTTTCCCACTGTCTTAATAATTCAACCTCTGCAGGATTATTGACCTGGCTGCTTTGTAGTGTCACTGGAGAACGTTTACGTCTGCGATTATTTTTTTTTCGGCCCATTCGAATCCTGTAAAATAAAAATATATCGGCCGAAGGGCCGTGTCATAAATTTGTAATTGCTAATTGTTTTTCCGCTGTGCACCATCGATGCCACATCTGTCTGTATGCGTTTTCAATGCTCTTAGTCTGCAGTTGCATATTACAAGTCGCACTGGCCAGCATCCTCTGGCGCAACTGAACACGAATACTTGCAAGCGCCTCAGGCTTGCCGGCAAGAACACTGGCTTTAGCAACATATTCATCTTCAGTCTTAGCCGCAAAAAATTCCAGCCCAACCGAAGTCAGCAAACTCAATCCAACACGCGAAAAGTGATGCTCGCCGACAAGCGAAACAATGGGAACACCCATCCAAAACGCATCACAGGTAGTAACCCCGCCATTATACGGAAAAGTATCCAGTATTATATCGACCTTGCCATATTCACTGAGATATTGCCCCATTGGCATCTTACCGCGAATATTAACCCTGTCACGCGATATCCCGGCATCTTCCAAAACTTTCAAAAATATCGATGCCAATTTCTCATTCTGGGTACCCTTACTTATCATTTTCAGCCTGGAACCCTTGGTGTTTTGCATAATCCTGGCCCAAAGTCCGGCGACCTTCGGTGTAAGCTTGGTTGGGTTGCTAAACATACCAAAAGTAATATATCCGTTTTCGATAACAGGGCTTGCAGCCACGTCTGGAGTTTCAGCTGGAATGTTATAGCAAAAACAAGTGTCCGGCAGCGGAAAGATCTCTTCGGTATGATACTGTTGCGATTGGGGCGGAGACATTTGGCTGTCGGTTATAAAATAGTCTACCTGCTCCAGCCCGGTAGTGTCAAAATAACCAAGATAAGTCGCCTGTATCGGAGCTGGCTTATAAGACATCACACCCAACCGATTTCCTCCGGTATGACCGGCAAGGTCAACCAGTATATCGATACCGTCAGCCATGACCATCTCGACAACCTTCATATCCTCAATACCCATAATATTACGGTAATGATCGAACCTGGTTTCTAAAGTCTTTGTAAAATGATCCCAGCATCCAACGCTCCCATAACCGAAAATTTCAAAGTCACTTCTGTTATGATTATCAAGAATCGGCTTGATAAGAAGTCCGACAGGATGCGCACGGAAATCCGGAGATATATAACCGATACGAAGTTTGCGGTCAGGATCGCGATCATTCTTATGGTCTTTTATGACAGACTCTTTGACAACATTAAACTGCGCCCATCGCTTATGGTCCTCAAATATCCTCTGGCAATCAAATTCCGCCGAGTGATGAGTAAAAAACAAGTAATTTGAATGTACCATTTGATTCTCAGGAGTTTTTTCAACAGACTTCCGCAGAAATTCGATGCCTCTTTCCTGCTCATTTATACTCATTAGAGCGGAGCCAAGAAAATTCCAGATCACCGGATTTTCTGGTTCTTTGGCATAAGCACTCTCCATAAAACTCGCTCTTTCAAACATACTGCCTGTCTGGGTACAAATCCCGGCAATACTCACTTCAATAGCCGCATAAGGAACTATCTTTATCAATTCGATCAGCAGGTCTTTAGCACGAACTGGATCTTTAAGCATATTAAGCATCATTGCGACACCGAACACATCAAAAACCTTCTGCGCAGTATCCTCCTCACCCAAAAGCTGATCTATCCTCTCGGGACTAAGAATCCTCTCGGCCCTTTCAATTGCACCATAACCAATATCGGCAAAAACATCATCAACCCACGGTGAGACATGTGATCGCCACTGCTTTAATAACGTATCCTGATCTGGAAAAGTGTCCGCAATTTTTTCGGAATTAGTCATTTATTCTTTCTAATTTAGCCAAAATACATCCTTAATAGCAGTTTACGCCCTCAAAACGCAACAAAACCACTACATATGACATTATTATCGGTCAATACAACAAGAAATGTTAAATAAACTTCCCGCCCTTGCTCTTTTTACTATTGGGAAAACCCAGGCATTACCCGTTATCGTTAGGAATCCGTATCACAAAAAAAGCAAAGAATTGCGACTATTTATTCCCTATAGTCAAGAATATTTCTGACCATATGAACATCTGTACTTGGCGGCAGTTTGGCCTGGTCAAGATAAAATCTTATTGTTTCGCTAAGCTGATCATAAGGAACAAATTTACCGTCAAGATCGCACCCAATGCATCCCGCCATTGGCCCGCCAATTCCAAAGACAAACCTGTCCTTACCGGTATGATACCTGTTCTTGCTGATATCGGAAAACTTTTCAATGAATTGATCTGTAGACATTCGCTGAATTTCATAGAGATTTGAAAATAAATACTTGAATTCGAAATCCCACCACCGAATCTCCTCCAGTTTTTCGATCGTTTTCTCGTCAAAACGGAAATTAAGCACCTTTGCCGGATTTCCGCCAACAATAGAAAATGCCGGAACATCTTTTGTAACAACAGCACCTGCGGCGATTACCGCGCCATTACCGATCTTAACACCCGACAAGACCATTGCCCGCTTACTTATAACAACATTACTTCCAATGATCGTCTTCCCTTTTGATCTCAAAGGGTTAACATATCGTTTATTTAGCCGCAACCTCATACGAGCAACCGGATACATGGCAAAATCACTATTCAACACTTCTTCATTGGGATGTTCTCCGTCAATAATAATATCAGAAGATGCTGAAATACAACACATTCTACCCACCTCCAGGATCGGAGATACATTATCATCGAGTAAATAACTACTTACAACGTCAAACGCCCCGATCGAACCACGTCCGATGTGAAACTCCTTGACAAAACCCATATCGTTAGTAATAACTACACGAAGATCATAGTTTGCGTACAATGCACATCTGACACAAACTTTGTCGGGCGACTTTACCGTACCTTCAGAATTATCTAGAATAAATTGTGGAACTTGCATAGTACCTGGAAATACTCCCCATATCTAAGTCAAACTTTTCGTAAAGAGCTAATTGCTAATTTCTAATTGCTAGCCTGCAATAGCTTCCCAACCCTGCTTCAATTCGCTAAGCATATCGATCACTTCCTGAACTGCTTGCTGGTCGTTCTTGAAGTTTGCCGTAGATAAATGCGTCAGCATAAAGCAATAAAGCTTACGCAAATTCTCGGATATTTCCCCGCCGGCTTTCATGTCGAGGTTGACATTTAGCTCATTAATAATATCCCACGCTTTATTGATATATGTGTTCTTGGATTCGTAATTGCATGCTTGCATATCCTTTTGAGCGAGCTTTAAAAACTTGATCGCTCCTTCATAAAGCATAACGATCAATTTACCCTTGTCCTGTGTAAGAACTGCTGTTTCCTGATAAGTACCGATTCCATTCATCTGAAAAATCCTTAATAAACCCCCATGGGCATAGTGAAATTATAATTGCGACATGACAAACTCCGAAGAACGACCGCCACTTGTAAGGCGGCCGTCCTCCGGATATATCTAATCATACCCGAAATCCATTTCGAGTTTAGAATGATCAGTTTACCTAAGCAGCGACAGAGCCATCTGCGGCATTGTGTTTGCCTGTGATAACATGGCAACACCAGCTTGAGACAGTACCTGGTTTCTGGTCATCGTTGCCATTTCGGTAGCAACGTCAACATCAGAAATCCGGGATTCCGCTGTCATTAGGTTTTCAGCCTGAATATTCAGTACTGACTGGGTACTCTCAAGACGGTTCATCTTATAACCGAACGCCGCACGAGATTCATCCTTAGTTGCAATAGCAGAACCAACAGTAAGAAGAGCACTGACTGCAGAAGTCTCAGTAAGGATGTTCAGACCGGCAGTAGCGCCACCGGCAGTGTCAGCTGCCCAGGCACCATCTGTATCCATCGACTCGAACAGGTTAGCACCCATCAGGTCTTCTCCATCTGTTGTTGTTGTACCAAATATCCCAGCAAGTGCCGAGACCACACCACCAGTTGTTTCAACCGTAAAACTCATTGAAGTTGCAATGGCGTCTCTGGCCTTGATCTCCAACTGATATGTACCCGCGGCATTGGTATAGATCGAAGCAGCCGCATAACCAAGTTTGTTACCATCGGCATCATACATATTACTCGGGTTTTGCGAAGCAGCATTGATGGTATCCATAACATCTTCAAGTGTCATACTTGCCGATTGTCCAAAGTTAACGGAAATCACCTGCTGGTTAGTAGCACCGAGAAAGTCGAGTTCAACAATAAAATCATTTGTGGTACCCGTAGTAAGAACTGTAGTTGTGCCTGTATCTGCATACGCAGCTGCATTGTCAGTTATAGCACCCCATTCGCCATTACCCGTTGCAATATTGAGACCGTTCTTGGTCATATCAACCTTACTAACTTCAATAGTTGCAGTTGTACCAACGTGAATGTCCACTATGCCGGTATTTGAGTTCAGCATCGTGATACCATTAAACGCAGTCGAACTTGCGATACGTTCGATCTCATCGGCCATTTCTGCGAACTCATTATTCATAATCGAACGCTGTGCTACCGAATACGAACCCGTTGCGGCCTGCTCAGCCAACTCTTTCATTCGGATGAGGTTCTCATCCATAACAGCCATCGCACCTTCCATCGTCTGCAACATACTAATGCCGTCAGACGCGTTTCGTGCTCCCTGCTGCAGTACCGCAATGTCCGCTCGCATCAACTCGCGAACAGCCAGGCCGGCTGCATCGTCCTTGGCACTGTTGATCCGAAGACCGGATGAGAGTCTCTCAACTGAACTGGCCAACGCACCAAAACTCTTGCCCAAATGACGGGCGGCATTGGATGCCATAATGTTATTCTTAATTGCTAAACCCATGTTACTAACTCCTTAAAAATAATAAAACTAACACTCCACTAACACACTTTATATTTCAACCCCCAACACAGGGACCAAAATCCATTATTAAATTTCCAATGACAAACACCAGACCAATTAATAACTGGCCTGCTTACAATATTTATCGAACGAAATAGCAAAAACTTAAGGCTTTTACATGCAAAAATAACAAGGAATTTCCGGTTTCTCAAAATAGCGAATTATCAGTATGGAAAAACAAATTTATATAGGACAAAGCCTGGTTTTTTTTATAAGATAAAATTAAAAAAATTAAAAAAACAATATATAGTCTGATAATAAACGCTAAAATCAGCAGATCATTTTATTGCTTTTTACGGCTCTTACGGACAATACGTTGGTCAATTAATATCCGAAAAACTGAAATGATTGGCAAACCCGGATCACCTGCGAATTTACCGAATCAAGCATGCTTTTTTACTCTTGACAGCATAATTCAAGCACAAAAGCCGATAAAGTAGCATCAACAGGCCCTTAAACTCCATAAAGGTAAAAAACCCCGACAGCGGGCGATAATCGCAATATTCAAAGGATATTACGGATATTTAAAAAAACGCAACCGAAAAATCGGTCAAAAACGGACAACTATGGACAACCTTTTCAAGTGGATAACTGTACGGACCACCGGAAAAAGCTCATTGACGCTCTGTCACCAGGACGAGCAATACCGGCAGGTAACCCCTATAATTGCGATGTTTAGTAGGCTATTAAAATGATGTCGCCAAGAGGTATTATTGCCTCTGCACGGCGGACCATGAATTTGTAGTCAAGCTCCAGGCTCTCCAACAACGGCTTAATCTCAAAGAAATCGACGGGGTTGTGATATAAACTTATTACCAGAACCGGCTTGTCACGCTTGATCGTTTCTAAAGCACCCTCTATCGCTTTCTTCTCAAAACCCTCAATATCCAACTTGATAAGACCAACCTCGTAATCACCGGCCGATACCTCAGCATCGATCGTGGATATCTCCACATTTTCGCCGGCCTTGAGCAATAAGTCTGAAGACGTGAAAAATGTTGCTCCAGCGTTGATAGCGTCTTCACCAGTATTTAGAAGAGGCATCAAATCGGGCTTGTTACCCAGGCCCTTGAAGATGGGGACCACCTTATCGGTCAAACCAGCGTTTTCTATGACCTGCTTTAACATAGCAAACGAAGCGCGGGCCGGTTCAAAAGCGAGTATGTTCTTTGGAGCATAATTGTCACAGAACAATACCGCTGAATCACCAACAAAAGCACCCCCGTCAATAATAGTCTTACCATCAATACGCGCCGATATGTCAGCTTGGACTTCGTCAAGGCAATATTTATTGAAAAATAAATATGGATTTATACCACCATTCGGCAATTTATACTTTTGCACTATCCCAGGCAATGTTTGTAACTTGAATTGCTCGAATAATAGCGACTTTCGCATATCCTCACTGCACCAGGCATGATGCTGCTCTATGGCAGTCTTTTCGTGAAGCTTGTCATAATTAAAAAAACGATCGTACAGCCAAACAACACGGTCTAAATGCTCAACTGATATTTTGTCGAGATCAGTGCATAGATCCGATAACAAAGATTTATAGTCATGATCTTTAAGATATTGCGTCCATACAGACATCCAATACGACACAAGCTGTATATATTTTGGAGCTATCACAAACGAATCCTTTCGATTTGATCGTTTCAAGTAATAAACCTGTTTACATAAAAAATGATGATAAAATATAAACGCCCAAAAATCCACACAAAAACCAATAAAACGCATCCAGCTTTTCAAAATACGAAAAAACCCTGAAATCAGCCCAAAAACCCGCAAAGTGGCTACCAAACAAGAATTCCTCAAAATCTTCACACTTTGCAATACATCTGCCCCGAAATTCGACTATAATAATGAAAATTACACAACCGAAACTAATCGCTATCAAAATTTATGAATACTCAGCGAACAACTAGATTTAGTAACCATGCCGCCGATTTCTTGCGGCAAATTGCATTTCTTTCACTTATATTCGGCGCAATTTCAGCATTTTCCGGCTGTGGAGATTTCTTTTCGGAAAAGGGTACTGAGATGGAGTCAAAGAATATCCTCCGCGAGATCAGTAAGATCGAATACTCTCCCGATACCGCCATTCAGGTACCAGACATCTACAAAATGCCCCCCAGGATCATCGAAGGAAAAATTGGAGAGAAAAAAGACGCCAAACTCTTCTATTTTACACGTTATCACTCCCCTTCCGATCTTTCAAAGCTGATAAACGAACAATTCATAAAGAAATTCTTCACCGCAAAGGGCAAACCATACCCCGTCATGGATTATAACGTAAGCATTAACGCAGGCGCCAACCAGTTGATCGTACGCTGCCCTTCCGTTGCCGATGCCGAGGAGGTCATAGCTTTTCTTGAGCAAGTCGACGTCCCTCCCATTCAGGTCAAGATCGACTGTATTATTTCCGAAGTTTACGCAGACCATACCATGGACTGGGAGACGACTATTGACATTCAGGAACTCTTCGGCAGCGATCTTAACTTAAGCGGAAAGAATGTCAATGGAAGCATACTGCCGGCCTTCCCCGGTGCCGCCCTGCGTGACGTGGCAAGGTCGACTTTCGGCCTAAAAGCCGGTTTTGTTCACGGAAAACAGGGAAAACAGGTTAGTGCCCTCGTTGACCTGCTCGTCTCCAGGGGATACCTCAAGATCCTCATGAATCCGACACTGGAAGTAGTAAATGGCAAAACCGCGACGATCATCACCGAAGAAAAGGTACCCTTGGACCAGATATCCAACGTCCACCCTGTCAGTGGTGTCATTTCACATTCTACAAGATATGAATCGGTCGTAGATTCGCTGGAAATAACCCCGACAGTCTATGGTGACGGTTACATTGGCATTAAAACGAAAGCGGTCATCAGTTCGAAATCCACTCCGGAAGGCGTAAAGCAGGTCCCAATCGTCACAAAGCGAGAGATCAAGATCGAAGAAAACAGGATTCGTGCCGGTGAAAGCCTGATTATCGGCGGGATAACAAAGACAGAAAAACGCTCGGTTATTCGCGGCGTACCCTTCCTGAAAGACATACCGATCATAGGCATACTGTTTTCCAGCAAGGACTTTGAGGAACGCGGAAAGGAAGTGCTTTTTATACTAACTCCAACGATCTCATCGGGCGGTACTCCCAACACGGCGATGATCGACAGTATCCGTAAAAAGCACGAAATGCTAAATATTGACAGCAGCATACTTAAGACTTTATCGGACCCGCTTGGCCGGAATATATATACAGACTACATCGAAAAGCAGGCAACACACGCCGAAACCTTGAGAATTCGGGCTGAGATCGAAAAAATACACGCCCAGCAAAAAGCAAAAATGCTCCAGAGGGAACTGGACATCGCAACCAAAGGAACAAAGAACAAAGCTACCCTGGCCGAACAAGCAAAAGACCTGGTAGACCAGATGGAATCACAAAGAACAAAAGACGCCTCCGAGCTAACAATCCTGGAGTGGCTCAACAAAAGAGCGAAAAAGCAACCAACATCCACACCAAAATAAACCACCCCAATAACGACCTTTGAGCAGAGCACCATACCCAGTACAGTTTAATCCGAGAAGTAAGCGCTCGGGCAAGTGGTACGTTTTTGGTACGTTTTTCATTTTGTGGAATTTTATACATCCAATATATCTCCCGCTATCTCGCCAAAAACAGCGATTTTTCGGGCTAAACTACCTAAACCCCCGAAAAAGGCTCCTGGAGCCTTTAGTTGACATGGAGCCTTTAGTTGACACGGCAACATTCCGCCACTCAACCACCCCGCAGTGGTATAATTTAAAACCGCCCGCCAGATGGGACAATTTTGCTCCGCCGTTTACACTCACTTGACAAAAATTCAAAATATCCTTTTTATTTGTAACGTTAACCATGCAATTGCGTCTATATTGATGGTAGAACGAAAATATTCAATAAATAAAAATCACCCCCAATTACAGGAAAGAAGAAATGACTACATTTTTGAGAGTATCTGTTTTGTTTGTAACATTGTCAGCATTGACCGTATTTACGGGCTGTTCTAAAAAAAGCGACAACTGGCTCATTGGCAAATGGGGCTTCGACTCGGAAACGACAAAAGCAAATCTGCCGCCAAATATCAAAGCCCAGGGCGTTCCGGACAGCATGGCAGAGAAGATGGGTGCACAGCTTGTAACTCAGCTTATGAACCAGATGAATAACATTAAGTTTCATATTACCGCTGAAAAGATTACATCCATATCAGGGATAGGAGCCGGAAAATCCTCTACCTATAAAATCATCGAGAGACCTGACGCAAATACCATTGTTGCAGAGAGCAAAGACGGAGAAGTTAGCACATTTATCAAATCTGGAAAGTATATTTGCATTCCCAGCACAGGTGCTGTCCAATTTAAGATGTACTTTAAGCCTGTCAATTGATAGCAGATTAAATCTTACCGGGCCGTGAGCAAACAGCGTTCGGCCCTTTTTCACCTTAAATACCAACTTTACTGCTTAGAACTATTATTATAATAGAGATCACGAAAGGATCATGAAATGAAGACATCATTGCTAATTGCTTTAGTATTAACAATTCTCATAGGAGGATGCGCAATAACGGGTTCAGGCAGCGCGTTCGATTCCGATGGAATTCCGAAGCAGCAGTATTATGTCGGCGGCGGATTTAGCGTGGAGTACAGCACTCAGGAGACAGGAGGTACTATCATTTTCGCCGACAAAGTTTCAAAAAAGACACTCATGACCAAAACAATGACACCAAACGAAACTTTTGAATTTTCCCAGTCTCCAACATCGGCAGATTTCGCGACCGGTTTAAAGAATGTAGGCATTGATCCTGCAAACATGAAACTGTCTTTGTATTTTATTCCACATAAGAAAACAGCCGTCGACAAGGCAAAGTAAGCGAAAGGCCCAGGAATCAGGTTTTGACGAACGGTGACAGTTCTCGCAAGCGGTTTACTATCGCCGGCATTTTTTCGGCTGCGAAGTCTACCTCTTGCTCGGTGGTGTAGCGACTGAGGCTGTAACGTATCGAACCGTGAGCAGCCGTAAACGGAACACCCATCGCCCGCAAAACGTGCGAAGGCTCCAGTGAACCGCTCGTACAGGCCGACCCCGAACTTGCGCAAATTCCATACCTGTCAAGCATCATCAGGATCGACTCGCCTTCGATATACTCAAAGCTGATATTCGAGGTATTCGGCAGCCGGTTTTCAACATCGCCGTTGACAAAACTATCGGGACAAGTCTCGAGGATTTTCTTCTCAAGGCGATCACGAAGCCCCTTAACAACAGTATTTTCATGGACAATATTTTGTTCGGCAAGTTCACACGCCTTGCCGAGTGCGATAATACCGGGAACATTTTCGGTGCCTGCGCGTTTGCCGGACTCCTGGTGACCGCCAACCATAAACGGCGTAAGACGTGTACCCTTGCGTACATAAAGAACGCCGACGCCCTTTGGAGCGTGGAGCTTATGGCCGGAAATACTCAACAGGTCGCTCGCGCTGTCCTTGAGATTTACCGGTATCTTACCGACAGACTGAACCGCGTCGGTATGAAAAACGACGCCTTTGGATTTAACAAACCGGGCGATCTCTTCGACAGGAAAGATAACCCCCGTCTCATTGTTTGCATGCATGATAGTTACCAGTGCCGTATCGTCATCGACACAGTTTTTAAGCTCATCAACATTGAGCCGCCCTTGCTTATCGACGCCGATTTCAACGACCATATACCCATGCCCTTCAAGCTGCCTGCACATCCCGAGAACCGCCGGATGCTCAACGCGGCTGGTAATGATCTTACGGCGCATCCCGACCGATTCCAGCACACCACGTATGGCGGTGTTATCGCTTTCGGTACCGCAGCTGGTAAAGACGATCTCATCGGGCGAACACCCAAGCAGCGACGCGATCCGCTCTCGAGCCTCAACAATCTTTTTGCCAACCTGCCCGCCGAATGTATGCATACTCGAAGGGTTGCCGTAAAACTGGCCGAAATACGGCAGCATCTCTTCGACAACTTCGTCGGCGACTTTAGTAGTCGCATTATTATCCATATATACAGTAGTCATTATTCTGTACCTCCCTGCTGATCTTCTTTGCCTTCTTCCACAACGATTAGGTCTTCGCTGACAAACTCTTTGAGCCTTGCCTGAACGACATCTTTCATAGTGATCTCGGCCATCTTGCACTGCGAGCACATCCCGCGAAACGCCACGATAACCTTGCTGCCGTCAACGTCTATCAAGTCAATATCGCCGCCATCGGCACGCAATGCCGGGCGAATCTGCTCGTTAATGGTCTGCTGGATCAGCTGGATCTTCTGAATATTGGTCAGCTTTGCCGGGCGAACAGCAGCGGTGACATGCTTAGTCTCTGCTTTTGCTCCTTGCACCTCTTCGATGATCTTTTCGATCTGACCGACACACCCACCGCATCCGCCGCCGGCTTTGCAGAAATTAGTAACCTGCTCGGCCCTGGTAAGACCGTGCTCGGTAACAACTTTGCGAATCTCTTCTTCGGTGACACCAAAACAAGTACAGAGAATATGACCTTCCTTTGGCATGACGACCTTGCCCTTGTTGCGGTAATTGGCAATAGCCGCTTCAAGCGCCTCCTGCCCCATAACAGAGCAGTGCATCTTCTGGTCGGGCAGACCGCCGAGCTTATCGACAATATCTTCGTTGGTAACCCTGGCGGCCTCTTCGAGGGTCATACCCTTAACCAGTTCGGTAAGCACAGAAGACGAAGCAACGGCACTTGCGCATCCGAAGGTCTTAAACTTCGCGTCTGCGATCCTGTCGTCGTCGCCGAGCTTGAAAGTAAAAGTCAAAGCATCCCCGCAAGCCAGCGAACCAACCTCGCCAACACCATCTGCATCTTCTATATACCCCACATTACGGGGCTTAAGAAAATGATCCATAACATCGTCAGTATAATCCCACATCTTAAAAACCTTTATAATATTCACGCAAAATCAAGGTAACTGTTCAACCCTTTATGTTAACCGAAAACAATCCGAATTAAAACAATAATATATAATAAATCGAAAGCATATCCCGCGAATTTCGCATAGGTAACTCCTCGAAAAACTGGTATGAAACTGGTACGTTTCTGGTACGTTTTTTATTTTGCGGAATTTTCAATACCCATTATATCCCTTGGTTTCGTCATTTGAAATCCGCTACGGGGTTATTGGGAAACCCTCAATGATTTTGATACAGTGTGTCTATTACACCTGCTTTCTTGGTTTCACCAAGGGAAAACCTTCCAAAAGTCACTAAGGGAAAGGTGTGAAAGATGCGAAATGTTTTTGTTAATTTTGATTGTTGCGTTTTTTTGAATATCCCGATAAATCGGGACTTCAATTTGCTCAGCAGCCCGGCGCTGGCGGGGCTGCTGTTTTAGGGTTTTTAAGTTGTAAAGCACAGTGATGTAGGCTGGAAGCCTACACTACGGGATTATCCCTGCGCTCGCGCTTCGGGTTTCTGTTTGTAATAAGTAATGTTATTGACAGTTTTGGGGTTTTGGGCTATTATTGGGGGTTGTTTATTTGTTATCTGTGGAACATCTATGAGTGAAGATATTAACATATTGGGTATTGAGTCCAGCTGCGATGAGACTGCGGCGGCTGTTGTTTGTAATGGGCGACAGGTTAAGTCTTCGGTTGTTGCTTCGCAGGTTGATATTCATGCGCGGTTTGGCGGGGTTGTTCCGGAAGTTGCCAGCCGTGCGCATATCGAGGCGATCTACCCGGTAATCAGCGAAGCGGTCGAGAAATCCGGGGTTGCTCTTGGAGATATCGACGCTATCGCGGTGGCTAACCAGCCGGGGCTGACCGTTGCCCTTATCGTCGGTGTGACGGCTGCTAAGACCCTGGCGTTTGCGTTGGAAAAACCGCTTATCGCGATCAATCATATTCATGCACACCTGCAGGCGGCGATGCTTGCCGAGGAAAATGTAGAGCTTCCGGCAGTAGCGATGGTCGTCTCGGGCGGGCATACGAGCTTGTTCGACTGCGAGTCTGCGCTGGACCTTACACTGATGGGATCAACCATAGACGATGCGGCCGGCGAGGCTTTCGACAAGGTCGCGAAAATACTTGGACTGCCCTACCCCGGCGGACCAAGCATTGAAAAAGCCGCGAAGAACGGAAACCCCAAAGCTGTGCATTTTCCGCGGTCTATGCTTGGCAAGGAGTCGCTGGACTTTTCATTCAGCGGGATAAAAACGGCAGTATTGTATCACTGTCAGGGACAGGATATGAAGGGTGAAAACCGGGCAGCGTCCATGAGCGAGCAGGAGGTTGCCGACATCGCGGCATCCTTCCAGGCGGCCGTCGTTGAAGTGCTGGTGAAAAAGACTCAGCGGGCGGCGAAAAAGATCAATGCGAAAACTGTTCTGCTTGGCGGCGGTGTGGCAGCGAATACTACTTTTAGAAATGCACTTGAAGATATGTGCAACGGCGAAGGACTTAAACTGCTGACGGCGCCGAGATCGCTTTGTACCGACAACGCGGTGATGATCGCCTCACTGGCATATTACAAATACGAAGCAAAAATGTTTGCCGATCTTTCGCTTGAACCCTCCGCTAGATCGTAGATAAATTAAAAAGCAAATTGTAAAAAGCAAAATTAAGGAAACCGCCTTCGGCGGAAACTTTTATATTCTGGTTCCCGGGTCAAGCCCGGGATGACAAAAATTACAGCCGAGGCTATTTTATGAATAACGAACAGATTCAGTTATTGTTGGGACGGGTTAAGGATGGTGAGATTTCTATCGATGAGGCTGTTGAGACTTTGCGACATCTTCCTTTTGAGGATATTTCTTTTGCTCGGCTTGATCATCATCGGCAGATTCGGTGCGGGTTTCCGGAAGTGATCTACTGTAAGGGTAAAACTACTGAGCATATCGTTGAGATATTCGCCCGGCTTGCGGACAAGGGACATAATGTGCTTGGAACTCGCGCGGAAAAAGAAGTGTTCGAGGCGATAGCGGCGACGGGAAAATTTCCCAAGACCGAATATGACGAACTGGGCAGAACGATCCTGCTTGTACAGGAGACGATGGCAGACAGCGAAAACTATATCGCGATCGTGACGGCTGGGACGGCGGATGCGCCAGTAGCTATGGAGGCGAAGGTTACGTGCCGGGCGATGGGCCAAAAAACGAAGATGGTATGCGATGCGGGGGTTGCCGGGATCCACCGTTTGCTCGGGCATCCGGAGACCATGGAAACGCTGGCAAAGGCGAGCGTGATAATAGTTATCGCGGGGATGGAAGGTGCGCTGGCGAGCGTGGTCGGCGGGCTGGTGGATTGCCCGGTGATAGCGGTTCCGACGAGCGTGGGGTATGGAGCGAGCTTCGACGGGCTGGCGGCGCTTCTGGCGATGCTTAACAGCTGTGCGGCGGGGGTTACTGTTGTTAATATTGACAATGGGTTTGGGGCCGGGTATGCTGGGAGCGTTATCAATAAGAAGCTAAAAAACGAATAGCCAATACCCAACAAGGAATATCGAATTATGAAGTAAAGACAGCGGTGTTTGTCTTGTGGAATACTGCTTACAACTTTTGTTAGGGCTGTTTTGTTTTTGGTGGTTATTTTGCCACAGAGGAAAACGAGAGAAAAAAGTTAAAAGAGAAAAGATTAAAAAGAAAAAGGAAGCCGCCTTCGGCGGGGACTATTTTTATTTGTGGGCTGGAAGCCCACACTACGGAAAAGCCGGCGAGATGCCGGGGATTTTATCTGGGATAGGAGATTGTTATGCGGACTGTTAGTGATGTTGCTCGATTGCCGGTTAGGGAGACTGACTCCCATAAAGGTACATTCGGAAAAGTTTGTGTTATCGGCGGGCAGGTTGGTATGTCTGGTGCGCCTGCGCTTTCGGGTATGGCGGCACTTCGCAGCGGAGCCGGTTTGGTCAGAGTCGCCGTCGGGAAAAGCATACTGAACGTCGTCGCTTCGTTTGATCCCTGCTATACGACTATCGCACTTGCCGACAATGAAAACGGTGAGGTGTCGGAAACGGCTGTCGGGTGCGTGATGGAACTTTGCAAGGATAACGACGTTATTGCCGCCGGGCCGGGGCTTGGCACGGGACGCGGAGCCAGACGGATCGTTAATTCGCTGATAGAGATTCAAGGGCTTCGATTAGTTGTCGATGCCGACGGGCTTAACTGTCTGGCGAAGGAAAACGGCTGGCACGAACGAAAAAAAGCGTCTGTGATCCTGACACCGCATCCGGGGGAAATGGGGCGGATATGGAAATCGGTTTTCCGTAAAGATATGCCGGCTGGTAGAAATGACCAGGCTGTGATGCTTGCCGAAGAAACGGGGTGCACGGTAGTGCTAAAGGGGGCGCAGACAGTCGTCGCTGACTCGGAAAAGGTTTATGTCAATACTACCGGGAACGCAGGGATGGCGACGGCGGGGTCTGGGGATGTGCTTACAGGTGTGATCGCGGGTATCGCAGGACAGGGGCTTTGTGATTTTGACGCGGCGCAGTTGGGGGTTTATATCCACGGGCTGGCCGGAGACATCGCTGCCGAAAAATATGGACAAATCTCCTTGACCGCAAAAGATATTCTAAAAAAACTGCCCAAAGCCTTCATGCGAATCGTATAATACCGAAAGGCTGCAACTGACAGATTAGCCAGTTGGAAAAGCATAATACAGGTGTGATATTGGAGGATTAAAAAGTGAAAACTTCATTAAATATTAGTCGGAATCTGGATTGGCGGTCACTGATAATCGGCTTGCTGGTCGGAATGATGGTTTTGTTGGCTTCAGGGCATCAAAGCGGACAAAGGTACCTGGGAAGATATATTCCAATTTCCGCGGGAAATTCTGAGGATACGATCTTCATTGTCGACACATACTGCGGGCAGACATGGCGGATGAATGAATCTTCCACGATTGATTACGGCATTCCGAATCATCGGAAGATGCCGGAATCCAGGAAACCTGACAATGACCGCTTAAAATGAAAACTCGCATTTACTTAAGACAAAATGGATTTTAACGATTATGGGTAAAACAGAGATCATAACGGATTATGAAATATATGAAAAGGTTCTGCTGGGCGAAGTTCGTCGGGCGGAGCGTTTTTTGTGGATCGGTACGTCTGACCTTAAGGATCTGCATGTCGATAAGAATGGGAAAATGGTTCCGTTTCTGGAGGTTCTTTCCGACCTTATCAAGCAGGGTGTGGAGATCCGGCTGATCCATGCGAAAGAGCCGGGGCCGGCTTTTAGGGCGGACTTTGACAGATATCCGAACCTGATCAACGGAATGGAAAGGATACTTTGCCCGCGGATACATCTAAAGACAGTAGTAGTCGATGGACGGATAGCCTATACCGGCAGTGCAAATCTTACCGGGGCGGGGATGGGAGCGAAAAGTAAAAGACGGAGAAACTTCGAAGCAGGAATACTGACAACCGATCCGGAAATGATCGACAAACTGATGGACCAGTTCGACAACATCTGGATGGGAAAACACTGCAAGGATTGCGGCAGAAAAGAATACTGCGCAGACAGTCCCATACTGACCTGACGGTCAGTATGGGATTTATTATTGATAATTGATTATTGATTATTAAAGGAATCGGCCTTGCGGCCGAGACTATTTTTATTTTAGCAGCATCTCCTCGGTCCACCCTACTAATAATCAATTATCAATAATCAATTTCTATGGTTGTTCGTCTTCCAGTACATGTATTGCTTCTCTTGGCAGCCAGGCGAGCATGTTTGTTTCGCTTGGGATGCCGAGGTCCTGGAAATCACTGTATTGCATGTGAGCGACCATGTGTGCCGGTCCGTCGAGTTCGATCCTTATATGGCTTCCGAAATCCCTGAATCCGAGAACTTTTACCGGGATCGTATTTTCGTCTTCGCGCCATCCGGCGTACTTCATAAACACACGAATATTTTCCGGGCGAATCATGAATTTCACATTAGTATTGAGACTGCCTGGCAGGACAAGGAGTTTGTTTCCGAACTTGACCTCAGTTCCGCCGGGGAAAATCGCGCCGGTGGCCTCGCATGAGTAAATGTTTTCGCAACGCATATACCTAGCGACAAATTCTGTCCCTGGTTTTCGAAGGAGGTCCTTGAGAATTCCGGACTGTTCGATCATGCCATCGCGCATAACTGCCGCGGATTCGGCTACGGTGAATGACTCCTCAAGATTGTGACTGACGTGGAGAACAGTGAACTTGAAATCCTTGGCTATGATCCGAAGCAAGGCGCAAATCTCCTGGCGGTTTGCTTCGTCGAGTGCTGAGACAGGCTCGTCGAGGAGGAGTACCGTTGGCTCTGCTACCAGTGCGCGGGCGAGAGCGATCCGCTGCTGCTGGCCGGCGCTTAGTCGGTGTATGGGCCTGTCGAGGATGTTTTCTATCGAGAGCATTTCGGCGACTCTTGAGACCTGGCGGGTTCTTTGGGTTCTGGTTTGGCCCTGTATTTTTAGAGCGAAACCGATATTGTCGGCGACGCTTAGATGCTTAAATAATGCGTAGTCCTGGGGCACGTAACCGATGTTTCGGGTTCCAGGCGGAAGCTTGGTTATGTCTTTTCCGTCAATCAATATTCTGCCGCTTTCGATGGGCCGGATGCCGCAGATGCACTCCAGTAAAATACTCTTGCCGGAACCTGCGGGGCCGAGAAGTACAAAATAACTTCCGCCCGCAATCGTCATCGAAATGTTCCGCAGCTTAAAATCGCCGACTCTGCAACTGATGTCCTTTAACTGTATCATATGCTGGCCACCGCCTTTCGGCTGATGATGCGAATTGTCAGGATGGAGATTAGAGCGATAAAGACGGCCAGCAGTGCGGCGGCTAAGGCGACTTCCAGATTGCCGGCGGCGTGTTCAAGATAGATCGTCGAACTCAAAGCTTCTGTGCTGCCCCGCATGAAACCGACGAATACAAACAGCGGACCGAACAAACCGAACGAACGCGCCCAGGTAAGGATCCCTCCGGCGATGATGCCGTTTGCGGCCTGGGGGAGAGCGACATATCTGAAACTGCCCCAGCGGGTGCATCCCAGCGTAAGAGCTATGTTTTCTGCGCGAATGTCAACTGCGTCAAAGGCGATCTTGGCGAAACGAATAGCAAAACCGGCAGCGACAACAAACTGACAAAGGACAATGCCCCTGGGCTGAAAAACAAACTCGAGTCCGAGAGTGTCCTCTATGAAAATGCCGAGGGCTGACTGCCTGAAGAAAATTAAAAGGGTAAGACCAACGACAAACGGAGGAAAAACTATCGGAAGATCGACTATCGTATCGACCAGCAAGCGGCCGGGAAAACGATAGCGACTCAGGGCGTAACCGGCAGGGATGGCAAACAAAAGCGACAGTGCCGTTGCAGTGCAGCTGGTCCAGATGCTTATCCAAAGTGACTGGCGGATGAAGGGAGCGGTGAGAACGGTTTTGAACGCCTGGCGGTCTATGTGGAAAATGTCGGTTAGAATGAGGGCGATGATAAAGACTACAAAGATAGCGACGAACAAAAGCGTTGCCGCTTTGAACAATGTACTTTGCCAATCACTGGTTGGAAAACGAGTCTTCAAAATGCCACTTTTCTTCTTTTAAAAAACAGTGCTCCAGGGGTTCCACTGCAATCGTTATAACCGTTACAATCCTATCTGATTCAAAAGGCCCCATGTTTTGAATTTCCGTCCCATAATATACTCTATTTAATATACAATTACAAGTATTGTCAGTATCGGTTTCAAATCTTTTGTCCGCAGGGGAATATTCAGGTCTTTTTGTTTCTTTTAGTAACCATCTTACAAGCTATAAACACTGGTTTAAGTAAAATCCAGAAGTCTCAAAATGACTATAGTATATGTATAGCCAGAATGTCACTCGTCGACATAGCGCGCTTTCTGGTTACAAGTGACAAGTGCGAAAGTGACAGGTAGGAAAGTTGTCAGGACTTGACAGAAGGTGTGAGGCGTAAAGCGCGAGGCAAAGGCCAAGGCGCGAGGGACAAAGCAAGCGCGCAAAGTGTAATACCAAGGCGCGAGGGGCAAGGCAAGCGCGCAAAGTGTAATACCAAGGCGCGAGGGGCAAGGCAAAGGCGCGAGGGGCAAGGCAGTATGGAGCTTGTTACCTTTGTTGGTTATTGGTTACCCAAACTGACCGAAATCAGCCCAAAAAACAATTTAACCCTATACAACTTAGGAGTTTACATCGTATTCATTTTTTAAGGCTCAACTCCAATAAAGTTGGTAGAAATTGTCAATGCATCGGTTAATTTTATTACGAATTGACACAGGTTTCGATATATATCAAGACATGACAGGTACACATACCCGTGAGGTGCATTTTAAGAAGTTTCAAAAATTTGACAATTATTTTATGGCGGTTAAGCTGGTTTCGTTGGAGTATGATTGGTTCAGGCCAGCCCAGATTAGGTACATATATATGAAATTGAATGCAAAAAACACAAAATTACCAAACGAACCCATTTGGTAAAATAGGTAAGAGAAATTACTGGAACTTGTTGTCATTGAAAATTTACGTTTAACCGTAAAAAACACAAAATTACCAAACAAACCCATTTTTCGGATGCCCGGAAAAGCGATGAATTAAGACATGGAAGGCATTGGGTAAAATAACACTCTAAGCTTATTAAGTGAAAGAACTTATGGTGTATTCATCTATATGATTAACCAACTTATTTGGATGAGAGCCTTTTTTTAATTAAAATTGCCTCGGCCGTAAGGCCGAATCCTCAATTCGTAATTCGTAATTGTCAAACTGACCAATCGGTCAGTTTGAGTTGGTTACTTTGCGTAACCGTGCTTTGCAAATATGTCCGAGCCATGGTCCCTGGCGAACTCTATAAACTGCATTATCGCCATGCTGTTTTCCGAATAATTCAAACCAATGACGTGGATGCGGCTGGACCCGTGGTTTTCGTTGGGTATCCGGATAATTTCGAGCGAATCTTCAAAAGCTTTCGCAGCTCCGCCGGACATAATAACAGCATCAACTGCACCGAGTTTTAGAAAATTAGCCAGATCGGTATCGTCTTTTGTGAAACGGGTGCCTACATTCTTTAAGACTGTCTCCTTAATCGACTTGCTTTCGAGAAGCTGATACGCCCTCTTGCCGAAAGTTGAATATTGGGGATTTGTAAGGGCGACGGTAATGCCTTCGGCGGTAAGGTCTTCGATGCTCTTAATGCCCCTGGGATTTCCCTTCCGGACGGCAATGACCGCGGCAACAAAACCTACCTCGGCGTTTGCGGCAAGGGCGCCAGTATCGGAAACGTGCTCAATAAACGGGTCGTGAGTGATCAGTATGTCACCCTCTTTGCGAGCTTTTACCATGGGAAGAAAGGCGGCACTGCCGCTAACAGTTATCACCGAATCTATGCCGGTCTTTTCTTTAAATTCCTTGCATAACCGGGTGGCGGGAAGAATGAAAGAACTGTCGCACATGATGAAGATCTGTTTTTTTGCGTTGTCAGCCTTTTTGCCGCAGCCTGCAAAACATACTAGAAATGCCAAAACTGCAAAAATAAATTTTTTCGCGATCATTTTCACCTCCTATTATAAATTAGCAATTAGCTATTAGCAATTAGCGAAAATGGCGGGCATGGCCCACCCTACAAGTTCTAATGCTGTCGGCAAGATGCCGACAGTACGGTATCATTTTAGCAGGTCCGGTCTGATTTTTTTTGTTTTTTCGAGGCTCTGCTTTTTTCTCCAGTCGGCTATCTTTGCGTGATCGCCGCTTAGGAGTATCTCGGGCACCTTCATTCCTCTGAAATCTTCCGGGCGTGTGTACTGGGGGTATTCCAGGAGTCCGTCGGAAAATGATTCATCGGCTGAAGATACGTCGTCGCCAAGCGCGCCTTGCTGCAAACGCGTGACAGCATCGATGATAACCATCGCGGCAAGCTCTCCGCCGCTCAGGACATAATCGCCGATAGAAATCTGTTCGCAGCCAAGCCCTTCTATGATCCGCTCGTCGAAACCTTCGTACCTTCCGGCAATGAGGATCAGGCGCTGCTCTTTGCCAAGCTCGGCGACAAGGGACTGCTTTAGCGGTTTGCCCTGCGGGGTTAGTGCGATAACTCTGCCTGCGGCTGGGGTCTGCTTTTGGACGTGCTCAAGACACTTGAAAACAGGGCCGGGTGTCATGACCATGCCGGGGCCTCCGCCATACGGTTTGTCGTCGACTTTGTTGTAATTGCCCTCTGAGAAATCCCTGATGTTCGTAAGCTCGACCTGGATAATTTTCCGCTGTATTGCCCGCTGGATTATAGAATACCCAAGCGGCGAGACAAACATCTCAGGAAAAAGTGTAAGAACATCAATTCTCATTTTTACCCCAATAAAACAAAAGGCCTGAACCTTATAAAAAGGAACAGGCCTTTTGGATAACAACCAAATTATTCTTCTGTAGCTTCTGCTTCGGGAGCTGCCTCTTCTGCGGGCTTAGCTTCTGCTTCAGGAGCTGCCTCTTCTTCGGGCTTAGCTTCTTCTTCAGGCTTTGCTTCCTCGGCGGCCTTAGCTGCTTCTTCGGCGGCCTTTGCTTCTTCGGCTGCTGCTGCCTTGGCTGCTTCTTCGGCGGCTTTGGCTTCTTCGGCAGCTTTTGCTGCTTCTTCGGCGGCTTTAGCTTTTGCTTCTTCGGCTTGGGCTTTTGCCTTTACTGCCTCTTCAGCTGCCTTTGCTTCTTCTTCAACTGCTTTCGCTTTGGCCTCTGCTGCCTTTTCGATGGCTACTCTTTCAGCGGTATTAAAAGGTTTGCCCTTTGCACGTGCTATAGCTTTCGCCTTTTCACGGCGTTTAATTCTTTCGGTGTAGAACTTGGTCTTTAGGCCCTGCCTGGCGAGGATGTCGTCAACCGATTCTGAAGGAATAGCACCAAGCCCAAGCCAGTGCTGAACACGTTCGAGATCGAGAACCAACTGCTTGGCCGGATCCTTTTCGATCGGATCGTAGTGCCCGAGTTTTTCAAGGATTCTACCGTCACGAGGAGTTCTGCCGTCAACGGCGTTGATCCTGTAAAATGGTCTATGTCTGCGACCGAGCCTCATCATTCTAATTTTTACTGACATTTGTCTGTCCTTTCTAACTTTAGTATAAAATCAATTTCCATGAGCGACACAGCGTCAGTCATGAAACACGTTATCTTTTTATCCTCGCCTGCAGTCGAGGGCGAATCCGTTTATGAATATCGCGAACTTGCCCTGGTCTATACAGGCGTCTTCTGCTATCTTTGCCACTTGGCTGTCTGTTAGCTTTGCGGCGTTTTCTTTTTCGACGGCGGTCATGATCGCGACGGCCCTTTTCAATTCTTCATATTCCTGTCTGCTTGGAGCGGCGAGCATTGCAAGCTCGCTCGATCCGGCGTTGTCTTTGAACTGATTACGAAACTGCCTGCCGTAATCGTCACCGACAAAAGCAGATAGCTTTTGCAGAAACGCATCGATTGTCAACCGAGGCTTTATCGTTTTCTGCCCTTTCTTTTTCTTGGTGCTCTTTTTCTTTTTGAACGCTGCTTGATCTTTTTGCCGCCGCTCATCTGGCCCATTGCGCCCATTAAATCCGTTTTTCCGCTAAACAGGTTTTTCAGTCCGCCTAAACCGCCGCCGCTCATTGCCTTCATCATGTCGCGGCTTCGTTTAAAAGTCTTGATAAGAGACGCGACGTCGTGGACTTCTCTGCCGCAACCGGCGGCGATACGTCTTCTTCTCGAAGCGTCTATAAGATCGGGTTCGCGGCGTTCGGCTTTTGTCATGGAATGGACAATGCCTTCCATCTTGCCGATCTCGCCGTCGTCGACGTCCATATCCTTCATCTGGCCCATGCCCGGCATAAGCTTCATCATACTTCCGATGCCGCCCATTTTCTTCATCGCCGACATCTGCTTGAGGAAGTCGTCAAAACCGAAAGTTCCTTTAGCCATTTTCTTCTGCATCTTCTCGGCTTCTTCGGCGTCGAACTGTTCCTGTGCCTTTTCCACCAGAGTAACGACGTCACCCATGCCGAGGATCCTGCTTGCCATACGGTCGGGATGGAACTCTTCTATCTTGTCGAGCTTTTCACCGACACCGATAAACTTGATAGGCTTGCCGGTTACGGCTTTGACACTGAGAGCGGCACCGCCGCGTGCGTCACCGTCGAGCTTGGTTAGTATGACACCGTCAAGCTCGAGCTGGGCGTTAAATTCCTTTGCCGAGTTAACGGCATCCTGACCGGTCATCGCGTCGCAGACCAGGAATATCTGGTGCGGATTCACTGCCCTGGAGACATTACTTATCTCGGCCATCATCTCCTGGTCAATATGGAGACGGCCGGCTGTATCAAGTATCACAACATCATAGCCGCCCTTTTTGGCGTGCTTGACACCGTTCTTTGCGACTTTGACCGCGTCCTTGATTTGCTCGGTATAAACTTCGACACCGATCTGCTCACCTAAAGTGACGAGCTGGTCGATAGCTGCCGGTCTCTGGAGGTCATCGGCGATCATCATGGGGTTTTTGCCCTTGGCGATCAAATACTTGGCGAGCTTTGCAGCGGTTGTAGTTTTTCCGCAACCCTGAAGACCGGCTAACATAATGATGGTCGGTCCCGGAGAGACGAAATATATCTTGGTGTCTACCGGGCCCATCAGCTTGGTCAGTTCGTCGTTTACGATCTTGACCATAACCTGGGACGGATGGAGACTCTTTACAACGTCTGCGCCTAAGGCGGCCTGGGTTACGTCCTTGCAAAACTGCTTGACAACCGTATAGCTGACGTCGGCTTCGAGCAGTGCCTTGCGAACATCGCGCATCGCGTCTGAGACGTTGGCCTCGGTTATCCTGCCGCGGCCTGCGAGCGACTTAAAAACACTATTAAATTTATCCGTCAACGAATCAAACAAAGACGTATCCTGACTAAAACCTTACATACTATTACTGTTAGCGCAGACTAATTCTGCCGATAAGCGGGGGATTGTACCTCAAATAGGCCTGTCATGCAAGATTTTTTTTGAAGTTAACAGCAAAAACGGTTCATCCGTAAAATACGCAGATAATAGTCACCGCGGCGGCGCCTACAGGATTTAAAGTGTATATTGTTCCGGAATGTGTCTACAGAGCAAAGGAACTGTGTTTTGAAGTGAGTATTTGGAGGTTGGGTGGGATATTTTTCTGGAAATTAATAAAGGTTTCGTTACTATTTGCGGTTATCTGGCACTTTTAATTTAGTTCACTATTGAAAACCCTTTTTTTTTCGATAAAATTAAAATATATCAAACATTTGACCGCTTATGACGATATTACGTAAGTGAAACTGTTTTATTAACCTTATTTTGGAGATATTATGAAGAAGAACCTGATTCCTATGACCGCCGTTATTATAGTTGCCGTTATCGCCGCGACTCTTTTCGCTGAAGATGCCGCCAAACCGCGACCCAGCAGAGGGCGCCCGGAAAGACCAAGCGTCAGAACCTCCGGCAACCGAGGTGCGAGACCGCAAAGAGCCAGGGGTCTGGAGGGGATGATACAGCGGATCGAAGCTGAAATCGCACGCCTTACCAAGGTACACGATGCAGAAACGAAAGAATTGAAGGCTATTTTGAAGCAGGCCAATAAAGAAAAAGCCACTAAAACCGCGGCAATGCTCAGCGATTTGATCAAAAAGATAGACACCAAGAATGCGGAAAAGATCAAACAAATAAAAAAGCGATCCGAAGATTTTAAGAAAAGAATGCAGCGAACCCCACGAAGTAAAGACGCCCCGGCAGGAAGACCATACGGATCGAGACCGACAAGAAACGTAAGGCCGGCAAGGACACGCGGTGCTGAAACCCCTAAGAAAAAATGATCTTTACATAAAATGACAGACAAAAGGCTGAAAGCGAAAACTTTCAGCCTTTTTTTATACTAACACCCTTCTCTATCCGGCATCTGGCCTTTTGGTCCTCAAGTTTCATCATGTCGAACCTTGGACGCTGCTGTAGTTTCTGCTGCAATTTTTTAAAGCCGGTCATAATTTTCATGTAGTCGGGATCGTTTGTATCCTTGAAAACAGCTTGTCCGCATTTTTGTGAGCCGCCGGCTTTTTTGGCTAGCGGGGCCTTGAGGAAATTATTCCGCTCGGGGTTGTCTATGCGTATAAAGAAATTATCCTTTAGCTTGAAGACCCAGTCTTTGGTCTTGAGGGCGTCTTTGTGGCATGAGATGCAGCGACGCTTTGCGATGTCTTTCATCGTTGAGGTGAAGTTTTCCGGAAGCTGCTGGCGGCAACCGCGAAGCTCGGTGTAATTTGAATCGCTGGTTCCGTAATACGGGCAGTTCAGATCCAGCCAGGCATATATGCGTGCCTTTTCATCATGAGTCAAACCAACCCGCTGCCGCCCTTCTTTATCCGGGTGACCGGCGTCAACGATCTTTGCAAGCAGCGATGCCTTTGCGCCCCACCTGCCCGGTTCGATCTCGAGTATGTTTTCTTCCTGTCCGTTGTGAGTTGAAATCCATGAAGTATATTTGCTGTACTTAAACTCACCCGAAATCCAGCCGGCCAGCCATCTGTCCTCAACAGAGGTGCCTTTACGAGCAAGATTTTCGTATGAGACATTGAAGAAGTCCGTCTTGTCGCCTGTCAGTTCAAGACCGGCGGGCGGATCGTCATTATCGTGGCACTTTATGCAGTGCTTATCGAGAACCGGCTGAACGATATGCGGATAGCTGAACCCGTGGACGCCCCATTCGGGTTTTTCAAGCTGCTGGGTCTTTCGCATCATCGCGGTGGGTCTGTGCATTGATTTTCCGGTTGTCTTTGCCATTGCGTAATTGCGATTCGCATGGCAGCCGATGCAGGATTGAACTTCGCCGGGCATTAGGTGCGTAAAGGTTCTCATTCGCTGGACGGCCATTCCCTTTTCATCGAGCGGTAAGAAGTAGATCGGTTTTTGCGCGGGAACTTTGAAGTTTGCCGAGCCGTCCTTTTCGACCTTTGCATATCCCCATATCTTTTTGGGAGCATAGGTCGCCCCGCAGCTTACAACCGGAAACTGGAAGCCAAAGGCTCGCAAATCCGGATCGATGCTGACAGGCTTTTCGATCTCCTGAACGATTGCGAGTTTTTTGATCTCGCCGCGTTTGACTGCATTGCCGAGACCGTTGTAAACATCCTGCATAATTATCGTCGCCCAGTTATCGTCATCTGCTTTTAGGCCGGGATCAACGCTGGAAGCAACGAGTCTTTCGAGCTTTCTGGTGCGTATTGGCTGAGGGTTGTAGAAGCCGCCGGCCTTTTCAGGATTTACGATCGTATCGCAGATAGTGCCGTTATAATCCCTAAGCTGAATTTCGCCTGCCTTTGAAACGAGATAATACTTTTCGTCGATGGGATAAGGATTCAGGTACGGTCCGCGTATGTGATTGCCGCTGCCTTTGTCCACCCTGCCGATATTAACCTCTGGCGTTAGATTGGTGATCGCCTCCTGTGAATTGCCGCCGATAGACGGATCGATAATTCCTATTGCACCGCGACACGGGCCGTTGTGGGCGGTCAGGACGCAGATGACCTTTCCCTTGGAGCCTGGTATTTCGCGTGCGTCCATAAATGTCGCCGGGCTAAGCGACCGGTTTCCGAAGTAACCTTCCAGCCTGGTCCCGTCCGGGTTGATCGTCCACAGGCTCTGGATCGGGATCGCAGGCCGGTCGACATATTCCCAGCGTCCGAAGATGACCTTACCGCTTGCCAGGACGGCCGGAGTAAAATCGTTGAGATAATTTGAGCTTATCCGACGCGGATCGCTACCGTCGATATTGCTCCGCCAAAGTATCGGCGTTGTCGTCTTCCAACAGTACGCAAAAGCGGGCTTGCGGTCGGACAAAAATACTATCCCGCCATCAGGCAGATAACTTGCATTAAAATTATTCGACTCATCATCGGTAACCTGCTTAAGTCCACTACCATCAACATTGATCGTGTAAAGCTGGAAGCGGTCTTTCATTGTTCTCTTCCAGCTGAAGATAATCGCTTTGCCATCGTAGTGAATATTAGCGTCGAGTATCTCGCCTTCGGATGAATCTAGTATTTTCTTTTTAGTGACCTTACCGCCAGAAACGTCTACGACCCACAGACCACCGCCGGGCCTTATGCCTTCCTGATGATATGTGTATACGTGGGAGGAATTGACCGGATGCCGCTGGACGACGAGAAACTTACTGAAGCCAAATTTTGATGCAAAGTTTTCAGTGGCGGCGCTGGCGGCCTGATTGCAAAACAACGTTGAAACTGTGGATAAAACGACTAAAAGACAAAATCTCATACTAATGACCTTTCACAGGATACGCAGGTTAACTTCTTATAATAAAAGTACTTAAGCCAAATTCAACACCTAACCCAAGCAGTTATATTCTATCATATAATATGGACGGATACAATACTAAATATATTGCCTGATTTATTTGTCCTGCGGGCATCTTGCCAGCAGCACGGAATAAAACCGGAGCGAAATGATTTGGTTCATCCGGTAAATGCATTGGTGTCGTCAAAGTGTGCCAAAAGTTTACCGTTTTTTACCGTTCCTTTACTATTTTGTACCCGTTCACAGAGTTTTTTGACAGGATGACAGGATAAAAAATAGATTTAAAAATGTCACTGGGTGTTTTGTGATTACAGGCTTACAACTTATGGCGTTTTTTGGTGTTTTGCTTTTAAAAAAAGGAGCAAAAACAAGAAAGAAGGTTTTATAATCATCCTGTTATCCTGTCAAAAATGAGAGCTTAGAGTGATTAACAGGAAAAAGCGTGAACGGTTACACTATTTTTAACATTTTCTTTACCGTTTTGATGCAAATTCCAATTTCATCTGTTTCATTAGCCTCGTTTAAAGGCGATTATGGCACATGTTTACCGTTCTTTACCGTTTTTTACCGTTTTTGAAATAGCCCAGAAAACACTGTCCGCAATGTCTGGTAGTTATCAGGCATTACCCATCCTCCCTGACTCATATAAAATACATTTGTGTCCTGAAAGTTTACCGTTTTTTACCGTTCTTTACCGCTTTTGAAATTGCGTGAAAAACGATATCCAGTATATCCTGTAGCTGTCAAAAATAACAAGCCCTTACATATTTAGCACGAACCTGCGTGATCGATGCGAAAATGGGGGATTTTATTAGTGGCTGAAATCGCTAAGTGCTTTGCAGGTAAGTGATTAAAAAAAAAATTTTGTGTGATAGCAAGATAGTGCCAGCGCAATTGGTGCGATGTGGACCAGGTTGGTGTAGTTTCCAAGGGGCTTTAGAGCAATTAAATTTTTAGTGTATGGCTTATGCCTGTTGCGGCTTTGACCAGCGGCGTTAGAAATACTCAGCAATGAATAACATTGCTTGCGTTTTCTGCCTTGCCGGCCAAAGTCCTCACGACGGCCTAAGCCTATATATAAAAAGTTTAAATGCTCTAATAATCTTTATCAGGATGAGAAAGACCTCAACGAAGAATCCACTCAATAACATCAGTACTTACGCATTTAGATGAAGACCCAATGATTTTGCTTGATTAAATTGACACAATTGTTAATATTGGGAAATTAAGCTTCAATTCTGAATTTTAATTTTATTTTTTAAGGAGTAAGTTATGCCGTTTTCTAAGTTTATTGTGTTTCCGATCTTCGTTGCTCTGCAAGCCGCTTCAATGATGCTGATAGCCAAATTTATCGCCATCGGCCCTGAATCAATCAGCGGTCCGGCCCTGATAACCTGGATTTCTTTCCAGTCGTGGGCGATGTACTTCCTCGGCGGATGCACTCTCAAAATGGCGGGCAAAACCATCATTGGTTATGCCTGTGGAATTATTGCCGCTGTCGCCATATTCAAACTATTTGGCGTTCTGGCGGGTCCATTGGGCGAATACTGGGGCCTGGCACTTGCCGTCTTCATCGTAGTCATCCCGGTCATGTGTGCTGAAAAGGTCGAAATCCTCAACTTCATCCCGGCCTGGTTCATGGGAGCTGCCGTATTTTTCGCATTACAATTCATGTCCGGTGCAGACACAATGGCTGAATACGCAGAAATCGCCATCCCCGAAATGATCGCCTGCGTTGTTGGCCTGGCCTTCGGTTACTGCACAGTATCGTTTAGGAAATGGTACGAAAAGAAGGTAATGCCGCAGACAGAAGCAACAGAACAAGTAAAAAAATCTGCGTAGCAACATTAATTATGCCCCCTGACATTGGTCAAGGGGGCTTTTTTTAGTTATTAGCTTATGGTTTTCAGTCTATAGTTATTGCGACTATTGCATTTCGCCGTTACTTATGTTATAAACCCCGGATTATGGACACTAATATTCTAATTGGTATTATTTTAACTGCTTTATCTTTACTGGCAGTCATTACTCTTACTGTGGTGACGAGGAGTTCGATCGAGCGCATTGCTTCTGATGGTTGCAAAACGGCGAGGGAAACTCTTAAGGACAAAAACAATGTCAAGTAGCGGAGGCTCTTCCCCTTCCAATCCGACCCCGGAACTTTCACGCGAACTTTCCCTGTTCCACGTAACCATGATGGGCCTGGGCATGATGATCGGTGCGGGTGTGTTCCTTGGGATGGGTATATCTATCCGCGATGCAGGTCCGGGCGGAGTGGTGCTGACCTTTGCGCTTAACGGACTTCTGGCGATGCTTACGGCTATGAGTTTTGCAGAACTAAGCTCGGCGATCCCGCGCGCAGGCGGGGCATACAATTTTGCGCGTGTAGGCTTTGGACGCGGGACAAGTTTCCTGGCCGGATGGATGGAGTGGTTCGCGTCATCAGTGGCCGGAAGTATGTACGCACTTACGTTTGCAATCTATACAGTCCGTTTAGCTGTTCAGATGCATTGGCTCGACGGCGTTTTCAATCTGTTTAACATCACCGACACAGAGTCATTTGAAACAATCCTTATTAAGGTTCTCGCCGTCATAACAGCCTTTGCATTCATATATATAAACTTTAAAGGCTCTAGCGAGACAGGTAAGATCGGCGCGATCATAACAATGGGCCAGATCATCTTCGTGGTAACTATCGGTATCGTCGGAATAATAACGGCCATAAAGGATCCGTCCCGCCTGGAAAACTTCAAACCATTCATGCCGTTAGGCTGGACGAAGCTATTGGTGACCATGGGCTTTACTTATGTCGCGTTTGAAGGCTTTGAGGTTATCGCCCAGGCAGGCGACGAAGCGATAGACCCACGCCGTAACCTGCCCAAGGCAATGATATACTCTGTCCTTATCGTAACTGTAATTTACGTCATGGTCGCATTTGCAACCGTGGTATCGGTAAAGACGGGCACGCAAGGCGTAGAAGGCCCGGCCTGGAAGTTCGTCGGCGGCTTTGGCGAAAAGGGATTCGGCGAAGCTGTCGCCCGTATGATGCCTTACAAAAACATAGGAAACTTCATACTTACCCTCGCCGTGATCTTCTCGTCAACTTCGGCCCTTAACGCGACGGTGTATTCGGCAACTCGTGCATCATACGCACTCGGCCGTGACAAAATGCTGCCGGGCTTTTTCGCCAGAATCCACAAAGTAACGAAAACTCCATACGGAGCACTCATCGCGACAGGCGCCATCATATTTGCCGTAATGACAATATTCCCAACCGAGGACATTGTTAAAACTGCGAGCATAATGTTCATGTTTTTGTTCTTTATGGTAAACCTTTGCGTCATCAAGATCCGCCGCTCTATGGCTGACGAACTGACGTACGGTTTTCTAATGCCGCTATTCCCGCTGTTTCCGATACTCGCGATCATCTGCCAGGTTATCCTTGCCATCTGGATGGTCCACATGAGCCTTATCGCGTGGATCATCGCACCAATATGGATCGTTACAGGCATTGCCATCTATTGGTTCTACGCACGCTCGCGAGCGATAACAACCGAAGATGAGATTCTTGTTCTCGAAGAGCAAAAGCACCATGACGAAAGACCGGCCGGCAAATATCCGATCATGGTGGCGGTGGCTAACCCGGACAATGCCGGGCAGCTTATACAAAGTACATTCAGGCTTTGCGGGGCAAAGGACGCTCACCTTGAGTTGATACACATGGTTCAGGTACCGGACCAGGTATCTCTGCATGATGCGGAGAAATATACGCAGCCGGGTAAAGAGGGGCTCTTTGAAATCATGCTGTCGCTGGCGATGCATTTTCCTATTAACACAACAATCCGGTACTGCCGCAATATAGCCAGGGGGATCGTGTCGGCTATCCGCCAGAAGAAAACCAAAATGCTGGTGCTCGGCTGGCACGGAGTTGTCGACAAGAGCATCTTCAACCTTGGCTCTAAGATCGACCCTATCATCGAACAGTCTCCCTGTAACGTGGTAGTCCTTAAGGATTGCGGAGGCAATAAAATTTTCAAGAAGGCACTTGTTCCCGTCGCGGGCGGGCCTAACGGTGCGCTGGCACTGGAGATCGCTTCGATCCTGACAAAAGACGACGAAGGAACGGTTACGGCCTTTAGCGTAGATACCGGCAGAGGGAAACTCAACCTCGATAAGTTCATAGCCGACAGCTCGAAGAAATTCGATATAGACACCGAAAATCTGAAGACAAAAACTATAGAGGCAAAATCAGCTGTAAAAGCTATCCTGAAAGAAGCAAAGGACTATGACCTCATCGTTCTGGGAACTACGCACAAACCACTGCTGACTCAGATGGGAAGAATGTCGCTGCCGGAAAAGATCGCCTGCAGAACGTCAAAACCATTGGTTATGGTCAAAAGCAGCATTGGCGTGAGGTCCTGGATCAGACGGTGGATTTAGTATGGTAGCAGGTGACAAGTACGAAGGTGACAAGTGTGAAAAGTATAATTTCGTGCTTAAAACGGCTTTGTAATGAAATATTATTATTTTATGAACCCTGGCCGGTGTTTAGCGTATTATAAGCAAACATCTTCCTCTCCTTTTAACAACAAGAAGCCCGGCAGGCAACTGTCGGGCTTTTTTTGTTTACAGCCGGCCTAAAAGAGATTATTTCACTTTTTCCCTTGCATTTCACCCGAAAGTCCTATAAAATATCCACCATATTAGGATTTCCCATTGTGGAAAAGTGCAAAAGGTACCCCACGGAACAATAATCCAGTCATTACAAAGGAGAGTTATGAGAAATGTACTCGTTATAGTTGCGGTTATAATGGCAATTACAGCAGCAGCATTCAGTGCAGGCGGAAACATGGGCGGCGGAGCGGGGATAGAAACGAATCCATTCCTGATAGAAGATATGGCGGACTTCAACACTTTCGCCGACCCGAATAATTCGGAAACTTACCTGGCAGAAGGAGTATACACAAAGCTGGCGTGCGACCCGAATTTAGCAACAGAAACATACACAAAATCAGTGATAGGATACTTTTCCGGTATCTTCGATGGTGATGGACATACGATCAGCAATATTACAATCAATATCACTGAGTCAGATCATGATGATTTCGGACTGTTCAGGGGCATAAGTAGCAATACTGCCCAAGTCAAAAATCTTGACGTTCTAAACTGCAATATAACTAACACGACCCATTTTCGCATTTTCGGCTTACTTTGCGGGTATAATGGCGGAACGATCGATAATTGCCATGCAAGCGGTTCGATTAACGGAGGTATCACTCTTGGCGGACTGTGCGGAGTCAATACAGGTACTATCAGTAACTGCAACACCAGCGTTTCGATTACTGGATGGGGAATGCTCGGCGGACTTTGCGGAGCGAATGAATTCGGTGGGAAAATCACTTTCAGCTATGCCGACGGATCGGTTACCGGAAATGATTTTATTGGCGGTCTGAGCGGAAAGAATTTTGGGGAAATATCAAAAAGCTTTTCTTCCGTGTCAGTCACTGGGGATTTCTTACCCGGCGGCGTATGCGGAGTCAATTCCAACCCTGGTAAAATCGAAAATTGCTATGCAACAGGAGCGGTTCATGGCACTACTGGTCCCGCTGCCGGTTTTTGCGGAATGAATGACGCAACAATTACCAACTGCTATTGCACTGGCTTGAATACCAGCCAAGGCGGTCCAGGTATCCCATTCAGTGGAGGCTCTGATTTTCGCAATATTTCCAACTGCTTCTGGAACACGGATACATCCAAAATCTCTGACCCGGAAGGCGGGCTTACAGGAACAGATACTGATGGGATGATAGGCTTGACAATAATTGAAATGCAGAGCAAATCTACCTTCGCCGGCTGGGATTTTGTTGGTGACTCTGGCGATGGGACTGATGATATATGGGATATTTGCGAGGGGACCAACTATCCTCGTTTTGTCAGACAGATTGCAGCCGGAGACTATTTATGTCCTTATGGCGTTTCTTTTGAGGACCTTGGCTTTTTGGCTTTGCATTGGCTTGACACTGCAAACGAAGTTGATCTTACCGGTGACGGCAAGGTTGATGCACGTGACTTTGCGATATTTGCACAAAGCTGGATGTCAGGTATAGAATAAGGTAACGCCCCTACGGGTTGTTTATAAGTTCCTGGAGTTTTGCTTCGTAGGTTTGGGCGTTTAGTGGGAGTTGTACCGGTTTTTGGGTTAGTGAGGAGTATAGTATCGCGTTTGCCAATTCTACGGAGTTTATTCCTTCGGCGGCTGGGGCTATTAGTTTTTCGCCATTTAAGATTGCGTTTGCGAAGTTTTTTATGATCTCTGCTCGCTGGTCCTCGTGGGAAGTTACTTCAATATCTATATCTATTTCAGATACCCTGGGTTTTGCCATTGGTTCTTTCGAGGTTTTCTGGAATTGGCTGCAGGGTATTTCGTTTCTAGAGAAGCGGAGGTTTTCGCCTTCGAGAACAACTTTGCCCTTTTCGCCGCATATCTCCAGACGGTTTGTTCCGGGCGCCTCGCCTGTCGAAGCGATGAATACACCGGTTGCTCCATTGGGAAATTCGAGATAGGCGGTTACTTCGTCTTCGACTTCTATGTCGTGGTGTTTTCCGAGTCCGCAGAATCCTGCGACCTTTGAAGGCATACCGCAAAGCCATTGCAATAAGTCAAGCTGGTGCGGACACTGGTTTAACAGTACGCCGCCGCCCTCTCCTACCCAGGTGGCTCTCCATGAACCCGATGAATAATACGCATCCGTGCGGAACCAGTCGGTTATGATCCAGTTGACTCGCATGAGCTTGCCGAGTTCGCCGCCGTCTATCATTGATTTGATCTTCTTGTAGGCGCCGAGGGTGCGCTGGTTGAACATTGCAGCGAAGACCTGGTTTTGGTTTGTATGGGCGGCGATGAGTTTCTGGCAGTCGGCTTTATGCACGGAAATGGGTTTTTCGACAAGGACATGGCAGCCGGCTTTCAACGCGTCAATGCCTATTGCTGTGTGCGAGTAGTGCGGAGTTGCGATAAGCACGGCATCGCTTACTTTGCTGGCAAGAAGCTTGCGGTAATCGGTAAACGCCCGGCAGTTATATTTTGCGGCAATCTCCTGGGCGTGCTGCTTACGACGAGAACATACGGCGACAATTTCGATGTTACCGACCATTGCAATTTTTTCGAGATGACAGCGGCCGATATACCCCAGACCGATTACGGCGAGTTTAACCTGTTTCATTTAGCAAAAAACCCTTTTCGATTTATTATTGATTACTTATTGTTGATTATTGTAAAGCCCGGGGTAATATTGGCAATGATTATTATTGGGATGAATAATGAAAATGTAAGGTTTGCGCGTATGATTTCCTAAAGCGGTCTTTTGGGAGAAAAAAAAAGACCGCTCGAACTCTCGTGGTAGGAGGAGGAGGAGGAGGAGAAAACCACAAAAGCCACGAGCGGCACTACTAGTAGATCAACGTCGATTCCACCTTTAGTATTATAACCCAACTACAAGGGGTTGCAACATTTTTTTTTAAAAAAATAAAAAAAAATTACAAAAACCTAACATGCTACCTCTGGAATCTGCGTTTTCAATACTAATATAAAGGTTTTTCCTGTATACGTCGGTCATGCACCACAGAGACCGAAATGAGGCTAGCTAAACCCTATAGTTCATATAGCCATAGGCTTGATAGCCGTGCTAAAGAGGAATGTTTCTGGATTTTTTTTTTGATTAAACGAGCAGTCTTCAGATTTTTTTTTACTATTAATTCGGGCTTTTCTACAACCTTTAAGTTTTTGCGAGGTAATTTGCGGATATTTGCTCATATTTAAATTCTTCAATTTTTATGCGTAAATGATTAACCCGCCTCCTTGTATTGCCGAATAAGGAGTGGTTCGTGTCAAACCGCTCTTGCGGCCGGTTTGAGAGTCGTTAGTTTATAGTCTTAAGTCTTTAGGGGTAGATTTGGCCTTTGGCCGAGGTCCTTTTCTTGAATGGGGGTAGAAATGCAAAATTGCTGTATCAAACAAACACGGGATTTCATCATCGACAATTTTCTCTATGGTGACGGGGACGGGCTGGCCAATAATACCTCCTTTATGGTTGAAGGAATTATCGATTCTACGGGGATACTTGAACTGATCACTTTTCTGGAAATGACCTACCAGATCAAAATCGCCGATGCTGAGATCATTCCAGAGAATATGGACTGCCTTGAGAGTATCGAAAAATACCTCGTTAGCAAGTTGACCTTTCGATCAGCTTGAATAATTAATTACGAATTACGAAATCCAGGGGGATTTTTATGTGCGGGATCGCGGGGATATGCCGTTTGTCAGGCAGCGATAAGATCTCATTTGATACGCTTGTTCGTATGACTGGTGTTCTGTGTCACAGGGGGCCCGACGAGACGGGAATCTACATAGATGAAGACGTCGGGCTTGGACACGCCCGGCTTAGTATCATAGATCTTGCCGGGGGGGTTCAACCTATTCATAACGAAGACGAAACGATCTGGATCGTTTATAATGGCGAGGTGTTTAACTATGTTGAGCTGCGTGCAGAGCTTGTCGACAAGGGTCACCGGTTCTACACTACTTCGGACACGGAGGTTATCGTTCACCTTTATGAAGAATACGGAGTTGAGTGCCTTAATCATCTTAACGGGCAATTTGCGATGGCTATCTGGGATGCCAGGAAAGAATGTATGTTCCTTGCTCGTGACCGGATGGGGATACGCCCGCTGCATTATACTGAAAAGAACGGAATGCTGATCTTCTCATCGGAGATCAAGTCGATATTTCAGCATAAAGATGTTCAACGAAAAATCGATCCGCTGGCGATGGATGAAATATTCACGTTCTGGACCACGCTGGGGGGGCGGACCGCTTTTAAAGATGTTTATGAGCTCGAGCCCGGTCATTATATGACGATTTGCCGTGGAGAGATGAACGTTGGGAGGTACTGGGATATACCGTATTATGATAAGAGTGAGCGTTTGACACTTTCGCCGCATGAGATCAGCGAGAAGGCACACGACATGCTGCATGAGGCCGTTCGTATTCGTTTGAGGGCCGATGTTCCGGTGGCCAGTTATCTTAGCGGCGGGCTTGATTCTTCGGGGCTGACTTCCCTGGTGGTTAAAAATTTCAACAAGGATGTCAGGACGTTCGGCATACGGTTTGAAGAGGATGCGTACGACGAAGGGACGCATCAGCAGCAAATGGTTTCTTACCTTGGAGCTAAGCACTGCGAGATACACGCGACGAACGAAAAGATCGGGGCGGCTTTGCCGGATGTTTTGTGGCATGGCGAAAAACCGGTGCTTCGGACATCTCCGATACCTCTGTATCTTCTTTCGAAGCTTGTCAGGGAAAGCGGGCTTAAAGTTGTGTTGACAGGGGAAGGAGCCGACGAGGTGTTCGGCGGTTACAATATTTTTCGTGAGGCTAAGATCAGGAGATTCTGGTCGAGTCAACCCAACTCTAATAAACGTGCGGATCTGATCGGGTATCTTTATCCTTATATCTTCCAGAACCAGAAATTGAAATCCACACTGCAGCATTTCTTTGCGAAAGGACTGAACAAATTTAATGATCCGCTGTTTTCGCATTCCATCAGGTGGGGTAATACGAGTAGGATAAAGACATTCTTTTCGCATGATCTGAAAAAAGAGATCGGGTCCTATGACGGTTTTGAAGAGATAAAGCGAAGGCTTCCGGAAGATTATGACGGCAGAGATTACCTTGCCAAGGCGCAATATCTTGAGATGTCGATCTTTATGAGCAACTACCTGCTTTCCAGTCAGGGGGACCGGATGGCGATGGCTAACTCTGTGGAGATCCGGTTGCCGTACCTTGACCCGAATGTCGTCGATTTCATGGGGCAGGTTCCTTCCAAATGGAAAATACTCGGGCTTAATGAAAAGCATCTTCTGAAAAAAGTGTTTAAAAAGATATTGCCCGAAACTATTACTACAAGATCCAAACACCCCTACCGTGCACCTATTACGCAATCATTGCTAAGAGGCAAAGCGGGAGAATATGCCGCCGAGATGATGTCTGAAAAAAGCCTGAAAAAATCGGGGCTTTTCGATACCGGTAAAACAGAGAAACTGCTGGCGAAGATCAAAAGTACGGGAGCAGCTAACGAGATGGAAAGTATGGCACTGGTGGGGATACTTTCGAGCCAGTTGATACACCTCCAGTTTGTTGAAGAGTTTCCGGTTGATGGTTTTTTACCGGATTCTATCGATCTGCTTGTTGATCGGAGGGTTTAAAGGTGCGAAAGAAAACGTGTGAAAGTGATCGTTTGAAAGAAAACGTGTGAAAGTGCTAGAGATAAATGTTTAGTCGGTGGTATGCCGGCGATATTATGGAGTTTTGTTATGTTTCAATTTGATCCAGTGTTGGTGCATGAATGGCTTAGCCGGTCTGCGGGCCTTTTTCCTGACAAGGAAGCACTTATAACTCATAATCAGCGGTTGACATATAAACAGATCAATGATCAGACCGAGTATCTTGCCGGTGTCTTGATGGGGATGGGGGTTTGTCGACAGGACAGGGTTGTCGTGTTTCTTGAGGATTCTGCGAAAACTATTCTGTCGATCTATGGGGTTCTAAAGGCAGGGGCGGTTTTTGTTGTTCTTGAAGGTTCGATGAAGAGCAATAAGCTGAACTTTATTCTACAGAACTCCGGAGCCAATGTGCTTATAACCGATACGAGTAAGTCGCAGGTTGTTACGGGTGCTTTTGATGAAAATATCAAGGACTGTAAAATCTTGTGGGCGGGGACGTCTAAGAAAATTCCGAAAGATCTCGCTGGAATATCACACATCTGGAACGAGGAGTTTGCGGGCTATTCGGAAAATACGTTTACTGCCGGGGATTTGGAGCTGCCGACTGTTATCGACGTTGACCTGGCGTGCCTGATATATACTTCCGGTTCGACCGGTGAGCCTAAGGGGGTAATGTCTACGCATCACAATATGATAACGGCGGCGAGGAGCATAATCCAGTATATCGGCAACAAACAGGAGGATATTATTTTAAATGTCTTGCCGCTTTCGTTCGATTACGGGCTTTACCAGGTTATCATGGCTTTTATGTTCTCAGGGACCGTCGTTGAGGACAAATCGCTTGTGTATATTCATAAGATACTTGAACGGATCGAGAAAGAAAACGTAACGGGTTTTCCTATCGTCCCTACGATCGCGGCAATGCTGATCCGCCGGGATGACCTGCATAAATATGATTTCAGTTCGCTGCGATACGTTACAAATACCGGGGCCGCCCTTCCGGTCGATCATATCGCCAAACTTAGAGGGATGTTCGCCGACGCCAGTTTGTTTTCGATGTTTGGGCTTACAGAGTGTAAACGTGTCGGGTATCTCCCGCCGGAGGAACTTGACAGGCGACCCGGTTCGGTCGGCAAAGCAATGCCTAACTGCCAGGTGCATATAATCGACGATGACGGAAACGAGGTTAAGCCCGGTGAGGTCGGCGAGCTTGTTATTCGAGGCTCAAATGTCATGCAGGGGTACTGGCGTGCGCCTGATCTTACAGAAAAGACATATCGGAAAGGACGGCATCCGCATGAGAGGTATCTGCATTCGGGAGACTATTTTAAAATGGACGAAGACGGGTATCTCTATTTTCTCGGACGCAAGGATGACATGATAAAAAGCAGGGGCGAACGGGTTAGCCCGAAAGAAGTTGAAAACAATATCTCCAGTTTCCAGGGGGTTGCAGAAACCGCGGTGATCGGTGTGGCCGACGAAATACTTGGACAGGCTATCAAGGCGTATGTAGTTCTTTCGCCGGACAGTAAGCTTGACGAAAAACAGCTGCTTAAGCTGTGTTCAAATAATATGGAGTCTTTTGCGGTTCCTAAATATGTTGAGATCATGGAATCGCTGCCTAAGACGCCAAATGGAAAGATCGATAAGAAAAAACTGAAAAATTGAATCTCCAATAAGATAACAGCGTGGGCACAGCCCACCCTACTATAAAGGAAAGAACTATGTCTACTATTGCAAAACGATATTCTGCCGAAGCTTTGGTTATTGATTGCGCAAAGGAAACCGAACGGATTTGTAAATGCCTTAACGAATATCTTGACATGTACAAAAAACGCGGGTTTGTTGTAGCGCTTTCCGGGGGTATCGACAGTAGTGTCGTTGGTGCGTTGTGTGTTCAGGCGGTCGGCAGCGAGCGGGTTTTGGGGCTTTCGCTGCCTGAAAAGGATTCGTCCGCCGATACTTTGATGCTTAGCAAACTGGTAGCCGATTCGCTCGGGATCGATAAGATCGGAGAGGATATTACCGGAGTGCTTGAGTCTGTGGGATGCTACAGGCGGCGGGATGAGGCGATAAAAAGCGTTATACCCCAATACGACTCGGATTATAAATGCAAGATCGTTCTGCCGGGAGTGCTTGACGACGACCAGTACAGGATATTTTCGGTTGTGGTAGAATCACCAGAGTCAATTCAGACTAAAGCAAGACTAAGCGCAGAGGCATATCTGGGGATCGTTGCGGCGTCTAACTTCAAGCAGCGGATACGGAAGATGTTCGAGTATTATCACGCCGACCGGCTTAATTATGCCGTAACCGGAACGCCTAACCGGCAGGAGTATGACCAGGGATTTTTCGTGAAAAACGGCGACGGATCGGCGGATATAAAACCGATAGCACACTTGTATAAGACCCAGGTATATCAACTCGCAAAGTACCTAGGTGTCCCGCAGGAGATACAGGACCGGCCTCCTACGACCGATACGTATTCAATGGAGCAGAGCCAGGAGGAGTTCTATTTTTCTGTACCTTATGACAAAATGGACCTTTGCTTGTTCGGCAAAAATAACAATATCGATATGGGAGAGGTTGCAGCCGCTGCGGAACTTACCATTGAGCAGCTTGAGCGGGTTTATAAGGATATTGACTCTAAGCGAAAAGCAACAAAATATTTGCAGCGAGGACCAGTGCTTATTCAGGAGGTTTTTTGACGTAAAACGAAAAGCAAAAGGCAAAGGGAGATTTTAACAAGGTTCTTGCAATTTTTCGGCAAGTATGCTATAATTAGTACATGTAACGCCTGTTTCAGGAGTATTTTACTGGACAATTTTATTTGATATTTTGGCGAACAAGACGGCTATAAGGCCGTACACTTTACAACGATTATGGCAAAAAAACCTTATTTACAATTTGTGCGTGCGCTTTTGGTTTTGGCGACGCTGGCCGGTTTCTGTACATCAAATTTGATGGCTTGCCGGTGCGCGGCCAAAAAGAGCAAGACCGCTCGTGCTTCCTGCTGTGATAAAGCCAAGAAGGAACAAGTCAACCAATGCTGCAATAAACCGGCGAAAAAACCGGCCAGGAAAGTTTGCTGCAAAAAGTTCTGCTGCAGGATTGACCGTAAACAGGACAGCATGATCGAAAACAACCAGTCGAACGCGGCGATCGCCGCAGGGGCCGGTTTGCGTTCGGTTTGTGTTCAAAACCTGACAATTCCCAATAAACCTTTGCGTCAAGCGGCGACTGTAAGTCCTTGCGCCGCTGAGCTTTGTGTGTTTTTGTGCTGAGAATCAGTCATTAATTCTCAATTCTTAAATTTTTAACAAACTAGTCCCAAATGGGACAAACACACTAAAGTAATGAAAGGTTTTTATTATGCGTAAATTTTCTATATCAATGTTAGTTCTACTGGTCGCTATGGCGTTTATTGTTGTTTCTCCGGCTTTTTCTTTTGAGGCCGCCGGCGAATCCTCTTATAAGAGCGTAGCCAAGGGTTGCTGCCCTTCCACAAAAGCCGAAACTACAAAGGCTGAATGCGACAAGTGCAAAGACTGCGAATGTAAGGACTGCTGCAAAGACGGCAAATGCGAATGCAAAGACGATGACTGCAAATGTTCCTGCAAAAAATCCAGCTGCTCCAAGAGCAAAGGCAAATGCGGCAAATAAGCAGCAGAAATCAAGCTTTTTTAGATAATAACAGGAAAGCCCGTCAGAAATGGCGGGCTTTTTTTGTGCATCCAGAATCACGTACATATCCGATATAATAACCTGAAATAAACTGTTTAGCTATAATATTGAACATTTAACAACAATTATTCCGATAAATTGAGAATCAACTGGCATAATCCCAGTATACACCTATAATTACGCAAATATGAAATTTACAGAATTAGACCTCAAACCAAAAGTACTCAAGGGCCTCAAAGCAATCGGCTATGAGGACTTAACCCCTGTTCAGGAACACACTTTCCCGCATATCATGGGCGAGCGCGACATGATCGCCAAAGCAGAAACGGGCTCCGGCAAGACAGCCGCATGCGCAGTGCCCCTGGTCCAATCTATTGACGAATCTCTTAACGAGATTCAGGCCCTGATCCTTGTGCCCACTCGTGAACTGTCACTTCAATACGTCAGCGAAATATCCTCGATCGCCAAGTTCACCAAGGTTGCTCCGTTCGCTGTTTATGGCGGATTTTCGATGGACATCCAGAAGTCCAAGCTGGAACACGGTGTTCATATCCTCGTCGCTACGCCCGGCAGGCTGATCGACCTGATATATCACAGCCCGCTTAGCCTGTCGGAGGTTCGCACGTTCGTTCTCGACGAAGCCGACGAAATGCTGAATATGGGTTTTATTACCGATATCGAATTTGTTATCTCGTGCCTGGTCCACGAGCATCAGACGCTGCTGTTTTCTGCGACGATGCCGAAACCTATCAAGCAGCTTGCTAAGAAATATCTGAAGGACCCACTTACTATCGAACTGAATATACAGCAGATCGCCCCGCAGAATCTGACGCATCAGTTCAAGCAGATCAATCGCGGAAATCATTTTGAAACGCTTGTCAACTTTCTCAAAAAGGAAGAACCGACGCAGGCAATAATCTTTTGCAACTCAAGAAACAACTGCGATTCGCTCTATGACCATCTTAAGAAGAAAAAGATCTCGGCAGAAACGATTCATGGCGGTATGGAGCAGTCAAAACGAACCTCACTGTTTAACCGCTTCAAAAAGAAAAAGATCACACTGATGGTCGCTACCGATGTTGCTTCTCGCGGGCTGGATTTCTCGCACGCTTCGCATGTGATCAACTATGACTTCCCGCGCGGACGGGAAGCATACACACACAGGACCGGCAGAACAGCACGGATGGGGCGCGAAGGGACGGCGGTGACATTCTACGCAAAAGGCGATCTCTATGACCTCCAGAGGCTGATCAAATCAAACCGCATAGACCCGCAGTGGCTTGGCGACGCGCCCAACCTGGATAACACAAAGCCAAGGAAAGGCGGCGGACGCCCGTATAGAGGAAAATCAAAGGGAAGACGCCCATCAAGGAAAAAGAGACCATAAGGCGTAAGGGCTTGTTGCTCAATTCCTAAGCACTATCCCGACGTAAAGCCGGGACGCAAGCGAATTCTAAGTGCTAAACAAACACGAAATTCAAAAAACAAATGTTCAAAACATTTCTGACTGCGTCAGAACAGTTTTATCTTCCACCACCTAACCCCCTCTTAAACCTGCTTAAACCGTGGTTTTCTGTATATTTTTTGTAAAAAACGGAATTCTTTGTAACTTTTCAGCGAATCATACGTCTTTAATACTGAAGGAACAAATTCCAAATGGATTGGGGCAGCTGGGTTGAGAACTGACTAGTACTTTTGATACTAATCAGGCCTATGGAGCATCAAAGCATGTTATAGCGATTTTAAAACGTCCAATCGACAATTAGTTTTTCGCTTGAAGCCTTTGATGCGTTAAGTAATAAACCTTCTGACAAGGAGAAAAAAGTGCAGTACACAGATAATCTATTTTTATATGAAGAAATAATGTTATTGGCTCTGAAAGATGAGGAGGGGACAGTCGCGGCAGGGGCGATGTATAACTATGCTATTGCCGGAGCTATCATTGCTGAGTTGCTGCTGAGTCAAAATATAGTTATTGAACAAACCGGAAGACAAAAACTTATCTCTGTTGTCAATGCTGAACAACTCAATGGGGCGTTGATCGATGAGTGGCTCTATAAAATGAGCATCTCTGAAAAGCGAAAATCTCTTCAGTACTGGGTCGCTCGCATAGCCGGCACAAGCGACCTGAAGCACAAAGTTGCAACGCAGCTTTGTCAACAAGGTATTCTTAAGATGGACGAAGAAACAATATTGCTTCTGTTTACTCGAAAGATATACCCTCAAATTAATTCACAGCCAGAGAGACTGATCATTGATCGTCTAAAGAAAACTATCTTTACCGATACTGACGATGTCGACGGGCAAACCGTTGTTCTTCTATCACTGGCAAAAAGTTCAAATATTCTACCTGCCATATTCGGCAAAGATGAACTAAAACCTCGCAAAGAACGAATTGAGCGGATTTTAAACGGTGAAATCTCTGGAAAATCTACGAGAGAAGCTATGCAGGCGGCAGTGATGATCGCCAGTGTCATGCCAACTATTATGTCGACCAGAATCAGCAGATCAACTGACTACCACTGTCCGGCTAACTCGGCTAACTCGGCTGCTTTGCTGCGATGGCCCCGTGCCTGCCCATGTTCACAACTGCCCAAATGCGGCTGATATGGAAGATAGATGCACAACATATCGATAAGATCGATAGATTAATACGCCCTGCTGTTGTTGGTTTATCCATCTAATCATCATGGCAACCAACATCATCCAGGGTTTTGTTTTCATTGTTTTTTACGACCTGACCTTTCGGTTTCATGCTATGCTTGCCATGATTGAGAACACACTTTTATTTTGAGTTTGCAATACAATACAAATACTGTTTGCTTTTGAGATATATTTCATTGCCAAAAAATGCCGGTGAACTGTCAATTTTAGCGTCGAGCTTGTTAACCGCCAAAACTTCAAATTTTTCAGAAGATTTAATCACATAGGTAACTCCATTTCTGCCGACAAAATATATACGGCCCCCAGCACCAGCCGGAGATGCATAGATCCCTTTGATATCCTCCAATTGTTCTTTTATGAAATATGGTTTTCCTGTTTTGGCATTGTAACAGGATATTACACCCTTGTTAACAGAGCAGACATAAAGCTTATCGCCATAAAGAAGCGGTGATGGTACATACGGCGTCGCTTCTCCGACATGCCATTGAATTGCATCGGTATCGGTCAAATCCCCTGTGCGGCCTAATTTGATCGCCTTTAAAGCACTTCCTCGAAAACCGCTGGTACAATAGATCATCCCAAATCCAACCACTGGCGAGGGAATCACATTTCGAGTCATCCCTCCGCACTGCCAGATAACATCCCCGGTTTTAACATCATAACTACGAATCAGATTTGTCGCACTGGCGACCACTTGCATCTTCCCGTTAACTTCTACAGGTATTGGTGTCGCCCAGGAAGTGCCTTCATCTCGGTCCTTTTTCCATATTAGGTCCCCTGTCTTTTTATTAAACGCGACAATGTAAGAATCCCCCTGATGGTCAAACACAACAATTACCGCATCACCTGCAAGCGATGGGGAACTGCCTTCGCCAAAACTCATCACCGTACTCATCTTACCCAGTTCCTTGCTCCATTTCAGATTACCATCCATATCAAAGCAATGCAGTCCACGCGAACCGAAACTGGCCCATACGAGTTTACCATCTGTTACCGGTGAGTATGAAGCAAAGCCGTGATCTCCGTGATGACCTTCATGAGGAAGAAGTTCATTAACTGTCTTCTCCCATATTAGGTTTCCGGTTTTTCTGTTCAAACAGACCAGATTAAATTTGAAAATAGTGGATGGTTTTCTACCACCGAATCTTCTTCTGCCTCCCCTTCCACTACTCTCTTCTTTTTTTGGGGCAGCTTTTCCTTTCTTGTTAGTGTTGACAGCAGTCTGAAAAAATATCTTATCTTTCCAGATAATCGGCGACGAACCGGAACCGTCCCCGGTCAGTTTGACTTTCCATTTAATATTTTTAGACTCACTCCATTTTACAGGAGGATTGCCCTGGGCAGGGATACCCATCATATTTGGACCACGCCAAGTTGGCCAGTATTCAGGATCCGAACCTCCACTTGCCCCGGCAGTAAGTAAGACAACAACCGCAATAATCTGACATAAAATTAAGTTCTTCATAAAAAAACCTTTCTTTTAAGATTCATTTTTTATTACTTGTCCAACTCAATAATTTGCGATTGTCATTATAGTGCATACGGGTTGTGCATGTCAAATCATATTGACAGTATGTTTCTCTATTGCCCCTTCAATCACCGTTTTCCCTGTCGACAAAGCCTACAGTTAGGCATCGTGCTCAAGTTGGTGTCCAATAAATAGTCGAACCAGAGATCAGGGGTATACCTGCCTGATAGAAAAAGCATGCTTATTTGCCTATATATACGTAATGTTCCTAAAAATGCTGAAAAATCTTTTTTTTTGAGAAATAAAAAAATGTTGATAAACGTTAATAATGTGTATTTCACCTATTTGGCGGTAAAGCAGGGTTTTATTTTTTTTTTGAATTTGCTGCAATATTGCGATGGATTTGAATGTCTTTAGTAGTAACAGATTG
>VRUI01000115.1 GCA_019456225.1 Planctomycetota bacterium | reverse complement strand
GCAGCTTAAAAATCAAGGCAGAAGTGTAATCTGCCAAAAATCGTTAAGGCCATTTACACAGTTAAATGAACACTCCCTAAAAAGAAGCCGAAAACGCAAGGACATTGCGGAAACATTATTCCTCGAAGATGGGCGAATCAAAACGACAATGCCTTATCGTTCAATATTTAAACAGAAATAACGAAAAAATCTTGCGACCATTCTGCAACGATTCTGCGACCATCCCACAACTTTCTTAAACTCAATTACACACACACCTGCTGGCTCTTTTGCGCATTCTACCCTTACTTACGGCTACCATTCTGCGACCACTTCGCGACCACTTTGCGACCATAACTCCTTTTATAGTAAAGACTTACGTTGATTATTGGTTTTTTGTGAGTATATTTAATGAAGAACGATGTCACGAAGACACCGCCAAAAGAATGGTTTAAAATAAGGAATTTTAAAATGGTTACAAACGCAGAAAACAAAAACACAAACTGTCAGCTCTGGGACGCCAAAACATTTGGCCAGCGATTATCTTTGAGCAAGCGCCAGATTTTTCGCCTGAACTCTTGCGGCAAAATACCTGCCTCTGTGAAAATCGGTGGTGCTGTACGGTGGCGATTGTCTGATATTGAACTTTGGCTGGAATGGGAGTGTCCGTGCAGAAAAACATTCGAGTCTATGCTGCAAATGGGGGATAACTATGTCGAATAGCGAAAAAATGCAACGTGTAAACAAAAGCAATCCCTGTACTGTATGCGGCAGGCCGGACTGGTGTTTGGTTGCCAAAGACGGTTCAGCGGCAATATGTGCAAGAATTGAGGATGGTTCAACAAAGCGATGCGGCGATGCGGGTTGGTTGCATTTGCTTGATCCTGACAGCAAGCCCACCGGAAAACCGTTTAAACGGTATACACCGAAACCTGCAGTAAAGATCGATTTCGCTAAACTTGCCAAAGAGTATCAGGACAGGCTCAGCGAAAGACAGCTTCGGTGGCTTGGAGCAAGTCTGGGGGTAACACCTGCAAGCCTGCAGCGGCTTGGTGTCGGTTTCGACGGCAAGGCGTTTACCTTCCCTATGATGGATGAGAATTTAAGAGTCATCGGGATCAGACGCCGCTTTGGTGACGGTGATAAAAGAGCGGTAACCGGCAGCTTGAATGGGCTGTTTATTCCAACGGGGCTTTCCGGCGACAAACCGCTTTGTATAACAGAAGGCGAGACGGACTGCGCTGCTGCACTGGATATGGGTTTTGATTCTGTTGGCCGTCCAAACTGCAATTCCAAAGTTGAGATGACAGTACGGTTTGCCCGCGGTAAAAGGATCGTAGTTATTTGCGACAACGATGTTCCGGGACGGGATGGGGCAAAAAAACTAGCAGCGGAGCTTATTAAGCATTGCCCTTCAGTAAAGGTCATATGCCCACCACCGGGCGTTAAGGATCTTCGTGTTTGGAAATCAAAAGGTTTTAATGGAGAACAGATCAGATATGAGTTATGAAACAGGAACTATCATAGAAAAATTAAAAGCCAGGCGGATGCCTGACGCATATAAACCCTTTCCTGTGGAATGTATTCCTGAACCGATACGGACTTACATTATTGAAGCTGCGAAAACGCTTGGATGCGATAACGCTTATATTGTCCTGCCTATGCTCAGTGCATTGGCCGGTGCGATTGGCAACAGCCGGTCTATAATGCTTAAGCAGGCGTGGACAGAGCCTGCGGTTATATGGACGGGGATAATCGGCGACTCTGGCAGCATGAAATCACCGGCCATCGATATGGCCATGAAGCCGCTGCGGAAGATTCAAAATGAGGCTTTCCGCGAGCAGGCAAACGAGATGGAACAGTTTCAGCGCGACCAGGAAGAATACGAAAAGGCACTGCGGGAACATAAAACGGGACTGGACCTTCCGGATAAACCTGTTGAGCCGATAGCAAGGCGGTATTACTGCTCAGACATAACAGTAGAAGCGCTGGCTTCGCTGTTGGCCAATGCTCCAAGGGGAATGCTGCTTGTGCGGGATGAGCTTAGCGGGTGGATACGGTCGTTTAACAGCTACAAAAGCGGCAAAGGCGGTGATGATGCCAAGTGGCTTGAACTTCATAGAGCCGGTACTTTGCTGGTCGACCGCAAGAGTGGTCCGGCTAAAACGGTTCATATACCAAACGCTGCTGTCAGCGTACTTGGCGGGATTCAACCTTCTATCCTGGCCCAGGTGCTGGGGATTCAACATTTCGAGAACGGTCTGGCGGCGCGCATGCTTATGGCGATGCCGCCAAGACAGGCCAAGAAGTGGACGGAAGCTGACATCGATGAGCAGTTGGCGGCAAAGGCGGAAGATATTTTCAGAACGCTTTTGGCTATGCCGATGGAATGTGACGAGTATGGGGCATGGCAGGCGCAGGTATTGCCGCTTAACCCGGCTGCGCAGGATGCATGGATCGCTTTTTATAATGAGCATGCCGCAGAGGCCGCCGCGACCAGCGGTGAGATGGCAGCCGCAATGAGCAAGCTGGAGGCTTATGCGGCCAGGCTTGCGCTGGTAATACATTGCATTCGTGCGGCTGCGGGCGATCCTAACCTTGCAAGTTCAAACTTTATAGACGACAACAGTATTATTGCGGGCGCTCTTATAGTCGAGTGGTTTAAATTCGAGATAAAGCGGGTCTATACAGTACTTCGTGAAGGTGAACTTGAGCGACAGCAGCGGCAGCTGATCGAGCTTATACGGAAAAAAGGCGGAAAAATTACAGTTCGTGATCTTCGCCGGTCAAGCAGGAGTTATCAGGACACCGGTGTTGCAAAAGATGCATTGCAGGGGCTTGTTGACATAGGTTGGGGAAAATGGCAGTTCATACCGGCAGGATCCGATGGAGGTCGTCCAAGTGAGTTATTTGTGTTAAACAGCGATAGCAGTGTTGCCAAAACCCCTGAATAAGCGGCATTAAAGGGTTTTGGCAACGGCAACAGTGTATAGAAAGTACAGGTTTAATATGAGTAACCAAGATAAACAAAATTATTCGTTTAATATTTCCTCGGTGATTCCGGACGGCAATGGCGGGTTTATGCCTTGTCCGGAATTGCTGACAGAAGAAGAGCTTATTCGGCTGCTTAGAGTGCCGGAAGTTAGCAAGGCAAAAGATCATCATAGTGTGATAGCAAACCTAAAACGGATGCATGATCTGCCCAGGCTGCACCTTTGCGGACGGACGCTTTATCCAACAAAAGAGATTGAAAAATGGATATCAGAAAAATGCATTTCCGGAAAATAGTGCTTTGTAATTTTGGCGTATGTGGTATAATTGGTAGTGGATCAACCCAAGCCTTTCGCCAGCGTAAGAAAGGAGAAGATTTATGAATAAGCTGGTAAAGGTAAGAACAAGGCCATCGCGTGATGGTCGCTCTTTCAAATATTATATAGACTACATTGATGAAAACGGCAAGCGGAAACAAATTTCACTCGGTCATGCTGACAGAAAGAAAGCCGAGAGTAAACGTGCCCAAAAGGAACGTGAACTGCGGATGGGTATTGTTGAGCCTGAATCGATGAGGCTCAGCGTATTCCTGAAAGATAGTATGACCAGAACAGGCAATCAGGTTCGTGAAAGTACACATGATGAGTGCAGATATGCCATTAATCATTTGATCGAAGTGGTCGGCGATATTGATATCCAGCGAATTACACTAAAACATGGAGAGTTGTTCCGGCAGAAGTGTCTGGATAAAGGTAATAGCCCCGCAACGGTTAAAAAGAAGCTGGCTCACCTCAAAAGGATGTTCCAACTGGCAACGAATAGAAAACAGCTTGACGAAAACCCCCTGCAGCATATTGCTATGCCTAAGGTGACTAAGAAAAAAGTTGAGAAATACACCGCCAGCGAATGTGAGCGTATGATCAAGGCTGCCAGAGACAGCCAGACCGATGTCAAGTGGGACATGCTGATTATTACTGCTCTGTGTACCGGTATGAGACGAAGCGAATTGCTAAACTGCACCTGGGCCGATATTGACTTTAGTGAGATGACAGTAGACGTTTCGCCAAAGAAGAGCACTGGCTACACCTGGGAATGGCTCATTAAAGATACAGACCGCAGAGAACTACCACTAACACAGGATGTCATCCAAATACTTGCCGATCATCAAAATCAGCAGCCAGAAGGCTACCCGTATGTTTTTGTTCCACCTGCCAGATATGACCATATCCAGCAATTACGACAACAGGGTAAATGGTCGCTCAGGGATTCCAGACTAAAGGTGATAAATAATTTTTCACGGAAGTTTGGGGATATCCTGAAGATGGCACACGTTAGAAAGCGAAAATTCCACTGTTTAAGGAATACAGCCCTGACAAATTGGTTTGCCAATGGTATGAGCGAGCACGACGT
>VRUI01000114.1 GCA_019456225.1 Planctomycetota bacterium | reverse complement strand
AAAGATTTATAATCATCCTGTTATCCTGTCAAAAAAGAGAGCTTAGAGTGATTAACAGGAAAACCCGTGAACGGTTAAAATATTGAGGGTAATAAAAATGTTGATAAAACAGACGCCTATAGAAGTTACCGAAGGTTTTTGGATGCTTGGCACGAGTGAGTATCCTGTTTTTCTTTTCAGGGATGGAGATGAAGGAGCGATCTTCGAGGGAGGTGTTGGTGCAGACGCAGCTGTCGTTGCCGAACAGCTGGACCAGCTTGGTATCCCAGCCGACATCGTCAAGCAGGTCATTATTACTCATGCGCATCCCGATCATGTAATGGCGATACCCGCATTTCGGGACATGTTTCCTAACCTGAAAGTTTGTGCTTCGCAAGCCGCCGCTAAGACTCTTAGCATTGAAAAGGCGATCGGCTTCTTTGCAAAGATCGATGGGCTTCTTACAGAATCGCTTATCAACGCCGGTTCGGTACAGGACAAGCATCGCCTGGGGCCTATGACTGAAAGCCGGATCGCTGTCGATGAAATACTTGCAGACGGTGACATGGTAACGGTAGGGAGCGTAAATTTCAATGTCATTACAACGCCCGGTCACGATGATTTCAGTCTGAGTTTCTATGAGCCAAATGCCGGCATTTTGATCGTTTCCGATGTGAGCGGCTATTACTTGCCGGAGTTTGACTACTTGTGGCCTGACTACTTCACAAATTATGGCACATACCTTGATTCGATAAAGCGTCTTGCCTCCCTTGACGGGGAAATCTTGTGTCTTGGCCATAATGCGGTATTCAAAGGCGCCGAAGCTGTCAGAGAATATTTTCAGCGCGCTGTCTCTGACACTCAAGCGTATCATGAGCGAATCATTGAAGAAGTGCAGAGCGGAACATCCCCCGAAAAAATTGCAGAACAACTGGGTTCGCAGATATATGAAAAAACACAATTGCTCCCCCTGGATTTTTTCCAAAAGAACTGTGCCCTGCTTGTAAAGCAGTCAATGAAATATGCAGGTTTAAGTGAGCCAAAATAACAATTGATCTTTTAAGGATATTTGCTATGGAAATAGCTTCAAGAATTATGGGAACCGGCCATTATCTGCCGGAGAAGATCGTGACTAACTTCGATATAATGAAGATGATGGAGACCACTGATGAATTCATCGTTTCCAGAACCGGCGTTCGTCAAAGACGTTACGCTGACCCAGAGACAAGCGCTTCTGACCTCGCGGTCCATGCCTGCCGTCAGGCAGTTGCCGATGCCGGCCTTGAAATGGATCAGATCGATCTATTGATCCTAAACACCATCACTCCTGACCATGCCGACCCCGGGACAGGATTTTTTCTACAGGCAAAGCTGGGTCTGGCCCCTAAACCTGTGCTGGATATCAAGCAGCAGTGCACGGGTTTGATTTATGGAATATCGATCGCCGACCACTACGTCAGGGCAGGCACCTATAAGCATGTTTTAGTCGTCTGCACAGAGGTGCTTTCCAAGCGTATCGACGGATCTAATGCCGGCAGGAACATCGCCATATTGCTCGGCGATGGTGCCGGCGCAGTTGTTGTCGGGCCATCGAGCGACTCCAAAACAGGAATAATATCGACGATATTACACGCCGACGGATCGGATGCAAAAGCATTATGTACCGAAGCTCCGGGAAGTGCCCTGGGTAAAATGTGCTGCATCGATAAGGAAGATATCGAAGCGGGCAAAGTACATTTTAGAATGGACGGAAAGGTTGTTTTCCAAAATGGCGTTGGACGAATGTCAGAAGCGGTGTTCGAGTCGTTTGAGAAAAATGGGATCGGATTCGATGACATCGATATGCTCATACCGCATCAGGCGAACCTTAGAATGCTCGAGGCCATTGTCGAAAAGATCGGGGCACCGCAAGAGAAGGTATTCGTCAACGTCGAAAAATACGGAAACATGGCTTCGGCGTGTCTGCCTGTTGCCTTTGATCAGGCACGCAAGCAGGGAAAGGTCAAAGACGGTGACCTGGTGCTGTTGGTTGCTTTTGGTTCAGGTTTTGTCTGGGCATCGTCACTTGTGCAAATGTAAAAGGTGGTAGTCCTATCCTTCTGTTTGTTCTGTCTGCCTCAGCTTATACCGTTGTATCTTTCCGGTAGCGGTTTTTGGAAGTTCATCGACAAAGATAACCGAACGCGGATACTTGTGAGGCTGTGCATGTGTCTTTACAAACGTCTGAAGTTCTTTGACCATGTCTTCGCACGCATCCTTTTTGTCTTTTAGAACAACGAATGCACGCGGTTTGACCAGTCCTTGATCATCTGTGTAGGCCGCAACACCGCTTTCAAGTACGCTGGGATGACTTGCAAGTATCGATTCCACGTCTGCGGGCCAAACGGCCAATCCGCTGACCTTCATCATGTCATCTGTTCTGCCAGCGTACCAATAATAGCCGTCCTGGTCCGCATGAAACTTATCGTGCGTGTTGATCCACTGCCCGCAGAAAGTCTCCTTACTTTGTTCATGTTTGTTCCAGTAACCGTTGGCGATGCTGTCACCTTTTATCAAAAGCGTCCCAACCTCACCAACACTAACTTCTTTGCCGTCATCGTCAACGATCTTTCCCTCATAGCCGTCGACGATTTGCCCCGTACTGCCTGGTTTTACTTTGCCGGGTCGGTTCGAGATGAATATATGCAGTATTTCCGTCGAACCGATACCGTCCAGTATCTCCACACCAAACCTCTGCAGCCACTTATCGTAAAGCGGTTTTGGCAGCGGTTCACCGGCAGAGACACACATTCGTACCCTATCCAGACTTGTGCGATTTTCTTTCTCTGAAAAATGAAGCAAAGCGGCATAACTTGTGGGAACGCCGTAGAAGACCGTGGGCTGATAGCGATCGATAACTTCGAAAACTTTTTTCGGAGTTGGTCTTTCTGGAACAAGTACAGTCGTACCTCCGAGTCGAAGCGAGAAGTACAGGCCATTGCCCAGGCCGTAAGCAAAAAACAATTTGGCGACAGAAAACGATACATCCGATTCAAGCAGGCCTATTGTTTGTTTGGCATATAGATCAGCCTCGACTATCATATCGTGCTGAAGATGGATCGTACCCTTGGGAAATCCTGTCGTACCCGAACTATAAAGCCAAAAGGCCGTGTCGTCTTTACTGGTATCGGCAGGCTCCAATTCCTCACTCGATGAGTCCATCAGTTCGTTGAAAGACAGATCGGGTTTGGAAACATCCCCGGCAACGATCACATGGTTGACATATTTAAGTTTTGATCGAATGGGTGTAATACGATCCAGCAGTGAGGAGTGGATAACCAAAACCTGTGCCCGGCTGTCATTGAGAAGATATTCATAGTCGGCCGGCATCAAAAGGGTATTCATGGGAATAGCCACGGCTCCGATCTTGATCGCTCCAAAAAAAGCATACACACATTCGGGAGAGTCTGGCATGATGATGGCAACCCTCTCTTCCATGCGAATGCCCAGACCAAGCAGGACATTTCCAAAACGATTGACCCCTTCATAGAGGCCCTGGTATGTGATTGTCTCATCGCCATAAAGGATCGCTGTTTTGTCGGCCCGACCTTGCTGCAAATGACTATCTACGAATACGGCTGCGGCGTTTAACCGCTCAGAAAGTTCTACTTCGGCCATTGTACTTCCTTTCGCTGTTGGATTATGTAATTTTAAAAAGACCGGTATGCACAGTTAAGCATAATTGGTCGATTTTGCAAGTAATTTCCTGCTGCAGAAAATTTGCGATTGTCAAGCGGTCGCAGGACATCCTAAAAAACACACGTATTTCACTGAAAAATAAGGATTTACATTTTGGAGCTGCATCTGGAATTTTTCACGAACGGTTGTCCTTTTAGTCTATCTTTGCTATAATGCCCCAACTTAATAATAACTGTTTTGGGAGATGAAAAGCTGAAAAGCTAAGTCGTTGGAATCTGGAAACACAGAGCTACGGTGATCCCACACCTGAAAATCCTGCAGTCGATGCAGTAACCGGACCAACTGCAAAAGCTCACTATGTAACCGAAACCAAAGTCCCGGCTAACAGAGTTTGGAACTACTTTGTCGAAATTAACGTATCGGGCGACTATAATGATGTTTTTCCTGTTAAGCAAAAAGATGGAAAAAGGGACCGCAATGGCAATGGACAACCTTCCATTATTTATAAGGGCCAAATCACCTCATTGCCAGGTCAAAAAAGTGTTCCTGAATTGATAGGCAGAACAGGTCAATTGCATAATGCCAATAATATAATTGAAGACATGACAGGAATCACTACTGCCAGGAATTTGCTTTCTGCAATCGAGGTATCCTGCCAATCGCCATAACACAAATATCGCCGAACGATTTGAAATGACTCGGCCGCAAGGCAGAAAATCCGCCTTTGGCGGGCCGAAACCTTCATTATACATTATACAATAATCATTATTCATTTCAAACTGACCGATTGGTCAGTTTGAGTAAATTTATCTTGAACGCGTTCTCCTCGATGGCCGGACAACTTTCGTACCTTTAATCTTCTGCTTACCTCTCGATGTCGTC
>VRUI01000013.1 GCA_019456225.1 Planctomycetota bacterium | reverse complement strand
GAAACTTATCTCATGAAAGACAGCATAATGTCCACTAAATTTTATTTAATTTTAACCAACTTTATTGGATGAGAACCGTATTTTGTTTACTTTTTTCAGTTCCTGGTTTGCTTTGTCGATAGTTTCCTCAGTAATTTTTCTGCGGGTGATATCTCTGATCACTGTGAGCATGTGAGGTTCTGACAGGAATGTCAATGGCATGCCTCTGCCTTGGCAATGGAATTTCTGGCCGTTTTTTTTGCATCCAAGCAGATACAGTTCTGTTTTTTCTCCTTTTCTGGTCTTGTCCCGAAATTCGTTGAATTCATCAACAAAGTCATTGGCGATCAGGATATTTTCGGGTTTTCCGATGAGTTCTTCCGGATTATATCCGAAAATTTCAACGACGGCGGGGTTTATGTCGGCGACTATGCCATTGATGTCGGTGATGACGATAACATCCGTTGAAGAATCGAATATGGCTTTGTAGCTGTTCTTGTCGGAATTCATGGCTTCATTTAGCTTTTGTAGTTGACTCGATGTTGATGCGGACCGGGTATTTCCGGTTTGCTCGGGAAGTGATGAATCACAGCTATTATTTTTTTCTTTATTCACAGTTTGGTTCCAATTGGCAGTGTTGCCGGGTTGCCGTCTATTTCGTATCTTTTTGCCAGTGTTAACAGTTTACAGATTGTCCCTGATTATCTTTTGTTTTTTCGGCGATAAAGCTGTGTTATTATATGAAAATGCATTAAATGACTGATAAGAAGTCAAAAAGGGGTATCTGGTGTGAAAATACTGTTTCGTATTCCGATAATACTTCGCGGGCCGAAAGTGATGGAGGCTCGTTTGCAATTTGGCAGGTTGTTATTGACACTGCCTGGAGGGTGTAATACAATCAATTGTTTAAACAGGAATTCAAACTTTTAGAGACTAAATTTGGTATGATCACAATAAATGAAAATTTCATGAAACTGCAGGCTGGCTACCTTTTTCCTGAGATCGGGCGGCGGGTTGGTGCTTTTGCGGCGGAAAATCCCGATGCTGCGATAATTAAGCTTGGCATTGGCGATGTGACCGAGCCTTTGGCGCCGGCTATCGTCGATGCTATGCATAAGGCTGTTGATGAGATGGCTCTGTCGAGCAGTTTTCACGGGTATGGACCGGAACAGGGTTATAACTTCCTTGCCGAGGCAATAATTGAAAATGACTATCGCAGCAGGGGAGTTGAACTTGGTACGGATGAGGTATTTATCAGCGATGGTTCCAAGTGCGATACGGGGAATTTCCAGGAGATTTTCGGCCTTGATAATGTCATCGCCGTGACCGATCCGGTTTACCCTGTGTATGTCGATACGAATGTTATGGCCGGACGCACCGGCGGGGCTATAGAAAACGGCAGATACGGCGGGATCGTTTATATGCCGTGTACCGCTGAGAATAATTTTGTTCCTGCGCTTCCGACTGAACCTGTCGATATGATATATCTTTGCTACCCGAACAATCCTACTGGTATGGTTGCCAGCAAGGAGGAACTAAAGAAGTGGGTGGATTTTGCACGTGAAAATAAAGCGATCATTCTTTTCGATGCCGCTTATGAGGCGTTTATTTGCGACCCTGAGATCCCGCATTCGATCTATGAGATCGACGGGGCCAAAGAGGTCGCTGTCGAGTTCCGCAGTTTTTCCAAGACGGCAGGGTTCACCGGTACTCGTTGTGCGTTTACTGTCGTGCCTAAGGAGCTTAAGGCTTATAAAGCAAATGGTGAAACTGCCGATGTTAACGCTGTCTGGAACAGGCGGCACTGCACGAAGTTTAACGGCGTTTCGTATGTTACGCAGGCAGGCGCGGCGGCGGTTTATTCCGATGAAGGCAAAAAGCAGGTCGCCGAAACAATCGCGATGTATATGAACAACGCGGCGGTTATTCGCAAGTCGCTTGGTGAGTTTGGCTATGACGTCTATGGCGGGGTGAACGCACCGTACGTATGGTTTAAGGCTCCAAACGACATGGGTTCGTGGGAGTTTTTCGATGTGCTGCTGAATAAGGTTAATATCGTCGGTACCCCGGGCGTGGGCTTCGGAGCAAGCGGGGAAGGGTACTTCAGGCTCAGCGCGTTTAATGATCCTGATGTTGTTAAGGAAGCCATGGCGAGATTCGCGAAGCTTTGAAATAGCGATTAGCGATTAGCGATTAGCAATTAGCGATTAGATACAGCATGTCCGCAGCCCATCTTACCGGAAGGATTGATTATTGAATAGTGTTACCGTTTATATTGCTTTGGGTAGTAATCTTGGGGATCGCGGGTTGCATATAGAGTGGGCCGTTGAGGGGCTTGCCGCCTGTGATGGGGTTTCAGTAATCGCCCAGAGTCAGGTTCTTGAGAGTGCTGCGCTTGGCGGTATGGACCAGCCCGGCTATCTGGATTGCGTTGTTAGAGTTGAGACTTCGCTTACGGCTGACGTGCTTTTTTCACGGATGACGGAGATCGAGGATTCGCTTGGCCGGGTTCGATCTGAAAAATGGGGCCCGCGTACTATCGATCTTGACCTGCTGCTTTATGGCGATGAGGTTATCAATACTGACCGGCTGACCGTTCCGCATAAGCAGATGCATCTTCGCAGTTTTGTTCTTGACGGCATGTGCGCCCTTGCCGAAGAACTCATTCACCCGGTGCTCAGTGTCTCTGTGCATGAGTTGCATAACCGGGTTAATGGCGCCAATTACTTTATCGACAAGGACAAGCCGCAGCTGGTCTCCATCGCCGGTGTTATCGGGGTTGGAAAGACGACGCTTGGCGAAGGTTTGGCAAAAGAGTTTGACTGCGAGCTTTTGCGCGAGGCGTATGACACTAATCCGTATCTTGCCGAGGCGTATGCGGGGAAAGATGTCGCCCTTGAATCGCAGCTCTATTTTCTTAACAGCCGATTTGAGCAGATGGGTAAAGACTCGCTTGCAACTGGTTCGGTTGTGTTTAGCGATTATATTTTTGAGAAGGATCGGATATTTGCAGAACAGACATTGAATACCGCCCAGATTGCCGTTTATAATGAGCGATCAAAGCAGGTTGTCTCCGAGATTGCCGATGAGGTGCTTGTGGTATATTTGTTTGATGGTCCAGGTGCGATACTTGATCGTATACATAGCCGTAATCGGCCGTATGAGCAGAGTATTGAACTTGAATGGTTAGATGGGCTTGGGCGCGAGTATGATCGGCTGTTTGACGATTGGAAGAGGTGTCCGGTTATTAAGTTGTCGACAAGTGAATTTGACGGTCGGCGTTCGGAAGATGTTAATTGGCTCGCAGGTCAGATCAGGAATTATATATGGAAATCGTAAAAACAATTAAAGAGATTCGTGCGGCGGTTTCGGCTGGGCGGGCCGATGGCAAAAGAATCGGTTTAGTTCCTACTATGGGTGCTTTGCATGCCGGGCATGTTTCGCTTATTGATCGGGCCGTAGCCGATTGCGATTTTGTTGTTGTTAGCATTTTTGTCAACCCTGCGCAGTTTGGGCCGAATGAAGATTTTGATAAATATCCGCGTGATCTTGATGCGGACGCGAAGGTTTGCGAAGATGCCGGGGCCGATGTGATTTTTGCCCCCAGTGCCGGTGAGATGTATCCTTTGGCCAATTGTACGTGGGTTGATGTCGAGGGGATCACAGACCATCTTTGCGGTGCGAGCAGGGCCGGGCATTTTCGCGGGGTTACTACGGTTTGTACTAAATTATTTAATATAGTCTGCCCGGATCAGGCGTTTTTTGGACAAAAGGACGCTCAGCAGGCGATAGTAATAAAGCGGATGGTCGCCGACCTGAATATGCCGCTGGAGATAGTGGTTTGTCCGACTGTTCGCCAGGAAGACGGGCTTGCACTTAGCAGCCGAAATAAATATCTAACCGACGCCGAGCTTAAGGATGCTCTTTTGATCTCGAAGTCGCTTAAGGTATGCGCCAGGGCGATAGCCGGCGGTGAAATTGACAGCGAAAAGCTGATCGGGCTGATGAAAAGTATTATCAGCGGCGGCGGGGTTGATATTGAGTATCTGAGCATTGTCGATACCCAGACGCTGGAAAATGTGTCGAAAGTAGAAGGGCAGGTGCTTGTTGCCATTGCCGGGCGTGTTGGGAAAACCCGGCTAATCGACAATATTTTTGTGGACTTGAACAAGTAGCTGATGTTATTGTATAGTCAGTAGACGCCTGAAATCTCGGGCAGTATATTCAGACAAGTGATTTTTTGTGGGATTTTTATGTTTATCAAGGCTTTAAAGGGTAAAATTCACCGTGCGACGGTGACAGCGACAAAAATTGATTATCCGGGCAGCATCGGTATCGATACCGATTTGCTTGACGCGGGGGGAATAGTTCCTTACGAGGCGATTTTGCTCGCAAATGTCTCAAATGGAGAAAGGCTCGAAACTTATGTCGTCCCTGCACCGGCCGGCAGCGGTGATGTTATCGTTCTTGGTGCGGCGGCGAGGATGTTCAGCCCCGGCGATATCGTTATTATGATGAATTTCGCGTTTTATACACCCGAAGAGATGGCAACGCATAAGCCGAAGATTGTTTGTCCGGATGCGAATAATGGGATTCCAGCAGAGGATTGAGTGCTGGGAAATGAGTTTAGACGGAGCTAAGCGAGCATTTATATATGATACCAGAACTTTTTGAATTACCGTTTATTCACATTACTGTCAAGAGCTACGGGCTTATGATGGTTATAGGATTTCTGTGTGCGGTGTTTGTGGTACGCAGGATGGCGGTGTGGTTTGGCGAAAATCCTGATAATGTCACCAATGTTGGGTTATATGGACTGATAATCGGGGTAGTGGGCGCACGTATTTTCTATGTGATGCACAATTATAAACTACAGTTTAAGGGTAATTTCCTCAAAGTTTTCGCTGTCTGGGAGGGCGGGCTCGAATTTGTCGGCGGCGTGATTCTGGCGATAATTTTTGTGATTTCATACCTGTATATTCGCAAGTTAAGCGTTCGCCGCTATTTCGATATGCTCGCTGTCGGACTGATGATCGGGCTTGCTTTTGGGCGTGTCGGGTGTTTTCTTAACGGGTGTTGTTACGGAAAACCGACAGATCTGGCTTGCGGGGTGAGTTTTCCGTACGCCTCGCCTTCGTACTGGAGTCAGGCGTTTCCAGATAGTGATCGCAACAGGGAAAAGCCGCAGATCGATCTGCCGACCGAATATTTCGGTAATTATTCGCTTAACGGTGAGGAATGGGCTCCGGCGGAAGATTTTAACAAGTATTATTCAAATCTAAAGCCTCGCCATCTTCTCACCGAAGAGCAGGCCCATGAAGTCGGCAAGGAGGGTAGGTATCATGCGCTTCATGTCCATCCAACACAGCTTTATTCTAGTGTAAACGCACTTTTTCTCAGTGGAGTACTCTATCTGTTTTGGCGTAAATTCGGCAAAGAAAAGGCTGGATGCACTTTTGGGCTGATGTTCGTTCTTTACGGGATTACACGGTTTTTGTTGGAGACGATCCGTGATGATAATCCGTTTGAAGTTGCCTGGTGGGCAATTTATCGCGGGGGAACCATTTCCCAGAATATCGGGATTTATATGGTCATAATCGGGGTTATTGTATTTCTATTCTGCTGGATCCGCCCGCTGGAGGCGCCCAAAAAAAATAAATAGCGTGCTATTGGGCGTTTTTTGCAGAAATTATCAGAATTTTGGTTGACTATCTGGCTCGGGGTGTATATATTACTTGGCTACAATTTGAATCGTGTAATATAACTTGAAGGAATATTGTAATGGGAAAAATGAAAACCCACAAGGGTTTGGCGAAGCGAATTAAGGTTACTGCAAGCGGTAAGATCAAACGTCGCCGCAGCAATGGCAGTCATCTAATGCGTACTAAGAATGCTAAGCGTCGCAATCGTATATCTAGCCCGTCGTACCTGACCGGAACTCTCTGTAAGAAAATTTTAGCTCAGCTTGGTTAATAAAGACTAAGTTGTATATTCGCTTCCCGGCTTCGATCGGCTGCCGCAGCGTACTGTAATATCAAACCAAGAAAGGAAAGCTGATATGCCAAGAGTAAGAAAAGGCGCCGCCAGAAACAAATCAAGAAAACGTGTACTGAAAGCAGTAAAAGGTTACAGGGGAGCAACCGGACGTCAGTTGCGTCTTGCCAAAGAAGCTACCGTTCGTGCAGCAGTTAATGCTCGCGTCGGCCGCAAACTCAAAAAACGTGATTTCAGAGGTCTCTGGATCATCCGCATTAACGCAGCCTGCAAGGCTCGCGAAATCCGTTACAGCCAACTCATCAACGGACTCAAAAAAGCCGGTATCGAACTGAACCGTAAGATGCTCAGCGAAATCGCTATCGCAGATCCGGGCGCTTTCGACCTGATCGTCGAAAAGGCAAAAGCAGCGCTTTAGAAACGTAGTGTGGGCTTCTAGCCCACGGAATAAAATGATGTCGGCAAGATGCCGACACTACGGTATAAATGTCGGCAAGATGCCGACATTACGTTTTGGTGGTGGATTATGCTTGATGATTTCAAGAAAATAGGCAGTGAAGCTGCTGCGGCTCTTGGCGAGGTTAAAGATGCTGCCGCACTCGAAGAATTCCGGATCAAATATCTTGGCCGCAAGGGTCTGGTTACGGGCATGCTCAGCCAGATCGGTCAGCTTGATAAGGACGACCGACGGAAGGGCGGGCAGATCGCCAACAAAACCAAAAAAGAAGTTACCGCCGCTTTTGAAGAACTCAAGGCCAAACTTGGCACCGGTGCCAAAGAGGTTAAACCACTTGTCGATGTTACGCTTCCAGCTGTTGATGTTTGTTCGGGCAAGAGTCATGTTATCAGCCAGACTGTCAGCGAACTGCTTGAGATTTTCGGGCGGATGGGTTTTAATATCGCATACGGGCCCGAAGTTGAAGACGAGTGGCATAATTTCATCGCGCTCAATATTCCCCAAGAACACCCGGCGAGGGATCCGGTCGATAATTTTTATATCGACGATACACATTTGCTTCGCACGCAGACTTCTACGATTCAGATTCGGGTGATGGAGAATCAAAAACCTCCGATCCGTGTTATCGCACCTGGCCGGGTTTATCGTCCCGATACAGTTGACGCGACTCACATGTTTATGTTCCATCAGCTTGAGGCACTTGTTGTTGATGAGAATATTACAATGGTCGACCTTAAGACGAGTGTCGATCAGTTTATTCATGCGTTTTTTGGCCCCGAGACCAAATGGCGTTTTAGACCGAGCTTTTTCCCGTTCACCGAGCCGAGCTGCGAGATCGATCTGCTTTGGATCGATAAGAACGGTAACGAGGAATGGATGGAAGTCGGCGGCTGCGGCATGGTTGACCCCAACGTTTTCGACGCTGTTGGTATCGATAGCGAAAAATATACCGGGTGGGCGTTCGGGTTTGGTATCGAGCGGCTCGCGATGAGGAAGTACGGGATCACCGATATCCGCCTGCTGTTCGAGAACGACCTGAGATTTTTAAGCCAATTCTAGCCAGTCCTGCCAAAGTTATCCCTACGCTTCGGGTTTCTGTTTGTTTTTTAAGCGTTCTTTTGTTCTGAAGCTTACACTTCTAGCTAACTCTTTGGGGTTTGGTATCTTCCCCTGGTTTTTTTTCAGGTAGGTTTTGTAGAATCTTATTCTGTCTGTGTTGGTTAGATTTTTGTCTGTCAACATGTTTAGCTGGACCAGGTTTTTGAATCTTAGTTTCTCCGGCAGCTTATTGTATTTTACGGTTCTTTCGTTGTCGAGCAAGTAGAAGTTCCAGCCGTCCTCTTTTGTTTTTACCAGTAGATTGCCGGTTCTCAGGTCTCCGTGCGAAATGTTTGCCGCGTGCATTTTACCTATTGTTTCGCCAATCTGGCGGATGAACTGTCTTTTGTTTTTTAGCTCGGTTTCTTTGGCGATCTGGGTTGTCAGGGGCGGGGCATTTTCGACGCTGCGGGTGATCAGGAAACTGCCGGCGATGAATGGACCCTTTCTTTGGTATCCCATGGCGATCACTTCGGGGCTTTGCAGGTTTTCTTCGGCTAGCATTTGGGATGCTTTTAGCGATCGCATTGCCCTGGAAGGGCGGATGATGTGTTTTAAGAAGTCAACCACAGACCGGTAGAGATATTGCTTTATGTAGAGTTTGTGGGCTTGGCCGTTGAACGCTATCGTACCTTTATAGACCCTTGCGAATTTTGATGCCGTCACTTCTTCAAACAGCCCTCTTACGCCGTCAAAGTCCTCACGTGTCACAAGTGCCTCTAATGCCTTTGCAGGAAACGCATTGTTTAGATGTATAGTCCACCCGGACAGTTTTATTTTGTCGAATGAGATGTTTTGCTGCGGCTGGCTCATAATTTAACTGTTTGTTTGACGTTTTATCCCTGCGCTTCGGGCTTTTGTTTGGTTGACTTAGTTCTAGTGTCCAACTATTGGTATTGACAGGCTGTCGGCGAGTTCCAGTGTTTGTGGTTTGTCCATGATTATGGTTTTGCCTTTTTCGACGACGATGCATTTGCCGCCGTTCTTTGCAAGGCTCTTGATGGTGTCCGGGCCGATGCATGGCACGTCGAACCGCATGTCCTGTTCCGGCTTGGCGGTTTTTATGAGCGTCCAGCCGCCTTTTTTGCAGAGCCCGGCGGCTCGTTCGAGCATTCGTGCGGTTCCCTCGATCGCTTCGACGGCGATGACCTCTTTTTCTTTGACGACGATGGCCTGTCCGATGTCAAGTTCGCCGATCTTTTTGACGATCTCCCAGCCGAATTCGATATCTTCGGCCACCGAAGCAGGCGGCCGGCATTTTGTCATTACACCCTCTGTTGCCAGATGTTCCTTGCAATACATTGTAGAATCCTCCAGGATTAGATTACCGCTTGCCAGTTCTTCGGCGATAGCGTTTAGAACTGTGTCGTTTCGTTTGTCTAATTTTCTAAGCCGCCAGTACCAGATCCGTATCGCTCTCCAGTCGGGCAGATTTTTTATGATCTTGAACGGGTCGAACAGCCTGGTCTTGGCGACCGCACCTACCATTATAGTTGTGGTAACGCCGTGCTTGCGGAGCTTTCGCATCCACCCGCCCGGACGTGCGACGGCGCCTTTAAAAAATACGTCGACGAGATCGGCTAGTGCGGGGTCGACGCTGCCGTCAAGCCCTACGCAGACGACTTTCATGCCGGCCTTCTTTGCGCCGCAAGCAGTCATGAAAGGCAATCTTCCCTGGCCTGCGATCAATCCGATTGTTTGTTGATTGCTCATTCGTTATGACTTGCCAGCTGAAAGTTTTTCCAGTTTTCTTTCCAGTGCTTTGATCCTTTTTTTCATTTCGGGCAGATACTGTAATATTACCATTGAGCGTTTTGCTTTGCTTGCATCGATAGCCGGTGTTCCTAAGTAGCTCTTTCCGCCTTCCATGTTGCCGGAGATTCCGGATTTTGCTCCGACCCGCGTTAAATCTCCGATCTTTAAGTGGCCGGCGATCCCAACCTGGCCGCCGAATACGCAGTGATGTCCTATGTCGGTCGATCCCGAAACGCCTACCTGGGCAACGAGCAGACAGTGCGGTCCGATTGTTGTGCCGTGTCCTATCGCTACCATATCGCCTATCTTTGTGCCTTTGCCGATTACGGTATCGTCGAGTGTTCCTCTTTCGATGCCCGCGCTTGCTCCGATCTCAACGTCATCTTCCAGAATCACTCTTCCGATTTGCGGGATTTTGTGGTGGACGCCATTGTGGGTAGAAAAGCCGTACCCGTCCTCACCGATAGACGTGTTTGACTGGACGATCACGCGGTCGCCGATCACGCAGTCGTTGAAGACTACGGCGTTTGGATAGAAGATACAGTCGTCGCCTATTGTCGTATCCTGTCCGATGAAAACGCCCGGGTAGAAGTAGCAGTTTTTACCGACCTTGACATTGTCGGAGATCGTAACGAAATCGTGAACGTGGCAGCCATCGCCAAGTGTTGCGGTTTCGGAGATGTTTGATTTGTCTCTGATGCCGACCGGTTTGTTGGCCCGGTATCCGTGTATAAGCACCACGATCTGCTGCAGGGCATAGTACGGATCCTGTACGACGATCTGGTTGATCTCTACTTCGGACTCCTGTGCGATGATCACCGCGCTCGCGCCGGTATCTTTCACGTCGTTTAGGTATTTAACATTACTGAGGAACGTGATCTGTCCGTCGCCTGCCGTTTGCAGTGTCGACACCGATTCGATAACGATATTCGGATCGCCGATGACAGTGCCGGATACGTGGTCAGCTAATTGTTGTAAGGTTTGTGGTTTCATCTCAAATCCTTTTATGAACCGTTAAAATTATCATGTCTGTTTGATAATATTATAGGAGAAATTCCGGTCAGGTCAATCATTGACAAGTGAGTAAATCGCATCTTTGACAAGAATTTGCGAATTTTCGCAATATTCGCTGAAACTTGCCTCTTCTGCGGTGACAGCGGCGACTTTTGGGCCTATCGGCTTGTAGACATTCGGGTCTGTCGGTCCGAATATCGCGACTGTTTTTTTCCCGATCGCGCCGGCCAGGTGGCTTATGCCGCTATCGTTTCCGATATAGACCTCCGATGCCGACAGCAGTTGCATGACTTGTTTGATGTTCAGCGAAAAGATCGTTTTGCCGGCGTTGTATAGCTTTTGCTTCTGTGAATCGGAGAATCTCTCCTGTTCGGCAGGGCCAAGCAGAAACAGCGGCTGAATGTTATTGTCTGCCAGTTCTTCGGCGATCTTGCAATAGTTGTCCAGGTGCCAGCATTTATGCTTACCTCCGCTGCCGGGCTGGATGATCACAGTTTTGGCGTCGGGGTTTAATCCGACCGACGAAATCAGCTGCCTTCCCCATTGAATATCCGTGTTTACCGGGGTTATCAAAGTGCCCTGTGGATTGAATTTGTATTCGACGGGTTTGAATTCGTTTTCCTGTATGAATTTTCGGATATAAAAATCCGCGATGTGGCTGCTGTTTTCTTCGGGGCCGAACATCGGCAGGATGGAAATTTCGGCGGACTGTGTCGAGTAGATCGTAAAGTTCAGGTTTTTTTCGAAGTCGGTCTCTGCCTCGCCCAGAAAACTAACGATCCATTCGTAACCGGCCAATGCCGAAACCAGCGGGTCTTTTTCCTCGATAGAAAAATCCTTCTCGTCGACAAAGAAGCGATGGAACTGTATCGAATCGATCGCGCGAATACTTCTTATGCAGGTCCGTCCGGGGCAAAAGTCGATATAGTCGGTTTTGCCGATGATGTCGACTGAAGACAGACCAAGTGATTTTATCATGTATTCGGCTAGCGGCAGTATGAGTATGCAGTCACCCAGTGCGCCGGGATTGACGATCACTCCGCGTTTACCTTCTTCGCAACAGGGCGGCAGCGTCTTTTCTTCTGTAAACTCAATAGTATCTTTTTTCATGTCGAATTATTAATGAAAGCTGCATCGGCAGATAGGCCGAATCCTCAATTCGTAATTAGTAATTAGTAATTCGTAATTAAAAACTGGCCAATCGGCCAGTTTGTTCGCTAGTCTTCTTTCTTTTTAAAGAGACCCTTGAGTCCTTCTGTTATATCTTTTCCGGCGTCGCCTGCGCCCTTGAGAACTTCGCCTGCGCCTTTGATGACTTCTTGTCCTGTCTTAAGTATTGCTTTCGTGCTAACCTCTAAAGCGCCCTTGATGGGTTCGATGATCTCGTCGGGGATAATTCCGACTCCCTGTTCCGCAATACCCATCGCGATAGCGCCTAATATTTTCACCGTAAGCGTGGCCACTGATAATTTATTGTCAGTGCCAAGGTTAGTCATTTTGATCGGCGTAAGTTTGAGCGGGATAGTATCGATCTTTCCCGGAATTGGGAGCAGCTTGATTTTGACGGTAATATTATTCATCTCGAGATTTTTGATCAGGAGCTTTTTTTTCGCCTTATCTTTTTCGCCGGTTTTATCGGATTTTGGCAGAGAATTCAGTATCTGCTGCAGGTTATTTGTCAGAATCTTTTGCTCTATGGTTACTGTGATGTTGTCGAATGTCATATTATCGATCTTGACAGTGTCGCTCATCAGGGACCTTAACCCCACGTCGATCTTCACATTGCCGGCTTCGAGCAGGTTAGGGTTTTGATATCCTTTGGGGTTTGCAATGATAAGGTTATCCAACTCCACCGAGCCTTTAAGTATCGAAAGCGAAATGTCGTCGAGTGTGACGTCAACCTTAAGGGCCTTTGATGCGGCACTTTCTATCCCGGCTTTGAGTGCTCTGTTACCGAATACGGGTACCAGAACCCCAACTATCAGGATTATGACAAGGATTATATAGACGATCTTTTTCAGGGGGCTTTTCTTTTTCATTTTTTTATTCTAAAATAATATTCAATATTATTTGAGTAGTTTTTCGTCAACTTTAAAGCCGAGTTTTTTCGCTTTCTGCGCATGTTTTTTTGACGCGGCGAAGTCTTTCAGCATATAGCGGCAGATAGCTAAACCATTGTGAGCCGATGCGTTGGCCGGGTTGCTCTCGATTACCAGGGAATATTCGGCGGCGCTCTCTGCATACAATTGCAGGTTGAGATAGACTACTGCCAGGTTATGACGGATGTCTCCGTTTTTCGGTTCGTATTGCAGCGCGAGCGAATAATATTCGATAGATTTTTCATAGGCCTTTTTATCGAAGTATGCATTGCCGAGGTTTTGAAGTGCGGCGACCGCTTCCGGATCGATTTCGATGAGTTGGTGATAAATGTCAATCTCTTCGTCCTGCAGGCCGATTTTTTTATACGAGTTTGCCAGGCCGAAATATGCGTTGGAGTATAGCGGGTCGAGTTTGATAGCATACAGAAACATCGCCGCGGCCTCCTTTGGCTTGTCGGTGCTCAGGTATGCGAAAGCGAGATTGGTGCTCGCGCTGGTTGACGAAGCGTTTAGCTTCAGCGCCTTTTTGTAATTTGTGATCGCTTTGGTATAGTCCTTCTTTCGCGTGTATGTGTCACCGAGCAGATGGAAAGTCTTGCTGTTGTCGGGGTTAAGTTCGGCTGCTTTTTCAAGGGATTTAATCGCCTTGTTGTAGCTTTGCGAATTGATATAGGCGGTGGCGATATTTCTATGCGCGTCTGCGAAGTCCGGTTTAAGCTTTATTGCGGCCAGGTATTCTTTGATAGCCTTTTTTGTAAGGCCTTGGCGGTTATAAGCGTTTGCCAGGTTGTTGTGAGCCTTAAAGTCGGTCGGTAAAATGTGCAGAGCAAATTTGTATTGTTCGATCGCCGCTTTCGGGTAACCTTTTTCCAGGTAGATATTGCCCAGGTTTGTGCGGGCCTCTGCCAGGTTCGGCGTGATCGTGACTGCTCTTTCCAGTTCCAGCAGTGCGTAGTCCGTCTCATTGACGATGCTGTAGCTGTTTCCAAGGTTATTAAAGAAACACCCAAGCGTCTGGGCCTTGGTGAGATTTTTCAGGTAGACACTATTTTTATCGGTAGGGCATTTGAACTTTTTGATATAGTGGTCGTCTTTGGCAGTGTTTCCGGAACTGGTCGTTTCTATGTTGAAGCGGTTCTTCCCGTCGTCATACCTTACGAAAAAATGCCCCGGAACTACGACGCCGTATATCGGCAGACCGACACGTTCGGCGATAGAAAGGTACAGTATCGAAAGGCTTAAACAGTACCCGCGTTTTTTGTCGATTACGATATGCAGGAAAAGGTCTTCCGGGTCGTCGGCGGTTTGTACCGGTTTAAATCCAAGCTCTTTGAACAGGTAGTTGTTGATGACGGGTATCGCATGGTGGTCGCGAGGGATGTTTCCCTCATCCATCCTACCGAGTATTACCTGTGCCATCTGGTCGATCTTGCGGCGATACATACGCGGGGTCTTATGTGTACCCCAGTCACGCGACAAAAGCAGGGCCGCCGTGGCAATGTCGATCTGGTCATCTTTAAGGCGAAGGACCGAGTCAATAGAGTTCAGATGCAGTCCGCGTTTGCGTGCATTGGCAAGCCGGTAATAAGCCTCGGCGGCGCATGGCAGCAGCATTATGCCGATCAATAATGTTATAATTCGCTTTTTCATGCTGTTTCTCCGATCAACAAAGATTTCACCACGTCCGGATCGGTACCTGATATCCTTAGAACTTTTACAGGGTTCGTTTTGCCTGAAATTATTTCAATATCGTTTTTTTTCACTGACAGCAATTTTGCCAGAAATGCGATAAGTGACTGGTTGGCCTTTCCCTTTTCAGGGGGAGCGGCGACCTTTATTTTCAGCATCTCGCCAAGAGTGCCCGCTATCCGGGTTCTGCTCGAACCGGGTACTACTTTAACGCGTATTTCGACACCTTGTTCGGTCTGATTTAGTAAAAAATCTCCCATCAAATAGACTTACAAATAAAATATACGAAAATTGTCATAAAAAACCTATCGCCGGAGCATGACATTAGTGCTCACCTGGTTGCTCCAGGCCTGGCCTGGCTAGGCATTTTCCCGAATATTGGTCCCGATTGCAAATTGTATGTACTTTTCGAGTTGTGAGGCCAGTTCGTTGATTGAGTCCAGCTGAAAGTCCTCATAATGACCGGGAACAAACTCTCCGTTCAGGGCTTTTTTGAATATTTTGACCCGTACAAGCGGAAGATGCTTGGTTAATTGCGAAAAATCAGCGTTTTTGTGCTCAGTAAGCTCAACCCGCCAGTCCTCGCTGATAAAGACAAGTGCCTTACCGGTAAAGACCGCTGTTGGGAAATATTCAAATAGAAGTTTCAGTACATCCATATTGCGTCCGGTTAATCAAATATCAACTTATCTAAATAGACTAACATATCGGCGTTCTTACTGCAAGGAACCTATCAAATCTTTAATTTCGGAAATATCTTTTCTTTGGCAGTATTTCTCGATTCCTCCGATAACATCCATCGCTGCAAGCGGGTTCGGGAATGTTGCTGTTCCGATTGCGACCGCTGTTGCGCCGGCGATGATGAATTCTATGGCATCCGATGCCGTTGTTATTCCGCCAAGTCCCAGGATGGGTATTCCTGCGGATTTTGCGACCTCGTTATATACTTTGTTTACCAGGTAAACGGCTATCGGTTTAATCGCGGGCCCCGATATTCCGCCGGTTCTGTTGGCGAGCACGGGTTTTCGCGTTTCGATGTCGATGACCATTGCGGTAAGGGTGTTTATGAGGCTTAGAGCGTCGGCTCCCCCGTCGACGGCCGCTTTGGCAGTGACGGAAATATCGGTTACCGTCGGAGTAAGTTTCACCATTAATGGTGTATCACCTGCTGCCTTTTTGACTTTCTTAGTGATTTTTTCGACCTGCTCAGGGTCAGTGCCTATAGTGATGCCGCCTTTTTTGACATTGGGACAGCTGATGTTTAGCTCAAAACCGCTTATCCCATCGCGTCCGGCGAGCTGTTCGGTAACCGCTACATAGTCGTCGATCTCTCTGCCGGCGAGATTTACGAATACTTTTGTTGCCATTTTCTCGATGATCGGCAGCTTTTCGGCGATGAACCGTTCGACGCCGAGGTTTGCAAGGCCGATGGCGTTAAGCATTCCGGCATTGGTCTCGACGATTCTGGGAGGAGGATTTCCCAGCCGCGGCTCAAGGGTGATGCTTTTTGTAATAAATCCGCCGAGTGAAGATACATCGAAAAAGCTCGACAGTTCATCTGCATACCCGCATGTGCCAGATGCCGTCATCACTGGGTTTGCCAGCGTCAGCCCGGCAAAATCAACGCTAATATCCGGTTTGTTATCCAAAGTCAATATCCTTACTGTCAAAAACAGGTCCATCCAGGCAGCAGAGCTTGTAAGATGTTTCATCGGAGCCAGTGTTGGCCTTTACCACGCAACTCTGGCAAAGCCCGATCCCGCAAGCCATCATACTCTCCATGGACACCTGGCAGTCGATGTCGTGTTCGCCTGCGAGTTTCGCTACGCTGGCAAGCATCGGCTCGGGCCCGCAGCTGTATATTATACTGTCAGACGTATCAGGCTGGTGTTCTTCGATCCACTGAGCAAGCCGCTGTGTCACGAAACCTTTCAGACCTGCCGAACCGTCGTCAGTTGCGATATGGGATTCGACACGCATCCTGGAAAATTCTTCAAGAAACAGCCCTTCCTCATTATCTATAAGAACGGTAAAAGGAAGTTGGTCATAAGTTTGTGCGCCCGCAAAAGCGACAACCCGCATATGCGGATAATTTACTTTAATATGGTCTGCCAGGTGCTGCAGCGGGGGTGCCCCAAGTCCGCCTGCGACAAGAAGTGCGTTAGTCTTAGTCTCGTCGATCTTAAAACCGTTGCCAAGCGGTCCGATGATAGTTAGCTCGTCACCGGGTTTAAGAGTCGTCATCCGTACTGTTGCTGCGCCAAGAACCTTGAAAAGTATATCTATGGAAACTTTTCCATCTGTTTCTTTGACATCGCAAAGGCTAAACGGTCTGGAAAGAATGATCTTTCGCTGAGCGGCATCGGCAAGCTCGTCCGGAATACTCTCTGAATGGGGTATTGCCAGTTCGGAAAGGCGAAGTTCGACGAACCGACCCGGATTGATGCCGGAAAATGCTCGGCAGCCGACCTCATCGAGATCAAGGCTGAGGCGATAAAAGCATGGCCCGAGAGGGAGATTGCTGCGAACTTTCGCGGTCGAGATGGTTTTGTCTGTGTTTTTAGTTGCGTTTTCCATAACTCACTGTGCTCACAAGACTTGTGTTTTCATGATATTTAAAAAAAACTCATTTTTGCGGATTGCTTTCAAGAGCAGATCCAGGCCCATAAATGCAGTAAAAGCGTTTCAGCCGCCCTTAAAAGGTGCACTGGTGCACAAAAAAAACTTCCGGAATAATCATCCACTGATATTCCGGAAGCATGCCACGGCAAAAAAGCCGCTATATTCAATATCATTTTCCGGACTCCTGATTCTCTGGCCCAGCGTTAAAGAGATTATATCAACGCCGACGCCTGATGTCAATAGAACCGGCAGTAAAAACCGGAAAAAGCAAAAAATTTACAAACACAGTACATAAAAGAGCTTAAATTTTGCCAGAGTTGTCACGGTTTCTGGCCGCAAAAGCCTCCAGAGCTGTTTTCTGGACGATTTTTAGCGGCACATCATGCAATTTTGCAGCTTTTTGACAGTCCGAAAACTCAGGCTTTGCTGATATTATCTCGGCATCTCTTAATCCAATCTTGATATTTATTTTGCCGAATTTAGTCTCTACGGACACAGTCTGCCTTTTAAGTGTCTTTCTTTGCAGCAATTGCCTCCTAATTCCCAAAGTGATTTGCTCATCGAAGAGTATCTTTTCGATTTGACAGGCTTTGTCATGGCTGGCGATGATGGATATTTTGACTGCGGGCCGGTTCTTTTTCATCTGTATCGACGTCGTATAAACATCTAGTGCACCGGCACTTAGGAGCTTTTCGGTAACATATCCAATTACTTCTGCGCTGCTGTCATCGACATTTGTTTCGATAAGACACACAGAGTCTACCTCGGTATCACAAATATCTGCCGAGAGTCCGATAACCACCCTTAAAATATTTGCAGTTTCGTCAAAAATCATCGTCCCGGCTCCATATCCGACCGCTTCAATGGTCATCTGTGGAAGTGGGGCGTAGTCGTCGGCAAAGTGCGTCAGAATCGCCGCCGCCGTCGGAGTCAGCACTTCAGCCGATACCGGACCGCCCTGGATTGGTGCGCCTGCTATTTTGAGGATTTCTACCGTCGCAGGTGCCGGTGCGGGCATTTTTCCGTGAGCGATATTGATCGTTCCGCCTCCGACAGAGAGCTGTGAACAGATTACTTTATCTATTTTCATCGCATCCATCGCGATAGCGGCACTAACGATATCGACGATAGAATCGACGGCCCCGACCTCATGGAAATGGATTTCGTCGCGGTTTTTTCCGTGTATTTTAGCTTCGGCATCGGCGAGTATATTAAATATCTCGATTGCATCGTGTTTTGCCTGGTCAGTGATCGCGCTTTCGCTGATCATCTTTGTAATATCGCTAAGATTTCTGTGGTGCTGCTTATCCGGTGCGACGGGTTTAAAAGACAGCCCCGCGATACCCGACCTCATTGCAGGTTCAATTTCTATCTTGAGGCCTTCGATGCCAAGAGTGTCGAGTTGGTCGGTCAGAAACTGCCTCTCGCAGCCTGCATCAAGCAAACAAGCAGCGATCATATCCCCGCCGGCACCTGCAAAACAATCGAAATATGCTATTTTCATAATATCCTCATATAAATTTTATGCAAAAAGACAATTGTGAACCCCATTGGCGAATAAAAAAGCATTTGCAAGCGTTGATTATAAATAGACGTTTAATTTAATCAAGTAGAAATCTATTGCCGGTTCTTGAAAATGAACGAGATTATTTGGGGTAACGTGCTGTCGGCATCTTGCCGACAGCAACTGCGGGCAAGATGCCCGCAGTACGACATTAAAAAAATTATCTCACTCTTGAAAATGTAGCGGTTTTATGGTAAAAAGGGCAACCATGATTATAAATTTGCAAAAAAGAATATTTGTGTTGCTGCTTTGTTGTGTTTTTGTTTGCACGGCGGCTTCGGCGAGCATCTCCAGCCGTATCGATTCTGTCGTTTCCCGCAAGAACCTCAAGAAAGTTAAAATTGGCATTGAGATCATCGAAGCCAAAAGCGGCAAGATCGTTTACAAGAGAAACCCCCGTAATCAGCTAATACCTGCCTCGAATATGAAAGTCATTACTTCTGCCGTCGCTCTGGAGGTTCTTGGCAGCGATTATCAGTTCAAGACCGCTCTTGCGATGCTTGGGCGTACACTCGTTGTCATCGGCGGCGGTGACCCGTTGCTTTGCGACAGCGTAAACGATTCTAAATACAAAAGAAAGAGAGACTGGTTATTTGCAGATATCATTAAGACGCTTAAAGCTAGAGGCGTTAAATCTCTCGATGCTATTGTAGTTGATAGTACTTTTTTTGACGACATGCGAGTTCATCCCAGTTGGTCTCGTAAGGATATTGATCATCACTATGCCTGCCAGGTCAGTGGTCTAAACTATCACAGAAACTGCATATCGATCAAGTATAAACGCTCTGGAAAAGTTGCCCCCTATAGCATGACCCCTTTAACGCGTTATGTGCAGATCGTAGACAAGGTCAGGGCCACATCTTCTGGAAGCAATTCCGTTTCAGTTCATCGCAACGGTACGAGCAATAAATATACTTTAAAGGGTAAGTGCAGGAGCGAGACCGGTTTTGAAATCCCTGTTGAAAGGCCGGCGCTGTTTTTTGGGACCGTTTTGTCGGAGCGTTTGAAGTTAGCCGGTATTAAGGTCGCCGGCGGCGTCAAGGAAAAGTACGTAAAGAATGATCCCAAGATCGAGATTTTAAAAGTTTACAAGACGCCGCTTACAGACGTTCTTGCACGCTGCAACAAAGACAGTTTCAATATGGCCGCCGAATCGCTCGTCAAAACCATATCAGCAGAACACACAAACGGCAAGATCAACGGCGAATGGAAACACGGGTTTGAGTTGATAGGGATGTATCTCAAGCGTCTGGGCATTGAAAAAGATCAGTATGTTTTCGACGACGGCTGCGGTCTAAGCAGGAAAAACCGACTTACCGCAGATACTATCGCCAGGGTTCTTGTTCGCATGTACCACAGCGACAATCGCAAGGTTTATATCGATTCGCTTGCCATCGGCGGCGTCGAAGGCACCACATATAAATATTTCAAAGAGTCGAAATATAAAGGCAAAATCTTCGCAAAGACCGGTTTCATAACCGGCGTAAGGTCATTTTCCGGGTATGCAAAAACTGATGACGGAGATTACATCTTCAGCATACTAACCGAAGGCGGCGGGCCATACGTAAGAGCAGCGATAAACGACATAGTAAAAGCGATCTTCTAAACCCACACAGAAGCGCGAGTGCGCAAGGGCGTGTTGCCCAATTAAAAAACCCTTGTTTTGGTTCCATTTTTAATTTTCCTTGAAAATTAGCAATCAGCAATTAGCTGGTTGAGCCGCCTTCCACCCTCCGCAGCAAGCTACTGCGGAGGACGGGTCGTCGGACTATTTTTTTGGCGGACCCAGCTGGGGTTTACCGTTATTTACCGTTTTTAAAGTCGGGCGGAAAACGTTGCCCTTAATATCCGGTACCTGTGGGGCAATAAACGCCCCCTTCATACTTTGTACGAACATGCGTGATCTATGCGAAAATGGAGGATTTTTTTTGGGTTGAAATCGCTAAGTGCTTTGCTTGTAAGGGATTAAAAAGTTTTATTTTTTTGGGTGATAGCGGGATAGTGTCGGCGCAATCGATGCGAAAAGTGTGAGGAGTGAGGATTGAATTTATGATTTTCATGGGATTCTGGACATTGTCGACATTTCCCACCTATGGTTTTGGGCGTTTTTTTTGCATTTTTTTTGAAATTAATTGAAATTAATCGCGATATTTTGACATATTTTGAATTATTTTGACTAAAATGGCGCGCTTTTGAACGTTTTTTGACACCTAATTCAGAGGTAAACTAAATTCAACAAAGGTAGAATACCCCTTTATGGGGTATTCTCGCGCAGCGTTCGGCGGGCAGCGGGCAGCGGAAAAGAAAGTAGTGAGGAGTGCAGTGGCGTTACATGGGCTATAGTATATGTATACCCAAAATGTCGCTCGTCGACATAGTGCGCGGCTCTAGTGACAAGTGCGAAGGTGCAAGTGCGAAGGTGCAAGTGCTGTCCGGTCCTTTGATAGGTTGACAGAAATTAATAGTTAGTCAATTTATTATAGGAGAGATTATAGAAAAGTAAAGTGTCAACTTAAAATCAGGACTTGACAGATTGATTGCGCCTAAGGCGGATATTTGATATTATAAAAGGGTTTTGCTCTTTACTTTTTATATTATTCGGGTATTTTAGTGTAAAGAGAAAAGAGTAAGTGGTGAGTCGGCGAGGGGCCGCTTTGGTCAGTTGGCGATTTGCCTGGGATTTAAATTCGAGATCCGCCAATGCTGGCCCGCCAGTACTGTCGGGTAGACTCCCTTCGGGATTTCGCTTTGCTCAATTTTGGGAGTTTGTCAATGAGGTTCACAAAGAGTGTCTATACAAGAGAGTTAGAGGCCAAGCTATATTGCCTATCTTTCGGTAAGTGTACCGCGGATCTTTAATTCACTTAGAGAGCAAATGGAAAATTTACAATGAGACAAATAAAATTAAAAACAGTTGCCATTGTTTTACTAGGTATACTCTTTGTGGTTACGGGGCGTTTTTTTTATCGTAAGAGTCTCAGTTTGAGTGATGCAATATATCGTGGCGATGTGAAATTAGTCCGAGAGAAACTTAAAGCAATTGACAGTCTTGATGAAGATAAGGATGGACGTACATATATAGCACAGGCATTCAGATTGCATTATCGCGGACGAAGAGGACATACCAAATCTGAATCCCAGATCGAACATGAAAAAAAGGTAGTTTATGAGATGGTAGAACTTCTCATACAAAAAGGAGCAGATGTTAATTTGCCACAAACTTATTATTACAAGCAGACTCCGCTGCATTTATCAATACATTTCGACTCGCCAAAGGTTATGGAATTGTTGCTTGATAATGGAGCCTCGTACAATGTTGTCATGGAAGATGGAGATACACCATTGATATATGCTGCGGGCACGGGAAGTATACAGTGCGTTGAATTACTTTTAAACTATGGAGCGAGATCGACAATTAATGTTCGTAACCAGGATGGAAATACAGCTTTGCATGAAGCAGTCAGGTGTCATGGTCTTCCAGAAATTATTGAACCATTGTTAAATTATGGTGCTGACCCTCTTATTAAAAATAACAAAAATGAAACTGCCATAGATTTAGCAAAAGATTTAGCAAAAAAATATAACAGAAGCTATGTTTTAGAAATCATCCAAAGACATTTAAAAGATAAGACGCAAAATAAACCCCCGGAAAAGGTACCGTACCCTTTTAATTTTCCCTCGTATTTTTACGACTATTTTGGCTAAAAAGACTTCGAGTAGCATCGAAAAAGCTGGAGTTTTTGAGGCAGATTTGATATTCTATTGGAAAAGATGCTCAGCGGCGTAGCTGGGCTAAGATATACAATGGTATATGGGAAATCCCAGTTTAAAATAGGTGTGAACATGAAAAAAACATCTCTTTTCAGGGTCCTTTGTCTATTTGTGCTGTTTGTTGCTGTGATCAGCGTTGCAGCTGCCGGCGACAAACCGCCGTCAAATAAGACAACGACTATTGACGCTGAAACCGTCAAGAAATGGTCGGCGCCATACAGAAACTGGCATTACTATCCTGACCATGTGATCGCTCCAAAGCCGAATGTTAAAGGCTACGAAGATGTTGCCAAGACGGACGTGCCTACGGTCTTTCAAATACCGGGTGATAAGAAATGGTATATGACGTTCATCGGTTTTGACGGTAAAGGGTATCAATCGTTCATAGCCGAAAGCGACGATCTTATTAAATGGACCAACATGCGTCTTGCCATGGGCTACGGACCGAAAGATTCTTTCGATTACGGCGGTGTTGTTCTGGGCGCGTACCTGTATGACAGTTACGACATCAAGGCGCCGCGAACCTTGAAGAAAAAGGACGGCAAATACTTTTCGCTTTACGGTGCATACCCGCGGCAGGGCGGATACGAACTGCGGCCGGGTTATGAAGGCGTGGCATCGAGCGCTGACGGTATTACATGGACCCGGGCCAAAGACGATCCTATTCTTTCCGTGCATCAAAAAGACTGCGGCGCATGGGAAAAATCCTGCATCTATCAGCCATGGCTTGTCGAACACAAAGGTAAGTACTACAATTTTTACAATGCAGCCGACGGACGTATCGAACAGATGGGGTTGGCACTTTCCGATGACATCCTTAACTGGAAACGATACGAACACAACCCCGTGATACCCAACGGTCTGAAAGGCAGTTATAACCAAAAGTTCTCGTCCGATGGAAAGGTGTTCTGGGACAAAGATCACTGGGTCAATTTCTTTTTCGGTGTGGGCAAAGGCGGCGCACATATCATGGCTGCCTATTCGCGTGATCTATACCACTGGACCGTCGATCCCGAACCGCTCTACAAAAGCGGCGGCAACCCCTCCGGCCTGGACAAGACATACGCCCATAAGATCTCGCTGGTATGGCAACCTGAGAGCGAAACATATTACATGTTCTACAACGCCGTCGGCAGCAAGGGCAGAGGCATCGGCCTGATAACAAGCAAACCGATCCCACCCGCCGAAAAATAACCGTCTTGGTTATATTCGAATCAGAAAAAGCTCCGGGAGTACTCTGTAGAAAACCTGATTGCTAAAAAGGCCCGAAGCGTATTAAGTTGTCCTAAAAGCGAATATTGAATAACGAACAAGGAATATCGAATATCCAAGTACACTGTGGGCTGGAAGCCCACAGTACGGGAGAATGTCGGCAGGAAGCCGGCGCTACGTTAAAAGCTGCGGGCTGGAAGCCGGCGCTACGTTAAAAACTGCGGGCTGGAAGCCGGCGTTACGATTTTACCACTGCGCTAATTCGCCGGTTAGTTCTTCTACGAGGTCTTTCATTGTTACTATGCCCATGGCCTTGGGGTTTTTCTTTTGTTTTGTGTTTGCCTGACCGCCTACCAGTACTATCTTGAGGTTTTGTTTTCGCATGTTGTTCATTGCTTCGATTACCGGCGTTGTCGCGGTGAAGGTTTCCAGCTGCATTACGAACTTGCGAAGGTCCCTGAACTCGGTTTCGTCGGCTAATACGTCATATATCCTAATAAACCCGATGATGTTGGACTTTGTCGATTCGTAGACGGGCAGATGTGTGAACGCGGAACGCTTAAGTTTCTTAAGCACTGCCCCTCTGTCGGAGTGCAGATTGATCATCTCTGTTTTGGATATTGGCGTCATCACCAGTGCGATATTTATGTCCGGCATTTTCAGCAGCCGGTTTATTATATCGTTCTGCAGAGTGCTTAGGATGCCTTCTTCGCGTGTTTCGTGGATGATCTGTTTGATCTGGCCGGCTCTGCTTGCCGAGATCGCCGTCGATGCTTCGGCGTTGGAGCCAAACAAACGCGTAAAGAAATGCGATATGATCTTCAAGAGCCCGACCGCCCCGGTGACGGTAAATAACTTGTTGAAGAACCACAATGCAGGGATGATCTTTGGCATCAGCGTATCTGAGCGGTAATAGAATATGTTTTTGGGGATCACCTCGGAGAACGTAAACAGAACCGGCGTCATTATGAGCGTCGCGTAAAAAGCGGCTTGCTCATGGAGTTGGGTCTTAAGTATGATCACAGTAACGGTACACGTGGCCAGGTAGTTGACCAGGTTGTTTCCGATCAGGATCGCAAATACCAAACCCTGTGAGTCAGCCATTATTTTGCTGAGCATTTTATAGGGCCTCTTGTCCTGTTCGGTGCCGAGCCTGAGGCGGAATCGGCTAAGGCGGTAGACACCGGTTTCCGAACCGGAGAAGAATCCGCCCATTGCGATCAGTATAATAATAGCGATTATTTGCAGGGTCAGGAGCATTGCGTTATTGGTCCTCCTGCAGATTGACAGGTTCCAGAGACAGCAAGATCGTTTGGATCCTTCGCTTTTTGACATTTTCGACGGTCAGCGTTAAGTTTTTTATGACAGCCTTATCGCCGGGTTTCGGTATCTTGCCAAGCAGGGCGGTAGTAAGCCCGCCGATAGTAGACATCCTGCTCTCGTCGGGGTCGATCCCGAAGACGTTTGCCCAGTCGTGTATCGCCAGGTTTCCGTCGAGGCGGTATTCCATCGGTCCGATCTGCTCGACCGGCTGGAGGTCTTCGGTTGGTTCCAGCGGACCGATGATCTCTTCGACGATGTCTTCCAGCGACACGGCGCCTGCGATACCGCCGTATTCATCGACAACTATAGCAGTATCGGTTTTGCTCGTCCGGAAAAATTCCAGCAGCGACTCGACGCTTTTCTGTTCGGGGACAAAATTTACATTCTTGATCAGTTCATTGATGCCTGCTGCCGGCGAAAGCATAATATCTCTCAGGTGCAGGATCCCGGTGATCTTGTCGATCTCTTCGGTTTGGACGGGGATCTTAGTGATCTTATGGGCGGTCATGATCTTCTGGATATCCGAAAGCGTTTGACTTTCCCTGCAGGTCACCATGTCAACCCTGGGCCGCATTACGTGCCTGACTTTCAAAAGCCCAAGCTCGATCACCTCGGTGAAAAGCTGGTTTTCGTTCTGGCTGATCAGCCCCCTCTGCCGGGAAGCGCCTATAAGCTGGATAAGTTGGCTGGATGTTACCGCCTGAGCCGGCTCTGTATTGGGCAGCGGTCCGGAAAAGAACCTCACGCCCGGGGCAACAATAATAAAATCGAAAATTTTCAATATCCCCGAAAGCAAACGAACGCATACGAAACAAAACGGTGCCGCTATCACGCAGAAGCTTTTCGAGCTGGAATACGCGATCGATTTCGGAAGGATTTCACCAAAGAGCAGGATCGCGAAAAATGAACATATCGCAAAAACAACTCCTGCGGCGGGCTGGTATTTTTCGGCAAGCCTGAAAGCGGTAAGGCTCGAAAGGGCAAAGTAAAGCACGTTTACAGCCATATTGCCGAAAAGCAAACATGTCAACAACTGCTTGGGATCGCCCAGAAGCGTCGCAGAGAGTTTGCGGAATTTGTTTGTGGAGGTGCGAAAAAGTTTGAGCTGGTTCCTGGAAATATTGAAGAACGCCGTCTCAGATCCTGACAACAGCCCCGAGCACGCAAGCAGCAGGATCATCGGAATAATCTGTAATAAGACGCTCACTGTTAATGCTCCAATTGAATCAGCCGTTTCGCCCAATAAGATATCGCATTCGGGGTGGCACCTTCAAGCCGCAGGCTTGTGGGTGTTGGGCCCGATGCACCCACAAGCTTCGCTTGAAGGTGCCACCCAATAAGGTATGCCATGATTATTTTAATTGGGTGATTCGTCTTGTTGCGGCAGGGTGATCTTAAATGTTGTTGACGTTTCCGGGCTGGAAATTACCGAGATGCTGCCGTTGTGGTCGTCGATCACTTTTTTGCAGAATGCAAGTCCCAGTCCCGCCCCGGATTCGCCGGGTTTCTGGTTTTCGCTTTTGGTGGAATAGAACGCGTCGAAGATCTTTTCCATGTCAGTTGCTTCGACGCCGCAGCCGTTGTCGGAAACTTCGATAACTATTGAGTCTTCCTGCGAGTATGCAGAAACTCCAAGCGCTCCCGAAGTCGTCTTACTCGATACGATTGCGTCGCGTGCGTTGAGTATCAGGTTCATCATCACTTGCTGGAGGCAAATTGCCTCGGCGTATACCGTCAGGTCATCCGGTATGTTTACCGTCAATTTGATCCTGTCCTTGCTGAAGTCTCTTGCGATTAGCGTAAACACTTCGTCGATGAGTGACTTGACGTTATGGTCTTTTTTATCCTGCTTTTGTCCGCGTGCCATCGTCAGCATGCTGTGGAGGATCTTGGCCGCACGCTCGGAGTTTATCGCTGTTTTCCTTATAGCTTTCTGCGCAAGCTCATTATCTTCCGGGTGGCTCATCGAAAGTTCCGCATAACTGCCCAGCGGCGTGAGGATATTATTCATCTCGTGGGCGATCATCGCAGACACCAATCCGAGATTTGCAAGCGGCTGGAGGTGATTTATCTGTGAGAGAAGTGCCTCATTGATTTCCTGCTGTTTTTTGACCTGATGATTTAGAGACTGGCGTTTTTCAAGTAACCCTTCCAAAAATATTCTCCTGGCTGAACAAAATTAGTTAAAAATTTAGTATAAAAAAGACTTTGTGTTTTATCGATTCATAGATTAGCATACTGTTTGACCGTTTTTTTATGTGTCTGATATGATATTATCGACATTATAAAGATTTTTCTTGAAAGATGAATACCAGGGAAATAACTGAAGAGCTTGTAGCCCTTATCGAGCAAAACGGCGTTGAAATCCGCCGTGAGGCCATGGGCGGTGGCGGTGGCGGATTGTGCGTAATCAATGAAAAGAAGATTTTCTTTGTAGACACAGAATGTCCTATTGCCGAGTTGACCGCAATTTGCTCACGAGCGGTTAATGAGCTATTGGACATTGATTCGGTCTATATAAGGCCGCAGGTTCGGCAGGTTCTCGAAAAATAGTCGATACGCAACCGTATCCTTGAAATTAGACAACGACAGTAGACAATTGCTCTGTATAAACAGCAGCATTCAGGAGATATTTAACAATGGCAGACTTGAAAAATGACAAAGACAATTCAGTGGTACTTGTAGTTGACGATAACGAGCAGAATCTGGAGCTTTTGCTTGCGTATCTGGAAGATATCGACTGTGATACTTTATCGGCGGCGGGAGGCGGAGAGGCTATAGAGATCGCCCGCAAGGAACTTGTCGACCTGATCCTTCTTGATGTTATGATGCCGAAAATGAGCGGTTTTGAGGTTTGCCGGCGTCTTAAGGCCGACCCGAACACTACTAATATCCCGATCATTATGGTTACCGCATTAAGCGAACTTGGCGATATCGAGCGGGCCATCGACTCCGGGACGGACGATTTCCTCAGCAAACCGGTAAACAAGCTCGAACTTCTCACACGCGTAAAAACGATGCTAAAGCTAAAGGATCTCACCGATAAACTCGAGCGGACTCTTGCCTACATCAGCGAGATGGAAGCCCAGGCCGCCGACCAGGCGGAAAAAGGTTAGAATTTGAACCTGTTAATACTGACCGAAGAAGACAGGTTAAGCGATCAGCTCTTTGCTGTGTCAGGCAAACGCCGCCGTCATATTATTAACATTCTCCGCGCCGCCGAAGGCGATACTCTCGAGGTTGGTCTACTAGACGGGGCGACCGGCAGCGGTACTATCGAACGGTTTGAAAAGGGCAAAGTTATCCTTAATTGCATTTGGCAGGGGCCAATTTCTGTTGCCGGGGCGGATGTTGAATTGATCTGTGCCTTGCCCAGACCCCAGACACTGAAAAAAGTCCTCCAGACCGTCGCGACCATGGCAGTATCGAACATCCATATAATAAACGCAAACCGCGTCGAGCAATGCTACTTCAATTCTTCGGCGATGTCCGGCGAGTCGATCCGCGACAATCTGCTGGAAGGGCTTTCCCAGGGCAAAACAACACGCCTGCCGAAAGTGACCGTAAACCCCAGGTTCAGATGCTTTTTCGAAGAGTTTCTGCCAAGACGCATTTCAGCCCAGTCCGGCGAATCGATCAAACTCGTCGCAGACGTCGATGCCGATGCCTATATTAACAGCTCGTTGTTTGTTAACCGCCGCAGGATTTACCTTGCCATTGGTCCTGAGGGTGGGTGGGTGCCGTTTGAACTGGAAATAATGCTCCAGCAGGGCTTTATTGCGATCACCATCGGCGACTGGCCGCTCAGAGTGGAAAACGCCGTAGTCGCCGCACTGGCACAAGTGAAATTAGTCGCTCAGATCGTGAAACAGGTTTAGCTGACTTCGGTTTTTGCCGATCATCTGATTATCTTTTAAAATTGGGGTGCTAATACAATTTTTGACAGGAATTTGGGAGAATTTTCATTGCCTGCGTTATATAGACATGCTATATATATGCATCTTATTATTTATTTCGTTTTTTGTCCGCCGAGAGTCTTTTTTTGCGGACACAAGTAGTTTAATTAAACCTTTTTAGTCTGGAGAAATTATGAAGCGTAAGATGGTAACGATTGACGGTAACTCGGCGGCGGCTCATGTCGCTCACGCCACAAATGAAGTGATCGCGATATATCCGATCACACCGAGTTCGGGAATGGGCGAAATTTCCGATGCCAAGTCGGCTGCCGGTCAGCCAAACATTTGGGGAACGATCCCTTCCATAACAGAAATGCAGTCCGAAGGCGGAGCTGCCGGTGCCGTTCATGGTGCCCTTGCAACCGGTTCGCTGGTAACGACATTCACCGCCTCACAGGGTTTGCTTTTGATGATCCCGAACATGTACAAGATCGCCGGTGAGCTTACCCCGACAGTCTTCCATGTATCGGCAAGATCGCTGGCATGCCAGGCACTCAGCATTTTCGGCGACCATTCGGACGTAATGTCATGCCGCCAGACCGGTTTTGCGATGCTTTGTGCTTCAAATATTCAGGAAGTAATGGACTTTGCTCTTATCTCACAGGCGGCTACTCTCGAATCGAGAATTCCGTTTATACATTTCTTCGATGGTTTCCGCACAAGCCATGAAATTCAGAAGGTAGAAGAAGTTGACTATGATGACATGCGTGCGATGATCGATGAAAATCTTGTCAACGCTCACAGGGCAAGAGCACTAAGCCCTGATCACCCGATGATGAGCGGTACCGCACAGAACCCGGACGTTTATTTCCAGGGCCGCGAAACCGTTAACAAGTTCTATGACGCAACGCCGGCCATCGTTCAGGCAGCAATGGACAAGTTCGCCACTATCACAGGCAGACAGTACAAGCTCTTCGAATACGTTGGTGCCGCTGATGCCGAAAAGGTTATTATCGTAATGGGCTCCGGTTCCGATACGATTCACGAAACAGTCGATTACCTTAACGCCAACGGCCAAAAGGTCGGAATGCTCAAGATACGGCTTTTTAGACCGTTTAGCGTAAAAGACTTTATCAGCGTCCTGCCAAAGACAGCAACAAAGATCGCCGTTCTTGACAGAACAAAAGAGCCTGGCTCTATCGGCGAACCTATCTATATGGACGTTAGAACCGCTATCGGCAAGGCAATGTCCGACGGTTCGCTCTCGTATGACGGCTACCCGACGATCGTAGGCGGAAGATACGGACTTGGTTCAAAGGAATTTACACCTGCAATGGTTAAAGCAGTATTCGATAACCTCGACGCATCAACACCAAAGGATAGCTTTACAGTAGGTATTGTTGACGATGTGACAAATTCAAGTCTTGACGTTGACTACTCGTTCAGCACCTCGCAGGACGTTTTCAGTGCGATGTTCTACGGTCTTGGTTCCGACGGTACAGTTGGTGCTAACAAAAACTCGATCAAGATCATCGGCGAACAGACCGACAACTTTGCCCAGGGTTACTTCGTATACGACTCCAAAAAAGCCGGTGCTGTAACAGTATCCCACCTGAGGTTCGGCAAAGAGCTTATTCGCAGCCCATACCTCATCACCGAAGCCGACTTTATCGCTTGCCACAATCCAAGCTTCCTCGAAAAGTATGACATGGTCGGCCACGCTAAAGAAGGCGGAACATTCCTCCTGACAAGCAGCCACGACAAAGACGAAGTATGGTCGACTCTCCCTGTAGAGGTCCAGCAGCAGATCATCGACAAGAAACTCAAGTTCTACGTAATCGACGCTAACACAATCGCTGAAGAACTTGGACTCGGTGCACGTATTAACGTCATCATGCAGACCGCATTTTTCAAGATCAGCGGAGTGATCCAGATCGACCAGGCCATCGACGCGATCAAGACCGCCATCAAGAAGTCATACGGCAAGAAAGGCGACAAGATCGTCAACATGAACAACGCAGCCGTTGACGCCGCTATCGATAAGGTATTCGAGGTGACCATCGGTTCGGCCGACAGCACCGTCAAGATGGCCGACGCCGTCCCTGCCGATGCTCCTGAGTTTATCCGGGAAGTAACCGGACCGATCCTCGCTGGTAACGGCGACAGCCTGCCGGTCAGCAAGATGCCTTGCGACGGCAAGTTCCCGACCGCTACTACGATGTACGAAAAACGCAACATCGGCATTCATATTCCTGAATGGGACCCGAACGTTTGTATCCAGTGCGGCCAGTGCTCATTCATTTGTCCGCATGCGACTATCCGCATCAAGGCATACGAAGAAGCCCAGCTCGCAGGTGCTCCCGACGCATTCAAGTCAGTTGACGCCAAGGGCAAAGATTTTGCCGGTATGAAGTTCACAGTTCAGGTCGCCCCGGAAGACTGCACCGGTTGCGGTGCTTGCGTCGTTCAGTGCCCCGCACAGGAAAAAGACGCAGACAAGCAGCCCACCGGCCGCAAGGCTATCAACATGGTTACCCAGGAACCCGTCAGGTCGCAGGAAAGAAAATGCTACGACTTCTTCCTGGACATCCCCGAGACCGATCCTGCAAAGTTCAAATTGGGCTCTGTAAAGGGCAGCCAGTTGGTTAAGCCTTTGTTTGAGTATTCAGGTGCATGTGCAGGCTGCGGCGAAACCGCAAACCTCAAACTCCTCACACAACTCTTCGGCGACAGGGCATACATCGCAAACGCGACCGGCTGTTCGTCGATCTACGGCGGAAACCTGCCGACAACTCCATATACCACCCGCAAAGACGGCAGGGGTCCGACATGGTCAAACTCCCTCTTTGAGGACAATGCAGAGTTCGGTATGGGAATGCGTCTTACCATCGACAGGGGCCAGCAGTTCGCTCTTGAACTTCTCGAAAAAGCAGCAGCCGAAGGTTGCGTAGAAGCCGATCTCGCCAGCCAGATAGCCGCTTCTGTTAACGATAACCAGCAGTCACTGATCGAAGCCCAGAGAGCAAGAGTTGCTAATCTTAAGGCTCAGTGCGAAAAGTCTGGTTGCGATTACTGCAAGAGACTCCTCACTGTCGCTGACTACCTCGTCAAGAAATCAGTTTGGATCGTCGGTGGTGACGGCTGGGCATACGACATCGGTTACGGCGGACTCGACCACGTACTCGCAAGCGGCAAGAACGTAAACGTCCTCGTAATGGATACAGAGGTTTACTCAAACACTGGCGGACAGATGTCAAAAGCTACTCCAAGAGCGGCAGTCGCTAAGTTCGCGGCCGCCGGAAAGACCATGCCGAAGAAAGATTTCGGTCTGATCTCGATGAGTTACGGTAATATCTTTGTCGCAAAAACCGCACTTGCCGCTAACCCGACCCAGACGGTTAAAGCGTTCATGGAAGCCGAAGCCTACGACGGACCTTCGATCATCTTCGCGTACACACACTGTATCGCACAGGGCATCAATATGATGAGAGGTGTCGACGAGCAGAAGAACGCCGTCGCTTGTGGTCACTGGCCGCTTTACAGGTTCGACCCGCGTCTCAAAGACGAAGGCAAGAACCCGCTGCAGCTTGACTCAAAACCTCCGACAATGGAATTCTCGGAATACGCATACAACGAAAACCGTTACCGCGTACTACAGAAATCCAAGCCTGAGATCGCTGCAAAGCTAATGAAGGAAGCAACCCAGGACGCTAAACACGGCTATGAAATCCTGGAAAAGCTCTCAAAGATGTAAGCAAAGTCTAATAACAAAAAAGCCCCGGCCAAAAACCGGGGCTTTTTTAAGTCCGGCAGACGTTAAGGGTTCCCTTAAGTTATTTAAGAGATGAATCATGGAAAAAAAAGACCTCACGACATCTTCAACTGACCATCAAAATATCATCATTTACAACAGCCCTGACGGCAAGGCGTCAGTTTCGCTTTACGCTCAGGATGGCACGGTCTGGATGAACCAGAAACAGATTGCCGAACTTTTTGCCACCTCTGTGCCAAACGTGAGTATGCACATCTCTAACGTCTTGCAGGAAAAGGAGTTAAATGGAAATTCAGTTGTTAAGGAATACTTAACAACTGCCTCAGACGGCAAGGATTACCAGGTTACTTTCTATTCTCTGGATATGATTTTGGCCATTGGTTTCAGGGTCAGGAGCAAACGGGGTACGCAGTTCAGGATTTGGGCCAACCGGAATCTGAAAGAGTATATGGTCAAGGGCTTTGTAATGGATGACCAGCGTCTGAAAAATCCGGATGGAAGGCCAGATTATTTCGATGAACTGCTAGAGCGTATTCGTGACATCCGCGCATCGGAAAAACGCTTTTACCAAAAGCTGCGTGATTTGTTCTCACTTAGCAGCGATTACGACAAAACCGATAAAACCACACAGATGTTTTTTGCTGAAACGCAGAACAAGCTGATTTTTGCCGCAACGGATCAGACTGCCGCAGAACTGATCGTTTCAAGAGCCGATTCGGATAAGCCCAATATGGCTTTGAGATCGTGGAAAGGAACCATCGTCCGCAAACAGGATATTTTAATCGCCAAGAACTATCTTGCCGAAGACGAGATCGATACACTCAACCGTCTTGTTGTTATATTTCTGGAGACCGCCGAATTAAGAGCCAAAGACAGAATTGATATAACGCTGGATTTCTGGCGGGAAAATGTTGATCGAATCATTGATTTCAGTGATAAGAAAATCCTTAAAGGTATCGGCAAAATCAGCCATTCTCAAATGGAAAAACAGGTGAGAGAGTTTTATGAACGCTTTGACAAAAAAAGAAAAGCGTTTGAAGCACAGCAGGCAGACTTGAAAGAAATCGAAGAACTCAAAAAATTAGAAAATCAAATAGAGCAGAAAAAAGCCTCTGATTCCGGCGGGAGTGATGATGAGTAAAGATTTTTTAACAAAAAAAATCTGAATCAGCTTAAGCTTGACATACTATCAAACAAAAAGAGCTTGATTCTGAATCATTTTTTAATACACTTGCTTTCAAGCCATAAATCATTGGTGGTTTCAAAAATTATTAACATTTATTCAGCACCCGGCAGGACCGGGCCAAGGGGTATTGTCACATGTCAAATATCAGTCTTTACTATAAAAACGTAACAGCAGACGTCGTTGGCGCAGAGCACGGGATTTCGCCCAAGCAGTTCGATGAGCTTGCCGAGCAGACCAAACCGCTTATCGAGCAGCTTAACGACCAGCGTAAAGCCGGCCAGACGATGTACCGCGAGCTTCCGTATAACGAGGACTACCCCGCACAGGTCAAGGCGGTCGCCGATTCGCTCAAGGGTGATTGCGAAAACTTTGTCGTTCTCGGTATCGGCGGATCGGCACTGGGCAATATCGCCGTCCAGACCGCTCTAAACCCATATATGTACAATATGGACGAAAACCAGCGTAACGGCTGTCCGAGGCTGTTCGTCTTCGACAACGTCGATCCCGTCCAGATCGCAAGCTTCGTCGACTGGGTCGGCGACAAGCTCGACAAGACAATCTTCAACGTAATCAGCAAATCCGGCAGAACCGCCGAAACCGCAAGCGTTTACCTGGTAATCAAAAAACTCCTCGAAGACAAACTCGGCGACAAAGCAAGCCAGCGTATCATAGCAACCACTGACGCCAAAGAGGGAACCCTCCGCAAAATAGCAGACGAATCCGGTTACCGCACCCTGGTCGTCCCGGACGGCGTCGGCGGCAGGTGGAGTGTTCTTAGTCCGGTTGGTCTTTTAAGCGCCGCCGTTTGCGGCATCGATATCGACGGCCTGCTCGAAGGCGGACGCCAGATGGACAAACGCGTCACTACCACCGATTTCTACAATAACCCGGCCGCCATAAACGCCGCAGTCAACTGGAATTTCTACAACGCAGGCAAACCGATCTCGGTGATGATGCCGTACTGTTATGCCCTGAAGGACCTGTCGGACTGGTACCGCCAGCTCTGGGCCGAGAGTCTGGGCAAGACAAAGGATCTTTCCGGAAACGATGTATTCGTCGGACCTACTCCGGTCAAGGCACTTGGAACCACCGACCAGCACAGCCAGGTTCAACTATACCGCGAAGGGCCAAATGACAAGCTCTTCACCTTCCTGCAGGTCAAGGAATTCGCCCGTGACGTCGTCATCGGTCCGGAGCCTGCATGTGCCCCGGAACTCGGTTATCTCGCAGGCTCAAAAATGTCCAAACTGCTAAACGCTGAAAAGGTCGCCACGGAATACGCCTTGCTAAAGGACCAACGACCGTGCATGACGGTATTGTTCGACAAGGTGAACGCACAGACTATCGGCCAGTTCATATATCTTTTCGAGGTCACAACTTCGATTACCGGTCTGCTTTTTGACATCAACGTGTATGACCAGCCGGCCGTAGAACTCGGCAAGGAAGCGACTTTTGCACTGATGGACAGGCCCGGATTCGAAGAAATGGCAGAAAAAATCACGCCAGTTGCAAAACTGGACGATAAATACATCGTTTAGTAGCGATTAGTGATATTTGTTCTGATAAGGTGCGACAATGGATTATGCAGTGATCATGGCAGGCGGGACCGGCAAACGGCTCTGGCCGCTTAGCCGGGAAAAACGTCCCAAACAGGTTCTAAAGCTCATCGACGGTAAAACCCTGCTGCGAAGGTGTTTTGATCGTCTTGTACCAATTTTTGACGACCGAAACATTATCGTCCTTACCAACGCAGGCTATGCCGACATCGTCCGTGAAAACCTCCCCGAGGTCCCTTATGGAAATGTCATCGCCGAGCCTGCAGTTCGCGATACAGCCGGTGCCATCGGTCTTGCCGCGACGGTTTTGAGCAAATATGACCCGAACGCCACGATGGCAGTCGTCACCGCCGATCAGCTCATTGAGCCGGACAAAGTCTTCCAGCAGGCCATGACCGATGCGTTGAGTTTTGTTAATACCAATCCGGATTCCATGCTGACTTTCGGCATCAAGCCGACCTTTGCAAGCACCCAGCTCGGATATATCAAGCTTGGCGGGGCGACCGGCTGTGAAAAATGCGAAAATGAAATTTTCAAGGTCGACTCATTCATCGAAAAGCCCGACGCCGTAACTGCCGCAAAATACCTCACAGAAGGCAACTATGCCTGGAATTCCGGCATGTTCGTCTGGAAGGCGTCTACTATCCTGAAGAATCTTGCCGCCCATCTTCCGGCATCTACCGAACCTCTAAAGCGAATTCAATCCGACTGGGACGGACCAAGGCAGGACGAGACGCTCAACGATTATTTTTTGAAGCTTCCCAAGATCAGCATCGATTTTGCTGTGATGGAAAAGGCCGAAAATGTTTTCGCTATCAAGCTTGACTGCAAGTGGCTGGACATGGGTTCCTTTGCCGCTCTTGCCGACATCATCACCTCCGATGCTAATAACAATATCGTCGTCGCCGGAACCAGCGAGGTCGTTGACAGTAAAAATAATATCATTATTACCGAAGACAAGAACCATCTTATCGCCGTCATTGGGCTGGAAAACACCGTTGTCGCCCATACCCCCGATGCTACGCTGGTTTGCCCGATCGACCAGACCGACAGGCTTAAAGAACTTATCGAAATGATCAGATTGCATGACGGTCAGAAATACCTGTAGAGGGAGTCGTTATGCGATATCTTGCAGTCGATCATGGTGAAAAGCGCACAGGCCTTGCTATTTGCGACAAGGGCGAGACAATGGCTTCACCGCTGAAGGTGCTCACCGGTCAGGCCGAACTTGTCGGGCAGATCGTTAAAATTGTCCGCCAGGAGAATATCGAGACCGTTGTCGTTGGTTTGCCGCTGAATATGGATTCGACGGAAGGGCCCAGGGCCAAAAGTGTTCGCTGCTTCGGAGACCGGCTCCAGGAGGCAACACAGGTACCTGTGATTTATTATGACGAAAGGCTCAGCAGTTTTGACGCCGAAAAGAAGCTCGCAGGGCTGAATATTACGCGAAAAAAGAAGAAAAAACATCTCGATGCGGTGGCGGCAGCTTCCATACTCGAGGCCTTTTTAGACAATAAACATGGGGATTTATAAGCTGATATAGCATTTGATTTGCTGCGATTCAAGGAATTATGGTTGTTTTTTAGCCCATTCTTTTTGGTGGTAATAGCATTTTTTTCTTCGCAGTTTCGTTTTTCGGCGTATAATCAAGGAAGCAACAGGGGATTGCAGCGTTCGCTGAGTATGTGTGATATTGTAATCGACAACTTTTAAGGAGGTTAGATTATGGTAGTAACCAATTATAATAAGCCGAATATTGTCAGGGTTAACGCTGCCGAAGATATTGCTCTTGCGGCATTGGAGGGTTTTGCTGAGGCATCGGAAAGGGCCATCGCCGACAAGGGTAGTTTTTACGTCGCCATATCCGGCGGTCACACGCCGATGAGGTTTTTCGAACTCCTTGGCGAAACAGAGACCGGCAGAAATATTAAATGGGAAAAGGTGCAGGTCTTCTGGGTCGATGAGCGTTGCGTAGAGCCTGATGCCGACGCGAGCAATTATGCGATGGCGGCCAATACTTTTCTTGATAAGGTCGGTATCCCGCATGAGAATGTACATCGGGTATTCGGTGAGATTAAGGACTATTCCGTTGCCGTCGCCGAGTATGAAGAGACTATCCGTAAGGTCTTTGGACTTGGCCCGGGCGAGTTTCCCAGTTTTGACCTGATGATACTTGGGATGGGGGACGACGGACATATCGGATCGCTCTTCCCTAATTCTTATGCACATTTCGACACGCAGGATATTGTCACCGCCGTTTACCTCATGAGCGGAGATTTTAACAGGATCACACTTACCCATCCGGTTATTTGCGCTGCAAAACAGCTATTTGTTCTCGTATCCGGCGAAGGGAAAGCCGCGATCCTAAAGGAGGTCTTCCAGGCAGAACCGGATGAAGTCAGGTATCCGGTCCACAGTCTTTGGCCCATACTTGACAAGGTAAAGTGGATAATTGACAACGACGCAGGAAAGCTGTTGGACAGTCCGTAATGTCGGCATCTTACCGACATAAGACTGGTAGGATGGGCTGCGGGCATGCCGTTCTGCCTACTCAGGAATCTTAAGCTTCATCCCGGTTTTCAATTTATAGTCATCCGGTATGTGGGGATTTTCGTCGACGATCTTGTTTATCATCATTCGATTGTCGTAGTATTTCTCGGCGATTTCGTTAATAGTTTCGCCATCGGTGACGATGTGGATTGTTTCGGTGCTTTGAGTAGTTTCATCGTCAGTGTTTTTTTTGTCGGCCGAGTTCTGCTCTTTATCGCTGTCGTCCGGCGAGGTCGGGGTTGTTCCTGTGTTGAACTTGTCCTTTAGCCTGGACCTTAGTGAACCTTTAGAAAGGAATGAGATCATCAGGGTAGCTGCTATCAGCAGAACTACCCCGATGATCATTCCGGTTTTCAGGTCTTTAGACATTAGCCTCTTAATCTTTCTTCTTACTGCCGATCAGCAGTATCGGTGCCGCGATCGCTATCGAAGAGTAGGTACCGACGATGATACCTATGAGCATTGCGAATGTGAAACCGCGAAGTCCAGGACCGCCCCAGATGTACATGATCAGGACTACCATGAACGTTGTCAACGATGTCAGCAGTGTCCTTGAAAGTGTCTGGTTGACACTATTGTTCAGTATCTCTTTGGTAAGCTTGATCTGCTTGCCCTTGTTTTCACGGATACGGTCGAATACAACGATGGTATCGTTAAGAGAGTAACCGATGATCGTAAGGAATGCCGCGATCATTGCAAGGTCGATCTTGAAGTCCTGGATCAGCAAAGCCTTTCCGATGCTCGTGGTGGATATCCATGAACAAGCCGTTACCAGGCCAAGCACGATGCAAACGTCATGCACCAACGCCGCGATAGCCGCGAAACCAAAGTTAGCCGTTCCAAACCGGATCCAGATATAAGCGACGATGGCGATCAGCGAAAGAATAATAGCGATAAGAGCACTGTACATAGCTTCCTTACCGACGGACGGGTCGATCTGAGTCACTCTTGAAAGCGTCGTCTCCAGCGAAGCAGCCTCCATGATCTTTTTCTTTTCGTTTTCTTCGAACGTTGTCCACTCTTCATCACTGAACTGGCGATATCCCGCATCCGGGTGGACGCTTGTAAATACGAAGCTCTTGACCGTATCGTCGTCGCCCAGTTTGGCCAAGTCTGTTGTCAGGATGTCGTACGTATACCACGCCAGTGTCTGCATGTCGCCTTTGAACTGTATGGCTTTGAATCTTTCGACGAGGTCTTTGTATGTCGTCTCTTTCTCAAGCTCGCATGTGATCTTGATGCCGCCGATATAGTCCAGAAGATCGACGGTCGTTTCGTCGACTTTGTCAACCGATGTGATAGCGGCACCGAGGTTCTCCTTGATCTTGAGGTAACCTTCGAATGCCTCGCGAACGGCGTTACTTACCAACTCGTCAACAACCGGCTCTGAGACGTCTGCCTTGTCCTTGAACGCTGCGGCAAGTACTTTTCTTACAAGTGCCTTGTTCACCTGGCTGGTAGAAACTTCAAAGGCCAAACCGTCATCCGATGTCGCTGCGACTTCTAGCTTGTAAAGTGTTCCGCGGAAATCGTTTGCGGCTTTTTTGACATCCGCTTTTACCGATTCAACTGTCTGCCCGGATTTGGCGAATGTCACGTTCGCAGTAGTCTTGTTAGTCGCGGTGGTAGTGATCTCGAACTGATAATCTTCTTTTTTACCTACCCTGTTAACCTTAGCATTTACAAGCGATGCGTTGTTAAGCTCGATTCCTTTATTGCGAATCCTTTCCTTGACCCAATCTTCGCTGATTAGTTTGTCGCCCTTGATGTCAACGGTAAATCTGGTTCCACCTGTAAACTCGATGTCCCACTTGCTGTTTTCCGAGTCGTCACGAAGTGTAAATATTGTAAGCCCGCCGAGAATCAGGATTGCCGAGATAGAGAAGAATATTCCGCGAGCCGACATCCAGTTGATATTCGGTTTTTTGATCAGCGACTGCATCGTCAGCTTGTTCTTAAGAACCTTCAGGTCCATCAGCGTGTCGAATATTACCCGTGTGGCAAACAAGGCGGTAAACATACTCGAAGCGATACCGAGCATTAGAATAATCGCGAATCCCTTGATCTCTTCGGAGGCTACCATGTACAGAATAAGAGCCACGCCGAACGTCGTGATGTTCGCGTCGAAGATAGTTCTGAAAGCTCGCTGGTAACCGTTGGCTACTGCGCTGCGAAGCGAACCGCCGCGTGCGATTTCCTCGCGGATACGTTCGAAGATAAGTACGTTGGCGTCAACACTCATGCCGATCGTCAGGATAAGACCGGCGATACCGGGCAGGGTGAATGTACCGTCGAGGATTACCATCAATGCCAGGATAAACAGCAGGTTCATGCAAAGTGCGAGCACTGCGACGATACCGGCCAGGAGGTAGTAAACGACCATAAAGGCCGCCACTGCGATCATACCGTAGATACCTGCCTTTGTACCCTGTTTGCGGTTCTCTACACCGATGGTTGCGCCAATACTCTTTTCGGAGATCGGAACATCCGACATTCTGGCAGGGAACGAACCGGCGTTAAGTTTGTTGACCATGTCGTTAACTTCCTGCTGACTGAAATTGCCTGTGATGATTCCCACTTTGCTGATCCCGCGTTCGCTATTGAGTACCGGTGCACTTATCGCCTGATCGTCAAGAACAATACACAGAGGTCTTCCGAGATTGGCGCTCGTGAGACTGAAGAACAGTTTTGCCGCGACTTCATCGTTTCTAAACGAGATCGCCCGTTTTCCTGTTTGATGGTCTACGGTAGGCGTTGCCTTTTTCATCTTCCACTTCTTTTGGCCGCTGCCCTGGAGCATTGTTTCGCCTTTCTGGTTGCTTGCCAGGACGTATGTCTTTTCGCCGAAAGTCTCTACAACGGCCATTCCTTTTTGGTAACTGCCCTTAAATTCGTCGGGGTTTTCAACTTCAAGCCAGACATACTTGCTCATCGAGATCTGCCCGGGGCCTTTTTCCGTGAGATCGATTTTCAGTGCCCCAAATTCTGTTGGATTTTCAGGCATTAGCGGCAGGATACGGAATTCGAGAACGCCCGCACCCTTTAGCATTCGCTTAAGGTCTTCCGGGTCGTCAAGTCTTCCGCCGACTTCCTTGTAAGCATCGTATGCGTCAGCGGCAGCTACGATCATTGCCTTACGGCCCGGAAAGGCTTTGATTATTTTTTCGATCTTTGCCTGGCGGCCGCTTGTTGCACCAAGTGCCAGCGTGTCCATCACCTGCCCCTGGGCAAGGTTAAGCTGTGCCAGTTCCGCAGATGCCGCGCGGTACTGTGCGGTAAGGCCTGTCACGGGTTTGGCCAGTTCGTTGACTATCGGGGCTCTTTCTTTAAATATCGCCATGTATCCGTTGATGAGAGCGATTTTGTCGGTATCGTCATTGGCATAGCCTTCGATTGCTTCAGCTAGTTTCTCGCTGTCGAGCTTATTCCAGTCCGGTGCCATCCTCTCTACGCCTGCCAGATTCGCCTCTTCAAGCTTAACCGTCAATTCTGCCATCTTTGTGTCAAGCTGGTCACGCTGTTTCTGCATAGCGTTGCGTTTGATGTTGACATCGGCCCACTTCTTAAGGATTTCTCTTCGCTTGTCGAACTCGGCAACGACTGCTTCCAGATCCGCGATCTCGGCTTCGAGTTCGTCCTGGACTTTGTTGTCGTCAAGCTGTTCCTTTTTCTTTTCGATCTCGGAAACGAGTTCAGCGCGTTTGGCCGGGTCACCCGCGAATTTCGCTATTTCCTCTTCCAGATTGATACCTTCTTTGGAAAGAGTTCTCCTTGTCTTAAGGAGGTTGATGTTCTCGTCTTCGAGGGATTCAAGTGCCTTCTGGTAAAGATCGCGTTTTTTTACGGTGCCCTTGCTCGCAAGCGGCATCTGTATCTCAATACGGGTGTCACCGTGCGGGATCATCACGATATTCGCCACGTTCGTCGGATCGATACGGCGGCGAAGGATCGGGATTATCCGCTGGGCCAGATTCTTTATTTCGTCGTTAGTCAGCCCTTCGGTGTCGATGTCATAGATAAGACTGACACCACCGCCAAGGTCAAGGCCGGGTTTGAGTTTTTTGTCAAGCGGAGTAACTTGATATATCGCGATTAAAACGAGTGCAACTATAAATACCAGTTTCCAAATCTGATTCTTATTCATGTTATCTTTCCAGTAATCTTAAATTAAAAAGTCTCGGCCGAAAGGCCGAATCCAAAATTCGTAATTTGTAAGTCGTAATTACAAACAGGCCGACGGGCCTGTTTGACTAGTTGGTGTCGTCAGAAAGAACCGTGCTTACCGCACCTTTGCTGATCCGCATCTTAGTATTGTTTGATTCGTCGATCTTTATGACGATCTCATTTTCCTTAATTTCTATCACAGTTCCAATAATTCCACCGATCGTCTGTATACGTGCGTTTTTCTGGATCGCTTTTACCATCTGCGTATGCCTTTGCTTTTTCTTTTTTGGCCCTTTGATCAGCAGAAAATACATTATGACAAACATACCGACAAGCATGAGCAATTGAGGCTGCTTATAAAAAGGCACTGGCGGGAGATCTTCTTTTTTGGGATCGGGTTTAGATCCGTTTGCACCTTCAACTGCATTGGTTTCAGGTTCTTCGATAGGTGCTCCGTTTACCGGGGTGCTTTCCAGTTCGTCTCCGGCAGCGGCTAGTATCCAGATATTATTCATTTTATAATCCCTTCTAATTTGTGTTTATCGTCAAAATCAAAATTTATGTTTATTTAAAACGGGCCATTTTACAGACTCTGCCCCGATTAAACCAGCATTTTCTCAATATATTATACAAACTGACCAATTTGTCAGTTTGCCGGATGTCGGATGTCAGGTATCAGACGGCTGTCAAGGATATGAAATCTTCAAGCAGGTTAATGCAATCCGGTACGATACATCCTTAAGTCTTTGTCGGCAATGGGTTTATGGTTGGCTATATGTATTTTTTTGGTTAATTTGAGCTTAAAAATTCTTCTGCCCAGGCATTAAAGGTGTTATCTGCTATTTTTTGCCTGATTTCGGCCATAAGTCCCTGAAAATATGTAATGTTATGCAGCGAAACCAGTATCGGCCCCAGCATTTCTCCGACATTGAAGAAATGGCGGATCGCGCCGCGTGAAAAATTTTCGCACGCGTAGCATCCGCATCCCTCTTCGATTGGCGATGTATCGCTGATGTGGGCGCTGTTTCGCAGGCGTAAGGGGCCGTTTTTTGTGAACGCGAAAGCGTTTCTACCGTTCCTTGTCGGCAGAACACAGTCGAACATATCGACGCCGGCCCGCACAGCCGCCACAATATCTTTGGGCATCCCGACTCCCATGAGGTATCTCGGTTTGTTTTCCGGCAGCAGCTCGGCGGTGAACTCTGTCGTCAGCTTCATATTTTCGTGGCCCTCGCCGACGCTCAGCCCGCCGATAGCATAACCGTCAAAATCCAGTTTGACCAGTTCCTCGGCGCAGCGTGCGCGAAGATCCTTATCGATGCCGCCCTGAACGATCCCGAATAAAAGCTGCCTGTCGTTTGCGTGTGTGTCTTTGCAAATTCTTGCCCAGCGGATAGTTCTGTCGACCGCGGCGATAAGTTTGTCCTTTTCACACGGAAACGGAGCACACTCGTCAAAGCACATAAATATATCGGCCCCGAGCGTATTTTGAACTTCGGTAGCGATCTTTGCGTCTATATAGATTTTTCTTCCGTCGATATGGCTGGCAAATTCCACTCCGTCATCACCGATGCGGTTAAGTTCGCTCAGCGAAAACACCTGGTACCCGCCGCTGTCTGTCAGGATCGGTCCGTCCCAGCCCATAAGCCCGTGCAGATCACCGAGTGCCTCGACAACCTCCGTCCCAGGCCGGATCATCATATGGTATGTATTGGCCAGGATGATCTGCGCACCGGTCTCTTTGATCTGCCTGGGCGTAAGCCCCTTTACCGTGCCGCGCGTACCGACGGGCATAAACACAGGAGTATCGATCTGACCGTGTGCCGTTTGCAATTTACCAAGCCGAGCCTGGCTGTTATTATCTTTACCAAGTAATTCAAAAGCACTCATAAAAAAACGGCCGACCGGCCGCATCCTCAATTAGTAATTAGTAATTGTTAGTTAGGCGTATCAATGCTTAACTAGCACTGCAGTTGGGTAATAAAACCGCAATATTTGTTTGTAGTCTTTGCCTTCTCTGGCCATCGTATGTGCCCCATACTGACACATTCCAACTCCGTGGCCGAATCCTTTTCCGGTAAAGCTGTATGTTCCCTTTCCCTTTTTTATTTTGCAGAATGTACTTTTCATTTTTGCACCCGTTGTGTCCAGCGTAAGTCTCAGGTCTTCGCCTTTAAGATACGCATCTTTGCCGTCTTTGCCGATAAGCCTGAACGAGACGACTCTGCCTTCGCCCTGACCGTAGTTGCTGGTCTTTGCAGGCACGATTGACTCGATCTTTTTCAGTTCGGCAAGGCTCGGATAGCGGACCAGGACTTTTGCGGTGATCTCTGTATCGGTGAAAGTAACCGGTCCCCACGCAAGGTAATTTCGTTGGGCGGTCTTTTTGCAGTGCCCGCAAACTACCCCGTTAAGCGGCGGAAAATATTCTCCGAAGGTGTTGTAGCTGCTTTCGGTATGCCCTCCGCATGTAGAACTGTAGTACGTCGGAAAGATCCCCCTTGTTGAGTCGCGGTGTCTGCATGTCAGCACCATCGCTCTTGTTTCGGCGACAGCTTGTTTTACCGTCGCTGTCTCTGCCGAAACTCCCCGGTAAACCTGGTTTGCCTGCGTCCTTCTTACATCCCACTTCTGGTTTGTCCCGAACCTGTTTTTGGTATAAAGGCAGTAAGTCCTTGCCGCGATTGCCTGGGCCTTTAGTGCCTGCTGTCCCCAGTAGCTTGGCATTTCGGCGCCGACGACACCGGCGAGATATTGCTCGACGTGAAGTTGATTAATAACTTGAAGCGATTTGCCGTCATCCAGGGTGTAAAGTTTGATCTCTCCCCGGTAGGCTTTACCGTTGACACTCAGCAGTGAAAACTGGTCGGGTACTACCACGCATCCGTTGCCGAACATACGCTCGCCAATCTTGACATAACCAGAGACGGCAATGATTTCCAGCGGTTCAGTATCTCTGCCGAAATGTGCCTTTGAGGCCATAAGGCTGTCTTTTATGCTGAAACCACCCATCGATGTAAGCCGCAATTGCTTTATGTTGTCATGCAGCAGAACTCTTATCTGGTTAGACTGGACCGGCGTTTTACGCTCGAAGGCGACGGGCCTGGAAACTTGCTTTTTCCAGCACCCCACAAAACAGCATCCGAATGCTAAAATAATCAATACCCGCTTGATGAGTTCCTTGTGTTTGAAGATCGTGTCGAGCATTCTGGCCAATTTAATCTTTCACTTATAATAAATAGGTGAATTGTAAAAGCGCGGGAGCGCGAACTCCCCGATAAAACGCTAAGGATACAGATTAATCTCAAAGGTCTTGCTTTAATCTGCAATGTTCTAAAAGCCGTCAGTTAATACAGATGGCTAAAATATTACTTTATTCGAGAGTTCTCAGGCTCAGGCCATAGCTCGTAAGTCTGTCTTTGATCTCGTTTAGACTTGTCACTCCGAAGTTTTTGCAGCCAAGAAGTTCCGCTTCTGTTTTGCTGATCAGTTCTGCGATGTTTTTGCAGCCAAGCCTTTGCAGGCATCGTCTTGCCCGCACCGAAAGTTCCATCTCCTGGCATGGCATATTGAGCAGTTCCTGGTTTTCGCCGGTAATCTCGATATCTGCCGCGGCAGCACCTTTTTCTTCCAGGCTCATTCCAAGCGTCAGGCTTTTCTGGTCGAGGATTTGTTTGATCTCGGTCAGCGATGTTTCGCCGAAGTTCTTGTACGACAGCAGTTCGGCTTCGGAGATATTCAGAAGGTCGCCGATGGTATAGATATTCATCTTCTTAAGGCAGTTTCTGCTTCTTACAGACAGCTCGAAGTCCGAGATCGGAATTTCCAGAGTCTGGTGATGACGAGTCCTCATCTTTTCCTTCTCTTCATCGTAGATCATGAACTTGGAGCTTTCGACATCTTTGCTGAACAGCAGTGCCTTTTGGTGGTTCGGATGGCTAAACAGCACCATATCGACACATTTGGAGGCTTTGTCGTATTGATTCTTGTCTTCGTATAATACCGCAAGGTTCAGCAGGGCGTTTACATATACCGGGTTGTTGCTCTTGATCTGTTTGTAGTAGTCCATCGCCGCTTCGTCGTCGCCGCGAAGGTCGCACGAGTACGCCAGGTGGAACAGTGCCTTCTGGTGACCGGCGTCAAGTTCGATCGCCATCTTGTAGTTATTCATGGCTTTTTCATACTCACCCTGACTGTCGCATATCCTTCCAAGCTCAAAATGATATTCGGCGCTTACCTTCTCGAAGTTTCCGCACCCCTTGAGTGCCTTGGCCGCTTCTTTGATTTTGCCGGCTACGCGGAGGGTTTCGGCTTTTTCGATGCCTACAAGCAGCGAGTCTGCTTTTTCTTTTGCCGCATTGTCAAAGCTGGCGACTGACTCGTCGTATTGGCGAAGATTGCGAAGTGCCGTTCCCATATAGAGATATTTCTCTTTGCAGTCTTTGGCTTTTTCAAGCAATTTGACTGCTTCGGCGTTTTTGCCCAGCATAACAAGGCCGATACCGGCTTGCAGCTTTTTGCGTTTGTTGGCTTCGATATGCTCGGCAAAATCAATTTTGCATTTTTCACTGCAGTTGATCAAAGTGTCAAGTTTACGCAGTTCGCCAAGCGAAAGTGCTTCACTGCCAAAAAGATCGATTCCGAAATCTTCCAATGTTGATACCATAAGATAAAACTCCACATGCGACGGTTATTTGTTATCCGTCTTGTTATTCATTACTTCGGCCAGCCGCAGACAACAACTCCACACCGGCGACCCGATTATTTACCAAACCGCATATTATAGACAACTTTCAAATAATTGCAACCCCATTTTCAGTCCAAAAAACGCGGTTTCGCAGAAATGTCCCCCAAAAACATATCAAAATTCAAAAAAACTATCCAGGCAATTTATAATTATACATTATACAATAGACATTATACATTCCCTACTTGTGCCACTGCGGAGCACTGAAGCTTATCGCCTCTTCAAACGTTGCTTTTCTTCTGAAGTCTTTTGGGTTGTATGCTGTGTTTTTGGGGTCGGCGTTTTGCCATATTGTGTGCTGACGGCCGTAGTATGCCCCGTAGAACTGGTAGTTTGAGTCCACCCAGCGAGTCAGGATCATAAGCTCGTTTTTAGTCAGTCTTTTTGAATGATCATTTTTTGCATTCTTTGGATGTTTGGGGTTTGTGAGCATATCTATTATAGTGCTCTTTTGACTGCCGAGGCTTTTTGCCGGGAGTTCTGCGCCATTGAAGTTCCCCTGGTCCCCTTTCTTAAAGGACGTGAATTCTGAAATGAGCGGACCGGCCAATTGTTTTTTGGCAAGCTGTTCGTATGACGTACTGTAATATCCTGTCACATTACCGGTAAGCGTCAGGCCGGCTTTTGGTTTTTCATTGCCGTGGCACTTGATGCATTTAGCGTCAAAGATCGGCTGTATGTCGGCGGGGTAGTGGATCACCTGCCCCGGTCTTCCATTACCGCCGTTTTCAACCAGGTCGCAAGGCTGAGTTGCATATTTGCTTGGCCCTCGTTTTACAGCTATCGGAGCCCGTTTAGGTGCAGCTGCCGCTGTTCCCGGTGCATTGCTGGTCTTGCCATGACAGCCGGTACACGAGCGAACTTCGCCGGCTTTGTAATTGACAGAAGTTCTCTCACGCTGGACTTCCTTGAAGTTTTCGTCTAGTGCCTGGAAGAAAATGTTTCGTCCGGCAGGGACCGTAAAGTGTGCAGAGCCATCCTTTTCGACAGGAACTATGCCCCATTGCACTCTCGGCCAAAGAGCAGCTTTCCAACCGCTGCTGCTTGCTCCCGGATCCCATCTTCTACCTGTCGACCAGTATCTTGGGAGTGCTTCGTTGATCCGGAGCCATTTGATCTCGCCTTCTTTGACGTTCGTCATGCCCTCGTAGATATTTGTCACGATGCAGACTGCTTCGTTGGATTTGACGTATTTCGGCTGTCTGAAGTTGTTGATCTGCGGCGGTGTTTTTCTAGCTACGATCGGGGTAGGGTGCCAGCATGAAAGGTTTTCGTCATTGAGGACAGGGGTATGATTACCTTCAGTGTCGATCAGGTACAGCGAGTAGGCATTGGGGGTGTTTTTGTAATGGTCTTTTGGTTTGACTTTGTATGAGACGAGGAATTTGTTTTCGCTGACGGGGAAGGGGTTGGCGTAGAGATTGCCGCTTGTTCCTTGTTTGTCATGAACATATTTGCCGTCATCTTTTAGGAAGAACCAGCCCGGTTCGGTTCTGCGTTCTATAAAGACAGACGGTGTAATATTCGTGACGGCATATTTTTCGTCAAACTTTTTGTAGTCTTTTTCGTCCGGGTCCGGTCCTCGTCTTCGCAGGCCTCTGTCCGGGTCGACCAGCATGATCGCGCCCAGGCATCCGCCTTGCGGGAAGTGGCACGTTCCAACGCTTACGAATTTGTTGCCGCCGCCAGGGATCGGCTGGGGGTACATATATACAGTCGTAGTGTCGTCGGAGACACCGTAAATCTCCTGCACTCCGGAACCGTCCGGGTTCATCGACCAGATCGTTTTGGCAACGCGTGCGCCCTTGTCGATATATTCCCAGCGGTGATACATCACTCTGCCGTCGTCAAGGACAAGCGGACAAAATTCGCTGAGCACGCCTCTGGAAATCTGCTTAACATTTTTGCCGTCGGCATCCATGACATAAAGGGACGGTGATACCAGGGCCGACGAATCGCCGCAAAGGACAGTATGTTCGTTACGCGTCGAGGAAAATATGATTTTTCCGTCCGGCAGATACGCAGGATGAATGTCGTCGGTGTGCCAGCCTTTACGCCAGCGATTTACCTTTTCGGCTTCGTCGGCAGGGGCGCGGGAAATTTGCCTCAGTCCCGTCCCGTCCGTCTTTACTTCCCAGACCCGAAAACCAGACGCTGCGGTTTCGCGGAAACCGAAGACGACTTTTTTCGCATCGAATGACAAGTTGATCTTGCCGATGAAACCTTTGCCGCCAGGCATTTGAGCGGCTGTAACAACAGAACGCTGTTTTTTTGTGCGGAGGTCATATATGAAGATTCCGTTTTCCGGGATAAACCGGTCGCCGCTGGTACCGTTGTCGATGTCGGTATAGTAATGGTCGGAGGAATACGGTTTTCGTTTGACAAAAACAATTTCATCAAACCCCATCTCACCGGCACTAACACCTGACGTAACCGCGTAGGCAGGGGGATTAACTGAAAAAAACACGCAAAACAACAAAACCGCAATAATAAGATTTATTCGCATCATTAAGTCCTCTTAAAGGAATTCAATTGTTCCCTGAGTTAACACAAACGACCGATTATACAGCAATATTGCCGAAAAGTCAAAAAAAACCGGCTCTTTTTCCATGGCTCCCATTAACTGACATTTCCCATTTAAGTGTTTACAAAACATAATTCATTCCTTTCGGTGTTAATAATGCCGGGTGCGGGCTTCAATGCGATTTTAAACTGTCGGATCTGAAGTTGGCGTTATGGGCTCAGGCAAGATGCTGAGCTACCTTCAGTCGGTGTTACCGGTATTTATTTCATACATTTCAACCGGTTCGTATTCGTCGTAATACTCATTGTACCATTGTACATCGTCATCGGCGGGTTTAGGGAAGGTGCCAAACGGAGTTATGACGGAACCGAAGATCAAAAAATCAATAATCAGCAAGACAAACAGATGTCCGGGGTAAAAATAGCGATACAGATATTTAGGCGGGCGGGGGGCTTTAATTCCTTGAAGAAACGGTGCGACGATCGCCAGCAATTGACGTGGATGGGTGTTTGTTAGACAGGTGTCGATGACGGTGAATATTGCGAAGACGCTGCGTTTGGCACCCGGTTTATGGTCAAGCCAGTAGAATGCGGCCAGCGAAGCATAGAGATACCAGCCATAGGAGGAGGGGATCCACATCGCCGCAAAGACCGCCACCATGCCGAGCCAACTGCGACGTTTGACTGCTACGGTCATCCAGTAAAAGATATAAAAACAGAAGATAATATTGAATTTCAATTCTCCGAACAAAAGCAGATAGGGGATCTGTGAAATCAACGCAAGGATCAACACCCGCTTGTGACTGACCCGGCCGGACTGAATTGACATGATAAACAGCATCGCATACAGCGGCATCGCCAGCCGGCCAATATAGCGAAAGGCGAGGAGGTCGGAATATAAAAAGCCGAGGTGGTCCAGCAGCATCGTTACCATCGCCAGCCATTGCCAGGCACTGCGCAGGTCATTGTCAATCGGCATCAGACAGCCGACTTGGCCCGTTTGGGACTCGTTATTTGCAACAGATGACAGATTAATCGCTGGCTCCATATACGTATTCTTCAGGCACTCCAAATCAGAATAGTAAAACTGGCTTGAACGGTATCCATAAGCCCTAATATTATCATAAACCAGTTTCTTTGTCACGATTTACTTGGGAAATCCGGGATTAAGGAGTTTGTTCCTCATCGGCAAAAAAATACTTTACACACGACAATCGATTATGTAGTATATTCCTCTTAAGCCGATGTAGCTCAACGGTAGAGCACGTCTTTCGTAAAGACGAGGTTGAGGGTTCAATTCCCTCCATCGGCCTTGTGGATACCGATCAAAAATACAAATCGCTAAAAAACACCCTTCGCACGCTCAAAAAGGCGGTCATCGCATATTCAGGCGGCGTAGACAGCACATTCCTCCTGAAAGTCGCAGTTGACGTTCTAGGCGCCGAAAACATCGTATGCTGTCTCGGAATAAGCCCGTCGCTAGCCGAAAGTCAAAAGCAAACCGCCCTGGAGATGGCCGAAACCATAGGCATCGACGTCCGGCAGGTCACGGTCAGCGAACTGGCCGACTCCAGTTATTCGGCTAACAAAGCTGACCGCTGTTTCCACTGCAAATCCCACCTATTTGGGCTGTTGAGGAAGATCGCGGGCGCCGAGGGTATAGATAACGTGGTCTGCGGATCAAACTTCGACGATCTGGACGATTACCGGCCCGGCAACCGTGCGGCGATGGCTCTAAACGTAACGGCCCCCCTAATGCAAGCAGAACTAACAAAAGATGAGATCAGGCAGCTAAGCAAACAACTCGGCCTCAAAACCGCCGAAATGCCTGCAACCCCGTGCCTCGCTTCAAGGGTAAGCTACGGAGTGGAGATAACCGAACAAAAGCTAAAACAGATCGACCTCGCCGAAGACTACCTCAGAACCCTCGGCTTCGTGGAATTCCGCGTAAGACACCACGACAACACAGCAAGAATAGAAGTACACGAAAAAGACATCCAAAAAGTAATAGACAGCCGAGAGAAAATCCTGACCCACCTGAAATCCCTGGGCTTCAAATACATAGCCCTCGACCTGCAAGGTTTCCGCTCAGGCTCGCTGAACGAGTCACTGACAGAGCAGGAAAAACAAAAAAACCGGTAGCCCTCCCGAAAATCGAACAATACACGATAAACTCGTCATCCCCGCGAAAGCGCCGGACCCAGACGCACAAAAACAATGTCACCATACGCATTACACTTAACGACGCTTTACTCCTTACTTTTAACAATCGAAAGATCAGCGACGTAAACTATATTTTTGCCGTTTTCTTTGAGCATATAAAGCACTTTATTTCCGCACGCATGGATCACCTTGGCGCCTTTCGGCCCAATATCCATATACTTGCCGGTTTTCACATCGTACATGTAAAAACCTTCTTGTCCCCCTTCACCATTAACACCGGCCGCCATAACCATCGTAGTTTTCGTCGGACCGTACCCAACTGCCATAGCATCAAATAACTCTGCTGCATGCTCGTTCTTTTCAACATCCCAAACCCAACTGACCGGACTTAAACCATCCTCGCCGATTTTTTTGAACAAATCTAAATAAAAGAAGTACCGACCATCGGCAGTCCAATGACCTTGAACATCATCAAGCGCATCGTTTTTCTCATTGACAGGCACATCGGCAACCTTCTTTGCGGTCTTCATATTCCACATTTGCAAACCGGCTTTTCTCTCAGGGGTCCGTTTTGTCACGAACACAGCTGCATAAGGCGAGAACATACTGGGAGTATGCACCCACCCGCCCATCTGAATTACTTTGCTCTGGACTCCCGACAGATCAGCCTTAATAACAGTCCCGCTCCTTGATTTGTTTACCAATATATTCTCATTGGTATTATCAAACATCGCTATATCACTTTGCCCCTTGATTCCCACAGAGACTACCTTATTCTTTTTAAAATCATAATAAACAATTTCGGTCTGCCTGCCGCTACCCTGCTTAAGGAACTTTGCCATCACAAGCTTATCACCGGCTGGGTTAAAAAAGTTAAACCTTGTATAAACCGATTCATATCCGCGAGGCAAACTGACTTCAATGTTTTTTTCTTTGCCGGTCGCTATTTCATAAGCGATCATCTTAAACGTCGTCTCGTAATCAGGCGGAGTTGCCGGCACCATCCTGGGATATATCAAATGCGTCCCCGAAGGACTAAGCCTGGCAGCAAGCAACGGATGAGCAATCTTTCGGCTCTTGATCCTCTCGGCAGAAAACAAAGCTTTAGGATTACTAACCACAACCTCATCAGCGATAGCACTAACCGAAAACAACAACAAACAAGCTATAACAAAAACTCGGACTTTCATAATAATCTCCAATTAAAATATTCATCTAAAAGCAGACTTGCCATACTGCCAATGTCTTGCAGGTTATGACTCGTAATGTCGGCATCCTGCCGACATATGGTGTTGGCTGGAAGCCAACACTACACTTTTCACTTTTCACTTAACGATAGACATATCAGCAACATAAACCATATCCTCTCCATCTTTCTTAAGCATATACAGTAATTTACTGCCGCAGGAATGTACAGCCTTTGCGTCTTTAAGCCCGATGTCCATAAACTCTTTGCTTTTTACATCATAGACATACATCCCCTGCTTTATTCCCATCCTGTCGATACCGACCATAACAACTGAAGTCTTTGTCGGCCCGACACCGACAGGCATAGCATCCGGCAATTCGGCGATTTGTTTATTACTGACTACATCCCAGACCCTGGTTACCGGGGAAAACTTTTCACGGGTATTTTCGAGAACATCCAGGTAAAACACGTATTTGCCGTCGGCGGTCCACTGCCCCTGAACATCATCAGGCACACCATTTTTGAAATGCAACGGCAAATCACCTATCTTCTTTTCGGTTTTCGTATTCCACAACTCAAAAGAAACCCCGCTCTCAAGTGCCTGATTCACAATATACATAGCCGAATATGGTGAATAGGGACTATGAGACTGACAGAAACCTATAAAAGATGTTGGCTTGATCGAAAGATCCGACAGGGTTACTTTACTGAACGACGTTTCTGACTGCATTACGAATATATTCTCACCGGTATTGTCAAACACCCCCAAAATATTATCACCTTTAATACCCGTTGAAGTCAACTTTTCTTTTTTGATATCATAAACCACAACTTCACCCTGACGCTTTTTTTCAATATATGAATAGCGGAGCAGCACAAGCTTATCGCCTGCGGGGTTGAAAAGGTTAAACTGCGTACAGACATGCTTGATCCCGCTAGACAAATTCAGATCTACCGATTTTTCTTTACCGGTCGCTACTTCGTAAATCATCAATTTAAACCCAGTTATATAATCAGGCGGAGATGCAGGAACCATCTTTGGATATATCAGATATTTGCCAGAAGGACTGAGCCTGGCCGCAAGAAGCGGAAAAGAATACCGTCTATTTTTAACCCTTTCTGCAGGAAACAAAGCCTTGGAATTACTAAGCAAAACCTCATCAGCAAAAACACAAACCGAAAACATCAACAAACAAACTATAACAAAAACTCGAACTTTCATAATAATCTCCATTTTAAGTAATAAACAAAATTCTATTAAACATGCCACCTGCAGCTGGATGGCAGCAACAGCATGGGCACAGCCCATCCTACCGCCTGTCATTGTCGCGATAAATTGACATTGTGAGCTTAGCCATCGGGCACGGAGTGACCGATGCCACCCGAGGTCAGCATCCTGCCAACATTACGCCTTACCTATTAATCTTTTTGCCTTTTGAGTCGAAAATCTTAATCCTTTTCTTGCGATCAAACCTTTCACCTTTTTTGGGCACCGTCACCTCGATAACATACCCGTCTTTACCGTCCGGCAGATCTTCCAGCAGCCAGTAAAAAGAAGTGTACTTATTCAATTTTTCATTCAGAACTTTTTTATTCCCTGCCGGAGATTCTACACCTTCAGGAACTTTCCTATCCGCAGCCGTTTTCTTAACAACGGATGGACCAACATTAAAACGCAGGTCTCCACCTTTCATATTCGGCAAACCTGCGATAACACACTTTCCATCCTTACCCGACACCCCGTTAAGTAATTCCGCCCACTCATAACCTATTATGCTGTCGTGCCATATCACCTGCACACCCATACCCTCTATCGGCTTGCCTGCCGTATCTTTTATATCAAATACGATCACCGCTTCGGGCTTGTCCAGAACAATATCAACTTCATATTCCAGCTTGCCCTCTTCAATTTCAACAGGCACATACTTATAACCGTAATAGACAAACTCCTTATCTTTAGTCGCATCCTCTTCATGCCACTTGCGAGGTTTGCTGCCGCTTTCAACCCTTACCGACAGGCTTTTATGATATGCACAACCGGTAATCTCATACTCACCCTTTTCGTTTGTCCTGATGTACTTGCCCCCGCAGTTTGTACCGGTTCCGTTCAGATCAATACAATATTCAACCTGGTAGCCTGCAATCGGCTTTCTATCGTCATCCGTAACACGCCCGCGAATTGTTACATTTGCAGGAATGAGCGAAAAATCAATCTGCCTGTCCCCAAGAGAATCTTTCGGCGTCAATATCGTAGACCCAGTATGATTGACAAGATACCCATCACACTCAACCTTTAGACTATAGTCCGTACGCTGTCGTAATTGCTCCCCCGAACGGTACGTTTTCATGGCTTGGTCTATCGTATCTTTCGGCCAGGTAAAAGTCGGCAAACACGTAAAAGCATAAAAACCGTTCTCATCCGTCTTGACCTCGAAGTCACCTCTTCTGCCGGGACCGGCGATCCTGTCAAATAGATCCCATGTCTTACCCTTTATGCTCGCATTAAGCTCAACCATAACGTTTGCTACAGGTTCACCGGTGACCTTATCAAGCACTTGACCGCTTATAGACGCCCCCGGTTCAAGCACCAGGGAAACATTATGTATAGCAAGGCACTTAGACGATCTCCCTTTACCTTTAGACTCCCTGCGAATCTCACCCGGAGAAGGTATGACAGGCTTAAGTTTATACTCACTATCCGGTGCCTGAATCACCGTCCACGCAACCTGCCCCGGATAGTCCTTACATATCGCACGGACAAAAACAGGATATTCCATAGCCTCGTCATCACCCCAGGTGCCCACGGGAATATAGAAATTAAATTCACCCTCTGAATTGCTTGTCCCCTTAACACCGCGATCATTGCTGCCCATCAGATATATCTCTGCATTGGCAGCAGGTTTAAGGTCCTTATCGAATATCAATCCCTGAAATTTCGGCGACAAACGCATTGCATATTCTTTATATCCGTCGGGTGTCTTAAGCGAAAACATACCCGGATCTATCTCTGAATAATCAAATAAATACTCCTGATCTCTGCCCCCTTCCTCTTCCACCTCTATAAGCATTCTCTGCGGCAGCCCCGTTTTGATGTCAACATACACATTCATTACCCCATGCCCGTCTCCCTCCGTTATCTTAACGGAGTATTTCATCAGCCCGTCGGATGTCTTTTCTCCGGGTGAGGGCGGATCAAGTTTATACCCTTGGGCTTCTTTTAGAAAATCATGCCCATACCATACATCTCTGCCTGTGATAAGATTCCTGCCAATCTGTATCAAAGTGAAAACCATTTTTGATTGGGGATACTCTGGTATAAGTGCTTTGGTATTGCTCGACTCACTAAGCTCGGCGGTCATTTTCTTATGGTCCAGCTCTAATTTAACCTTGCCGTTGTTTATGATCGTTTTGTTGTTTTTATCGCTTCGCCAGCAATTCGGTTTTTTGATCCATGATTCTTCCGAATGATCTATAGAACCATCCGCCAAGAAACCGGTTGCTATATAATGGATATCCGTAAGAGTATTAGGATCGATGTATTGCGGTGGATTTTCGACTTCCGGTTTTGATTCAGTATCGCCGGCAGCCGAAATCGGCCCTGTTTCAACTGGATTGACAATACTCACCGACGGCGGCAAAGAAGCAATGTTTTCATCACCATTTTTTTCAACCAGCGTGCCATCACCGATTTCATCAACTCCGTTATTCTGCGATGCATCTGCAACCTGCACAGGTTTATCTTTCTGCGCGGGCGGCGACTTCATATTGTTATAAACAACCGTCCCGCCGACAGCGATCACCGCAACCGCGGCAGCAGTAACTATCTTAGCGGCAGCCGTACTGAACAAGGCACTCAAACCGCTGGCAGCGCCGGTCGACGAACCCCCGGCAACTACCGCTGCCCCGGCCGTCGCGGCACCTTTCAGCGCAAGCGCGGTAACCGACCCCATAACACAAGCGGTAAACGCCTTGGACGGACCTGTTCTGCTGATAGTCGTCTCGATCATTTCGGCGGCTTGTTCCTTCAACATTTTTCTTCCGCGAGACAGCCGCTGCTTAACCGTAGCCTCGGAAAGCTCAAGCTGGGCCGCAACTTCCTTAATAGATTGCTCCTGCCGGTAGAAAAGCACGATAACTTCCCGATACTTCGCCGGTATCCTCTTTAAAGCCATCTCAACAACAGCCTGCCGCTCACCGGCCAAAGCCTCCTCATCGCTTTCGTCGGCAGCAACGGCCGACTCATCAACAGCATCAATAGACGCCGCCCCGCTGATAATATCCCGTTTTTTTTCCCTGAACGAATTCCGCACGACATTGCGGGCGATAGTACCGATCCACCCGCGAAATTTGGCAAGATCTTTCAGTTGGGCCAGGCTCCTCCAGGCGCTGATAAAAGTCTCATGGGCAAGCTCTTCGCTCTTTTCAGCGTCACCGGTAGCGCTGTAGGTAACTGCGCAAATAAAACCCTGGTATTTAGAGACGATCCGCTCAAAAGCGCCGGTATCGCCCTGTAAACAGGCTTTTAGCAGTGAAATTTCATTTTTATCGATAGACATTAAAAAACCTTTCGTATGGAATATAATTATCATACCACAATAAAGGAACAAAAATCGTAAGAAGGTGACACAAATGCAGACTTTTATGCGATTTTCCCCAAAAAAATGGTATATTTTCCCTTGCAATAGCTGGTTTTGTCTGTAGAATATTTTGCTTGTTAAGATTTCGGCGACGTAGCTCAGCTGGTTAGAGCGTGGGATTCATAAGCCTGAGGTCGGTGGTTCGAATCCACCCGTCGCTATTTAGTCGATAGTCGTTTGTCGATAGTCGATAGATTATGGTGCAGCCATGACAGAAACAGCAAGATACGGCAAGATTAGGACTTTTCAAGACTTGGAAATCTGGAAGAGAAGTATTGCTCTTGTCGAAAAAATCTATATCTTAACAAAATCGTTTCCCAAAGAGGAAACTTATGGCCTTACAAGCCAAATTCGGCGGTGCAGTGTTTCGATACCTTCGAACATAGCCGAAGGATTTAGCAGAGGCCACAGAAATGAATATAAGCAGTTTTTGCGCATATCAATTAGGTAGTTGTTCGGAACTGATAACGCAACTTACAATATCAGCTAGAATTGGCTATACCAGTGATAATATTGCCGGCAAGTTTATTGACGAAGTCGAACAGATAAGCAAAATGACAATGAGCTTGACAAAAAAACTATAGACTATAGACTAACGACTATCGACTAGATGCCCCCATCGTCTAGCGGCCTAGGACGCTGGGTTCTCATCCCAGTAACAGGGGTTCGAGTCCCCTTGGGGGTATTCATTATGACCAATACAAACAAAGATCAAGAAAACACTTCATTTGACGAGCAGAGTCGTTTTGATGAGCTTGTTGAACATTACCCATACCTTAAAGAAGCCCGGGACTATGGAGTTGATATACAAATGCTCATGGACAATGCCGATAGAACCCCCGCTGAACGTCTCAGAAGGCATCAATCTGCATTAAACGCACTTAATATGCTTAAAGGTGCCAGGAAATTATGATCGGAAGATTTCTAGAATTATTGACTTGTCTTGCTGATTCCGAAGTTGATTTTGTAATTATCGGAGGATTTGCTTCGGCTGCACATGGCTGTACTAATGTAACTCAGGATATTGATATCTGTTGTGATTTTTCACCGACAAATTTGATGCGTTTGCAAAAGGCTCTTGCCGACCTAAACCCTGTTCACCGAATGACATCCAAAAAAGTCAAACTGGAACTTACCGAGGACAATTGCAAAAGCTTAAAAAACTTGTATCTTGACACAGAACTTGGCCAGTTAGATTGCCTGGGATATGTCAAAGGAGTAGGAGGCTACCGTCAAGCTGTCAAGGTGTCTGAAAAAATCGAGATTGAAGGAAAGGTATTTAATATTTTGAATATCGATGCCTTGATAGAGTCAAAAAAAACTATGAACCGTCCGCGTGACCTGCAAACTGTAATTGAGCTTAAAGTCTTAAAAGATAAGCGGAATGATGACAATTCCTGATCAGGCCCAGTAACAGTGCTTCAAGTCCCCTTGGGGGTAGTTCAAGTCCTTTGTATACAGGGACTTATGGAGATCGGTATTTGCTTTGTGCTATGCATTTGTGCTGAACATGCCGATTGTCAAAATGACCTAACTCAACTTTCTCACTTATTGACAAAAAGTGAGAAAGTTGGGTTAAACAGTTTGCGTGGTGTCTGTTTTTTTGTTATTTTGCCTCGGCCAAAGGCCGAATCCTCAAATAATCAATAATAAATTATAAATATGGAACATCCCGGCTTTACGTCGGGAATCAATCTCAAACTGACCAATCGGTCAGTTTGAATTACTCACCATCAGGTGCAATCTTGACTTTAGTTTTATCTTCTGTTGTTGTTTCGGGCTTGTCGGCATAAATGACTTCTGCATCATCCTTAAGTTTCTTTATATAGCCTGAAGCAAATTTATTCTTTTTTGTCTGTCCCTGCTGCTGCACTATAGTATCTTTGACTTCCTGGAAACTCTTAACTTCAGCTTTTTTCCTATCGGTAGTTTTTATGATATGATAACCAAAAGGAGTTTTAACGATATCGGTTAATTCTCCAACCTTAAGCTTATGAGCAGCCTTACTGAATATCCCATCCATCCCTCCTCGCTGACCGACAATTTTACCGTCGATGGTTATATAGACACCCAGGTCGCCGCCTTTATCCTTTGAAGGACAATCTGAAAACTCCTTTGCAAGTTCTTCAAAATTTCCGCCGGCATCGAGTTTTTTCTTAACTTTTTCGATTTTAAGTTTGGCATCTGCCTTTATTTCTTCATCAAAAGAATCAAAACCCCTGCCACCGGCAAGAATATGGCTGGTTTTTACAGAATCCGGCGAACTGTATCGAGCGATATTATCGTCATAATACTTCTTAGCTTCCTGGTCCGTGACTGTTATTGCTCCATCGCCAGCTTCAATTTCCATAAGCTTATTAAAACTAACATTCATTTTGATCTGTTCTCTTATCTTCTCTTCGGTGAATCCACGCGGTGCGGCTGAAGCAATTAGCTGCTCAATGGTTCTGCCTTGCTGTTTTGCAATCTCTTCAAGTTTAGCAGTTACTTCTTCATCTGCAACAACAACACCTTTATCTTTTATCTTCTCAGTTATCACAGTTTCTTGTATTATTCCATCAATTACGCGTTTTCTAAGATTATTCAACATTCCTTCGTTGGGCTTTTGTCCCATCATTTTCGCTCTATCGAGTTGAGGTTGCATACGCTTATTAACTTCACTAAGCATTATCTCCTTGCCATTTATCGTAACCATTACTTTATCTTCAACTTTCACAGCATCGGGTGCCTGCTCTATTTTTACATCTTCTTTTACCTTAACTTCTTCTTTGACAACGGCAACTTCTTCTTTTGCCTTGGCTTCTTCTTTTTCCGTTTCGTTACATCCAAGCAACATTACTGCCATCAGAACTACACTTATTAATGAAAATCGCATCATTATCCTTTCAAAAAGTCTTTATCGATTATTTTGTACTTTTAAGTTTGACTGTAGTTATCTTACCAAAATCACCCTGACTATCAAGGAAATTTCTTTTATTTTTTCAACAAAGCCATTCTCCGTAATCTCAACAAAAATTCTGCCTGTCGTCTGTATGCTCCTTAATATCCCAGTTTTAGGGTTTCTACTCAATAATAACAATCTTTTATTACTCCCTTTTTCATACTAACTAACTACTTTCCCTTTAACCCTATTTCCTCTGCTACTTCCCGCATCCCTGCAATTGTTTCCCTGAACAGGTCCGACAACTCCATTGACAGCATCTCTGCTCCCTTTTGGATAACTTCCCTGTTAACCTTTGCGGCAAATGACTTATCCTTCCATTTCTTCTTGACTGATTTCGGTTCGACATCCAGCACTGATCTGGAAGGTCTGACCAGAGCCGTAGTTGCCACCAGCCCTGTCAACTCATCAATTGCATAAAGAACTTTTTCCATTTTCTCCTGTGGTTCTACATCCGAACAGATTCCCCATCCGTGAGAGACAACGGCCCGGATATAGTCTTCAGGCCAGCCATGAGAGCAGAGAATCTCAGCCGTTTTTGTGCAGTGCTGATCCGGAAACTGTTGATAGTCCAGATCATGGACTAAACCGATGATTCCCCATTTCTCCGAATCTTCTCCATATTTTTCAGCAAAATACCGCATCACGCCTTCGACTGCCAGAGCATGTCTGGTCAGGCTAAAGTACTCCCCGTTGTCAAGACCAAAAATCGGTTTGATGACAGTAGCGCAATTATAACGGCAGCTTTTGACCTGGTGGTAACATACGACACTGAGATCGGACCGATGTTCGTTTCCGGCAGCCCGGTTCAGAGTTTCAAAAGATCCGACACATCTAACACCGATATTAACTGGGCGGTCTATAATGTCATGCAGTACATTATTGATTATAGTTTCACAACAGGAACTATAGCAAGTCATCCCACTTTAATAGATGGATTTAAAATTGGAAGCTCGGCTCATTTCCCGGGTGCCGTTAACCCGCCTGCCAACCCGGAAGCAGTTTATACAGTAACAGTTGACGGCAGCTATCTGAATACGTGGGGTCACGATGTAATGCACGAGGAACGGGCGGCGAGAAAACCGACGGGTGCTTACCTTGCTCCCGGGTCGATTGCGACGGTGACGACACCTCCATGTCCCAGGTGTCCGGAGACAGGGTTTTCCATATCGATATGAGGTTCGCTGATCCGAATCTTCCTGATGTCGATGCCGGCGGGCGAAAAATGGTTTGGTCGCATCCGGCCTTTGCCAACAAACGAATCTATGCCCGCAACGAAAAGAAATCATCTGTGTGTCCCTGGCGACCAACAAAACCAACACAAAACAAAAGCCGAAGGAATAACCTGCCGGCTTTGCGTTCTGCATTTGCCATTGTCAATCTTTTAAATTAGATAAAACGTTACGTTAGGCCAAAATGAGCATAGTTGTTTTTGGCTCAAAAATGAAGGCACTACCCTTGATATTAGCCTGATAATGAGGGTGTTATGGGAAATAGGGGTTGTAGTGCCTATTGGCTGTTTTGGTTTTTATTATATGCTTGACAAACCGGACACGTGACGTTAGGATATAACGGTGTGAGCATATTGTATTTGACTTGCACAAGATGTGGTGGAAAGCTTGCAGCATTTCTGAGCAGTTTTCCACGCAGTAGTCAATTCATTTTTTTTTGACAGGGAGAAACATAATGAAGATGCTATTAACCACTTCTCTAGCTGTATTGCTGGTTTTTGCCGGGGTAGCCTCGGCGTCGTTTTCCAGTGCCGATGTTAGCGATGACAACAAGGTGAACCTTGAGGACTTTACTATTATGGCCTCTGAGTGGCTGACAACTTATGACGTTAGCGACCTTGCTAATATGGCTTCTTATTGGATGGCTGACTCGTCTTCATTCTTTGTAACGACCTGGGATACGACCCTCGGGCCCGACGCGACGGTTACCCTGGCGCTAGCCGGTTCAGTCGATGCTGAAATCGTCTGGGGGGACGGCACCATTACCGATGTAAACTCTCCCGGTCCGCATACGCACGACTACGTCATTGAAGGAACCTATACCGTCACGGTCACCGGCAGCGCGGAGGCATACGACAGTATTGGCAACGGCGGTGGGTGGTCCCAGCTGGAAAAGCTTACAAGCGTTGATAACTGGGGGCAACTGGGTTTCACCAGCATGTCCGACGCGTTCTTTCGGTGTTCAAACCTCGTTTCGGTACCGGGTACAACAGAGGGTATTGAAACCGTCACCGACATGAGCGGCATGTTCCTTGCGGCGAACTCGTTCGACAGTGACATAGGCGGATGGAATACTTCCGGCGTCACCGACATGAGCGATATGTTTGCCGGTGCGTCATTGTTCAACCAGGACATTAGCAACTGGGACACCTCCAGCGTTACTAACATGGGCGGGATGTTCTTTCAGGCGTGGGTATTCAACCAGGAAATTAGCGACTGGGACACCTCCAACGTCACTGACATGAGTGGAATGTTCTACGCTGCATGGGAATTCGATCAGGAAATTGGCGACTGGGACACCTCCGGCGTCACTGACATGAGTGGAATGTTCGATATGGCATTCTTGTTCGACCAGGATATAAGCGGCTGGAGTACCTCCGGCGTCACCAAAATGAACAGTATGTTCCACGGTGCATGGGAATTCAACCAGGACATAAGCGGCTGGGACACCTCCAGCGTTACTGACATGAGCAATATGTTCTCCAGTCCAGACTGGGCAGTCGAAGACGGGAATTCCCCCTCGTTCAACCAGGACATTAGAGGCTGGGACACCTCCAGTGTCACCGATATGAGCTATATGTTCTACAATGTGTCGTCGTCGCCGTCATTCGACCCGAACATAAACGACTGGGATACCTCCAGCGTCACCGATATGAGCTATATGTTCTACAATGCGTCGTCATTCGACCCGAATGCGTCGTCATTCGACCCGAACATCACCGACTGGGATACCTCCAGCGTCACCGATATGAGCTATATGTTCTACAATGCGTCGTCATTCGACCCGAACATAAGCGGTTGGGACACCTCCAGCGTTACCGATATGAGATATATGTTCCACAAAGCGTCGTCGTTCAACCAGGACCTGTCCGGATGGTGCGTAGAGGTGATTCTTTATAAGCCGGATTATTTCGATCACAAAGCCGACAATTGGACAGAGCATCGGCCCATCTGGGGAACCTGCCCTGGCAGGGAAGATCCAAGATGATGTCAGTATATCTTACGGGCCTTTTTCTATGCTGTAGCGAAAGCAATATGCCGGTGCCGACGTAGCCCTTAACTCGGAAATTGAAATAGTTCGGAGACTGGATAGCAATACACGTTCTGGGAATACCCTTTGCCGATGGGAGGTATGTATAGACATTGCGAAGCTCATTCTACCCGTTCTTGCCCGGCACCACGTTCTCACCTTCCCAACACGCCTCAACAGTTGCAGATGTCATTACAGCATATTTTATTTCTCTGTGTTATAGTCAAGCGGAAATGGGACTACGGGAGTAAATTACCGTTTTCGACCTCAGCATGACTTGTTGCAAAACACATATGTCTGGTCAAATAGCAGGAAATATCATATAATGGTGATTAATACAAATAATATGCTTAGAGAAAGAAATGCTTGTTTTTTTGGCTATAATCAGCGTTTACATCTGTCCGGCGACCGCTTAACCAGCACATTTCCTCTAAATCCAATAAGCTGCCAGGCGTCGCTGAGCGAAAAGTTGAATTTTTTTTATTTTGTATCATAAATCATCCTCTGTCCTACGTCTAATAAATGGTGAACCGAAAAACTATACAAATGAGTGAAAACAAAAGAACTGCGAATCTGGCGATCGTAGCCGGGAAAGGTGTGCCATTACCCGATCCCGGAGACTTAATGGCTGTTGTTGCTCATTACCAGGGTTCACTGTTGCGGTATGTCGGCAGAATGTTAGGGACGACCGATCACGAAGCCGAGGACATCGTTCAGGAGACCTTTGTCAGGCTGCACCTTCAGGTTACAAAGAAAGGCGCCCAAAGCATAAGAAGCCTTACGGCCTGGCTGTTCAGGGCAACTCATAATCTGACAATTGATGTGTTACGCCGGCGTTCGCGGCGGATAAAAACGGTTGAAGTCGAAAGCGAGTCCGTTTCATTACCACAGGAACAGGCGTCAGACGAGTTGGACACACTGACCGAAGTGCTTCGCCATGAGGCCAGAGAAGTGGCTCTTCGGGAGTTGTCCAAACTTGACGACCAGTGCCGACAGGTTGTGCTGCTAAAGATCATCCAGGAAATGACGCTGCGTCAAGTGGCCGAAGTGGTCGGCATCACAACTTCCCAGGTAAACTATCGGCTCAATAAGGGCTTGACAGAACTTGCCAGGCGATTACAACAATCGGGAGTTGTGTAGATGGGTGTTACAGTTAACAAAAATACAAACATAATCCTTTCGGTCAATGACCGGGTCAGGAGTCGGCTATGAACCGGCAAGAAGCAGAAAAATTATTAGCGGTACTTATATTCGGCGATCTCGACGAAACGTCGAAGATAGAACTGACGGCTTATCTACAGACTGACGACGAACTTCGCGAGCGTCTGGCCGATATGCGGATGGCGATCAAGATAACCTCCGACGCATTGCAGAACGGGCCCGATCCTGTTCTGGGCAAGCGGCGTTTGAAACGGCTGGCCAGACTGGCAAAGCAAAAAAAGCGGCCGCCGGTTTTTACTTTGCGATATATGGCTACCGCCGCGGCGGTGCTTTTTGCGATAATGCTCCCTCTTGCCATATTCATGCCCAGTCTTCAAAAGGCAAAAGTTAGCTATGCAAGCTTAAAGTCGGTAAGGGGTGAAATGCCGGCGCTTGACTCTGACCGCGGCATCAGTTCAATATATGATAGCGTTGAATTTGCCTCCAGCGAATCGCCTGCCAGCCAATTGTCCATCGCCAAGGTGACTGACCACAGTAGCGTCGTTTGGGCCGAGGGATCGAAGTTAGACGTAGATTTTACCGGAGGCAACGGATTAGCCCTCAACGATACAAGAAATTTAAACGCCGAGGGGCTGAAACGAGATGAATATCTCGGATATGCCGCCGGCCGCTTTGGCGAAGGCAAGTTGGGCCATGGCGTGGACGCCTACGGCAGAACCGCAGAAGAATCCATGGAGGGCGAAAAGCTATATGCCCTGGCCGGAGGCCAAGGCCAAGGTAAAGGTATACCCCTCGGCAAAGCTGAAGCCTTCCAGGATCCACAGACGGTCGTCAATTCTGAAATCAATGAAATCGAATCCAGAACGCTCAAAAAAGCATATGCCAAATCCATACCCTACTCAAGTGAAATCAGCTACCCCGGTGCTTCTGACATACTAATCCCAAAAAACTGGGCCCAAATTACAAATAGCACCATCTCTGGTGAAAAAGCTGGTGTTGTATTTAACGGTTCTGTCGACGGTGTTCCAACCAAACAGATACAGATAGCCGCCAGTACTGGTGACGCCGGCGTCTGGATTGATCACATAAGTGTTGGTAGTGATACAATAAGTGTTGGTGGCCCCACCGGCGGCATGGGTGGCATGGGTGCCATGGGTGGCGGACGTGGGGAGCGTGGCGGATATATGGGAGGTGGCGGAAATGGTGGATATGGCGGAGGAGGCGGACGTGGCGGCGGATATGGCGGAGGTGGCGTAGTTGGCGGACGTGGCGGACGTGGCGGGCCGGGTTCACCTTCGTGGGTTTACAACTCCAATGGCAGTGGTCCTACGGTCACGAATAATACCTTCTTTGAAGATGGGGCCGGTATCGATGTCAGTGAGCCTGGCATTGTCAATAACAAACCGATCGCGGATTTCGAAGATGGGCGTTCAAGCACCAAAGACGCTGGGAAATATACCGTTGATGAAATACTGCTATCACCGGCAGAACTGCCGCCACCCAGACCAGCTGGTACCTCTGTCCGAATCTCAAAGCCTCAGAATTCGATATCGACAAAAACTGCGCCGAAACGGTCACTACCGGGACCCGCATACCGTGGTACCCCTGTCTCAATCTCAAAGCGTCCGAGTACTAAGAAACCTACGATAGCGAGAATGATTGCGCCAGAGCCTGCCTCTAAACCTGCACCCGCCAAAGATGGCTGGTATAGGAATGAGGCAAGCCAGGCGAGCAATACACGACCACTACTGGAGGCGAGGTTTCTGAACTCGAGGTCGGAGGTATCTGACAGGGAGGCGTTGCTGGAAACCGTTAAGAAGATGCTCGACGAAAAGAATGGCAAGAAGTATAAAGGTGATCGGGTAACTCTTCACGAGGAGGCAGCGGACGTAAAGAGCTGGATCTCTCTTACTAAAAATAGGAAGAAGGACAGTCATAGGAGTCGCAGGAATATTAATGGTGATCGGAAAACTCTTTATGAGACGGATGCCGGCGAAATTAGCGGATTCTCCATTACCGGCAAACCCGAGACAGCCCAGGAGATAGCCGGCAATAAGAAAGAGTTTAACAAGTCAATGACCGATGGTCATGTCGATTTTGCAAAAAGACCCTCCACTGGTACCAGATACGACAATATATACAATGAACGAGCCAAGAATAAATTCGGCTCTGCAATGAAGCACGATGTGATGGCCAAGGCTATAGTCTCGGCGGTCGATGGAGATGAGATAACAATACGTCTTAACAAAGAAGCCGAGTCAATAACAACCGGCTCATTCTCTACATCTGGTGCTGCTTATTTCATCGCCGGTGAAAAGAAACCCGCACCAGATGCTGCTTATTTCATCACCCGTGAAGATAAATCCGGACCTGGCAAGGGCAGGAAAGTTCCGATTATGGGTGATCTCCCGATGATAGGCAGTCTGTTAAAAGGCGTCGACGAGAAGGGTCTTAAGGATCTCAAGAAAAGGAAAGATGAGAAGGCTACGGAGGCTACAGAGGCTCCGAAGGATATTACATGGTCTGGTAAGCCGGTAGACCTGAGTGCTCTGGGTGTTGAGGTTGGTCGGGATGGCAAGTATGGTAATGGACTGATAGGGCTCGAAGATGGTGAGGAGAAAAATAATCGTTTAAGTGAGTTCGGCTTCAACTTACCTGCCGATGAATTCGACATGCCTTTGGCCTCTCACTTTAAGTCTGTCCCTGTCAATCCATGGGTAATGACCGGACGCGATCAACTTTCGACCTTTGCACTTGATGTGGATACGGCTTCATATACGCTCAGCCGACGGTATATTTACAGTGGCTTCCTGCCCCCGGCCGGCGCGGTGCGTATGGAGGAGTTCATCAATTACTTCAACTACCAATACCCCCAGCGCAGCGATCGTACATTTTCGATTCACGCCGAAGCGGCACCGTCTCCATTTGCCGCCAAAGGAAAAAAACTGACACTGCTCAAAGTCGGAGTAAAGGCCCGCACCATCGGCCGCGACCAGCAGAAGCCGGCCCACCTTGTTCTCGTAGTCGACGCCTCCGCATCGATGGGTAAGCCCGACCGGCTGGGCCTTGTTAAGCAGGCATTGAATCTCTTAATCAACAAGCTCTCAACCGCCGACCGTGTCACTTTGATAACATGTTCAGATAAGTCGCGTCTGCATCTGGAGTCGGTGTCGCTGCAGCATCGCGACAAAATTCACCAGGCTATTAACGCCATCCAGGCGTCCGGTTCCACAAACCTGTTAGCCGGGCTGCAGTTGGGCTACGCAACAGCGAGGCGTTCTTTTGCCTCCAAACAGATCAACCACGTAGTGCTTTGCTCCGACGGCGTAGCTAATGTCGGCCAGACCGAAGCTGACCTCATTCTCAAGGCCGTTGACGCCGACCGAAAACAGGGTATCACCATCACATGTGTTGGTGTCGGACTCGGCACATATAACGATGCGTTTCTCGAAACACTGGCCAATCGCGGCGACGGCAGTTATGTATATCTCGACTCTACCCGCCAGGGCCAAAGGGTCTTTGTAGAGCAGTTGTCGGCCACGCTGCACACCGTAGCCAAAGACGCCCGCATCCAGGTCAACTTCAATCCCGATCGCGTACGGCGTTACCGGCTGATAGGCTACGAAAACCGCGACATTGAAGACAAGCGTTTCCGTGACGATACGGTAGACGCAGGCGAGGTCGGTTCCGGCCAGTGTTCCACGGCCCTTTACGAACTGGAGCTTACAGGTCAACGGTGCACGGATCAGGAAGGTGGACTGGGAACTGTATTTGTGCGATATCGTAACGCCGACACAGGCAAGATGGAAGAAATATCATCTCGCCTCAGGAATTCGATCGTGCGAAGACGGAAAGTCGCCGGTTCGCCGCGCTTCTTTCTCGCTGCGACCGCATCGCGGTTTGCCGAGATTCTGCGTCAATCGGAACACGCGACAAACGCCAGCCTAAAGGATGTCCTCGCCGTGGCCGAGAAGGTTAGCCTGGCCCTTCCGCTGGACCGCGACGTGCGTGAACTGACCGAACTTATCCGAAGATCTGAGCACCTCCCAAGGCCGAAATAGACATATTGTTGTATTTTACACAACTTTTAAATCCATCAGGCGGGCTAATGACGTACGATGGAAAACAGCGAAAACAAAATAAAGGGTAGTTCTAACAAAATGAATTTTTAGAGGTTCCCTAAACCTAAACGAAAGGACTATTGTATGTTTACCCGACAATCGAAGATCACATCATTGCTGCTAACCTGCATACTGCTGACAACAGCAGTTCTTGCCGAGAAGGCACCATCGCCGCCGCCTGAACCCAAACAGTCAGATGGAATTGAGATTGCCGAGTTGGGCGTTACCGGTTACATCGCCGGCCGTGAACTTACCGTAAGCCTTGACTTTGAAGCAAAAACGAAGTCTGCCAAAAGCCGCATGCTGCTGATCCAGGGAGACGCGGTGCTCAAGCTGTTCAATAAAACCAGCGGCGGCTACAAGCTCGACTATGACAGTAAGAAAAAGGCTTACTATGTAGTCTGGGCCAAGTCCGGCCGCCATCGAATCGGTGTAACGTTTGTGGCAAAATCTCAGGTTGACTCCAAAACCCTCTGGCGAGAGACGACCCTAAATGTCCCCACCAGTCGCATGCGCAGGATTCAGCTTATCAGTGACCGCCCGGATCTTGAAGTGCAATTGCCTGGTGCTATGAGGGTCCAGCGCAATATCGAAAAGGGAAAATTGATAATTACGGCTATTCTGGGACCGCATCAGCCGTTTGTTGTCCGCTGGAAACCCCAGGTCGAACTGGAGGGCGCCAAACTGGTCCTGTCCAGCCAGGCCAATACGATCGTAGATGTTCGTGCCGCTTTGATGCATGTCGATGCGTTATTTGATTTCCAGATCACACAGGGCAAGATCGAAAAACTTGCATTCCAGGTGCCGACCGGTCTAAGCATCACTGCCATTGACGGTGCCTACATTCGCAATTGGTCGATTACCGACCCCAACGATGGCCCTCGTTATCTCATGGTTCAACTTAGCAGACCGCAGGAAAAACGCTACCGCCTGCGCATCGGCGCCGAAGCCGGCGTAGGCAAGTTACCGGCAGAAGTTGAGGTTCCATCCATAACACCTACCGGCGGAATCCGCGCAAGCGGCCACCTTGTCGTTGGGACAGACAGTGCCCTGCAATTGATAGTCGCCCAGTCAACGGGCCTCACTCAAATCGACGCGGCCGCTTTCCCCCGTGTCCATGTAAGCAAAGCAGGTGATCGACCAATACCCAAAGGCAAAGCGTTTTTCTACACATATTCCGGCAGCCGCAGCATGCTGAAACTGTCCGTCGACGATATCGTGCCCAGTTATGACGTAGCAGGCCGTTTCGTAACAACCATCAAAGAGGATGACCTTGTTGTCAATGCCGAGTTAGAGTTGGATGTACGAGACGCGCCGATCCGCAAGCTTGATATCTTAGTCGGCTCCGGCATGGTGGTCGCTTCAGTCGATGGCGATCAAGTTGAGGACTATCACCTTACTGAAGGATCGAAGGAAAAGCCGGGTACCACTGTGCGAGTCGTATTCGCCAAGCCGTTGATGGTGCGCACGCTCATCCGTTTGCGTCTGGAGTTGGGGCATGGGCCATTGGGCCAGCGCCAGACGATCCCGGCATTGCATGTCATAGGCGCAAAAACCCACCGAGGCTACGTCGTCGTTGCCGCCGAAGCCGGAATCGAGATCGATGAACCTGAGGTCAAGAACTTGCGCAAGGTTCATACAGCCTCTGTCCCGCTGCGAGTTGCACAGGCCCAGTTCGCCTATAGATTCCGCCAGCCCGACTGGAACCTGAGCCTTATGGCCCAGAGAAAGCCTGCCGGGATAAGGGCCGAAGTCTTCCATCTTCAGTCAGTCGGCGAAGCTATGGCATACGGATCGGCAGTTATTAACTATATCATCACCGGCTCACCGGTCGACGAATTGCGTTTTAGTTTGCCAGAGAGCATGGAGAATGTGGAATTTGTCGGCAGCGATGTTCGCCGCTGGACACAAGAAGACGATGTCTGGGTAGTCAAGCTCATGCGTAAAGTTATCGGCGACTACAATCTGGCGGTGACCTATACGCAGCAGCATGATCCCAAACAGTCCATTCAACTAGGCGCATTGCAATGCCGGGATGTACAGACACAAACAGGCTATGTGGTAGTAACCAGCCACCTGGATCTCAAATTGCAGACAACCCCGCCGCCAAACGCTGATGCCTCCGGACTGCTGGCGATTACTATAGATGAACTGCCGGGCGACTATCGCCTGCTCACGAGCAGTCCGATTCTGGCTGCATACAAGTACGTTACCGATCCGCATGTGGCATTGCTGAGTGTAGACCCATACAAGCGGAGCGGACTGCTGCCGGTCATACTCGACATCGTTGCTCATCGAACCAGACTGGCCGTAGGTCCCGGCAAGCGGATGGAATCGGTTACCAATGTTCGCTATAAGGTTAAGAACACAACCGGACAGTTCCTTTCTTTGACCATGCCGGCCAAAGCGAGCGTCTGGTCGGTATTTTCAATCGAGCAAAAGGGCCGCGGTGAAGTCAAGACGCGACTGGCAACATCCTATGACGCCAAAAGCGGCCAACTGCTCATTCCGCTGAGCCGAAAGACCAACCCCAACGACCCGTCAACCATCGAGCTGGAGTATGGCCAGGTTCAAAAAATGACAGGCCTTTGGCGTTATCATCTGAATCTGACCGCTCCACGATGCAGCGTCCCTGTTACCTATGCCGAGTGGCATATCACCGCGCCTGATGAATGGGCGATCTCCGCCGCCGGCGGCAACATGCAGGCGCAGTCCGGCCGGATGCCTCAAGTGGGCCTGGCGCCGGTACTCAAGCGAGTTGGCCAGTTGTGGTCCGCGTCGTTCCAGCGTTGGATAGATTTGCCGGTGATATGGGCAGCAGCCATCGCCGTGGCGATATTAATTATTCTCAGCCTTATCTTCTTCCGCAAGCGCCTCCCGGAGATAGTTCTGGCAGTGTTGCTCGTCTCGCTCGTCTGGGTGAGCGTGGCAGCAGCAATGAGCGGCAGCATAATAGAACCGGCACCGGCAACATCATTAAGCTTTGCACAAGCGGTAAATGCAGATCTCGACCGGGCAATCCAGGTAAGTGCCCAACTCGTGCCCGCATGGCGGCGGAACATAACATTTATAAGTATAGTCATAGTGGTCATGGTCGTCGCAGCAGCTGTAGCTGTCTGTCTCATCCGGCGGCGATTATCGCTGGTGGCAGCGGCGGCGGCCTTAGCTGCTGCGATCTACCTTACAGCCAGGATCCCCGTCACCTGGCCGATACTGAAAGTGCTGATGACATGGGTAGGACCGGCAGTGCTGACGGCATGGTGTGTCTTTATCGCATTGAAAAAACGCAATCGCCTGTCGTCGATTCCTGCGCATTCGGCAGCGATGTCGATAATATTAATGCTTGCGGTGCTGGCTGTTTTAGGCGGCTGTTCGTCAACAGGGCAGGGCGGTAAACCGATGGCTCAGCAGTCAATGGTCGAAAGTGTTGAGTGCCGTTTGTTAGCCGGCATCGATAATATGGAGGTAAACTACAAACTGCGGATTTCAGCCAATGGACCATCGAGTTTTGCGCTGCTGTATGAATCGGCTGTTCTGGTTTCATCGCCTGAGCCTGCTCGAAATGTAACCATGAAAATAGAAAATGGCCGCCATACGGTAGTCATCGAAAAGGCGAATGTCTATGAGATAGAAGCAACCTTCCTGATTCCACTGCCCAAGGCCGGCCACGACCACCAGAGGCGATTCGTATTGCCTCTGCCGACGGCGTTGACCAATAGTGTCAGCCTCGTGATACCCGACACTAACGTGTTGGTCAGTGCACCGCAGGCCGTTCACCTGAAACGCAGCGTGAAGGATAAACAGACCGTGGTTGAAACAATGTTTGCTCCGGGTGACTCGGCTGTGTTCTCGTGGCGGCCAAAAGAACGGCAGGCGTCGCAGGAAGAAGTACGCTTCTATGCCAGTGATATGGCTCTTGCACACGTCGCGCCTGGATTGCTTGAGGTATTCCATACCGTCCGGCTGCAGATTGCCCAGGGACAGGTTGACACGCTAAAGCTGCGCATTGCAAGCGGCGAGACAGTCACTTCTGTTACCGCACAGGATATCGGCAGTTGGCGTTTTGACCCGACAACACATGAGGTCGAAGTCCGTATGAACCGTCCTGTTACCGGAGTCTATGAACTAATGCTGGTTACCCAATCGGCAAGTTCCTCCGTGCCTTATGACATCCGTCTTGAGCCGCTGGTTGTTCACGATGCCGTCGAACAGCACAGTATCATGGGGCTAGCGGCCGATTTGTCCGTATATGTCCGCCTGGATAAGCGTCCGCCGGCTATGAATGTCCGTGATTATACTCGCGATAGTGCCGAACTAATTAAGAAAGTACCGGCCCTTGCTCCCGAGCAGATCACCCAGGCATTTCGGTTCGACCCTGTTAACAATGTCGTCACCGGCCAGGTGCTTGCGGTACAGAGTGAACTTCGCAGCAATGAGATCGCCAGATTTAATACAGAGGACGACCGCCTTGTATATAACAGCCAATGGGTTATCGAAATCGCAAAGGCCGGCAGGTTCGATGTTGTTTTGCAGATTCCCGAAGGTTACGATATAGACACACTTGTCTCACAGCATGTCAGCCATTGGGATGAATCGGTCGATGCCGGAAAACGTGACGTACGCATTCACTTTAAACGCAAGCTCACCGGTTCGATTCCGTTAAGGCTAACGCTTAGTCAACCTATTGCGCAGATGCCGCCGCGACTGACAGTACCGCGTGTAATGCTCACCGGCGTCCTGAAACACACCGGGCAACTGGTAATAGGTTCAGAGCAGGGTGTACGTCTGTCGGTGGCGTCAAAGCAGGGCGTCAGTGAAATCGATTCCGCCGAACTCGGCGCCGCGGGCCAGGGATTGCTGGCCTTTAGATTGCTCAGACCCGATTGGCAGTTGGATCTTCAGACCGAGTTGGTCCAGCCAAGGGTGACAGTCCAGACTCTCCATGTCGCCAAAGTGACAGACGGTCTTGTGCGTCACGACCACTACCTGCGGTACAAACTCTTCCATGCCGGTGTCAAAACTTTTGAGTTGACCCTGCCTGTCGATGCAACGGGTGTAACCATAACCGGACCGGGAATTGCCCGACGTGAGCAGCTAACCCCGGGCCAGTGGCGAGTCGAGTTGGCTGACAAAGTATACGAATACGATCGCCCTTACCTGTTGCGGCTGACCTATGAAACGCAATACGATCAGGCCGAGGGTAATGTTCCCTTAGCTGCCGTACGCTGCGGCAACGTAGATCTACAGCAGGGCCATACGGTAGTCTTTGCTACCGACCGGATGGAGGTATCAGTCGATTCGCTGGACGCGTCTCTACGCCCGGCCGAAGCACGAAATATCTCAAAGTACTTCGGCGCAGGCGATCTTTCCGGAGCGGCAATGTGTTACTACAGCGCCTCGCCGGACAAAGTACTGACAGTAAAAGCGATCCGGCATGCCGCAGCCGAACAGATTGGTGCAGACGTACGCCGCACCCTGCTTTCAACCGTAATTACCCCGGGCGGACAGGCGATACACCGGGTGACGCTGACGCTTGGCGTTGGCACACGACGCCATTTGCAGGTCACACTGCCGGTCGGCGGAGTTATCTGGTCGCTGTCAGTTGACGGCCAGGCGACTCAGCCGTCCATCCGCAATGACGCCCGGGGCAAGGATGTCTTACTCGTCCCGCTCCCGCAGCAGACATCGGAAGATGCAGTCGTGGACATGGTCTATGTGGCGGGATTGTCGTCCGCACAGTCTGGAAAAGCACTGCGTCGCTGGTCCGGCGTTCATAGCTTGTCGGGACCAAAATTTGACTTGCCCCTCAAGAATATCACCTGGCGGCTTTTCGTACCGGAAGGCTTCAACTATGACGACTTTGACGGAACGCTGACTATCAATAAGAATGCCGTAGTTGCCGAGACGCCTCGTCGTTACAATATACAGTCATACGAAAAGCAAATCATGGAGGTAAACTACAGAAATGACCAGTTCGCTCAGCAGCAGCAACAGCTTTCACGCCGGTTCGCCCAGCAGGGACGCCAGGCTGACGCGCGTCGGGCACTGGCGATAGGTTATAACTTCTCACGCGGCAATAAGGCTCTTAACGAAGACATACGGGTCGACCTCGATAATCTGCTAAAGCAGCAGGCCAAGGTTGCACTGCTCAATGCCCGCGGCCGATTGCGTCAGCAGATATCCGGCGCAGCCAACAACAGCGGACTCATCGAAGTCAACGGCAAGAGTATCACCTTCAGTCAGATGCAGGCAGACAGAATGGAAAGCTCGCTTGGAAAGGCAGACAGTGAGAATCTCGAGTTGATCACGCAGCGGATTATCCAGACCCAGGCCGCAGCGGAAGGTTCCGTCGCACAACTGCAGATCACAATGCCTTTCAGCGGCAAGACACTGCTTTTCGACAGCCCGTTGCAGGTCGAACCAGAGGCAGCAATGACGGTGACGTTTCGGGCTAAGCGACAAAGAATACAGCGATTCGATGCAAGTATCTACTATGGTTTTGGTCTGTTCGCCGGCCTGATTGCTATCGGCGGCATAGGCAGCTTTGTTCGTCTTCGCTGGAACCTTCTACATGAGATCCTGATGGCGGACCAGCATCCTGAACTGCCGGCCGAATCTATCGACCCAACCGACACAGACGACCCAACCGACACAGACGACACAGACGACACAGACGATCCCAACGGTCCCGACGATCCCAACGATCCCAACGATTCCGATACTCCCGATGACAAGGTTTCAGCCGAGGAGTTAATCTAAATTATCAGGAGAAACGACCCCTGGCAGGCGTTTCTGGCATCCATAATCCTCATACCTGCATCCTGTAGTAAATGTGCTGTGGGCTTCCAGCCCACAGCTTATGCGGGCTGGAAGCCCGCATAACGATTAAGAACAAATTGCCCTCGCTCCTGTTTGCCACAAAATAAACTCGCTCACACCGGTCAGTTTGAGTTAATTACTATTGACTTTTGCACCGAATTATTGTACAATATAGGTTTTTAAGGAGCATAAGGCGATGAAAGTATATTATTTTGTGATACTTGTTTGTGCGTTCACAGCTGGGTCGGTTTCTGCCGCAAACCCGCAGGTCACCCTCCATATCACCGGTGGAGTTGTAGGTGATATCGTTTTGGAACTATATCCGGACGAGGCCCCGGTAACAGTCGAAAATTTCATTAATTACGTCCAGTCCGGCTTTTACGATGGGCTGATTTTCCACAGGGTAATACCTGGCTTCATGATACAGGGCGGCGGATTCAACACAGAGCCTAACATAGTCCCAACCAACCCGCCGATCATCAACGAAGGCTCAAACAACCTGTCAAATTTTCCCGGCACGGTTGCGATGGCAAGGATATTACATCCCGATTCTGCGACCTCACAATTTTTCATCAACCATGGAAATAATACAGCCTCTGCAAGTATCCCACCTGCGACGAACCTCGACGAGATACTTTTCGAAAGTGGCGGCTCTGCATACTTAAAGTATGGCTATGCAGTATTCGGTCAGGTCATCGGTGGAATGGATATTGTAAATGCCATCGCTGCTGTCCAGACTCACGACGGAGTGGTCACTGACACTGGCACATTAGATGATGTACCGGTAATCGACATTGTGATCGATTTTGCCGAAATCACCCTCAATGTCCCGGTATGCTCTGTTAAAATGCCAGGCGACGCGGACGGCGATTGTGACGTGGACCTGGCAGACCTGGCAATGCTAGCCGGAAACTGGCTCGCATGCAACGCGATAAACGACTGCCAATAACAAACCCGAAAGGCAAACAGAAACTCGGCATCAGTTGTATCCCAACAAGAACGTGGGAACATTCGGTGAGCGATGCTTTTTTGTTCCAATATTAAGTATGTGGGAGCAAATGGTTGAGCGAATTGAGCCAGATTCGATTTGTTTGTACATTCTTCGTAAGTGGGAAATCTCAATATTGCTTTCTTGACAAAGGCTTTCTGTTATTCTATTATACGATAATTATGCTTAAGATGCCCTTGAATACTGTCGCTGAAAGGATTTTGATTTGATTATGATTCAATACCAATTGAATAAGGAAGATTTTAAGGCTTTCAATTTATACCACTATTATCATTCACCCACAACACGCAAACAATATTATCGTTCCTGGTTTATGCCCATAGTTATCTGGTTGATATTTTTTGTTATTATTTGGTATTTTAGTCTAACCGATGAGAGTACACCGCTAAGGGGGTTATTGGATTTATCTCCGTTATTGGTCTTTGTGCCTTTATATCTTGTTTATTATCCATTTGCGTTTCGTCGAAGGTTCACCAAGATAGTAAAGAGTATGTTCGATGATGGCAGGAATGTTATTTTCCTTGGAGATAAGAAAGTATCTATCAGTGAAACTGGAATAGATGATATTGGTGAGTATTCGAGCACTTCAATAAAGTGGCCCGCCATCGAAAGAGTGGTTTTGTTTAAGGAATACATATTTGTCTATACAAGTTCAACGGAAGGAATAATTATCCCAGCCAGAGCTTTCTCCACGGATGAGGAATTTAACTCATTCTACAATGCCGCTAATACATATTGTAATGGCAATTAAGGCAACGCAATAAACGCCTCACGCCTTACGCTTTACGCTCCTTAAGCAGCTTATACTCAACGCTGTCGACCAGCGCTTTCCAGCTTGCGTCGATTATATTTTCCGAAACGCCCACAGTGCCCCACATAGAGTCATGGTCGCGGGATTCGATTATAACCCGCACTCTCGCAGCCGTCGCGGCCCGGGCATTAACGACACGCACTTTATAATCGATCAGGCTCATTTCCTTGATGATCGGATAGAACCTCTCCAGCGATTTACGCAGCGCACTGTCAAGTGCGTTAACAGGCCCGTCTCCTTCGCTAACTACATGTTCGACAGCCCCGTCAACCCTAAGCTTAACCGTCGCTTCGGTAACGATCTCGCCATCGCGGTTACGTTCGACATTGACGTGATACTTCTCAAGATCAAATCTCGGTTCATACGTACCAAGTTCTTTCTTTACCAGCAGTTCAAAACTCGCCTCAGCAGCCTCGAACTGGTAACCCTCGTTTTCCAGCTTCTGCACTGTTTTAAGTATTCTCTTTGCAAGTTCCTTATCGTGCGAAAGCTGTCGCTTTTCCAGCTTTGCAAGAACATTAGACGCCCCGGAAAGTTCGGATATAAGAAACCGTCTTTCATTGCCGGTCAAAGCAGGGTCGATATGTTCGTAGGTTTTCAAATTCTTGCGAAGCGCATCGACATGCAGACCCCCTTTATGAGCAAAAGCGCTCTCGCCCACATAAGGCATACCGTTAACCGGAAACATATTGGCGATCTCGAACACAAACCGGGAAACTTCAGTAAGCAGTTGGATCTTTTTCTCGTCCAGCACCGCATACCCCATCTTAAACGCAAGCGAAGGTATGATCGTGCAAAGGTTTGCGTTACCCGTACGCTCCCCGAGCCCGTTTATCGTACCCTGCACATGTCTTACCCCCGCGGCAACGGCGCCAAGGCTGTTAGCAGCCGCGCAGTCCGTATCGTTATGACAGTGTATCCCGATAGTAACTGAGCCAAACTCTTTGCAAACCGTCTCGGTGATATCACGGACTTCGCCCGGCAGACACCCCCCGTTGGTCTCGCACAAACAAAGCACATCGGCACCGGCGCCGGCAGACGCCGCCAGAACCTTCATCGCAAACTTCGGGTTAGCCTTATACCCGTCAAAGAAATGCTCTGCGTCGAAGACAACTTCAAGTCCTTTCTTCTTCATATACGCCACAGACTCAGCGCAGATAACAAAATTCTCATCCAGGCTGCACCGAAGAACATCCCGAACATGCAGATCCCAGCACTTGCCCACAAGCGTAGCAACACAAGCCTTGCTCTCAAGGATCGCGCCAAGCGAAGCATCATCTTCAACCGTACGATCGGCCCGCCGGGTATTGCCGAAACCGGCGATTTTTGAATTCTTAAGCCCAAGCTCGGCGGCCTTACGGAAAAACTCCATCTCTTTAGGATTGCTGACCGCATACCCGCCTTCGATATAGTCAACCCCCAGATCGTCAAGTCGTTTAGCAATTAACAGCTTGTCCGCAAGCGAAAAACTGATACCTTCAGCCTGCATACCGTCACGTAAGGTAGTATCATAAATCTTGACTCTGTCCATACTCACACCTGTAATATAAAACCCAGTAAGCCGGTACAATACCCCAAAACCAAAAAAAAGTAAAGCAAAAACAAAAAAAAACAAACACCCCATACAAAAGCCCGAAGTGCGAGCGCGTGTTGCTCAATTAGGGCAAGCTCAAAATGTTGTCATCCCGGACTTGATCCGGGATCCAGTATGTAATAGTATCCGCCGTAAGGCGGTTTCCTCTTTCAGGAGCTATGCAATTTTTCCAGAAAATTGACAATTGTATAATTGGCCAACACGCCCGCAAGCACCATAATTCTACCAGATTTACAGCCGATCCGGTGGCGACACCCTCACTATCAAGACCTGCCAAGTCCTAATTCATTTTTGCCCCTCTTTTTTTTGACCTTCGGACCACAATTTCTCTTGACAAAAACACACGTATGAGTTACTTTGTATATACATCAATTGTTTTCTAGGTAAACAAGTTTAGAAACCCTTGGGTTTTGTGATCAGTATTTCGGGATGGATGCTTGGAAAAGATGAATAAACAGCAGTAAAATAAAATAGCCTCGCCCGTAAGGGCGAATCCTCAAATAATCAATAATAAATCAAAAGCGTCAGCTTGCAACGGAGTGCGATATGAAATACAGGCTTACAATAACAATAGCATTGATCTTTACAGTTATACTCACAGGTTGTCGCAAGGAAATAGAAAAGGAGCCTGCTCTTAATTACGAACGTCAGCTGCCGCCCGGTCAACTGGCCCTTCGCCTGATAACCGACCCTGCAAGGATGCCCGATTTCCACTATGCCTGTTACGACACAAAGAACCTCCAGTCATCGATCTTGCACAGCCTGAGCTATCTCTCGAAACCCTCCTCAAAGCAGTTTTTCCCATACGGAGATATCACCCACGCCCATGCGGTCGCGTCGCTGGATGCCTTTGCCGAGATGCTCGAGTCGCAGCTTTCCGGAAAAAGGCTAAAGAATGCCATACACCGGCGTTTTGACGTATATGAATCCGTCGGCTGCGACAATAAGGGAACGGTGCTGTTTACCGGCTACTACACCCCGATATTCGACGGTTCGCTCGAAAAGACCGCCCGTTTCAAATATCCCCTCTACAGCCTCCCAAAAGACCTCGTAAAAGGCCCCTATGGCGAGATACTCGGTCAGCGGCAGCCCGACGGCGGCCTTACTCCATACCCAACGCGATTTGTGATCGAATCGTCGCAAATGCTTAAGGGCAAAGAACTTGCATACCTCGCCGACCCGTTCGAGGTTTACATAGCGCACGTCCAGGGCTCGGCGATCATTCGCACAACGGCAGGGGAGATGATAAACATCGGCTACGCCGGCACTAACGGTCACGAGTACAAGAGCGTATCCAAGGCGATGCTCGTAGACAAGAGCCTGCCGGGCGGAAAGATGTCTTTAGCCGCAATGATCGCCTATTTTAAGGCAAACCCGCATAAAGTCACCGCTTATGTCGACAAAAACCCGCGTTTTGTGTTTTTTCAGCTTAGCGATACCTCCCCGCATGGGAGCATCAATACCCCTGTTACGGCGTACAGATCCATCGCTACCGACAAGTCCGTTTATCCGCGGGCGTGCCTTTCATTTATATCGACCAGACTGCCCAGGTTGTCGGGCGGAAACGTCACTCAGGGGCAATACACAGGCTTTACGCTGGATCAGGACACAGGCGGAGCGATCCGTGCGCCGGGCAGATGTGACGTCTACATGGGCATAGGAGACGACGCGGGCCGGTTAGCCGGAAGCATCTACCAGGAAGGGCGTCTGTACTATCTGTTCCTGAAAAAGGGGAGATAAAGGACATTCTGGACATTTCCCACCTATCAGTAAAAAGCTCTATTGATGTTCTGGTTGGTAACCGTTCACAGTTTTTTTGACAGGATTACAGGATAAGTGCGCCAAGTAAAGCTAATGCAGACAAGCTGGATAATCCAGCACGGTTAAAGATTAACCATCAGGCCGGAACGGAACCGGGCGTATAAAGAGGTAACGAATTATGCGAAGCCTCGGGAAAGGTGTTATGTCAGCCACAACGCAAGTGAAGGTATTGAGCCCCGAAATAATATATGTTGCATTGGGCCAAGGGTTTTATCCCCTGGAAGCCAGTATCGGTATGCACGCTAAAGGTGAGTGCATATCCGACGTGTCGGGGTCTAAGTCCGTGGCGGGCGAACGAACTGTCTATGTTGGAACTTGGGAGAACCGAAGCGTTCCTAATGGAAGCTGCCAAGGAGCCGAAAAAGTGACGAAGCAGTATGGCGTTTCGGTAGTCGGACTGACTCATAGTAGAGGTGTAGCCGGGGTAATGCCCGGTGGGACATTAAGTCCACTCGAAGGGGTCAGCGGTTTAACGCAGAGAGGTAATATTTAGATATGCAATACTCAGAAATTGGAAAAACATGGACGAAATTATCTCTCATATCTGGTCGTGCCCAGAGAGACCGTACATTTAAGTTTACGAGCCTTGCTCATTTGCTTGATGTTGAATATCTCCGGGATTGCTACCAAAGCCTCAACAGGAATAAGGCGGTAGGAATTGACAACGTAAGCTGGAAAGAATACGGAGCTGACCTGGACAAGAATCTTCAGTGGCTTGTCTCAAGGCTAAAGCGGAAGAAATATAAGCCGCTACCTGCGAGACGGGTGTATATCCCAAAGAACGAGAAAGAAACTCGCCCTTTAGGAATATCGGCACTGGAAAGCAAGATAGTAGAGCGTGGAATCACGTGGATACTTGAGAGCATATACGAGCAGGATTTTCTTGACAGCTCTTATGGCTTTCGTCCTAAAAGAAACTGTCATCAGGCATTAAAGAAACTCAATGACATGATAATGTTTCAGCCGGTAAACCATATTGTCGAAGCGGACATCAAAGGCTTTTTCGACAATGTCGACCATGTGTCCAGCGTCAACTATAATTTCCTTTTAGCGACAATTATTTTTTCCCTTCGGTTATCGTAACTCTTGCATGAACTAATGTTTTCTGGGAGTGCCCCCATGGGGGCAAAATTCTGGACACTATATATCTTTGTTTTTTCGCTTCCGTGCTTGCTCGGCTCGGTAGCTTGGCACGTTCAATTCCAGTATCACGCTATGATGGACCAGCCGATCAATGGCAGCAGCTGTCGTCATCGGGTCCTTAAATATCATCTCCCACTTACTGAACGGTAGATTACTCGTTATCAGCACGCTGCCACGCTCATACCGGTGAGCCAGCAAGGTAAACAGCACCTCCATCTCCTCGCGGTTCTGTTTGACATAGCCAAAGTCATCAATCATCAGCACATCATACCTTGCCAGCCGCTTGAGCAGCTTATCAAGCACAAGCTCCTGCTTAGCTCTCAGCAGTTCCTGTACTATCAAGTCACACGTAGCGAAGTAAACCTTTCTTCCCTGCCTGGCAAGCTCATGGCATATCCCGCAGAGCAGATGCGTCTTACCGCTTCCCGGTTTTCCAAACGCTAATATATTTTCGTTGCGGTCAGCAAAACTTCCTTCCGAAAGCACTTTAACCTGCCTGCGTATCTTAAGCGGCATTCTGTTAAGCTCAAATGTCTGTAATGTCTTTTCCAGCGGTAGCTTTGACATCTTTACCAGCCTTGCAATCTTGTTTGCTCTTCGAACCTCACACTCTCTCTGGGCTAATTCGTAAAGATATTCCTCGTATCCAAGTTCATCTGCTGCAGCTGCTTGAGCGAACTCCCGATGATATTCCCTGAACATCGGAAGGTGCAGCTCCTTGAGCAACTCAATCAATTTCTTATGCTGTTGTTTATTCATACGCACACACACATTCCGGCGTCTCTAACAATGTATCATAATAATTGATGTCCACCTCTTCAATATACACCTCCGTAGGCTCAGGAGGCTTTTGCTTTGAATCGATAAACTCTTTGACCTTTTCAAAGCTTATTTCATCTTCAAGGTTTATCAGCAATCGCAACGCTTCATTGACAAGT
>VRUI01000113.1 GCA_019456225.1 Planctomycetota bacterium | reverse complement strand
CAATCTGTTACTACTAAAGACATTCAAATCCATCGCAATATTGCAGCAAATTCAAAAAAAAAATAAAACCCTGCTTTCCAGCCAAATAGGTGAGAACGCACTTTTATTAACGTTTATCAACCTTTTTTTATTTCTCAAAAAAAAAGATTTTTCAGCATTTTTAGGAACATTACGTATATATAGGCAAATAAGCAGGCTTTTTCTATCAGGCAGGTATACCCCTGATCCCTGGTTCGACTATTTATTGGACACCAACTTGAGCACGATGCCTAACTGTAGGCTTTGTCGACAGGGAAAACGGTGAATGAATGCTCATCACCAAATGCTCATCACCATTATAAAAAAAGTTATACGCCATAAAAATTACGTCAAGGCAAAAAAACAAGCCGCTGTAAACTCAGTGTTTACAACGACTTATGAAATACGCCCGAGAGGATTCGAACCTCTGACCCCTGGTTTAGGAAACCAGTGCTCTATCCGACTGAGCTACGGGCGCAAAATCTTAATTCCAAAAAAACTCGTTCAGGTAAATTCCCGCTTACTTTACACCCGAAAGGTCAATATTGCAAGCAGATTAAGGAAAGCTCTACTGCTTTGGAACAAAGCTGTTATGCCCGCTTTCCCTGGTGGTGCTTTTTTATATTGCAGATGGGTTTTTTGCAATAAATTTGCCTTCCGGGCCGTTCATTGTTTCATAGAGAGTGCTGTTTTGCTTTGAAATTTGTGGTTTTATTTGCCATCATTGTTCTTTCATGTTGGGCTGGATTTTTGTATAATGGCCTGTGTAACAATATATTGTTTTTTAACGGATTATGCCATGAGAAAAGTCTTGCTGGTTATTCTTTTGTCTTACTATTGCGTTTCGGCTGTCGCTGAAGGTGAATCGGCCGGCGGTGAGTATCGCCGGAAATTGGAGCAAAGGTGGCTCCATTCGATTAATTCCAGGACCGACAGAAAGACTATAAGGCCCTGGCAGGATGCTTTTGGTGGTATTGACGGCAGACGCTACGGCAGACTCGGATTTTGTACTGCCAAAGAACGGCTTGCATGGTGGCAGGTGGATATGAGAAAAGCCGGTCAAATAGACAGGGTCGTTATCTGCAATTCTTCATCGGACAAATGCCGAACCGAAAAGTTTGAACTTCTACTCTCGCTCGACGGGAAAAAATGGCAGACGGTTTATAAGCATCACGGCGCCGAATTCAAAGGCGGCAGGATCATAAAAGAAGTAGGGACCCAACCGCTGGTTATACCTATGGACGGAAAAAGAGCCAGGTACGTCCGCTTGCAAACTCGCAACGCCGCACTGGCCCTTAACGAGGTGGAAGTTTACCGGGTAGGTTCTCCCACCGAGGACGATTTTGCAAAAATGACTGAAAGGGAAAACTTCCTCACCAGGAAAAAATCGAATATGGCATTTCGTCGTCAGGCTTCCCAATCGTCTGCCGGCAGGCATTCGACAAAACCGCAATCCAAAAATACCCGCAGGGCTAACAGCAATGCCGCTGACGATCAGTTCTCAATGGCCGTTGTCCAGCCTGAAGATATCGAAAATGCCTTTGACCTGGCCGGCCGCACCCTTGAATATGTTCAGCATGAAATAAAACTGACCCAGGAAGCTTGGATGTTAAAGGCTTTACACAAAGAATGGGACTCTAAAAAAGTTTCTCCGGACAAGTATAATGAATTTTATCTCAAGGTCCGCCATCTGCGGCGAAATATCATCCTTTCACACCCGGCCCTTGACTTTGAAAAGATACTCATCAACCAGACGCCTCCGACAAGATACAGCCATAACGGCGACCAGCATCTCGGCCAGCACAGCCGCACGGGCCCAGGCCTTACGCTGTTGACCGACTGGAAGACCGCTCCTAAAGCTGACGAATTTCTAAAGGGTAAACTGCCGGCAGGTTCAGTCAGAAATCCGGACCTGCACTTCGACGCCGAAAAAGTGATCTTTGCCTTCTGCGACCATACCAGGCCCGGCCAGAAGCGATTCTTCCTCTACGAAGCTCCGCTCGATGGTTCTTCGCTTCGCCAGGTAACCGGTACAAAACGAGATCCGTTCAAGACCGCCGGCGACAGGGCTACGGTATTTATCGAAGACAACGACCCCGCCTATCTGCCCGACGGAGACATAATCTTTATCTCCACACGCAGCCAGTCCTACGGCCGCTGTCATGGTGGACGCTACAACCCGGCATGGGTTCTGCATCGCTGCGGTCCCAACGGTGAGGTTATCAAGCAGATTTCTTTCAACAACGAAAACGAGTATGAACCCGCTGTCCTCAACGACGGACGAATCGCCTTTACCCGCTGGGAGTACACCAACCGCCATGAGATGCTCTTTCACATGCTCTGGTCGTGTCGACCGGACGGGACGGACGTTTCCAACTACTACGGTGCCGATACCATCTCCCCGATGATGGTCGTCGAGGCGTCCGCGATACCGGGCACGCATAAGATCGTTGCAACAGCGCAGGGCCACCACAGCTACAACACCGGCACCACGATCATGATCGATAAAAATATCGGCGAAAACGACGAGGCTCCGGTGACGCACATAACCCCGGAAACTCCATACTCAGAAACCCATGGCTGGCCGGAACCGCACTATAGTCATCCCTATGCGATCAACGAGGAGATATACCTCGTCTCGAGGGCAGGTCACCCCGTACATGAGCAGGGCCAGCTCCCGCCGGTTAACGATCGTGCGATCTACCTGATCGATTCGCTTGGCGGCCGCGAGTTTATCTACGAAAATCCAGAGGTCGCGTCGTTTTCGCCTATTGCCGTTCGCAAGCGAGTTCGTCCGCCGATACTGCCTTCGATGCTGCCGGAAAACGCTCCTCAGTACGGAACGCTGTTCGTTCAAAATGCCTACCTGACACGCAACGATCCGGAAGGTCTTATCAAGCCCGGCATGATCAAAGCGATTCGTGTTAACGAACTTGGCGTCCAGCCTAGGGCCAATCGTCCTGCGTTGAGCGCGACGGTAAAAGTTGAATTGCCAAAGAAGGTACTCGGCACGGTTCCGGTAGACGAAGACGGCTCGGCGTTTTTCAAGGTGCCTGCCAATGTCGCCCTGCAAATTCAGATACTTGACAAAGACGGAATGGCTCTGCTCACCGAAAAGAGCTTCTTCTATATGATGCCCGGCGAAAACCGCAGTTGTATCGGATGCCATGAACACACCGGTATGAGCCCGGACATGAAAAAGCTCGCAAAGAACGCAAGACGCCGCCCGGTCGACCTCAAACCCGCTGCCGGTCCGAAATATCCCGGCGGAATGAGCTTCCACAGAACCGTCCAGCCCGTGCTCGACCGTTACTGTATTAAATGTCACGGCCTGGAAAAAACCAATAAGGGCGTCAATCTTATCGGAGAAGCAAATGTATTCCCGCGATCGATGAATGAATTGATCAAACGCGGAAGCCATAGAGTCGGCGATAAATCCTACATGGGCGGCGACATTGGTGATGCAAACGCTCACAGAAACATCAGCAGACCGATGAGGTATTTCGCATACTCCAGTAAGATTCCCAAGATGCTCCTCAAAAACCACGGCAAAGTTAACATGGATCGCGACAGCTATATGCGGATCATCGAGTGGCTAGACCTCAACGTCCAGGCCACCGGCGATCTGTTCCCAAACAAGATCGAGGAACGCAAACTCGACAAAAGGAAAATGCAAACGCTGCGGCAGTATGTCCGTCAGCAGCTTGGTGATAAACTCGCCGACCAGCCCGACCATGCGTTGGTTAACCCCACGCTGCCCCAGGAAAGCCGCGTGCTAATGCTTTCGCTGTCGCAAGCCGACGGCGGCTGGGCCGAAAAGGGTATCTTTAAGAGCAAGGACGATCCACGATTCAGGAAGCTTAGCAAACTGATCGAAGATTGCATTATCCGCAAAAAAAACGAAAACCAAAACGGATGGTGGCCAACCCTGGAATGCGGAGGCGGCGAACAAAAGTTTATAACCGAAAGAAAACGCTTTATAGATTCGCTAAAATAAAATCCCAAACAAAAACCCGAAGCTCACAAAAAGCGGTAACACCGCAAGCGCAGGGCTAATAACACCGCAAAAATGACGGTAGGATGCTGAGCAAAGCGAAGTCCGGCAGTACTGACGGATGCCCATGCTGATCTCTTTTCATTCTTCATTTTTCATTCTCAAACGGTCAGTTTGAGTCACTTAATAAAACTCAGAATCTCTCCGGGCGAATCGATAATCGTTTCTCCGCCGGCAGCGATAAGTTCGTCTCTGCTCCGAAACCCCCACGTAACCCCCACAGGTTTAACCCCGGCGTTGATCGCTGTAGCGATATCGACATCGCTGTCGCCGACCAGTATGAAATCATCTTTGCTCATTCCCATCCGCCGTATGATCTCATGCGTACCTCCAGGGTCGGGCTTGACCCATTTATCCCCTTCGATCCCGATGATAACCTCGAATGTCCCTTCCCCGAAGAAATGCTCGACGATCAGTTTTGCAGCGTCGGCATTTTTGTTGGTGACAACGGCCAGCCGCACCCCTGCTTTTCGCAATTGTTTAACGGCTTCGAGCATGCCCTCGTACAGCACGCTGCGGTCAAAGCACTTTTCAAGATAACGAACCTTCATCAACTCCAGCAGCTCACCATGCAAATGCTGTTTGTCGCTGTTTAACGCACGTTCGGCAAATTTCGATATCCCATTGCCGATCATCCGACGGCACTGCTCAACCGAATGCGTAGGCTCGCCAAGCCGACCAAGCCCATAGTTCATAGCACCGGCAAGGTCATCAAGCGTATCGACAAGAGTACCGTCAAGATCAAAGATAACACCTCTGTAACTCAAACATACTTCCTTAAAATCAAATTAAAACCAATAAACCCGGCGTCATTGTACTTTAAAACAAAAAAACAAGCAATAAAAACAGCCCTTTCATTAGTTTTTGCGGTATTATAACCGAAAACCCGATGACCTACATATTATCTAATTTCTCGCGCCCCCTCAAGTCCGCCAACCACCCCAACACCTCCAACCACACAAAATCGGGTAGGAGGCGGGATTGCTCCCGCCGTCCTCCCACACCACCGGGCGTACGGTTCCGTACCACGGCGGTTCAT
>VRUI01000112.1 GCA_019456225.1 Planctomycetota bacterium | reverse complement strand
GGAGCTCGTCTTCAGTCGTGCTCAGCGTGAGTGACGCAGAGCATCGCGTTGGTGCTCAAACGGAGTGTCGCTCAACACCACCACGACGAACCACAGAGCGACAGTCGCGGCGTCCTTGGTGAGCCCGGTCGATTCGCGCGCCAGTGCCGCCCGTCGTCGTCCACGCTCCAGCCTGTCCGAGTCGAGCGCAACCTTTTCCCGCTCGATCTCCAGCTCTTCCCGCCGACTCCGGTTTCTAGCCCGATCCTCGGCGCGTCTCGCCTGCGCTTCGGCCCTGCGGAGTTCGGCCAGTTCGATCCCCTCGGCAGCCCTAGCTCGTCTCGCCGGGGGCTCTTCTTTAGGGTGCTGCTTCGGGACCAGCAAGTTCGTCTCTCTGACCGCCGCCGACCCCTCCCTGCCCGAGGTCGCGACTCAAAGACGAATTACTGTCGACAGCACCTAGTACTCCCTAACAGGATTCGGGCACCCCCGCGGGCAGGGCCCGGGGGCGCCGCTCCTTATGCCCGCTTATCCAATGAATGAATCTCTGCGCCGCCCCTGAGGGGGCGACTAATCCGTGCGGCCTCTCGGCCGCGGGGCACTTGGAGCTATGTCCGCCAGCAGAGCTCCGAGAGAAAACCCGCGCTGAAACGCGCGTCGCAACTCGGATGGGGTCGAACGCCCTCTCTCTGCTGAACTGGCCAGATTGTAACGAGTGACTAGGAGGGTCTCGCGAAACGACTAGCGAAAGTCTTGCCAAGCATCGCTGAGTGAGTCTACGGTCGGCTGGTTCAATCAAACGGCCGGGGCACCGCTGGAACGGCCCCCGGCCCGGCACAGGAGAGTGAACTCCCATGCACGACAAGCCTAACCTTGGCCCTGAGCAAGCAGACGCCGCGATCCTCGGACTTCTGCTCGAACCAGACTCCCAGCGACCGTGGTCAGCCGATGAGGTGGCCCGCGAGCTTGGCGACGAGTTGGCGGCCATCGACAGCCTCGCCCGCCTCGCGGGAGCCGGGCTGGTCTACCGGCTCGACCGCTTCGTTTGGGTCAGCCGGGCGGCGGCCTTGCACAGCGACCGCCTCGCGGCTGTGGCTTAGACACAGCCCGCGCACGCGCCAGCGTGCACGACAGCTTGGCGAGCACCGTCAAGTCCGCGTGGAGTCGGACGCGCTCAAGCCCGCGCACGCGAAGCGGCAGCAACGCCCATTCGTTCTTGAGCCGCCCGAACTCGCGCTCGACCGATGCCCGCTTGCGATACAGGCCCTTCCAGCGCTTCGTCTCACGCGGGACCAGCGGGTGCAGGCGGTGGGCCTCGATCCACGTCGAGGCGGGCCTGCACTCCCCGGTCGGACAGCGCCACTTCGACGCGCCCCGCTTGCGGTCCGATCCGCCGAACTTCCAGATGCCGTGCGAGCAGGTCGGCGGCAGATGCTTCCCCGCCTTCACCGCGCCGGTTTCCCGCAGGGGAATCACCGGCAGGCAGTCCCGCTCGGCGCAGTTCTCATAGACCGGGCCTACGTCGTAGCCCTTGTCCATCGCCGCCGTCGCGGCCATGATGCCGCGGCGCTTCGCCGCGTCGAGCAGCCCCGCGACGAACCGCGATTCGTGCGCCTTCGCCGTCTCAACCGTCCACGCGACCGGCAGGCCGGTGGTGGAGCAGACAGCGGCATGGACGCGGTAGCCGTAGAAGCCGCCGCCCTTGCGGGTCGAGACCGCCGAGCGGTGCCCCCAGGTGGCGTCGGGGTCGGAGAAGCGCTTGCGTTCCTTCCCGCCCTTGGAGACGTAGCGCTGGCCGTTCGCGTAGGCGGGCATGTCGGAGGCGTCGATGGAGAGGTCGCGGCCGTAGCTCGGCAGCTTGGAGCGCAGCCCTTCGACCACGGAGTCGATGCAGCGCTCCAACATCGACCCATGCTTGCGGAGCTTTTCGGCGAAGCGGTAGCAGGCGTAGACGCTCGGCACGTTCCCCTCGCAGTCCAGCGCGCGTTGCAGCGCCCAGTGCTCGCGGACCAGGGCGACGGTTTTCGTCCACGTCGGCACCGCGTAGAGGGACTTCGCCAGCGCCAGGCCGACCATCGTGCGGATCGGGTAGCCGGGGCGCCCCGTCCAGCGGGTCGCTTCGAGGTCCGCGATCAGCCGCCCGATCTCGGGCGAATCGAGGAGTCCTGCCAGGGTCGCAGACGCTGCTTCCCCTGCTACGTTGGGTGATGCCATTCGAGCTACACCTCGGGTGGCCTGGCCCTCGGACGTTCCACCGTCGCGGGGGCCTCTTTCTTGACTTTTGCCCGACCGATTTTAGAGCTTGGATCGGACGGAAAACCGCTCTAGAAAGCGAAAACTTGAAAAACAGGGCAGCGACAACTACAGGCTCTTACCGAAGAAACGCCACCGACTGGCATTGGTCAACGATTCTGTATAGGCTGCTGCCGTCACCGATCGGAGGAGACCATGAACCACGCCTCTCATACGGGCTCGGATGCTGGTGCAATCCGGTGCTCGCGCTACCCTTGCTTTGGATCTGATCGCTCCAACACCCTCGGGAGGGCCTGATGGCCTCCGTCCACGACGTAGCTTCTTACATCCTCTACAAACAGGGGAGCATGTCCACGTGGAAGCTCCAGAAGCTCGCCTACTACTCGCAGGCGTGGAGCTTGGTATGGGATGAGAAGCCGCTCTTTGACGCCCAGATTCAGGCTTGGGCAGATGGCCCGGTTATTCCTGAGCTTTATCGCCTTCACCGAGGCAAGTACTCGGTGAAGCGCTGGTCCGAGGGAAGCGGTGCTCGGCTCACCGAAGAGGAGAAGGAGACGATCGACGCGATCCTCGCCAGTTATGGCCAGCTTTCCGGTCGCCGGCTCAGCCTGATTACGCACAACGAGGATCCTTGGAAAGACGCCCGCGAAGGATTGGCCCCGACCGAGCGTTCGACCAAGCAGATCAAGCCCGGCGATATGAGGGCGTTTTACGCATGGCTCGATGCAGACAGCAAGGCCAAGCCTGTCGCCGAAATTGACTGGTCGGCCCTGAGCGCTTCCTAAGTTGGTGTCACGCCAACCGAAGGTCGATGCCGGTGCGGCTACCCAGGTAGCGGGCAAGTCGGCCAAGGCACAAGCTCCAGCCTCTTGGCAGGATGAGACGCCGATCTTCTGCTTCCACCACGCAGATCGGGGCACCAAAGAACCGTGGAAGTTCAAGCCCTCGCCTCAGGAGGCTAAAAAGATCGTCGAGTTCCTATGCGAGATAGCAGGGTCAACCTGGCGACAGATCGAGAACATGACGAGTAACGGCCGCAGAATGCATCATGGCCAGGAGCTGAAAAAAGTCACGCCGAAGGCCAGACGGGACGCCGAGCGGCAGGAACTGGGCGAGACCTTCGGGGACGAGATATTCCGCTTCCGCCTTGGGAGCAAACGTCGGCTCTGGGGCTTTCGAAAGAAAGGAACGTTCCATGTTGTGTGGTGGGACCCCGAACATGAGGCCTATCCGACCGAAACCAGCAGCTAGGCCGTCCTTTGGGGTAGACCCCGCCCCAAAGCGAGGTATCCATGAATCAGCTACGTCCGCAAACCCGCTTGGCGACTCGCGCTGCGAGTTTCGCTAATCCCTCCTAGTTACAAATTGATCTTCGGGGTCTTCTATCCCGACGTCAGCCTCGACCACCATCGCCCGGTCAAGATGCTGAGGGGCTGAGTCCTGGCCCGTCGACCGCCGCCGGTCCGCACGTCCGGCGGACCTCCGTCGTATCCGCTGCGGGGCTGATCGACGACGTTAACGGGCGCAATCGGGCGCAGAGCGCGCCTTCTGCGACCCAGCGCCGCTGGACGAACCGGCCCCACAAACGCGGAAGCCCGCTGGCAGAGCAGGCTTCCGATGAAGCGGCTGATAGGTTTCGAGTTTACGACCTTCTGCGTGGCAAGCGGCTGAGCAGAAGGCCACCCGGAGCCGCAGTTCTCCGCAGAATAGCGACGTTTCGGGCACGTCGGCGGAACTGTCCGACGTTGGGCCGACTCGGCTCGACTCGGCTCGATCCCAAAGCTTTCGGGCAGAACGAAGGCGGATTCTTCCCGCAAGCTCTAACCCTCGAACCGTGGTCGCCGTTGCCGCAACCGTGCCCGCCTGCCGGAGAAAGATGATCGGAGCGGCTTCGGCGCCGTGTGAACGCGACTGCGGGTAGGCTCACGATGCGTGGGGTAAGAGCGGCGGGGCAGCTCGCCAAGGCTCGACGGTTCACCAGTCGGAAGGTAGGCGCTACGGCGACGGAAGACGCACTCGACGAGGATGTGCCAGCAGCAGCCTCTGGCCGCCAGATCGACCGCGTCCGCGACGTGGTCGTTTGCGCAACCGCCCAAGGCGACTCGGTGCCGTCCGAGGAGTTCCGCACGCACCCGCCGGTCGGGACGACGCCGAGGTCGCTCTTTGAGAATGCAGTCCTTGAAGTAGACCTCGGAGGAGGGATCGCCCTAACGCGACTCTCGGACGAAGAGGCCGAGCACGTGATGGACGCATGCACCCCGGCAGGTCGCAACTTCACGCCGGTCCGCCAATTCGGCCAGCGCTACAGCTTCGTGCGGAAGCGGAACGTAGAGGATGTCGAAGACAGCCTCTACGCCTTCGACGAAGACCGCAAGCTGCGCGACGCGATCTCGCTTTCGCGGCTAATCCGGGACAACGGGTTTTCACTCCAGTACGCCGCGCGCGTCATGGACCGGGCCGATGGCGAGCAGGTCATCTGTTATCTACTTGGAGCAGAAGACAGCGCCGCCTACCGGCTCGGCCCCGGCCGCGAGTGGCTGGACGGCCCCGAAGCCGAAGCGCTTGCGTCGTTACTAGCGGCAAAGTGGGAGTTGGACCTACCAGACCGCGTGAGCCGCGCGCTCTGGCGCTCTGAGTATGCAACCCGAATCCCCTGGGCCGACGTCATGCTGCCGACGATCCTCGGCGGGCTGGAGGCGCTGCTTAAGACCGGCCGTGGCCACCTGACCGAGCAGTTCAAGAAGCGAACGACCGCGGTCGCGAGCGACGTTGAAACCGAAGGGATCGAGGAAGACCTCTGCGCCCGCATGTACGACGGCCGCTCGGATTGGGTCCACGGCTCTCACGTACAGCTATTCGGCCAAGGGGGCGGCTCGCCGCCGACCGACGAAGAGGCGCGTCAGGCCCTCAACGACATCGCGAAGATGCGCGATCTTCTCCGGGTGATCTGCCGCCGCGCGATCGAGGACCCCGACTTCCGCGCGATATTCACCGACGATAAGGCGCTCGAAGCCCGCTGGCCCGCGTGAGACTTCAGTCGCGGGTGCGAATGATTCTCGGGTTGTACCTGACAGTCTCGCCCGTCGACAGATGCACCCACCCGGATCGCCCGGTCAAGATGCTGAGGGGCTGAGTCCTGGCCCGTCGACCGCCGCCGGTCCGCACGTCCGGCGGACCTCCG
>VRUI01000111.1 GCA_019456225.1 Planctomycetota bacterium | reverse complement strand
AGCCTGACAATGTCATCCGCACGCTTTATGATGAACGAGGCTTGATCTTCCAGGTTATTCGCGGACAAGGCGATCCCAACCAGTCCACTACACAATACGACTATGACGGTAATACCAACATTATAAGAGTACACGAAGGATTGGAAGATACTCCTCGCACTACCACATCTCAATTTGATGGCTACGACCGCTTGATACAGGCAAATGACCCTATGGGTAATATCGTTGAATTCCATTACGATCCTGCAGGTAACCTTATTTCCAAACGTATTGATGGTGAATTGACGGATGTTGACGGTGATGCCGGCAATGTTCGCCTGTCTGAATTGAATTACGAATACGATTCCCTCAATCGTCCTACCCGCTTGACAGTTGCCTTCTTTGATCCTAATACGCAAATGTCTATTGGAGACGGCAATGCTATCACTGAATACCAGTACAGCGATAACTCCCAGGTCGTTATGGTAATTGACGATAACGGCAACTATACGCACTATGAATATGACACAGTTAACCGCAAAAAACGCATAACCGATGCTAAAAACAATAAAAAAAGTTACGCCTATGACAAGAAATCCAACGTTATCTCTGTTACTGAGGTGGAAGAATCCGATCTCTCTGAACCCAATGCGATCTTCACTACAACCTACGCGTATGATAATCTGGATCGCTTGACCAGAGTTACGGATAACAATAATAATACTACTGAGTATGGCTATGACTCTCGTGATAACAGGAGACGTGTAACTGATGCACTGGGCAATGAAACCAGATATGAATATGATGGTCTCAATCGATTGACCCGAACGATACGTGATATGGATGGCGACGGAGCCGATGCTGGTGATGCTGATGACATCAAAACCGGCAGAACATACGACGACAATTCCCGGTTGATCGGACAGACCGACGATAACGGTAATACTGCCGGCTATGAATACGACGCCCTTAATCGTTGGATTAGGACAACTTATGCCGACGGTACGGTCGTAACCAGCACATACGATGTTTATGATGATACGGTTGGAACTGTTGATGCTGCCGGAACTGTAAGCGTCAGGGGCTACGATAAGCTTCACCGACTCACCAGAGGAAGACACACTCCGGGGACGGGAGTATCAAACGACCCCAATTTTGAAGACTATAGATATGATGGTCTGTCACGGATGGTTTACGCTGAAAATAATAATTCAGTGGTCACGAGAGCTTATGACTCGCTATCAAACACCGTTGAAGAAGTCCAGAGCGGCAGAGTTATAAGATCGACTTATGACGGTCTCGGTAATAAGCTGTCCTGCACATATCCTGGCGACAGAATTATTACAAATACATATGATGCCTTGAACCGGCTGTCAACGACTTCAGCAGGCAGCTATGACTATATCGGCCCGAGACGCGTCAGGAGATTCTCATATAACAATAGTATTCAAAATGATTATTCTTATGACAATGTTAAGCGTATCACAGGCACGAATCATGCCGGCCCTGCTGCTGTGGGTACTGTTGATGAGCGCAGCTATTCGTATGATGCGATGTATAACAAGATCCAGCGTAAAGACAAACGCGTCGGCGGGCAGCGATTGACACATGATTATACTTATGATGACATCTATCGATTGGTAAACACTTCTGTTACCAGTACTGTGCCGCGTAATACCGCTTATACCCTTGACGGTGTTGGTAACCGTACTGTCGCATATACGATGGACGGCACAACCCCTATCCCTGCCGATTTCCAGATGAATCAATATACAACTACTCCGTTTGACAGCAGAGAATATGACGATAATAGTAATCTGAAAAACATCGACAACGGCCTGGCTACACAGAAGAATATTACCTACGACTATCGAAACCAGATGGTCGAAGTTGATGATATCAATACGGGCCAGATCCATACTTATGCTTATGATGCTCTTGGTCGGCGAATTGAAAAAGTTGTTGATTCAGGTGGAACCACTCCACAAATCACGCGCTACTTCTACGATGGTGCTCGTGTGATCGAAGAACAGGACAACACCGGCACGACCTTGGCAACTTATGTCTACGGCACCTATATTGATGAAGTTTTACATATGCGCCGTGGTACCGCTGATACTGCTATTGATTATTACTATCACACTGATGATATGTATAACGTAATGGCTGTTACCGATTCAGCAGGTGCTGTAGTCGAACGCTATGAATATGGCGATTATGGTGAACCAGACTTCATTCTTACAACCGCTGGCGTTGACAATCCGTATCTATTTAACGGAAGACGCTACGACGATGAAACTGGTTTGTATTACTACCGCACGCGATACCTCGACCCCAAAGCAGGGAGATTCGTAAGCCGTGACACCATCGGCATCTGGGGCGATGCCTCAAATCTTGGCAACGGCAGTGCTTACGTCGGTAATAATCCATGGACAAATACCGATCCTATGGGGCTGGGTGGCGGTGACCCCCTTAAAGGTTTGAATGTAAGTAAAGCAAGATACTATTCGTGCGGTTGTGAGAATGGTAGTTCGTGTGGAGGCCATTGTGGCGGAATAGCCGGCCCAGGCGGCGGCCACGGCGGAGTAAATTCGATGGCCAAAGGAACCATGAGAAACTCCTCCACATCTGCCGGCGGCAGCGGACGACACCACGGCCACATCACGGTACTCAAGGTCGCCGAACACCACGGCCACATCACGGTACTCAAGGTCGCCGAACACCACGGCCACATCACGGTACTCAAGGCCAGCGAACACCACGGCCACGTAACAGTCCTCAAGGCCAGCGGTGGCGGAGACGGCGGTGGAAATGCTAAGTGCCATCCAGACGGTGAAGTTGGGGCAAGTAGGGGAAATACGTTTTATTGTGTTTTTTGTACTTGTGGATGCCGGCCCACCACTAGTGGGTGCAGCAGCAATTCTATACAAAACATGAAATAAGGGGGGTAGCGGTGGACATGTGACGTTGATAAAGTAAGTCTGTGTATTTGGAAAGGACGACCGAAAAAAGTAACGTACAATGACTTCATGAACTGAGACATGAAGTCAAAGGAACTATTAAAGCCGGACATGTCAATAAGAATTGATAAAGACCATCTGCACAAATTGCAGGTGAGCTTCAGAAATCCTTCTGTGTTTTTGTAATGATTTATAGAAGTTACTGCTATGACCAGACTGGATTATCCAGTTTGTTTACATCAGCTTCCCTGAAGCAACTACAACCAAAATACAACCCGAATGCCAAATAGCCCATAAAACCGCAAAAATTGTAAATCCATAAGATTAGCAATATCAAAGACTTAAAGAAATCTCAAAACAGGGTGAACGTTTTCAATATCCTATTTTTGCTAAAAATTTTTAAAATATGCATTTTTAGGAAAAGATTTGATGTTTGGTGCCTTTACAACTCATCAAAATTGATGTCTGTGGAGACATATCGGAGACATGAATTTATCGAAGAACTTTGGTATTTTATTGTTCATGTGAAGGGTAGTCAGGGGGAGTAAATCAAGTAAGGTTGGTGCAGGAGTTTTTCTAACGAAGGCCTGCAATCTTCGCTTGTCGACTATTCAGACAACCGTGTCACCTGGTTCTTCACTAAGATTCTGAGATAACTTTTTGAAATATTCTTTTATTTGTTCAACAGATCCAATTCGTTCGATCTTGCCTTGGCTCATGACTACTACACGCGTACCTATTTGGAAAGCTTCTTGGCGATTATGGGTGACGAACAAAAGCGTAAAATCTATTTCTTCTTGAAGTCTGAGAATTTCCTTTCTTATTTTAAGGCTTAATTCTACATCAAGGCTGGAAAGGGGCTCATCCATCAAAAGAGCCTTAGGTTGCAATATCAAGGCCCGGGCTAGAGCGACTCGTTGCTGCTGACCTCCGGAAAGTTGTGCCGGCTTAGATTTAATATATGATTCCATATGTACAAGCTTCAACATTTCAATAATTTTTTGCATTCGCTGCCGCAGTGGCACACCCTGGGCTTTCAAGCCAAACTCAAGATTACCCTTTACTGTAAGATGAGGCCAAAGTGCTAAATCCTGGAACACCATTCCCAGGTTACGGTGCTCCGGTTCTTTTAAGTTTCGTCCCCTTTCAGCTACAGTTTCGCCATTGATTTCAATACTTCCCTCGTCGGGTGTGATGAAACCAGCCAAAAGTCGCAATACTGTAGTTTTTCCACAGCCGGAATGACCCAAAATAGCTAAACGCTGGCCCATAGGGATATCCAGTGAAAAATTAGATACAGCCGGTTGGTTATTGAAGGATTTTGATACCGACTTAAAAACAATGCTGTTCATTATACAAATCCCTTTGATTTAAATGCTACTGCTAGAATACCTAAAGGCAATAACGTAGCTATTATCATGATTATGCACAATGCTGCAATAAGATCTGCTGGCCCGTTTGCCATGAGCGTGAATATGCGGACAGGAAATGTGTCATGACCAGGTGGATAGACCATCATACTGATACCAGTGTCTCGTAGACAAAAGATGTATCCAACCAACCAGGCAGCTAAGAGCCCTCGCTTAGCCAAAGGTGCAGTAATCAAAGTTGTACGACGAAGCCATCCTGCACCTGCTACCTGCGAAGCCTCTTCCATCGAGTAAGGAATCTGGGCCAGTGTAGATGCCGTGATGCGACTGGTTAGAGCGGTATATTGAGCGATATAACCAAAGATGATGATTATGGGAGTGGCATAGATAAAGTTCGTAGATGCCCTGTTCCACAGAAGTATCAAACCGATTCCAATAACCGTGCTGGGTAGAGCGAAAAGAAATATAGTTAGAGAATCTAAGCTTAGCCAGAATGGCATCGCTTTATTATGGATAAGATACCCACAAAAGAACCCAAGTACAGTCAGTACTGAAGCTCCTATGGCGGCATAGCTGAAGCTTCGAAGAAGGCTGTCACCCGACCTTGATATGGCCTGGTAATATGCATCAAAAGACATTGATTGAAACATCAACACCAGTATTGGTACGACAACTATAAAAAAGCAGAGTACAGCCACCGGCAAAACGAACCATTTTCGCCCTCTGCCGAGATGGATTACTGTAATTCCTTCGCCTTCAGATGCAAGCTTAACCTCGTAGGTTTTCTTGCGAATGAAAATTCTTTCTAAAAGTAAAACCAAAAATGTGATGACAGCAAGCGGTAGGGCAAAAGCAGTAGCAGCACCAAAATCGTAAAAAGCTGAGAACTGGGTGAAAGTTTCCACTGGAAAGACATTATATCTAAGAAAAGCAGGAACGCCAAATTCACCCAGAGTCAGAAGGAATACCAAAATAGAGGCCAGTAAAACTCCCGGCAATATCATGGGGATGGTGATTGTCCTCAGTACACCTATCCATCCTGAAACAGTTTTCCCCGCTTCTTCCAAACGAGGGTTGATGGTTCTTAAAAAAGTCATCGTCAGCAGCATCACAACAGGCAGAAACGTAGAGAACAGTACCAGTACGCACCCTGGCAAACCAAAGAGCCAGTTGGATGTCACTTCTGCTGCAGAACGGCTTAGAAATTGTGCCAAGAAACCATCTC
>VRUI01000012.1 GCA_019456225.1 Planctomycetota bacterium | reverse complement strand
GCAGCTTAAAAATCAAGGCAGAAGTGTAATCTGCCAAAAATCGTTAAGGCCATTTACACAGTTAAATGAACACTCCCAAAGAAATTCTTTAAGAGATAGAAACCATGAGCAGGAAGCAGCTTCGAGCCGGTCAAGGGCTGTGAACCCCAAAATTCACAGCCCTTACTTTTCCACCTACAGACCTACACTACCAACAACCTTCACCTCACAACCCACCAAGTTGCCCCCTATATTGGCATTAGCCACAGTTTAAACCAACGGATATAGCTTTATTCTTTCCAGGATACCCCTGGTATTTACTCAACTCCTCATATTTCTAAAAAATTGTAAGATTTCTTGCAGGATAATTTCACTTCTTCGTATCCCGTTGTGAAATCAATCGAAACACAAATTCAGAATGGAATGAATCATGGAAATTATAACCGAACAACTTCAATACCAAATACTGCAAAACTATCAATCATATAATTCTCTAATTCTTTTGTATCTGAAGAAATTACTGTCCTGCATTGGTCTCACTATTGTCTTTTGCCTGGAATGTAGTATCGGATTTCATATCGGTGGAATCGTAGGTTGGATAACAGGATGGTGTATTGCACTTATTCACAGGGAATACTGTGAGCTAACTCATTATATTAGCCTCGATTTCGGAAATAGATTGTATTACTTGCCCTATGATTATGCCATATATGGAATGGTTGCAGGGGCAGTATTAGGAGTCTTTGTCATCTTATTCATTATGCTCTTGAAACAGAGCAGGAAAGAGGAGTCGGGCTATCAAAGAAAGGAGGATAAACAATAAACAGTTCGATTACAAGAGTTTTAAGTATCAACAAATAAATAAACTAAAAATCAAATTTGAAAGGAAAGAAAAATGAAGACAAGAAAAATGAAAATGAATAACTACAGAAGTTTTGTAATTATGGTTTTGGTATTTGGATCCATTGTTTATGCAGCACCATCACAATTTGTCTCAGACAGTGACACTGTGGCTCTATGGCATCTTGACGGAAATGGAAATGATTCAAGCAGTAATGGACATCACCTAACGGTAGATGAAGGTGATATTTCTTGGGTATCCGGTAAATTTGGTCAAGCCGTAAAAATTGGTGCAAACACCTGGGGTACTGAATCTCTTGCAGCTAACCATTCGGGAAGTGTTTATCCGGGTTCGGGCGACTGGACTGTTGATGCATGGATTAATGCTGAAGAACTTCAAGATGATCGTATGGACATAGCATGGCATTATAGTGAACACTGGGCAGGCCATGATCCTTTCGGATTTTACTATGACAAAAGTACAAATACTCTTTCGGGTATGGTAAGGGATGCTTCTCCACAGGCTACACTTGTTGAAGAATCGCTTTCTGGTTTGTATGATGGCAATGGTTGGATTCACGTAGCAATGCAATATAATTATATGGAATCAATACAACTATTTGCGGGCTCTGATTCTCTCTTAGACGAGGATGATTTTTTAGGAGAAATGGAAACTTCTCTAATAATGGAGTACTTACCATCACATAACATTACTATTGGCGGCACAGCAATGGATAATAAGATTGGCGGAATGATTGATGAAGTGCGTCTATCCACAACAGCAAGATATGTCCCCGAACCAGCATCGCTTTTGCTGCTTGGCTTAGGTGGTTTGGCTATGAGAAAAAAACGCAAAGCATAAATCATTTCAACTCAACCTATCAGGGCTGTAGGAACTTCTCACCTACAGCCCTTTTTCTTTCCTATTGACTCCATATCAACCTACCAACACCTTCTCACATCCCCTCCAGTCGAATTTCTCCCTGCCCCCTCACCAACTATCGAATTACAAGCAAACTACTGCTCATGAGCTTGTGGTTTGTTTATATGGAAAGATGGACTGCTTGCTACTCAACTACATTATTTTTTTGGGCAGAAAAAATAAACTCCTACTCAATTCTCAGCCTATTGCCACATGGCAAATCTGCATAGATGATTATTCGACAAGAATCGATAGTGGTTCATATGAACCTACTCCAAAACCCTCTCACAATCGATCTCTGTCGAATTCCTCCCTACCTCATCAACTATCGAATTACAAACAAAGCACTGCACATGAGCCTGTGGCTTGTCCAGATGGGAAGCTGGTCATGCTCCCTGCTCAACCATATTATTACTTTGCGGGGAATAATAAATTCCTAACTCCTACTCCTACTCAACTTCTCTGACTATTGCCATTGTGGCAAAGGGGGTGGTGGTGATTAGGTTGTTATTAACTCCTCATCAACTATCGAATCACAAACAAACCACTGCTCATGAGCCTGTGGTTTGTCCAGGCAAGCAAATAGTCCTATTCCCTGCTCAACTACATTTTTATTTTGAGAAAAAGATAAAAACTCCCAACTCCTACTCCTGCTCCTACTCAATAGTTCTGACTATTGCCATGTGGCAAAGGGGGGTGTGGGGTGGTTATTCGACAGGGGTCGATAGTTTTGTTATGGACTGGGGAGAATTGGAGCTTATTGCCATATCTATAAATTCATGGTGTCATCCGGATTCAATAGACTATTTTCTTCGAAAATATATTAAAAAGTTGATTATTTTGCCTGTAAATTAGGATGTTTTTTTTGATTTTTGCTAAAATTCCTTGGATATGGAGACATTTTGGTGACATGGATTTTGTGAATTTTTTTTGATTTGAAATAATGAACTTATTTGCCTATGAGCCAATCTGTGTCATTTGTACAAACCGCAGATAATACTCGGTGTCTATATCATAATTTTAAAGTCGTTGATCGCCACATGGGCTGTAATTAAGGGACTGGATACCATAGTTCTGTTTGCATCCACTGTTGAGCAACGATAGAGAAATCTAATAAGTCGATAACATTATCACCCCCAGCCGGAGCAATATCAACAGAAGATTCATTTTGCAGCCAGTAACCTGCAACAAGTGCAACTTCAGCGACCTCAACAATGCCGTCTCCTGTAAAATCGGCACTTAGTGTCTGCGGCCTATAAGAGATGTTTAGAGAACCTGATGAATCCGAGTAACCGCTCAATCCAAGGGCTTTGGCCGTAATATTATTGTCACCTTTACTTAATTGCCCTGCGGTAAACTGATATCTCCAGTATCCATTGTCCTGATCGGTTGCCGAACCTACCTCAATATCTTCCTTAAAAATCCTCACCTCCACTGCCTTTGGATCTGAAACATATACATCTATGCTTGACAATTCGACACCTGTAATGTCATCGCTGTCAGAAACTCCGGAATCATCAACTGACAATAGATCAGGAGTTGACGGTGAGTCGGGATGGCCAGGTACGCCAACAAGTTCAAGATCATCAATATTCCAACCACCATAGTTCCATGTGAAATCAGTTGTTCCCATGACCCAGCGGATATAAACCTCAGACTGACCATCAGCAACACTAGAGATGTCGTAAGTTTGTAGTGTCCAGGCAGTGTCGATTTGCAGAGTTGAATCAGGGTTCTGATAGAGAACAACCCAACTGCCCGGGTCGGATGAATCAGTTGATATTTCCAACCTTGCATGGTCACAAGGCTGCCCGTTAAATAAAGCAGACTCAACGCAAAGCCACCGGTAAAAGGTAAGTTGGATGTTAGTATAGCCTGTGCAATCAATAGCACGTGTTGTCAAATAGGTTTCCGGCAGATCATCCTCATATCCGCCGGCTAAGTTGTATCCATATACATTCGAACCGGTAAAACCACTGGTTGGGTCCGGGCCATCAGGCGGAGTGTTGCCATGCCAACCATCGTTGCCCAGTGGGACTCCCCACTGCCAGAGACCTTCTGCGACCCAGTTTGGATCTGTATCCATATCGGCAGAATATAATACCTGCGGTTGAGGTGTTACCATGATAATTACTTCATCAATGGCCGTTTTGTTACCATCGTCTGTTACTTCTAATTGCACGGTATGTGTGCCTACCAGCAGGTCAACCGTTGGAGAAACACCGGTAGCGATTTGGACACCATCTTCAGACCAGGTATAACTTTCAATGGTGCCATCTACATCGCTTGAACCGGAGCCGTCAAGAGTGACTGATTCACTGTAGTTTTGATCGGCGTCTATGACTGACTGGTCAGGGCCGGCATCGGCGACCGGAACCTTGTTAAATATATCCAAGGCCAACGTTGCTAACGCAGTGTCGTAAGGTTCACTGTTCCAGGAACCATTCCCCGACTGGGCAGATAACAGGTAACCGATAGCACCAAGAGTATCGCTTTCGTATGGAAACGGATCATCTCCCATCAGGCAAAATGCTGCCAGCGATGATTCCGTAACCTCTCCGATACCAGAATAACCGAAGGAACCATCGCCTAGCTGCTGGGATCTGAGCCATGTCATACCATTGGCCATTTCTGTAATATTTCCATAATGGCTGTATTCCTGCAAGGCCAGCAGGACATGTAAAGTAGTATACAGGTCTGTTGCCACTCCTCGCTGCAGGCCCCAACCTCCATCTATGTTTTGAGATTCTCTAAGATATGCTAAAGGTTCAGCGATTGTGCGAGTGTCCCAGTCGGGAGTTTCGTAGCTAACAGTCAACGAATAGGTTGCCGGTGCGTCAGGTGAGTCTATTCTTAAATAATTGGTACCGGGTGTAAAAGGAACACCATGGTCAGGATATGTGATAAGTACCGGTGCAGAACTAACTGGGAAATAGGATATTCCAGCCCATGGCGGCTCGGAACCTTCCTGCATTCGCACCTGGATAGGACCGCCGCTAAGGGAGTCGATTCGCACGTGAATTTTTGTGGCATCATCCGGCACATCGAATATATAGGTGGTGTAAGTTCCGACTGTCAAGCTTGCGTTCTGTACGGCAAGTCCGCCTGTAAACCCTGTATTTTTGAGTGCACACACAGCCATAGCCGTGGTCATGCAATCGGTTTCGTACCCTGCGCCCAGTCCCCATCCGCCGTCAGGCCAGTTGGGCAGGCCCGGGTCTGTCTCTGCTTCATTACGGCTGTCAAGAAGATCGGCAGCCAGCGTATCGGTTATTGCCTGGTATTCACTCGACCCTGAAAGGGCGATGATCTGCCGGGCCAGAAACTCGTAGTTAGCGGCAGTCTCCCACGCCAGCCAGTCAAGCCCGTCGGCAACTTCGTTGCAGTCAGGCGCAACATCACGAAGGGTATGGATTACATCACAGGTGTCGGCAAACTCCCAGTCGCTCCCCCACGAACCCCAGGCATTCTGATTGCCCAGCAACCACTGCAAACCATCATCAACAGCAGAACTTTCTGGAGTAAGACTCAAAGCCTCAAAACCAGCCACCCCAATAGCAGCCTCTCTTTCGCCAGAACCAACCTCCGCAGAAGTAACCCCCCCACGAAAATTAGAAACCTCACGACGAAGCCCGCCTGCAAATGCAGCCTGGAAACAAAAAAATGAAATACACAAACATACTATGGCAGTTTTTTTATAATTGAAACAAATCTTTTCAGACACCCTATTTCTCCTAGAATATTCGGCAGCTCCCTTAGGAAACTTTATTTTTTCTTCGTAAGAAGAAATTTAATAAGTTCTTCAAATTGATCAGCGATTTCTTGTGGTCCTCTGGAAATTTGAGAGCGTGGTATCCCTGAACCTCTAGCCCAAGAGATGTATTTTCGATACTGATCAATTGCAGCGTTTATATTGCCTTGCCGCTGTAGAGCTACGCCAAGTTCAATATGCAAATAACGATTTAAACCAAAATCAGGAATCACTGGAGTTAGAGCTTCAATGGCCCCTTTGTAATCACCATTGAAGTTACAAAAAATTGCTACTGACCTTGCAACATGCACCCTGTCACGCGAATCAGTTGGGTCCATTTCCCGGACATCGAAGTGAACTTCTTTTGATTCATATTCGATTACCTGTGAACTCTTTTTACCCCGTTTCGTATGCGTAACAATATTTGCGATAATCGTCCATTGCCCAGATTCCAAATTGTCACTAAGTATGGTGTAATATTTGGTTGCACCAATTTTTTTACGCTCAAGCTTTATCTGCTCTTTACCATCATCAGGGGATGGCGGAACCATCTGTAGTTTTCGTATTTCCGGTGTGTGTTTTTTTGATTTATCGTTGCTTTGGACTTGAATGGCATTTGGGTCTACAATGTACAGGTACCTTTTGACCTTGCCCGCATCAGCGGTGCTATTGGGGTCTTTGGTATCCGGGGGGTGTTGCTTATTTGTTATAACCCCCTGTTTGCTTTGCCCCATTTTTGCTTTAATCTGGTCAACACCTATATAGCGTTGGAAAACATTGATTTTACATCGCCCGTGCCACGGTTTGCCTTTAGAACCAATATACAGCGGTTCACCATGATCTAAAGGTGATCGCATCATTCGAACTGCAAAGGTTATTGGTTCTCCCCGAATAAAGGTTGTATCATCCCTTCGCAAATCAACTACCAAAGCAGGTTTAAACTTGTCAATAGCGGTGTCCGAGGAATCTGCTTTCTTAGCAAACATACATACAGAAAAGCAAAATACAAACCCTACAATAAATAATTTACACTTCATCGTATATCTCCAATAAAATAAATTTCTGAAATCATTACTGAACTCCTATATAGTCATAAAACTTAGTCGCTAACGTCTACTTTGTCTTTGCAGTTTCCATTAGAAGGAGCAAGGTTCGTAAAAGTATTCGGAATAGTCAAGGCATTCCATGATGCTAAATTTCCCGTCGCTGCAGAAATTTCATTAAATATATATTTCATAACACAATTAGGGTCCCCACTTCCAGTTGGAGAATGGTGGGAAACATGCACACCATGACCCAATTCATGAGCTATGATATAAGAGTGAATATTATTAGTATGATTAGTTGCCCCGGGAGGGCGAGCAGCATTAAGATCAGACGTTATTTGCGCAATATCAACTTGAATGTCATCGTAGTCTTTTGGTGTTCCGACGAACCCAGCAGGATTGTTAGCTAAACCCCAATTGAACGCTCCAGAAAGGTTAAAATCCCTTAGCAAAAGACCGTGCTGATCAACAATGTTATGTGACTCTTTTCTAAAATTAATAATTCGACTACTTGCACCGTTGAACTCGTCTAAGGTAATTAAATGCGTGGTTAGTCCCGATGTACCAAAGTAGCCCAACCCAATCCCGTCTTCGTCATGAATAAATGCATCCTTGTTGTCAGCACTGGTTCGAACATGACTACCACTTACCATAAAACCTCTGAATTCTTCAAATCGAGATAAACCATCACCATCTGAAACACCTTCTGCAGGAGAGTTGTCATCGTCATCAATAGCATTACCCGCGTTATGTGCCCAGGAATCAGCTATGTTATTATTATTGTCATCGCGAGGAATTGCAGTATGTGTTTTGTCGCTGCCTTTCTCGACTGCCTCTAGTGTTTGTGAGTCAATTTTACACTGAGCCTTGATTTTTCCAAAGGCTCCATAATCAAATGCATTTATCTGAACTGTTGCAGTGCTGACTTCACTGTCAGTGACTGCTTTGTTCTTCCACAAAAGCCCGGATATATTGAAACCTGCTTGGGCACGGAACTGCAAATCTTTAAATAATTTACCGTCTTCTGCCAATGGATTCCAAGGAAGTGACTCTGGGGCATTCATGCAGAATCCGTTTTCATCAGAAACACCGAATAACTCAAAAGTAATTTTGCTCTTGAGGCCATTGGGAAGGATTTTTGCTGTTATAGAAGCCTGATTGTCCTCGGAACCACCTTTGGGGATGAAAGCATTCGGGCATTTATCGATCTCAAATTTATAAACTGTCATCTTATGTGGGTCATCAGTTTTGCATTCCGGTCCGGGTGTGGGGTAGAAAGTTACGTCTATATCTTCTGCATCTAACGATGCACTTGCATCAGTGCTTGCCGGTTCTACTTCGACAACGGTCATGTTCGTGAACAATGGTGAAGACGCTGAATTAACTTTTAGTTTATTTGAAAAAGTCCACTCAAAGGTTCCAGAAAGGTCTTCAGGAATAACCATGGCCTTTAGTTTTTCACTGGGAACTGTTCCACCTTGTGTCTTAGCTGGCAGTAACTTAGGTGGCTCTGAACCGTCATCTGCGCGGATGAATACTCCGACAATACTGATCTTTCTCTCTTCCTCGGCTAGCGTGCCCCAGAACCACCATTTTGATATCCATATCTTAAATATATAATGGCCGGGCACAAACTCCTTGGTTGTATAGTGAGTTGTACGGCAATATGGTCCTAATTCTTTGTCGGGTCCGTCGGTATAATGAACGATAACTTTGTATTTAAATGTTATTAATTCATCATCGCTGCGGGCAAATATCGCGTCACCGCTTATAGGTGAATCCATCACCGGTTCAAGTATTTCAATTTCGACTGAACTGACAGTGTTATCGCCTGAAGACAGGTCGATAAACTGAGGCGGCCACGAATCAACAGTTACTCCGCCATTATTATTGCCGGAAATAATATAACCGGCAGCTCCGGTTGCGGGATTCATATCAATCCATCCGGAACCTGTCCACTGACCTGTCTGAGGCGTTCCGGCGGTGATTGGATCTGCCGGGAAGGTGACCACTTTACCGCTTGCTATTGCATTTTCAATCGAACTCCTGGCAGAAGAAGATAGTGTATTCGGAGGAAGCGGCAGGGTGCTCCAGCGTTTATAAATAGTTATTCCGGCATCTGCTGCAAGCTGAAGGATCTTTATTGTGCTGACAGAATCCTGGCCGTAACTATCTTCGAAGATACGATTTTCATAGAGAGAGCCTTCGGAACCTCCAATTAACATTAAATCCTTTGTCTGGCCGCTATCTTCACCGTCAACGGGCCATATTCCCAATACACTTCTGTCAGCATCAACCCGCATGCTTACCCACTCAAATGTTTGTGGCGTACCGAACATATCGTAAGTAACTTTGACAACATTTTCAACTATAGCGTCGGAAATATCCTCTGTAACGTAACAATGCATCAAGGAACCTATCTCCTGGTCAGCATTATGGCACATAGCAAGATAATCTACCGCGGTGTTGTAAAGCATTTGCGCTACTCCCTCATTATCGTCCTCAGGAACGTCCTGAAGCATATTCTCTGAAGCACCGCTTGTTCCTATTGCTACTGCGACTGAAGCACCGCAAGTCATAGTGTTATAAATCGCTGGGACAACATTGTTAGGCATTCCATTTCCGTTAACCGGCGATATAAAGTGTATATCGCTCTCATGGGTCATGCCCATTCCAACCCCTACAGAGCTAACCGCCACATCTTCACCACCGACCCTTAACACGGGCTTAAGATTAACCAGGTATGGAGGTGTACTGTAAAGACCACCATAAGAATCTATAGTCGCCTGATCGGCCGCTGATGCGGGAACATAATCAATAGTCACACGCTTACCGGCAATATCAGGTAGATTAACGGTATGGTCTATTAGATTCGTGCTTCCATCACGAATGCGAAAACGTACTTGATAAACTTTGTTTGCCGGGATTTCGCTGAATGAACCATCCCTTGAAAGTACTTTATAGGGCAATGAGGCGGGCAAAAGCCCGAGTGTTTCCGGTGATATTTCCGTTGTGTATTTAACGCTCTCTACTGTCTCGTCGATTTCATTGAGCAATAAATAATCACTAATCTGTTGTTTTAATAATCCGATAGGTGTTTCCTCGCGGGGCAATGTCACACTAGAATCGGCAGGGTCATAATACTCATCCATAAACGATTGTGCGTCCAGCCCCATCAAGGCCGGAACATCCAGGCCGGGGTTAATCTCACTAAGCTTAAATGCCGGATCCATCGGCACCCAAACTTTGCCGCCGCGTCCGCGGGGAACATAAACCTCAACCCATACACGCCTGCACCGAACGGCAACAATTTCCGAGGTGCCGGTATCTATGATCGACATACCCTCAAGCCCCATTGTAGTAAGGATACTTCCGGCAACATCGCCATCTTCCACCCCAAGCCATTTCTTTGCTCTTTCAACCGGAATCTCAACCACTCCGCTTGCATAACGGGCCTCAATGCCGGACGAACGTAACATGGATATCAGCAAACTTGCAAGGTCGTAATCGTTACCGCACCGCTGACGAAGAGTTTCGACAGAGCCTTTCCTTGACCCGTAATAAGGCTGAAATTCAAACTTGTTTTTTACGTATTCATACATTGCTATAGGCGAGTTGCCCAGATCATTAGCGTCTGCAATAATTTCTTCTGTCATCTGAACGTCAGGTGTTGGCAATATATCCGCTAGTACCGGAGACTCCAAAGAAGCCGCCGCCATTACATTTACCGTTGAAACGTTTGGATCGTAAGCTTTATATTGCATTTCTCCCGGCTTTAGTACTTCCCATGTAGTTGGCCGGCTGTTGTGAAAATCAGCTTGTCTTTTGAGATGTAGCTCACTGAGAGTTTTGAGTGATTCTCTCACTCTCGCAAGCATCTTTATATCTTCTTGCTTGACAGTTTTTTCTAAAACACTACTTTTTTGTTTTACTTGCTTATCTGAAAGATGTGTTGGCGTTAAAATGTTTTTGATTGAAGACACTACAATGCTGTTAGTCGCAAGGTAATTTTCCTCTGCTGCATTGCACCGGTCAAGTACTTCATCAGGCAGGAATGCTTGTTCGCAGTGGGAGCGGACACCGGCGAAAGTGTCCAGGATCGCTTTGTCCAGTTTATTTATTCTTTGCAAAGTTCTTCTAATTTGTGTCAACTGCTTTTTAGGCTGATCCCCTCGAATAAGCGTTTTTTCCAAATCTTTCAGGCCTTCTATAGATTTTTCTACCTCAGCAGTAAACCGGACAAAAGGATTGGATTTTTTCACTGTAGAGTCTTGCCGATTATCAGCTTTATCATGTGCGTCTGTTACCTCTTTACGAAAAGCAAAGACCTGTCGCTGAAAAAGCATTGACAGACTGACAACAAGCAATAAGATGACTAATGTAATTGAAAGAGCAAATTTGCTTGAATGGGCTTGTTTTGACTTGGGATACATTCTCATTTCGCCTTCTCCAAATAATGATATCAGCTACCACTTTTTCTTCGTTAGTTTCATCATAACGACCAATCTAATCAAATAAACTGATCTCGTCAAGGGAATTCCTATTTTTTCCTGGTTTTTTGTATGCACCCGCGAAATCAACCTGAAAACCTCATTTTTGCACGGCAACAATACTTTTATGACAACGAAATATAGATCAATTTTTGAATTTCGAGCAGATTTACCGATTCTCAACAAGTGAAAACAATAATTCGGAGGGCAGTCAGTAAATTTGTCACTACAACCAGTCACCAACCGGCAATTGCTCTACTGCGTCACGTAATACAGGGTCCACATTTGTATACACCTTGTTTGTCAGGTTTGGCGAAGAATGTTCCAGCAGTCTCTGAGTCACAGCAGTCGAAACTCCGTTTTGAGCAAGCAACGAGCAGAAAGTCTTCCGAAGATCATGAAATTTCAAACTAGCTAGTCCTGCCGCGATACAAATTTTACGCCATTTCCTGTGGTTGAATTTCGTCCGAAATAATTTCTCCTGACCAACATCCAAGCTGCAGACATATTTTGAAAGTTCTGCCATTATTTCTGCTGACACAGGACGCGAAGACATACTCTTTTTCGTTTTTTTCCTACTGGAAGTTGCTATACTGTTGGTCTCAAAATCAATATCACTGATTTTCAATGAGTCAATGTCACCACATCCTACCCCCTATTAAAATCCCAAACTCCTACCCACCTACAAAGCAATTAGACACAAACTTGCTACTTCCTCCAGAGTCCCCCATATTTGCCCCAGGTTCTTTTTCTATCTAACCCTGCCCTAACTACCCATGTTTGCTGTTTCGGAATTACAGAGGCAACCGGCTAGCCACAACAGCAACCTGCCTACTTCCTATCCACCATGAGCAACTATTGTCATAACGACAACTCATGGCTCCCAGCATTATCTCATATTCCAAACAGTTTCTCCTCAGCTTCTTCAAAATCACATGATCCGAATATCTTTGTCAAATCATAATGACCATTCTTTTCTGACTTCTTATCTTCAACCATCTCTCTTTCAAGACAAGACAGTGGAGTTTCTTCAAGATAGACCACATCATATCTCACCTCCATACCCTGCTTACCATTTGTAGTGATCGACCAATCACAGCCTTCAGCAATTCCAGCTATTTTTTCCCCTACTAAAGCTTCTCTGTTGCCTAACGTCCTTGCAACAGAAACAGGCATATCAAGAATTTTCAGTGAGTTGTCATCTCTGTCAATGCACCAACAGGCAAATCTAATATTCACACTGCTTAGCTTTGTAGGATATTGCTCTCTTAATCTTTTACCTACTTCCTCACTCTCGATGACAGCACATTTCCTGTCATGACTGAAAATCTTGACTAGCCTGACAGGATCATCAATCAGTCTGATCCTGAGTTTGCAATCAGGCTTGACTTTAAAGAATTTCTCTGAACTGCTTTTTTTGTTATCAATCTTCCAACTACTGCTTACCATAATATTTACTCCTAAAAATAATATCTAAATTTCTCGACAGTTTATCCTGCCTTCCTATCCCTACTCTTATCTTTGACATTCCAACTTCCTCTGACCTGGCTCACTGCTTCTGAGAGTTTAAATTTCCTTGCTTTACCATAATCAGATGTGTTATCGAAACATATTGCCAGTTTCAGCTTAACCACCAAGTAAAGAAGAGCTGAAGCTTTCTTCCCATCGCAACCGTTAATCTTTTTCATTTTGCCATCTACAACTACAGTTTTATATTTTTCCTGCACAAATTCGTAAAAACCAATCAGCCCCTTCCTTGGTGTTGTATTTTTAAGCATAATTTCTGCCTGTGCCTCTGAAACATTATCCTGTTTTGCAAGTCTCTTGATTGCCCTCTCCCTTGCCCTGTTCTTTTTATTTTTGGAGCAGATATAAATATATTCAAGAGTAATATCAACATCATATCTGTACACGTTCCTCTTATATGAGGTGTTATTTTTTACCCATTCAGTGATTTGCTCATCAGACTTATCTATTACTGAGCCATACATCCCTACCTTATATGGACTAGCACCATCAGAAGCTTTATCAGGATCAAACGTATTTACTGTATGCTTATAATATTTGCTGAATCTCTTCCTTCTGTAATCTCCAACTTTATGGTAGCTCATTTCTACTCTGTAATTTTGCTCTACTTCATGCTCAGGTGGTATTGCTCCGTGCCTACTATAATATGACCTTACATACTTCTTGATGTATAAACTTTCCCTGATCCGGCTGTCACCGATGTTCATTATGTCTATTATTGTGTAGTTTTTAAGATCGTTGTTTTTGGGCTTATTTCCCACTTTTTTCTTTGGGAGACAATTTGTCCCCCCATTAGTTATTGTATAAGTAGGGTAAAGGTATATGGTAGAATATGAAGTAGAATAAGTAGAAGTAGAAGATGAAGGATTATTTCTTTTCTTAATCTCTGAAAGCATGTCCCTTGGAGAAGTCCTGATGGGAGTATCTTTGAGAATTAACTTAAGAGAAGCCATCAATGAAGAAACGTTATATACTCCGGATGAATATTCACATGTAATATCATTTAAGTAATTAATAATACAGAGAAGATGATCCTCTGAATATATAGAGGCAGAATACAGAGCATTAAACTGTTCGTATTTAACAGGAGCAGGAAGCTTAACAAGTGTCCCAAACTTTAGAAAATTATTATGATCGTCATAAATAGTATTAGTGCCTTTTACAGCATCAAATTTAACAGCAAAATTATCATTAACAAAAGAACGGAGAGCTTCTGAAAGAAGATGATACAGGAGATTCCTGTATGCCCCCTCATTAACCTCAGAGAATAAGTATCTAGCTGGTGGAAATGAAACAATAATATAGAAATGCAGACCAGTGCCATTAGTACTTCTCTCATAATAACAATTTGGAAAAATTGAAGATAAATATTTAACAACAGCATAATAAGCTTCATCAGACTCAATATCATCTACATCCAGACAGATAATATTAAAATCTTTAACGGGACTGGTGGTGTAGAACAGGAAACCCTGTTTTCGACCATGTAGAGCAGCAAGTAGATGTGTTTCCATGCACAATCGTCTTTGTTTATGCATTGTAATCTTGCCTGTGTAATTCCAATCATCTAAATAGCCAGGATATTCAGGGGCATACTTATCTAGCTCCTTGATATCATCGATTGAGTTGATGATTACTCTGTTCTTGCCGGTCCCGAAGGGTTTGCCTTTATTATAGGTGTAGCTGTAGTTGATTGAACCTTTCAACTGGTGCTTAGTATTATCGTTATCATTAAGCTCAACCATGTTGTCATCCATCTGATCCCAACCATAGATATGTCTTTTACGGTATCCCCAGTCGTTAGGATCATTAGACTGGTTCATAAATCTAGAGTATCTTCCTGGTGTGTTATAATTTTTCTTATTGATGATTGGTCTGTATAGACCGTTCTTCTTTTTCTTGTATGGGTCTATCATTACTTTTCCTGATTTTTATTTTTTTCCAAAAAAATGAGTCCTATCCATGCCCATACTCATGAATAGAACTCTATCGTTTAGAACCTGTATACTGTGTTCATCAACATATTTTGTTATATTAAATTATATGGGTAATTCATTTTTCAGCTCCTTTGCTTCATCTATTTATTACTATTAAATTTTAATATTAAAATTCCTCTATTATTTATTGGCAAAAAATAAAAAACTATAAATCACCTACTCACCCACAGCATTGGCTGTGATGAGGATAAGTGATTGCTGGTAGTTCGGCAAGGTCAGGCAGGAGATCGTTGCACCTGAGCTAATCTGGTTGCCCTGGGACAAAGGTATGGTAACATGTGTAACTATTGGTCTTGCTCAGGATTGTCGGTAGGCAAGTGGGTGTAAAAAGCAAACTATGGGGGCTGAAATTTTATTACTTTATTACTTTATTAGCATGTAAGCATGTGCGCCCCCATAGTTCTAGCACTATTTTTTTGAGTTATTGGTTTTTATTTTTCGGCAAAAACTTGTTAGTGGCATCTAATTATTTTATTACATTATTACATTTCTACATACTACAGCATCCGAGAATAACCTTGCACCATCGGCAATTGGTTCCGGAAGATATAAATGTGCCATCACCTGCCATATTTCCTGCCGTTTCCAGGGCAGTACCATCCATTACCTACATGCCTGAACAAATCGCTCCTGGCCAACAGCATCTTTATAACTCTTTCGTTATGGTAATCTGTCGGATTCCAGCCTCTTTTCCACAGCTCATCGAGTATCACCTCTTCCTCCATCGCCTTATCATCGTAAAGGATTTCGTGGAGATGACCGGAAAGAGTTAACTCTCCGTCTTTCACTGCCGTGAATCCAATGCTATCATTGAACATTTCGTCACGGAAGGCAACACTACTAACCTCTTCTACTAGCTCTGCATATTCTTCATCAGTCATTTCTGGATATGCCTCTGATTCATCAGCAGTATCCGAAGCCTGCGAATCCCTCCCCCCTACATCATACTCGTGTAAATAATCATTAGAAAAAGGGATTTCATCAAACTTAATCGCGTCTAAGTCGATATACGGCCCCATGCATTCGTCAGATCGTTTCCTTCTTGCAATCGCCTCCTCAGACATATCTTCTATATACATGCAATCAAAGTCCTCGTCGTACCTATAAACGTTCCTGTTAGTACCGGGTATCCCGCATCCATCTAGATGCATGGATATTGGAACTGTAATTGAATTACCACCTATTACAAACGTTTGAGTACGAATACTGATTTCTTGATCGCCATCTAATATTTCGTTACAATTTGAATCCATTTTTTGATCCTTACATATTTGTCATTAACCATATTTGTTCTCATACTGCTTCCTTGCTCAAGCCAATACGGTGATAACCGGGCCAATTGATATCCATATCGTCTGGCATGATGCTCAGGTCCAGACTGATAGCATTACAGGATTTCCCGCCTATTCTCATCGTCTTGTTTTCAATGTAGAAATCCTCATCAGCAATCTGCTGGAGAAAGCTTCTCTTGCCGATACATTCGGAAGTGCCGTTGCGCCTGGCCCAACGTTCATATTTAGAGTAGACAGTACGAATCTTCAGCCGCAGGCAATTATCCTTAACCTCATAGTCAACACGGTTGACAAGAACGCCATCATTAGCCATAGTACAGAAATCGGAAATGATCTTATCGACAGTGCTGATATTAGCGGCATTCATAGACTCTTGGATGACAGAATCAATAATCTCATAGCCTTGTTGATAACTGTCCACCGCAATGCCTTTAGACTCAAGATAGTCGATCATCAGCCATAGGCCCGTCCTGATAACAGCGGCGTTGTCACGAAAGCGGTCGTCAATAGAAGGATCAACCTTAGCCTCTTGCTTATCATACTCTGAGCGGAGTCGTTCAGTTCCAAGTTGTAAGGTGTGATATAACAGCGCCTTTCCAAATGCTCCCAATGGTTGCTTAATCAGCCGTTTGAAGTTGTCTTCTGTACCTATCCGCTTGGATTTGCTATAAAAAACGTCAATCCTGCGGTGGTCAAGGCTGGTACTGTCGATGGTCATTTCGCCTGCCAGGATGAATGGGGCTGTCATAGGGCGACTCACAATTGTTTGATCTGCCCGTCCTCTTTCGATTGGTGTCTGTGCATAGGTAGCTAGCAGTGTGCTATTGACCATTCTCTTAAGTGACGGTGTAAGAACAGCATTCTTATACTCATCATAGCACACAGGCGTCATGTTAGTAAAACTGGAATTAAGCCCCAGTGTAAATTGGGTCTCATCGGCAATATTCGCAAGCAGAAATCTGCTGGAAAATATCGGTATTATGATATCTTCTATAGTTTTACTTTTGCCACTGCCTGATGCACCGTGAAGCATCATAAATGGATTGTGCTTTCCGACTTTCGATGTGATCGACTCTTTTCCAAAACAATAACCGATGAAACCCAGGACTGGGAATACGATAGTACTGTCATTAAACCCGAATATATCGCAGGCGATTGCTTTGATATCGGCCTGGGAAATATCCGGCTGGCTCAAGAGATTAGGTATCCTGTGAGCCTGTGAGTTCTTGTTAATATAGACGATATCGGAAGCAGGTCCATCTTTGTCAACAACATGATCGCCCTCAACATATACCAACCTATCATTTATAATATGAATGCCGTTCTTGTCGGTCCCGGTAACAGTAGGCGGGTTCTGGTCAGCTAGCAGACCCTGAATCTGAGTGGTATCATAGTTATTGCCGTAATATTGGCAGTTGCTCTTTACAGAAACGGCTCGCTTAAAAGCTGTCGCGCTTAAAAAATGATCCCTGAAAAGATCAATCTCATATTCTTGACCAGTAGGCTTTACTAAAACACAGCGGTAAAACCAGTTGCCATTAAAAACGACTTCTGCCTTGGCTTGAAGCGTAAAATTGCTAATTATTTTCAATTGTGGTTTATGACCGACAGTCTGTTTATAATAGTAACCGTCCACCTCATAGACATCATAATTGCTAGTACTCGGATTTGTCTCTGTTACCTCATCCTCACCAGAACCGGCCGAACAAACTTCGTTTCCCAACTCTTGGGGTACATTACTCTCCCCATCTGTGTTACTTACCTCATCATTTGAGGGTTCCTCTGGAGTCGGTCCATCACTGGATATGACGGTCTCGTCCAAAGTTTCCTCAACACGTACAACTTTTTTTTCCATAATTACCTACACTTTCTGACATACTGTCTTAAAATTTTATTACATTATTACTTTGTTCCATAAATCCATAAAAAAAGCCTGCTCACGCTTACGCGAACAGGCTATTACAATCTATTACAATCATACACCAGTCACGCAAAAGGGGCTGGCAACCTTTTACATAACAGGTACATCGTTATGTTGTTCTTCAGAAAGTCAAAACGGACAGTCTGCCAGCCAAATTATCAATTATCATTAATTATCATTCGTCACCGACAGATATGTCTATTCAACCTGTCAACAACGCTTATTATTATATCAGAAAAAAAAACTTTGTCAAGAGAAATCATAACTGCTTATTTCATAATGGGTTATGTGATAGTGAAAGTGAGGGGACGTATTTAGAAAAGATTTTGCGAAGATCATCGGAACATATTCATTGCGAAACGAAGTTTTTTTCTCATCTGTACCGAAATTTTTTCCTCCCGAAATTTGGAAAGTGATAACAGATTCTGTATAATTGCCTTCAGTAACTGTTTTTAAAGTTTTAAGGTTAGTCAATGAAGGCATATAATAATGAATTGTTATCAGACAAAACACCGACTCCCGACCTCATGACCGGACAAGAGCTTATCCTCTCTCCAGATCCCGAAGGTGAGCAAAGCCCTTATTAACTTTGGAGTATAACTGATGCAGAAAAAGATAAAAGTCCACCTAATAAACATAGACCACTGGTTCGAGTCCAAACAGGATATGGAGCTATACCGTAGAGTCATGTTCCCGAACTTCATACCCCAAACTCCACCACTTAAGCAGTCCGAGCCTCCTACTCTTTGGATAGAAGAAGCTATTACCTACCTTGGTCTTGACCGTACTGGCATCAAAAGACCTGACAAAGCCATACATCGACTCATCAATAAGGGAGCACTCCATCCCAAGAAGATTTCAGGCCGATTGTGTTTTGACAGGAGAGAACTCGACAGGGTTCTTGCCAACGGAGATCACAAGCAGGGAAGAGGCAGACCGAGAAAGAAGTAGGAGAATTCAACTCAAATAACATCAATCCACACCCCAATCTCTACGCACTTTGCCCTTTCTAATCCCTTTTCATCCCCCAAAATAGACACCAATTACACGTAAAAATCACCAAACTGCATAGAAACTGCGTAGAAACAAATACCGTTAATTAAATAGTTATTTATGGGTCCATAAAAAAAGCCCCATAAGTTCTTTACTTATAAGGCTTTAAGAAACTCCCCGAGTAGGACTCGAACCTACGACCTAGCGGTTAACAGCCGCTCGCTCTACCAATTGAGCTATCGGGGAATAGTAACCAGACGAGACATTATCTATATTCGGAGGATATTGTCAAGGCCTCATTGTTTTTTTTTAAAAATTGCGTAAATTTATTCTCAACTCTGGACAAATTATTTGCGATTTAGTATGATATAGGCTGATATGTGAAATAACGGTGAAGGTGTAGGTGTAGGTAAGTTGTCTTGAATATCACGTAACTCATTTTTTTACAATTACTTAGACGATTGCAGAGTTTGAATGAATAATCAGATTTTAGATATTGACGGTTTTACGATAATAAAAAGCATCGGTACCGGTGCGCGAACGACGATCTATCTGGCAAGGGATGAGGCCACCAGGCAAAAAGTTGCTCTCAAACGTGCAATTCTGGAAAACCCGGAAGATACTCGCATTTTTGAGCAGATCGAGAACGAATACAAGGTCTCACAGAACATCGACCACCCCTATATCCGGAAATGCCACAAGATCATTAAGAAGCGAAAACTGCTGAAAGTTAATGAGGTTCTCCTGTCAATGGAGATGTTTGAGGGACGATCGCTGGAAGAGTCAAATTCTTTCAGCCTGGGCGATCTTCTGCTTATATTCAGGATGATTGCGACCGCCCTGAACGGAATGCACCAGAGGGGTTATGTTCACTGCGATATAAAACCCAATAATATCCTGATCAGCGATGAAGGTTCTATAAAAATAATCGACCTTGGACAGAGTTGCAAGATCGGCGCCATCAAAACCCGTATCCAGGGTACGCCTGACTATATTGCTCCCGAACAGGTTCACAAGCAGCACCTGAGCCACCGCACTGATATCTTTAACTTTGGTGCTACAATGTACTGGGCTCTTACCGGTAAAAACGTCCCGACGCTTATTCCACTAAAGAGCGAGATCGGCATGCCCGTTAACAAGATAAAGCAATTTAGGACTCCTCGCCAGGTTTATAAGCAAATTCCCAAAAAGGTTTCTGAAATAGTGATGAGATGTATCGAGGAAAAACCGGCTAAGAGACCGGAAAATATGTCTGAGATCATCGCCACGTTTGACGGGCTTATCAGGGATATTTTTCACACAAGAGGCTAAATAAATGGCTCAAAAGACCATCGACCTTTGCAATAAAGCAGCGGAGTTAAATTATTCAGATAAGCTCCGCCATGGTAATATTATTGAATTGCCTTCAGAGGGCAGGCTGGTTGTTTCCGGCGACCTTCACGGACACCGAAAGAATTTCAAGAGGATCGCTGCTTTTGCCGACCTTGCCAACAACCCCGACACATACCTGGTTTTCCAGGAGATTCTCCATGGCGGTAAAGATGAGCCGCATAGCGGGTGCCTGTCGTTTCTATTGTTCTTTGACATCCTTAAGCTGAAGTTGAAATTTCCTGAGCAGGTTCAACTGGTAATGGGAAACCACGACACGGCGATAGTAACCGATAGCGACGTGATGAAAGGCGGCAAGGAGATGAACGAGGCTTTCAAATATTCGCTTCGGCAGTGCTTTGAGGACGATTTCGAGGAAGTTAACGAGACGATCAAAGAGTATCTTCTCTCGCAGCCGCTTGCTGTTAAGACAACTTCGGGAATATGGGTGTCGCATTCTATTCCGGGTGATCAACATATCAGTGATTTTGACCATGAGGTTTTTGACAGGGAACTTTTTCCCGACGATCTTCTTCGCGGCGAGCCCGCCTATCTCCTGACATGGGGCAGAAGACACAGTCAGGAAAAGCAGGATGAGTTCGCAAAAGCCCTTGGCATAAAAATCTTTATTCTTGGCCACCAGAAACAAGATACGGGTTTTAGTAAGATCGGAGAAAATCTGATAATCCTAACCTCCGAACACAACCACGGCTGCCTGATGGCCTTGGACATAGCAAGATGTTATACGATCGATGAGCTAATCGAGTGTATTGTGCCGCTTGCTTCTGTCGAGGTATAACTTTGTTTAAGTGATATAGAGGGATGATAAGCCAATGAGATCAATGTTGACAAATATTGCGTTGTGCGGCGTTTTGATTTGCGCAGCTTTTGCCGGTGCCCTTAAAGCAGCAGATAATCCTTACGACATGCAGATCGATGAGCAGGTTAAGCTGCTGGCCGATAATAATGCGAGTGTTCGAAGCGCCGCCGCCGAATCGCTTGGGTATTTAAGGGCGGGTAAAGCAGCCGATGCACTTGAGCGTGCCCTGAAAGATCCCTCTTCAAAAGTTCGGCGGGACGCGGCATTGTCTTTGGGATGGTGCGGCGGGCGAAAGCAGATTGATCCGCTGTTAAATGCATTGGACGATGGAAACTGGACTGTGCGGCAGGGTGCATGGGTCGCACTAACGAACCTGACAGGGATGCAGTGGCCTTTCGATGGGCTTGCCAATAAAGCAAAGCGTCAATCGCAGACAAAGAAATGGAGAAGCTGGTGGGCGTCCGTAAAACCGGGTAAAATTCCGGATGAGGTAATGGCCTTGCTCCGGGCCAATGCCGATAAGTATGAATCTTCGCCGCGGCAGTGGCATGTTGAGCGTGGTCTCAGGGCGATGGGGGCATTGGGTGGCGATGGTGCGGCTCAGCAGATCATCGAAATTTTATGGTCGTATAAAAAACAAACCGGCAGGACCTTTTCGCAAAAGGCAATGGTGCAAGCCGGACTGCGCAGCCTTGGACGTTTGGGAGGTCAGCAGGCAGAAGAAATGCTGATAGAATTCCTTGCCAACCCCTATTGGGTCAGGTACGCTGCTGATGCACTTGGAGACATCGGCGGGCGGAAGGCTTGCCGGGCATTGCTTAAGGCGTATCCGGATTACGCACGAAATATCAAAGGGGCTAATCCCAAACTTGTGCCGAAAGACGATCGCCCGGGCCTCGATCCATCCGACCGAATGTATGAAGTTCCCTATGCGATCGCGTTGGCACTGGCGCGAATGTCGGATTCTTTTGATGAAGAACTACTCGCCCAACTCACAGAACTGGCGCCACTGCTGACGGCGAACCTGCCCAGCGATTTTGACGGCATAATGATCTATGAATTGCAGTCCTACCAGGAGATTTATGCCTATTTGATCGAACTGTCGGGTAAACGTAATGCGATAAGTGAGATAGCATTTCAGACGTTGGGTGTTTCCAATAAACGCAGGCTAAGCAAAGAAGAGCAGTCATTGCTCAAACTGGCGAAAACCAGTCCCGGTGATGTTCCGAACGCGGCGACCTGGCTGCCGGTTATATGTAGAGATAAGCAGTATGTCCCGAAGCTTATAAAGTTGCTTAAGCATCAAAACGGATGGGTGCGAATCAACGCGGCAAAGACTCTTATGTTCATGAACGAGCAAAGCGCACTGGCGGCGATTACAGAAATACTGACCGCCTCCAAACCCGAAGCGGAGTACGGTTATAACGGCAAGTTCTTTTTCATGAAACCGAAATTCGGCTATGCCGAATATAACGACGTTCCTCCGCGATGGCGTCAGGCGTTTGTGCAGGCCCTGGGAGTATTGAAAGCCAAACAGTGCGTGCCGAAGCTTGTCGAACTGCTAAACGATGATCGCAACGTTTTGGAAGTTAGATATGCCGCCGCCGAGTCTCTGGATCGAATCTCGACACCGCCTGCCATAGAAGCATTGAAAGCTGCCCAGGCGAATCATCCGTTCCACAGCATTAAGATGTTTGCAAGAGAAGCGTTGTGGCGCCGCGGCATTCGGCAATCAACTACGACTGCCGGATCCGTCAAGCCTTTGCCAAAGACCGCACCGGACACTAAATCCTACCCTGTCTTTCCGCCCGCTGTAGTGTTCATCAAGGGCGACAACGTTATGCCCAATAATTTTCAGATCGACATTTGGCGTATGACCTATTCGACGACCGACTCGGGTCCGACTTATAGACTGGGAAATAATCTGTATGTGCTTAGGCCGGCAAACTCCAGGGGCAAAGTCACTCAGTTGACGCATTTCAAAGACGGCTATGTCGCAGACTGCGAGGTGTCGTGGGACGGTTCGAAAATAATCTTCGCTCATCGAGGCGGCGATACAGATCCGTGGTGGCATATCTACGAGATCGGCGCAGACGGCAGCGGTATGCGTCAATTGACCTACGGGCCGTATCACGATGTTCAGCCTGCTTATATGGGTGACGGCCGGGTCATTTTTTCATCGAGCCGTATCGGCGTCCGTGACGAATACCACGGCTACCCGGCAACGGGCCTTACAGTAATGAATTCCGACGGCACGGATATTCACTGCATCGGGTTTAACTTTGGACGCGATAACGAGCCTGCGGTTATGCCGGACGGCCGTATCGTATTCAGCCGGTTGGAGCTTTTTTATTCCAGGATGAAAACCGAACTGACTTTGCATTCAGTTTTTCCCGACGGAACCAAAGACATCACGCTGTATGGCCCGGAACGCCGGGATTTTTGGCGACAGGTCACGAAAGATTCCGGGGAAAAATGGTGGGGCGAGGTTGCCCCCAGGCATCGTGTTCTGCGGCTGACGCAACCGCAATATTTTGACAGCCAGCGTCTTATCTGCATGACTACCGCAGGCGCGACTTTGATCGGGCCGGGTCGTTTGAAAGAAAGAATCATCCGCGCCGATCAGACCCGTTCTGTGACTTCGCCGTTTCCTCTAAGCGACGGACGAATATTGTGCGCTTCCTCCAGGCGAACATTCAACCTTAAAGATATTGACCTTGGATTGTATGTAATGGACAGTGACACCGGAAAACTGACACTGCTTTATAACGACCCTGATACTGCCGAATTTGAACCGCGACCGCTGATGCCGCGCCGGCGTCCACGTTCACTGGCGACAGGACCATCGGAGCGAAGCGGTGCCTATACCGGCAAATTTTTCTGTCGATCCGTATTTGACTCGCAAGAGTCTCGTGTAGGCCTGCGAGGCAAGCTTGTCCGTGTTGTCGAGGGCCAGCCCGTCGTAGCCCGCCATCATACGCATCTGAATAAAGCAGGCCCGGCCTGGAAGAATCACACAGGCACACATGCCAGGGTTCTGGGGACCGTTCCTTTAGCAGCCGACGGTTCGTTTTTCGTTAATATTCCCGCCGACAGGCTGATTCATTTCCAGGTTCTCGACAGCGACAGAAGGGTCGTCGGCAATCAGCAGGTCTGGATGTATGCTCGCCCGGAAGAGACGCGCGGGTGTGTCGGCTGCCACGAAAAACCCGATGCGACGGCATACATGAAAAACGGTCTATTCCCCCAGGCCGCGAAAACCGCGCCGATTGATTGCCTGCCAACCGGCGGCGAATTCAGCTATCGGGCGAAATTCTGGAACAAGGGCACGCTCACCGATGAAGGCGAGGAACGCACACGTACCGTACGCGCAGTGAATCTGATCTCAAGATGATTGAGGCAGCGTGGGCACGGCCCACCCTACGGAAAAGATACTGGCTTTTTTTTTGTGTTTACGGTAATGTGCTTTGAATCAGGTATTAGCTAGTTTTAATTTGCTTCAAAAATCAGGGGCTTTTCTATGTTTTGGGATATTTATAATGTTATTGCCGGGCTGTTTGTTGCTACGCAGGTTTTGTTCATTTTTCAGATGATTCAGAACTACCGGTACGCCTTGCATAAGTCTTCCAGGCGAAGGGACTCTTACAAGCCTGTAACTCTTCTTACCGTACCTTGCAAAGGGATCGACAAAGCGTTTGAGAAAAATATTACATCGTTCTATAAGCTTGACTATGATAGTTATTATCTGAATTTTGTTGTCGAAGACTCCGATGACGACGCTTATGAGAAATTGAATTTGCTGAAAGAAAAGCTTGCCTTGACTTCCAAAGCTCTCGACGTTCGTATCCTTGTTGCCGGCCTTGCCGATTCGTCAAGCCAGAAGATTCACAACCTGCTGCATTCGTGCGCAAATGCTGTCGATGACACAGAGGTTTTTGCTTTTGCCGACTCCGATGCCTGTCTTGACCCTGACTGGCTGGCGCATCTGGTTCATCCGCTGCGGAAGAAACGCCATGGCGCATCGACGGGGTATCGGTGGTTTGTGCCGAGCGAAAATAACCTCGCTACGCTCGTGCTTTCGGCGATTAACGGCAAGATCGCCCAGATGCTCGGCAATACCGGTTTTAACCAGGCCTGGGGCGGGTCGATGGCGATCAGGTCTGAAACGTTTAAGGAATTGAACCTGGACAAGTTGTGGGCGACCGCCGTAAGCGATGACCTTTGTTTGTCCAGCACCGTTAAAAAGGCCGGGCTTAAGATTATGTATGTTCCCGCTTGTCTTGTGGCCTCGCACGAGCATACGACCTGGCCTAAACTTTTTGAATTTGCAAGAAGACAGTTTCTTATTACACGAGTTACCATGCCGGGTGTATGGGTGTTTGCGGTATTTTGCAGTCTCTACTCTCTAGCCGGGCTTTGGGCCGCGGCAGCAGTGGCAGTATTTGCGGCGGTTGTTGAGCACCCTAATGCGTTGTTTTATGCTTCGATTCCGGTTTTGTTTTTTGCGGGCCAGTTGATCCGGTCGGTGCTGAGACAGAAAATGATCGCAAAGCTTCTTCCTGCAGATGCAGATAATATGAAGGCGGCAGCGATGGTAGACATCCTTGGCAATTGCGTTTGGTCGTGGGTGCTTTTCGGGTGTATTATATCATCGGCCTTTGGCAGGACGATAACATGGAGAGGGATACGCTACAAAATGATCAGCGGGACAAAGACCGAGAAGATGGATTGAGAGCAATACGCTATCTTACGTATTCTCGGTTATTTATTATTCGCCAGGGTTTCCTACGAGGTATATTTGGTTTTTTCCGCTTCTTTTTGCCTTGAGCATTGCTTTGTCGGCTTGTTCGAATAGTTCTTCTACGGTTCTTCCGTCGCGTGGGAATGATGCCAGTCCGCCGCTGATTGTCAGTTCGCCTTTGCCTTCGGCTCCTAAAGAAGAAAGGTTTGCCGTGCTGATCTCGTTTCTGAATCTTTCCGTGATAAAGAACACCTCGGAAGGGTGCTGCGTGCTTGAATTGATTTGCCTGCGTTCCTCTTCGGGCAGTTTTGACTGCTCATCATCCTGGGGTTTGTCCCAGAATACGACGGCAAACTCATCGCCGCCGATCCTCGCGATAACATCGTGCTGGCGACAGGAGCGCTGCATCATTACGGATGCCTGTCGGAGAACATTGTCGCCGACGGCATGGCCGAAGGAGTCGTTGTAATGCTTGAAGTTGTCGATGTCAAAGATCAGCAGGGTGACACACAGATACTCTTTCTTTGCCCGGTCCAGTATTTGCTTAAGGAACTCGCGTACATAGCGTCTATTTTTGAGGTTTGTCAGGTCGTCCTGGGTTGCAAGGCGTTCGAGGTGGCGGATCTTTGCGGCGAGTTTTTCGTCCCGCAGAGCAGAGCCGGGCGATTGAGCATGTTCAGGTTCGCCGGGCAGACCGTTACATAAAATACTATTTTCTACGGGGCAGATAATATAGTCGTCTGCCGACGCTTGCGGATTCCTGGGCGAGCGAATCAGACGCATCGCCAAAGGCTCTTCATACATCTCGACAAGGAGAACGATCTTTGTATCTTTGCAGGTCTGCCGCAGCGAAGAAAGGGCACTATCGAGTTTCTTTCCAAAGCCTGACATGACTATAAATATCTTCGTATAGTTCCTTCTTGACGCAAGAGAGATCGCATCCAGCATGCTTTCGCACTGATTGACCCGCAAATCATTTACGCAACGCGTATTGATCACAGCTTTATCGATATTCCCGACGATTAGAATCATATCTGCCTTGTTTTTCAGGCCATCATATTGATTTGTAGTTTGCATATCCTGATCCATGTTTTCACCACCAACTTGATTACGACCAGAGAGGTAAACAGTGCGAAGTCTTATTGTAAAAACCGTTTATTTCTCTGGAATTGCCAATTACCTAATTTAACACTGTATCATACCATAATTGGCAAATTTGTCAAGATAAATAAGGAAACAGGCGATAACTACCGGTTTTTCAGGTTATTTGCAGAGAAATCAAGGCTCAACTGGAATTTTTATAAAATCAGTTAAGGGCGATTATTGGGCTTGGGAAGTTCATCAAGATTTTTTTGTGCCTCCGGTACCAGGTAGGAATCGGGGTATTTTTTGATAAAACTGGTCAGTACATTTCTGGCGTCAAGGAGGTACGCAGGCTTGTTTTCCTCTTTTATTTCCGGCGATTTCCACAGGCGTTTATTGAGTATGCCCAGTTTATACAGTGCTTCGATGCCGCCATCGGTGCCGGGGTATTCATTATTGAGTTCGTGAAGTTTTGTTGCTCTGACGGGTCCCTTTGCCTGAAGCATTGCCCTGGAAAGAATAAGGTTGTCTATCAGCGGATCGTTTTGCGGAGTTTTTTCCAGGAGGTCATCGAGTCTCTTTGCGTACTCGTTCTGGCATGGATTTAGTCTGATAAACTGGCCGAGGCGGCTTTTTGCCTCTTCGGATTGCATTTTTTCGGCGTTGGCGATCAAGATTTCAAGTTTGTTTAGGCGCTGTAAAAGTTCGTCAAGCTTACGCGGCGACATCACCGAGTCCGGAGGTTTGGAAAAGATAGGTAGTGCCACTTCGCCATTTTTTGGCCGTTTTTTGAGTTCTTTAATTCTTTCGCCGAGTCTGAGCTTGGCGAAGCTGCAATGTTCGGCAGCTATTGTAAATTGCATGTTTGCGGCACGGTGCATAGCGATTCGCCATCTGGCCTCAAGTGATTCGTCGCTTTCGGGGAAATCGGAAAAAAGCCCCAGCCAGGTCGGAAGGGCCCGGCTTTGCGGATAATTATTTGAAAAGCTGAGAATCCCTTTTTGTTTTAGCAGGTTGACGTCGGGGATAAATTCTTCAAGCATCCCTTTATAATAAAGTGCAATCGGCATACGTACGCTGGATGGATGTTTGTTGATGAAAAGGTCATACTGGTGAAGCAGGCGTTCGCGTTTTTTCTGGTACTGAAGCTCAGCAGGGGCATTGAACCAGAAGGGCCATTTGTTATAGACAACATATAACGCGATATCGTTGATGAGTTCCTTTTTGAGTGGTTCTGGTTCTGTCGGAAAGAAAAAGCTGGTTATTTCTTTCCGTGTTTCGGGGTCATTAATCGATTTGTCAAGGACATCTGAAAGATGATGGGGGCGAAACTCGGGAAGTTCTTCGGGAGCATTGCCTGCGATATAGATCTGATAGTCAAGCTCTGAAAAACTGATCTGGCTTTGGAAGATAAAAAACGCCGCACAGAGAAAGATTCCCGTAACGACCCATGTCAGCCCCGGTCGGTAACGCGTAAAATGTCCCACACCGATGACTATTCCGGCGATTCCAAGACCGGTCAGCCAGGCTCCGATCCATGATGAGTATGATATACCCCATAGCAGTGGGTCTTTGCCTGTGCCTCCGAATATTCCCCAGTATGCAAGCTGCGGGGTCATGCACAAAGCGATAGCAATAAAACGCGAACGAAAACGAAGCGGTCTGCAAGCGACGGCAATGCAGCTTATCAGCACGATAATGCCGAGCAGCGGCAGGCGGGCGATAAATATTATCGTAAGAATAAACGGGATACTGTAGCGGAAGCTCATCAACTGGGAAATGATCACGCCGCTGGAACTGATTATTCCCATAAGCAGTCCGAGTACGGCGATCTGCCAGGGGTATTCGTAGATGCTGATCGGTTTTCCGATGAAGTGGCTAAGGCCCCATCTGCCCGGTTCGATCAGCAGGTGCGGGTCAAGATAAAAGGCTACGCCGGTAAGTATTTTTGACCAGAAGAGACATGTGCCTGCAAATACGAGTATAGCGAGGCCCCAGCAGCGCCTGACGTTGGCGTGACTGTAGTGAAGTGTCGGCCCGACGGTCATAAAGGATTTCGACGGGCCTGTCTGTTTGTCCTGTATCCTGTCAGCCATAATGAATGTCTTTTAACGGTCACTGCAATTAACAACTGAAGACTGTCGACTAAAAACTAACGATGGGTTATCCGCGAATAATATCTGTGATCTTCATTAGTCTGCTGGTGTTGTCTCTCTCGGCATCGCTAAGTTTGCTGCCGATGTACTTGATCGTTTCCTGAATTTCTGGTATGACTACGTGTTCGAGAACGTTTACTCTTCTCCTGGTTGTCTGAAGTTCTGTCGCCAGCAACTGGGCCTGCTTTTCCTTTTCGGCGAGGTCAATAAGGCTGTCAAAGGCTCTTTCCAGTGCCCTTAGTGCAATATCAAGTTCGCCGCTGGTAGTCGCAAACCCGTAACACATAATTTCGCCTTCGATCTCTTTGGTCAACTGCGGAACGGCTACGCTCATAATACTCACTAATTTAATAACGAGCGAAAACTTTTTCGTCGGCACATCGAGAGCGGCCCGCATATCTTCCGGCTCCATCGTTGCCCTTGCCATCATAAAACGCCTTGTTGTCTCGAGGAGCTCTTTTTCTACTTTATCTCTAAGCGGCTTGATAGTAGATGCGATCTTGACAAGTCGTCTGCTTATCTCGTCGCGTTTCTGGCTGAGCAGCCTGTGACCGCGTGAAGCAAGCGCTACTCGCTTTCGCAGCTGAAGCTGTTCCATCCTGGTGGCATTTACATTTTCAAGCATAGTTCAATACTCTTAATATTTAGTAAGATTTTAGTCATCTACGGATTCGACTTAAATCTTCATAGTTTTATCCCTGCGCTTGCGCTTCGGGCTTCTATATTTACTTATTGGCTCTTTCACGGGCTGCAGGCATATACTTTTCTATGAGTTCTACGTCGATACGTTTTAGCTGTGTATCGTCGAACATGCTCAGCAGTTCCCAACCGAGGTCGAGGGTTTGTTCCACTGTACGGTTTTCGTAGTAACCCTGCGAGATGTAACGGCCTTCGAATTCGTTGGCGAATTTCATGTACAGCTGGTCCTCTTCCGAGAGGGCAGCTTCACCGAGAATTGTCGCGAGTTCCTGTGCCTCTTTACCGCGTGCGTATGCCGCGTAAAGCTGGTTGTAAAGGTCAGCATGGTCCTCACGTGTTTTGCCTTCACCGATACCCTTATCCTTTAGACGGGAAAGACTCGGCAAACAGTCAACCGGCGGAGAGATCGATCTGCGGTGAAGCGGGCGAGACATGATGATCTGGCCTTCGGTGATATAACCGGTAAGGTCAGGTACCGGGTGAGTCTTGTCATCTTCCGGCATTGTCAGGACAGGTACCATTGTGATCGATCCCTTTTTGCCTTTGATCCTGCCTGCACGTTCGTAGACCGTTGCAAGGTCGGTATAGAGATAACCGGGATAACCGCGGCGGCCTGGTACTTCTTTTCTTGCCGCACTGATCTCACGGAGAGCTTCGCAGTAGTTTGTCATGTCGTTAAGAACAACGAGAACCTGCATATCTTCTTCAAATGCCAGGTATTCGGCAGCGGTCAGAGCACAACGCGGTGTCGCAATACGCTCGATAGCCGGGTCATCTGCGAGATTTATGAACATAACGGCACGTTCGATAGCACCGGTGTTGGTCAGGTCGTTGATGAAGAACTGGGCGGCCTCGAAGGTGATACCCATCGCCGCAAATACTACCGCAAAGTTTTCGCCTTCGCCGCGAACGGTTGCCTGGCGGCAAAGCTGAGCGGTAATTTCGTCATGCGGAAGACCGGCACCGGAGAAGATCGGAAGCTTCTGTCCGCGAACAAGCGGGTTTAGACCGTCGATAGTTGATATACCCGTCTGAATGAACTGGTTCGGGAAATCCCTTGCATAAGGATTGATCGGGTTACCGTTGATGTTCATACGTTTCTCTGGAAGGATCGCAGGGCCATCATCTTTTGGATTACCCGTGCCGTTAAATACACGGCCTAGTATCTCAGGCGACAGACCAAGTTCCATCGGTTTGCCAAGGAAGCGAACCGTACTGCGTGAAACGTCGATACCCGCGGTACCTTCAAACACCTGCACAAGCACCTTGTCTCTGTCGACCTGGAGGATCTGTCCGTGGCGAACTGAACCGTCAGCGATCTCGATATCCACGATCTCACCGTACTTGGCTCCGTCAACACCTTCGACAAGCATCAAAGGACCATAAATCTCACTAACTGTTTGATACTCTTTAAGCATCGCAAACTCCCGTTATGTTTTTCAAAATAAATAAGTGGTCTCGCCAAAGGCGAATCCAAAATTAGTAATTAGTAATTATCAATCTGACCGCCAGGTCAGGTTGAGTTAAGCTATTGCTCTGATTTGCTCATCTATTGTTGTGCGAATATTTCTGATCTTATCGAGCTCTTTTTCAGGTACATAACTTGAACGTGTGATCTGTTCGCGAACGTCAAGGGCGAAAACTTTTGTTATATCCACACCGCGTTCGATGGCGGCGAGTCCCTGTTCGTGCAGGTGCAGGATACACTTCATGATCTCATACTGCTTTTCGATCGAGGTATGAGTGTCTACCTTATGGAACGCGTTCTGATGGAGGAAATCCTCGCGAATACTCCTTGTAGTTTCCAGTACCATCCTGTCCTTTGCCGAGATCGATTCGGCACCTACAAGTCTTACGATCTCGATGAGAGACGCTTCGTCTTCGAGCAATCCCATCGCAGTCTGGCTCATCTTTGCCATATCTTCGCCCATCGCCTTGTCTTCGAAGGCGTCAGCGAGGAACTGTTTATAGAACGAATAACTTGTCAGCCAGTCGATAGCCGGGAAATGCCTCTGCTGGGCGAGTTTGCCCTGCAATGACCAGAATACCTTAACAACGTGCAGTGTTGCCTGAACAACCGAGTCGGAAAGGTCGCCGCCCGGAGGGCTTACAGCACCGATGATAGACAGTGCTCCTTCACGCTCGGGAGCGCCGAGGCATTTGATCCTGCCTGCTCTCTCATAGAAAGTCGCGATCCTTGCACCGAGGTACGCCGGGTAACCTTCTTCGGCCGGCATCTCTTCAAGACGCGTGGAAATTTCTCTCATGGCCTCGGCCCATCGGCTGGTACTGTCGGCCATCAACGCAACCGAGTAACCCATGTCACGGAAGTATTCGGCGATTGTGATACCGGTATAAACCGATGCCTCACGAGCCGCCACCGGCATATCGGACGTATTGGCGATCAGCACAACACGCTTCATAAGAGGTTCGCCGCTATGCGGGTCGACCAGTTCCGGAAATTCTCTCAGAACGTCTGTCATCTCGTTACCGCGTTCGCCGCAGCCGACATAAACAACCACGTCAGCGTTAACCCACTTAGCGAGCTGATGCTGTACAACAGTTTTACCTGTTCCAAACGGACCTGGAACACACGCCGTGCCGCCCTTGGCGATCGGGAAGAACGCATCGATAACACGCTGGCCGGTAATGAGCACTTCGTTCGGTGCAAGACGCTGTTTGCTGCGTCTTGGAGTACGAACGGGCCACTTCTGCATAAGTTTAAGTTCGGTCTTTTCGCCGTTTTCGCCGGTTACTGTCCCGATAACTTCGTCAACAGTGAATTCACCTTCTTTGATGCCTTCGACTGTTCCGCTGCATCTTGGTGGAACCATGATCTTATGAAGCAAAAGCGTCGATTCCTGAACCTCACCAACGATGTCACCGCCTGTAACCTTGGTTCCGTTTTCTATAAGAGGCTTAAACGCCCACTTGGTTTCACGTTTAAGACCGGGCATAGTACTACCTCTCTTAATGAAGCTGCCCTGCAGTTCATAAAGCTGGTCGAGCGGACGCTGGATCCCGTCGTAAATACTCGAGATCAAACCAGGTCCAAGCTCAACACTCAAAGGATCGCCGGTGTTTACAACCCTTTCGCCCGGGCCGATTCCGACCGTATCTTCATAAACCTGAATACTCGCCGTTTCGCCGTGAAGTTCGACGATCTCGCCGATGAGGTTTTCCTCACCTACCCGGACAACGTCGTACATCCTCGCGCCCATCATGCCCTCTGCCACTACTACCGGGCCGGCTACTTTGATTATACTGCCATTACCATTTTCGCTCATATCAAAAGACCTTCAAAAACGAACTATATTAAACCACCGGCATCATACCGGCATTGTTACCGTAGTGTCGGCATCCTGCCGACATAATTAAATCAGCCCGGCCGCAGGCCGAACCAAAAAGCTAATTGCTAATTGCTAATCGCTAATCGCTAACTAGCTAAAATATCAATTCCTGTGGCAAGCTTAAGCTGCCTGCCAAGTAATTTGATCGCAAAACCTTCCGATTCTTTCATGAAAGGTACCACAACGACACATGGCGTCGCGTCCTTCTGCGTCCTGCTGAAAACAACGTCTGCCATCGTCGCGACGTTTTCGGCTACGACGACAAGGCCGTACTGCTGCTTGAGAATCTCTTCTGCTTTTTCGGCAACTATTTCGGCCTTCGGTTCTACCGCAAAGCCGTCCAGCCCCAAAGCTGAAAACGCCATCACAAAATCAGACCCGCCTAAAACTGCAACCTTACTTTCCATATTTGCCTCAAAATTAAAAACTGCATCGGCCGCAAGGCCGAATCCTATTTCTATGACGTCCAATGCCGGAGTATTGGCGCTTAAGTTATGTCAAACTGATCCTGTCAAGAATAACCTTGGCATCAAGACCGTTCTTCTTACACGAAAGGATCATCCGAACTGTGCGAATTTCCATTTCTTTAAGCAGGAAGTATGCGATTACCGGCTGCGGCCCGCTTGCAACTACAAAAGAGCTTCGCAAAAAATCAGCTTTATGCTCTTCACAAAGCCTTTCAAATACAAGGAACGAATTATCAGAAATCAGATACCTTACTCCGCCATCGACAACGTCATGATAAGGCGTTGCAGCATACAGCGGAATAATAGCGTCAAGATCAAGATCAAGCCCGTGTGCCGCGATATCATTGCCGACATAACCACCTTCAAAGAACAGGTTCTTGTCAAGACGATCAGCAAGCTTCAAACGAAGCATCGTTTTAATATTAAATAGATCGATCTGCATTCTAAAAAGAGTCGAAAGAAACTCACTGCCGATATTTTCTGCCTCATAAAGCTTATAAGCTGCCTGAACCCGATCGATACCGTAATCTATCTGGCGGATATCCTTTGAATCATAGTAACCCAGCACAGCCTTTTCTACTGCTTCCTGAAGATACTCCGGAAACATCCCGTAATTTTCCTGTTCGAATATCTCTTCGAATTCTTCCGCGGAAATACTTCCATCGTTGCTGTAATCGCGACCGATAGGGCGGTCTGTAACAACACGCCTGACCGCAAGACGCATATTAGCAAAGTCTTCACGAGCACGCAAAAGCGTCATGATCGTTTCATTATCTATCAGCTTTACAAAAAGCTCTCTAACCTCTCGGCGTTTTTCAAGAAGCATCGCCTCAATATCGTCAAGGCTTTCTACCCCGCCGCTCATGGCATATTCGCTACCGCTGAGAAGTTCGACCGCGCTATCAAAGCTTTCAGCATTTGCCATATCGACAAGAGTAGCATGAGTCAGCATCATGCTCTCAAGCACTCTGACACGCGCAGCCGCAAAAGCATAATCCCAGTCTTCTGCTTCAAGTGACCTCTGCGGATCAAACTCGATTACTTTCTGTTCTTCAACTTCATACATATATAATTTGCCTCGGCCATAAGGCCGCGTCCTTCATTAGACATTTTCAGGTTAGCCAATCGATCAGATTGGTCAATCAAACAATTCCGCCGCGATTTCCGGCCCAATATCTTCATAAATCTGATCGACAAGCACATCGATACTGACGTTTGTCTGAACTTTGCCGCGACGCAGAATAAATCCCCCGCAGATATCTGCGGTCTCATTGCCGATTAAAAGATTACCTTTAAATCCAGGACCGAGATTGCGATTGAACTGCTTGATAAACGAGTCGTTGATCAGCTTTTCATCCTTGCCGACTATAACCGTTTCGCTTCCCGTTTCCACTGCCTTAGTCAGAAGAGCCACTATCAGCTTGCGATATTCATCATCGCTGCTGCCGACGAGACGTGATTTGGCTTTCTCGAAAACCTCACTAAGGATTTCCTGCTTTACTGCGAGCAGCTCCTTGCGAAGTTCCATCCTGGCATTAGCCAGCATACGCGAGATTTTTTCTACCCCCGCTTCTTTAGCAAGCTCATCCGTTCTAATGCGGTAATCGACAAGCTTCGCCTCAAGCGAAGCGTTTTCTGCCTCGGCCTCACTCTGGGCATTAGAGCGGATAACATCAGCTTCGGCGTTAGCGTCGGCATTTATTTTTTTTACTACCTCTTCAGCATTCATAGCAATCCTGCCTGTATGGTGTTAATAAACTTATCGGATTATTCTGTTCGACTAGACAGCGTCCTTGAGGCCGATAAAGACAGACAAAAATGAAACAAGGAAACCAAGAATCGCGTAGAACTCGACCAGGGCTGCATATACAACACCGGCTTTAACGCACATGTCTGGACGCTTGGCTGTCATAAGGATGCCACTGGCACATGTTTTGCCCTGGTGAATACCGCTGAACAAACCTGCGATACCAACAGGAAGGCAAGCAGCCAGTAGGGCTATACCGGTAGAAACGGTCATTACATAATCAAGTCCACCGCCGAACACATTGAGCTTAAGCATTACGAACAGGGCAATAACGAACCCGTAGATACCCTGCGTACTCGGAAGAACAACCAGAATTGTCAACAGTCCATACCTCTGAGGTTTTTCGCTCAGAACACCTGTAGCGGCTCTACCGGCAATACCAAGTCCTATTGAAGAACCGATACCACTCATAAAGGTTGCTATTGCTGCTCCTGCCAAAGCGATTGCATAACCATAACCCATTTTACTAACCTTTCATTCAAACGCGTGTTAATTTCTTTATTTAATAACCAAATAATAATTTATAACGGCACTGGGGCCGATCATTTACTGTCTTCTGATGCCTCAATAATCACATATTGAAAGCTCTTTTTAAGGGGTACGAAATCCGTACCGCCACCGACAAGAAACTTCGGAAAAAATTCCACGAACTGAAGCCTTAAGCTATGAACGAATGAACTTAGAACTGACAATAACAAGTTCACCGTGTGCCCGACAACAAACATTATTGCCGCCAGCAAATAACCAACATAAGGAACGTCCATCATAAGATCGACAAGTAAATTAACTGCCATACCAAGACCGGCTGTCACCATACCAAGAGCCATTAGCCTGACATAACTCAATAAATCACCAAAGTAGAAAACTGAACTAAAGAGTGCATAGAATCCGCCGCCAAGCCTGCCTGCAAGACCGGAATTTCGCTCTGTAAACAGGAAAATCAAAACCGCCTGAGAAATCGCGGCCCAGCCGGCAATCTTTCCAATTATTTCCGGAACCATTCCGCCTTTGCCAAGCCCGATTAATATCAGAGCGTTCAGGAATATCAGCCACGTTAGATTCTCAAAGAACGCGGTCATATAGTTTTTATGCTTGAGATTATTGAAGAATGCAATAGAAATTCCAAAAATTATTTGTATATACCCCAGGCAAAGTGAGATTATAAAAAACGGCATTGGGTCCGACATAGGATCAAACAGCATCATTTTCACACGAATGTTGTCCAGCCATGTCCCCTCACCAACCAATGAGGTAATCGAATCCCCAAACCAACCGCCTGTAAGAGCACCTGCAAAAACGGTTACGATAGAGCATCCCATAAACATCCACAGTACGCCCTTGTCACCCTGAAACTTCTTGAGAGCCCACCAAAGCAGAGCGATCAGGAGAAGCCCATAACCGGCATCTGTAAGACAAAGCCCGAAGAAAATCGCGAAAAACGGGGCAAGGAACATTGTAGGGTCGACATCTTTCGGATTCGGCATTCCATAAAGTCGAGTAATAGTCTCAAAAGGCCTCATTACCCGCCCGTTATCGATCTCAACAGGAGCAACTTCATCTTCGCCAATTTCCATCTCATTAAGACTTGAACAACCGTATGCGCCTACAAGCTTTTCCAGCCTCTTATAGTCATTCTTTCTGACCCACCCCTCAAAAAGCACCGTATTTTCGGTAGCAGGGCAGCTAGCCCCGGCCTCTTCTCTTTCAAGCAGGTTGCTATTATGATCAAAAAGCATCTGAAGTTTCAAAAGACCGGAAGCAATCTTCACTGCAGTATCTTTAGCTTCGCCAAGCTTTTCTTCGATAGAACCAAGTTCAACCCTGCTATCGGCGATAAGCTCATCAACAGTACCGCTGAGTCCTTCAAAACTGACAGACTCAAAATCACCGCTGCGAAGAGACTTATGAACATCCGAAACCTTATCATTCATACAAAGGACAAGACAAGAGTTTAAACCGTTTCTCTCGCCGACAACTTCGACTATCGCCGAAAACTCTTCAAGTATTCCCTTTGTTTCTTCAAGACTCTGGTTGGGTAAAAGCCCGATAAGACAACAAACCGACTCAAGATCCTCAAATTCCTCAACAGGTGTAGGTAAACCTGCCCAGGGCAAAAGCATCTCAAGATGCCCGCATATATTTTCTTTTTCAGTAAGAAGAAACTCTATTTTATTAGAGGATGCTTCAGCATCTTCCAGCAGATTAGTCCCTTCAGTTCCATCGATGATTTCAGTATAACTAGCTTCATTAACAGGGATAAGAGGCTTAAAAAGACTCTTAGGGCTTTCTTCAACAGCATGACTTTCAAGAAATGTAATGCTCTTGTCAAGCCTGGAAACAATATCTTCCAGATATTTCGGTCTGGCCGACTTAACCTCAAGTTCAGGCCATTGTTTACTGACCATCGCCCGTTCGGCATCAAGTATCTGCACGATGCCGGCTCGCTGCAAAGCTTCCAGTACTGCCGAAGCCTCACTACGGTGGCTGGCGATCATAAATTTTTTCATCTGGGCTATAGCCATATAAATCCCTGTTTAGTACCGCCGGCATCTTGCCGACTCTATATTAAAGCAAAATCGCTAATTACAGACTAAGTATTGCTACTTAGTTTATGGCCGCGACAATTTTGTTTACTGCAGCATCTATTTTCTGCCTTGCATTATCTACGAGAGCCTGCTTTTTTTTAGCTTCGCTGTTAGAAAGTGCATCAACTTCGCTCTGACCTGCATTTTCAGCATCAGCAACAGCTTTTTCGATAGCCTCGCGGCGTTGATCGTCTGCTTCTTCGAGTTTGCTGTTACGGTCGGCGGCAGACTCCTCGGCGATACGTCCAGCATCGCTATGGGCCTTTTCGATGAGTTCCCTGGCTTGTGCTTCTGCTTCTTTGATTTTCTTGATCAATTCCATATTATTATAGTCCCGCAAAAAAACGTAATACTTAAGCAAATTTTATCTGATTCTTGTGTGTTAGCAACACTTTCACACCGCAATAACAGTACTATTTACCTGATTAAATCAAGTAAAGAGAACGAAGATATACAACCTTGCCGGAAAAATCAACCATCTTTTTGAAAATTAAAAAAAAAGGGGTGAAATTTACGGCGTGCGTGACAAATTTACTGAACTTACTCTCTTGCCGGTCACTTATTTTACGGTGCTTTTAAAAGTCCCTTCTGTTCCATCGCGTATATAATCAGGTCGGCAGCCTCATCAAGGGTGAATCTGGAGTTGTCTATTATAAGATTGAAGGCTGGTTTACGCGGATTTTTCTCTTCGTAGATGTCTCTCAGGTGTGCTCTTTCCTTTTCGATCTTTTTAAGTTTGGCAGATGCCTCTTCCTTAAGCATATTATCTCGCCTGCTTACCCGGATAATCCGCCAATCCTTAGGGGCCTCGATCCTGACACTGATACCGCCATCGAGGTCTGCCGTTGCCGCCGTACCGCCCTGGCCGATAATGATCGCATGTCCTTCAAATGCCACCGTACGCACCATAAGAGTGATTTTATTGCGAATTTCATATCCGCCAGGCAGGTTTTTGCGGCGTACGCCACGGAAAAAATCCTTTAAAAGGCTTGGCTTTGCTTTTCTTTCCTTCTCGATGACTTCCTCAGTAAGTCCGCTGTCTTGGGCGAGTTGCTTTAGGATTTCCTTTTTGTAAAGTCGCCAACCTTCCTCATCCGGGCGACCCTCAAGCTTTTCGAGCAGAATCTCACCAAGTTTATACCCATCACATCCGAACTGACGCGAGATGGTTATAAACGGACCCGGATCCTTTTTACCCTCCATGTTATCGAGGTTTTCCCGAATATAAGATGACAACGTCGGTTTAGCCACAGATTCAATCCTTTTTGTCTCAGGTTTCAGCGTTCAAACTTATATAGTGAAAATAACCACAGCTAGCAGTAAAGTCAATAATTTCTTCAGGAAAAAAACACTATTTACGGTACTGTTAGCAGCTAAATACCCTAGTTTAACATAAGCTTATTTTTTTAATACAATAGCTTCCGCCGAAGGTGGTTTCTTCAATTATACATTATACATTATACAATAGACATTATACATTTATTTCGCTGCCGTAACCCAGCAGCTTCCGAGGGCTTCGTTTTCACCGGTGATCTTTATGTCGCTAAATCCTGCTTCTTTTATGACAGCCAGTAACTCCGCTTTGCAGTATGCTCCTACCATTACATTAAACAATGCAGGGATAAGAGGCCCGTCCTTTTCGTCATTAAGCAAAAACTCCTGAACGGCGAGCGTTCCCCCGTCGGTTAACGCATCGAAAGCCTTCGACAGTTTCATCCGGCAATCCCATTCGGCCCCGTGCAGGATATTTGACATTACCACAACATCATAACCTTTCCCGAAGTTGTCATTATTCCAGTCGCCTTGCTGGACGGTTACTTGGTTTTCGAGTCCGGCTTTGGCGATGTATTCTTTTGCGATAGCGACAGTTTCCGGCAGATCCCAGACTACCGCTTGAAGATCGTTATATTTTTTGCAAGCGGCAATGCTATAGCTCCCCGGTCCGCCGCCGACGTCAAGCATTTTCTTTTTGCCTGTAAGGTCGACACTGGAAAGAAATATCTCCGCCCGTCCGGTTGACGCGATGTTATCCATGCCGCGAATGAAATGATCCCACTGCTCGGCGTCGGTTTCTTTTTCTTTCGGCTCGGCGAAGATGCTTTCGGCAAAGTCATCGAAACGCTGCCGGACATTTGCTGAGTGAAGGATGATGTCCCCCTGGTAGTATTTGCTCGATGGGACCAGGTATTTGGCGGATATTTCCGTATTGTTGAAAAGCTCGCCGCGGCGATTAACAAGCCCTATTGCGCAGCAGGCGATAAGAAGTTTTTCCGTATGCTCCGGCTTAGTGCCGCAAGCGGCGCAAATTTGATCAATGCCTGCATCCGGGCCTTTAAGTGCTCCAAACAGCCCTATACGGCAGGCAAGCTCCAAAACACGGCTCTGACGATTACCCCAGCATATGTCATTTATAACCGATAATCCTTCATCCATGAAAAGATCCTTTCAAACCGGAATTGCCGGGGTAACACACCGACTTACGACTCACGGCATTCAAATTATTTTCTGCTTTGAAGTTTAGCCAGCAGCCTCAGTATCTCCAGGTAAAGCCAGACAAGTGTAACCGTCAATGCAAACGCACCGTACCATTCCATATATTTAGGAGTGTTTGTTTCGGCGGCATGTTCTATGAAATCAAAATCAAGCACGAGGTTAAGGGCTGCTATGATTACTATTACAACGCTGAGTCCGATGCTCAGAGGTCCGTTGCCGCTTATAAATGGTACCGTACCGCCGAAAATATTGACAATGAAGCTTATGAAATAAAGTATGAAGATCCCGCCCGTAGCCGCGACAACACCGAGTTTAAAGTTTTCGGTCGCTTTTATAAGCCCGGATCTATAAGCAACTAGCAGCACAGCCAACGTTCCCATAGTCAAAACAATCGCCTGGAGTGCGATACCCGGATACTGTTTGTTGAACATCGCTGAAATAGCTCCAAGCAGCAACCCCTCACATAATGCGTATAACGGTGCTGTTACAGGTGCCCAGGTAAGTTTGAAATGGGTTATAATACCGAAAATAAGACCGCCGATAAGGCCGCCAATAAGCATCGGCATCACTTTTTGAGCACCTATAGCCGGGTCCGCCTCATTTGAAAAAATGTTCCAGGTCCAATAGCCCGATGCTGCGATAAATGCCAGCAGGATGGCGGTTTTGCCTACTGTGCCGTTGATGGTCATTGTTTTTTCGTCGGTGGCGGTTATGTCAAATATTCCACCACGAAAAGCGGGATTAGCGGTACGCATCATTTTAGCGGCCTCCAAAAATAAGGTTATATTCTAAGTTAAGCTTTAATTTTCTATTAAATTAACAAATACAATACGAGATTGCCAATGCAAAATCTTATGAGATATCAATTTTTTATCCCCATCGCTATGACCTTGTCGTGGTCGAATGCCAGTTTGGGCAGATCTTCTATGTCGAACCAGTTAGCTATTTCAGCGTCATCGCCTGCTGTTGGCTGGATTTCTTTATCGACTGTGCCTGTGAAAACTATTGTGATCTGCCTGCCCCTCGGGTCGCGGCCGACCGTTCCGAAAGTGTGCAGTTGCTTAAGTTCTATTCCTTCGATGCCCGTCTCTTCGTATAGCTCTCTTGCCGCTGCTGTCTCAAGTTCTTCGTCCATCTCAATAAACCCGCCCGGCACGGCCCACTGCCCCTTGAACGGCTCGTTGCCGCGTTTGATCAGCAGGACACTTTTGCGCCCGCTGCAAACCGCAAAAACAAGAGCATCGGCAGTAACCATAGGCCGAGGCCAGTCATAAACATATTCACCCTGCACAGCCATAGATTATCCTTTCACGTCTTACGACTCACCACTTACGACTCATGCTGAATATACTTTTTAACCGTCCTGCGATCCAGCTTGGTTATCCGGGCGACTTCTTCGTAGGTTTTATGCTTTTTATATAGACTGCTGCAATACCCGGCAAGGAGGCTCTGGCCGTCCAGGGTGCCCGCTTCGATGTCTTTGATGAATTCATTGCTGCCGGACATTTTGTAAACCGTATCGCCTTCGTAATCCCGCTTGATGATTACCCGCCTGATGCACTGGGCAAGTTCGCGAACATTGCCCGGCCAGTGATAATCACTGCCAAGCCGCTTATTAATAACTTCCTTAACGGTTTCGACCAGTTCGCCGGATTCATGCCCGGCAATGCGTTTGATGGTCACGGCGATCATATCGTCAAGTTCGCCGGCGTCTTCCTGGATACGCTGCTGCAAACCGGGTACATAGATGCAATCCGAGCAAAGGCGATAATAAAAATCGTCCCTGAACTTGCCGTCGATACGAAGCTGATCTATCGACCTGTTCGTCGCCGCGATAACCCGCCCGTGGAAGCTTAGCTTTTGGTGGCTGCCGACTGGCGAAAATATCCGCTCCTGCAAAACCTGCAAAAGCTTGATCTGTATTTGCGTGCTCACCTCGCCGATCTCGTCAAGAAATATCGAACCATGCTGTCCGCATAAAGCAAACAAACCATCATGCGAAGCGACCGCACCGGTAAATGCGCCTTTTTTGTGCCCGAACAATTCGGACTCCAGCAGCGATTCTACATACTGAGAAAGATTTATCGGCACGAACATCTCGGTAAAGCTTTCGGCGAAAGTCTGCTTGCTTTCGTCGAACGGGATAAACCCGCTTCGCCCGATAGCTGCCGCTGCCGCACCCTTACCGCACCCGGTAGGCCCAAGCAAAAGCGTAGAAAAATCCTCCATCTTATCCCACAGCAAACTTTCGTAATGAAGGATGTCATGTGTGAAAATATTGTTCCAAAGATCCATCCGCAGCTTCTTCATCGATTCGCATCTGCCGACAAGTCCCCGCTCAATATAATAGAACGCCCGCCGGACCTGATAGAAAAGTGAGAAATAATGCCTCGCCCGGTTCGCCGAAAATCCGCGTGCTTTGAGTTTGGAAATCGCCTCGCCGGCAAATGCAGCCTTAAGCAGTTTCTCGCCGGCGGCGGCCTGTTCGTCAATAAGCTTATCGAAGTGGTCGTTGAACTGATGATAAACATCAAACAAAAACAAATGCTCGATAAGCTGCCGGTCAGTACTCTGGAAATCATCGATGCAGACAGTCTTGCCCCCGTCAAGCTCGGCGATGCGCTTGCTAACCTCACTGATCGCCTCAGGCCGAACCTCCGACCACGTAGTCCCCGATTCGTTGCGTGATATCGCTCTGTCGATTTCCAGCCGCTGGTCACTGAACGGATTAGTAAACCCGGCCCGCGATACCAGATGGAAAAATTCCCTGTCCGATGCACTTATTTTTATCTTTGCCATACACTCAATGTACATGCGGCAGGCACAGAATGTCAAGTGGTTTTCTGCTTGCGGAAAAATAAATATTTGCAGTTCTCTGTAAGTCTTTTCCAGATAAAGATTTACGGCTTATATGGCTTTCTGGCACGGCACTTGCGATAAGAATAAGCGTGGTTAGTTGGAAATCGGAATAAAAATTTAAGGAGAACGCAGATGTCACGACAGAAAAACAAAGTAAGTAATTTGGCGGATCAACAAAAACCGCCATCATTCAAACTCAGCGGGCTGATCATTCTGTGCGTATTAGGATTCCTGCTCTTTGGATTTAATCCACAAGCAAGCACCGGCTCAACGAGCTGCGACGCCCCCCCAAAAACAGACACAATCGGCAAGGCGATACAACACATCACCAGCGCGATAACGAGCCTCTTGTAGGTCGTAAAGCTTTATAACGGAATGTTTTTATGGAAAACGAGAATTAATTTAGAAAGGACGGAAAAATGAAGGATTATGGACAGCGATTTTTAGTAGGAGCGTTAGTATTTACGGTTATGGTGACATGTAGTCTTTCGCCATGTTTTGCAGCCGGAATACTTAAACCCGTAAACGGAAACCCCTCGGATGTTTTTCTCAAATCCCACAAGGTCAGCGTTACCATCAACAACGGTTTCGCTCGCACGGAGGTCGACCAGGTATTTGGTAATAAAAATGCCCGCGACCTTGAGGCGGTCTACTCTTTCCCGATCCCGGAAAACGCCAGCCTCTCCGAGCTTAGCCTGTGGATAGACGGCAAGGAGGTCATCGGCGAGGTGCTCGAGCGCAAACAGGCCCGCCAGATATACAGACAGGAAACCAGCAAACGCATAGACCCGGCTCTCGCCGAAAAAAACGGCAGCAAAACATTCGACATAACAGTATTCCCCGTAATAGCCGGCGGCGACACACGCATGCGTTTCGTTTATTATCAGCCCATCAAGATAGACCTGAACATCGGCAGATACGTCTACCCGCTCGCCGGCGGCGGTTCGGACGCGGAACAGTCCGCCTTCTGGTCGATCGACGAGGAAGTAAAAGGACAGTTCAGTTTTGACCTGACGCTAAAGAGCGCATTCCCCGTCAAGGATGTTCGGATGCCCGGTTTTCAGGACGCCGCGACAATAGAAAACATAACCAAAGGACAAGGCGGTCAGACAAGTGTGTTTCGCGCAAGCCTCAACTCCGAGCAAGCTGTCACTCTTAACAAGGATATTATCTTTTATTATCGCCTTGACGAGACTGCCCCGGCGAGGGTTGAGCTTGTCCCGTATCGCAGGGATAAGTCTTCTAAAGGGACTTTTATGGTTGTTGTAACTCCCGCCGCCGACCTGAAAAAGATCGAAGGCGGCAGCGACTGGGTTTTCGTGCTCGACTCGTCCGGCAGTATGCGGGGGACGCGACTGAACACCCTGATCGACGGCGTTTCAAAGTCTATCAATAAACTAACCGGCGATGACCGTTTCCGCGTGATCGCCTTTAGCTCCACGGCAAGAGACATTACAAAAGGCTACGTGCAGGCAACGCCGGAAAACATCGAAAAAGCCCTCAAAAAGGTACGTTCAATAAAAGGCGGCGGCGGAACCGAGCTTTATGCCGGCCTGATAACCGCCTGCAAAGGCATCGATAAAAAACGTCCGACCGGTGTTATAATAGTAACCGACGGAGTGACAGAGATCGAATCGGGCAAGTACACGAAATTCCTCTCCATGCTGGAAGAGTACGACGTTCGCCTCTTCTCATTCGTCATCGGCAACGGCGGCGACCGCAAACTAATGGAACGTCTTGCCAAGGACTCCGGCGGTTTCGCGATGAGCATCTCCGACAGCGACGACATCACCGGAAGGATATTACAGGCCCAGAACCATCTCGTCTACGACAACATGAAAAACGTTACTCTCAAGATCAAAGGCGAAAAAGTCAGCGAGCTAACCCCGCAGGTCATCGGTTCGCTATTCTATGGCCAGCAGCTGGTAATGTTCGGCCAGTACGACAAGCCCGGCGAAGTAGAGGTCGAGATGAAGGCCTGGGTATCCGGCAAGGAAAAAACATACTCCTGTTTCGCAGACCTGCCCAAAGTCGACACCGACAACCCCGAGCTGGAACGCCTGTGGGCATTGTCAAGCATAGAAGACGTAATGGACGTGATCCGCGACGAAGGCGAAACGGATGTCTTCCGCAGGGAAGTGATCAAGCTCGGCATCGACTATTCGCTGGTAACCGATTACACCTCGATGCTCGTAATAACAGAGCAAAGCTTCAAACGCAGAAACATAGAACGCAAAAACCGAGACCGCGTAACCAACGAACGCAAGGCACAGCAGCAAAGACAGTCACAGCCGGTAAAAAGCTACCGCGTAGACAACAGCAAAAGAAACCAGGACGCAAACAAAAACACATTCAAGAAACGCCGCTCACCAGGCTTTGGAACTGGCTCAGGCCCGGTCGGTCCATTGTTCATTGGTCTTGTTATATGGCTGAAAAAACGAAAAAAAGCAGCAAAGAAAAAAAGTTAGAGGAAAACTGAAACCCAAAAAGCCGGTCGGCCCAATAAGCCGACCGGCAATGGAGGCTTGGGCAAATATTTCTGATCGCTAATTCTATTAAAACAATGAAACACAAAGAATTAAAAATTTATATAGTCTTCATTGCCGTCTTCAATCTCGGCATTTTTGCCGGTACTGTACCTGACTTTTTGCTTTTCTATCCGGAGAAGATCATGGCCGGTCAGTTCTGGCGTCTCATTACACATGCCTTTGTCCATGTCAGCTGGTACCACCTTCTGCTCGACGGTGCGGCGTTTCTAATGCTCTACTGTCAGTTGGCCTCGAAATCTCTCGCCGTCAGAACATTCTATGTCGCCGCCGCCTCTATCGGCAGCATGTTAGCCGCCGCTGTCGTCTTGCCGTACGTAGATTCGGTCGGTTATTGCGGCTTGTCCGGAATCGACCACGGTTTGATGACCATCTGCGCCCTGGAAATGCTGACGGCCAAAGGCAGCGGCAAAACCGTCAAAATCGCCGGCGCGGTCTCCCTATTCCTCGTAGCCGCCAAATCCATATACGAAGCCGCCGCCGGCCACATGTTCCTGGAGCTGCTCCACTTCAACATGATGGGCTCGCCCGTCGCCGTATCCCACATAGGCGGAGCAGCAGGCGGCCTGATAGCCTTTGCCCTGGTATACGCAATCGGCAGTAATGTACAAAAAATGCACATTGCCGGCGCAATAAATGCCGCATAGCCGAACTCCCAGAAAACAGTTAATATGCAGATTGGTAGATCTAAGTCATTATCTGCAAAGCACTTGCAATGATTCTGTGTCTGCTGGCATAGCAATTGCTTTACAGTATACCATAATAAAAGCCCGAAGCGCAAGCGCAGGGATAAAACCGTAGGGGCACCACTTGTGGGTGCCCAAAATAAAGTACGAATTAAAAAAAACATTCTAGCAAAATGCCAAAGAAAAATAGTCATAATCACTACAGGAAAATGTCGAAAAAACAAAAGACAAAACATATACTAACGCTTACAATACTCCTGTCCGGAGTATTTGGCAACTTAGGTTGTAACAGGAATAGACACATGGCTGAACCAAAATACAGTATAGATCGTATCCGTGGCGAGATGAGCCCGCTAAACTCAAAGCCGGCGGCATCTTCCGAAAGTATCAGCTACTACTTTGACTATTTCGGATTAGCCCCCCAAAAGCATGTCGAAGGCGTCGCCCATTCGTTCGGCACGTTCCAGTCAGCCGGATTCACCATCGCCGCCCACATATATCTGCCTGCAAACGCCAAAGGAACAGTCGTAATAATGCACGGCTACCTGAACCACTGCGGTCAGCTCAAATACGCCATCCGCCATCTGCTCGAAAGCGGTTACGCCGTTTGTGCATACGACATGCCCGGCCACGGCCTCTCTACCGGCAAAGACGCATGGATAGACAGCTTCGACAGATACGTAAAAGTAATGCAGGACTTCAAACCGATCGTCGCGGCTCGCTGCCCGGCGCCGTACAATGTCATGGCTTTTAGTCAAGGCGCCTGTGCGGTGATCCAGACACTTCTGGAGGGCAAAGAAAACTTCTTCGAAAAAACAATCCTGGTAGCACCCCTGATCCACCCGGTCGGGTGGAGGCATGCCCAGATCACGTATCGCCTCTACTGGCCCTTCAGGGATTCCGTCCCGCGAATAGCCCGCAAAAACACCTCGGACCCGGATTTCATGAAATTCAACAAATCCCGCGACTTCCTGCATAAGCGAAGAGTGCCCCTGATGTGGGTAAGAGCACTGGAAAAATGGAACAGCAAAGTAGCCGCCCTTGACCCAACCGAAAACAAGCTCCTGATAATACAAGGCGAAAAAGACTACACGGTCGACTGGAAATACAACACAAAATTCCTCGCAGAAAAATTCAATACCAAAGAAATAATACTAAAAAAAGCAAAACACGAACTGTTCAACGAAACAAAAGAAATGAAAATCAAAGTATTCAATGAAATAAACAATTACCTTAAAGACAGCACTAAATAACACTCTAACTTACTTAATGATTGATGGAACTATGAAAACTAAAACAAAAATGGACAGATCGTTTGCTTTTCTTAACCTTACTCAGTTCAGCGGAGCGTTGAATGACAACCTCTTCAAGTTCCTGATGACGATGTACCTTATCGACCAGTATCCTGTTGAAAAGACCAATACCGTTACCACGGCGGTCGCTGCTGTTTTTGTTATGCCTTTTCTGCTTTTTCTGCCCATTGCCGGAAAATTCGCCGACCGGTTCAGCAAACGCAATATAGTGGTCGTTGCAAAAGTAAGCGAGGCTTTCATAATGGTTGTCGGTTTTTTGGCCTTTTACTTTCAGAGTCCGATGGCACTTTACTTCACTTTATTTTTGATGGCAACGCAGAGCACGTTCTTCTCGCCGGCCAAGTACGGTATAATCCCGGAACTTGTTGAAGCCGACCAGGTGTCCCGTGCCAACAGTTACATAGAAGCGATGACGTACCTGGCGATCATATTCGGTACGGTGGGTGCGTCGTTTATCCTGAAAAAGATCACCGGTGAAGATTTTGGGTTTGCGGCGGCCTTTTGCGTGCTGTTCGCGATCATCGGCTGTAGTTTTACGTTTCCGATCAGGAAGACGCCTCCGGCCAACAAGGATGCAAAGCCTTCGGTGTTCTTTATCCGGGATATATTGCGTACTATTCTTGAAATTCGCCACGATAAGAATCTTTTGATGGCTGTTCTTGCGTCGGCGTACTTTTTGATGATCGGCGCTTTTATACAGATGAACCTGTTCGCCTACGGCAGGGAGGTTCTTGATTTTGACTCTATCAATAGCGGATACCTGTTTTTCTTCTGTGCTATCGGTATAGGCGCAGGTTCATTCTGGGCGGGCCGGCTTTCCGGCAGGCATGTCGAATTAGGCATAGTTCCCATTGGCGCGCTTGGTCTTTCGCTTTCGATGTTTTTGCTTGCCGGGGCTTCCAATATGTGGGTCGTATTTGCTTTGCTTGTTCTGCTCGGCGTTAGCGGCGGTCTGTATGTTGTACCCATCCACTCATTTGTTCAGATTAAAAGCCCCAAAGCCAAACGAGGCCAGGTACTCGCCGCGTCGAGCTTTATCGGCTGGATCGGGGTACTCCTGTCAGCGGGGATGCTGTATGTATTTTCCGAATGGCTGAAACTGTCGGCTTCGCAAGTTTTTGTAGTGATAAGTTTGCTGACTCTGATACTGACGGTAGTGACGATAATAAAACTGCCGGATTTTCTGGTGCGGTTTCTTACCCTTTTTATCGCCCGTATCTGCTACCGCATAAAGGTTGTCGACGAAGAAAAAGTCCCTGCCCAGGGCGGAGTCATGATCGTTTCAAACCACGTTTCCTGGATCGACGCGGTACTGCTGTCGGCCGCCCAGACACGCCGTATCCGCTTCGTCATGGATCGCGCGAAATACGAATCAAAATGGCTGCACCCGATCTTTAAACTAATGCGGGTTATCCCGATCTCCGCGACAGATCCGCCAAAAAAAATTGTAGAATCATTAAGGCAGGCACGTGCAGCTATGGACGATGGTGAGATAGTCTGCATCTTTGCAGAGGGCACGATCACACGTACTGGAATGCTCCGTGAATTTAAAAGCGGGTATAAAAAGATAATCAAAAATTCCGATTACAAAATAGTACCGGCATACATCGGCGGGGCGTGGGGAAGCATATTCAGTTACTACAAGGGCAAACTCCTCTCATCACTGCCAAGCAAATTTCCATACCCCATCTCCATACACTTCGGCGACCCTTTGCCCTCTAATTCCACCCCGACGGTAATCCGTCAGAAGGTCATGGAACTGTCCTGCGACTATTTCGGCAATCTCAAATCAACCCGCAAAACCCTCGGCGAAACATTCGTACGGATCGCCCGAAGAAAACGCTTCCGCAAATGCCTGGCAGACACTACAGGCAAAAACCTGAACTACCTCCAGACCCTCATCACCGCCGTCTCCCTGGCCGACAAACTCAAAAAAACGATAGCTCATCAGGACCGCATCGGAATAATCATGCCGCCGTCTGTCACCGGAGCACTGTCCAATATCGCGGTAACAATGCTCGGGAAAATCCCCGTAAATCTCAGCTATGTAACCTCACCGGAGGTAAGAGCCTCGGCAATCGCCCAGTGCGGCATTAAAACAGTAATAACTTCCAAACTGTTCCTGAGAAAAGCCGAGATAAAAGAGGACCTCCCCGGCGTCATCTACATAGAAGATTTCGTCAAATCCATAACGTCAGCGGACAAATTCAAAGCCGCCGTCAAGGCCTTCTTAGTTCCTCGCCGGATCCTGTCCCATTCATACGGCAAGACAGCCGACGACGTAGCGACGATCATCTTCTCGTCAGGTTCGACCGGACAGCCCAAAGGCGTAATGCTCAGCCACCACAATATTCTGTCGAACATCGAAACAATGCGTCTGGTATTCAAGATCAAGCTCGACGACGACCTCTGCGGAGTCCTGCCGTTCTTCCACTCGTTCGGATACACCTGTTCGCTCTGGCTGCCGATCATATCCGGCGTTTCGGCAAGTTACATACCAAACCCACTCGACGCAAAACTCGTAGGCGAATCCATCAAAAGGAACAATTCTACGATCCTGTTTGCACCGCCGACTTTTTTCCTGAGCTATATAAGAAGAGGCAAACCCGAAGACTTCGCCTCACTTCGCGAAGCTATGGTCGGTGCGGAAAAACTAAAGCAAAAACTCACCGACGCCTTTATGAAGAAATTCGGCAAAAAGCTCCTCGAAGGATACGGCGCAACCGAACTGTCACCTGTCGCTACCCTCAATATTCCCGATGCCGATGTCGGCGGAGTCTTCCAGCCCGGCAGCAAACCCGGCACTGCCGGTCACCCGCTGCCGGGGATAGCGACAAAAATAGTCGACACGGAAACCGGCGAGATGCTCGGCCCCGATAAACCCGGACTGTTAATGATCAAGGGCCCCAACGTCATGCTCGGCTACCTCGGCATGGAAGAAGAAACCAAAGCTAAACTTGTCGACGACTGGTACGACACAGGCGACATAGCAAGCATTGACGCAGAGGGTTTCATCACCATCACGGACCGCCTCTCACGCTTCAGCAAAATAGGCGGAGAGATGGTGCCGCACCTGGCGATAGAAGAAGTACTCCTCGAGGGAATCCTGACCCACGAACACGTCCTCGCCGTAACCAGCATACCCGACCAGAAAAAGGGAGAGCAGCTGGTGGTTATGTACATCGAAGAATTCGCCGACCCCGATACACTCCGGCAAATCGCCGACAAAAGCGATCTGCCGAACATGTGGAAACCTAAAAAAACAAATTACTTCAAATTAAATGAAATGCCAATACTAGGCTCGGGAAAAATCGACATAATAAAACTAAGAAAAACAGCAATAGAAGCCGCGGAAAAAAACAGCACCCTGGAATAAACAGGCAAGCAAAAACCCGAAGCTCACAAAAAGCGGTAACACCGCAAGCGCAGGGATAAACCCAGACAGGCCCTAAAAGCGCGGGAGAGCCTTGAGCAAAGCGAAATCCGCAGAAGGCGGAACCGATCAGACATAACAATTAAACAAAACTTCAAATTGTTTAAAAATAGACGAAAATCCAGACAGTAAAAATTAAGGAGCAAGAAAATGTTTATCTTATGGATTATCAGCCCAATAACACTAACTAGTTCCTCAAGAAAAAGAATTTCTTTGAAAATCTCACCGCACCTGCTATAATATCTGAGGAAGAATAAGGGATATTCAATGCTCGAAAAAAACTCAATAAACAAAAAAATGATAATCGCCGCGGCGTTGTTTTTCATGTCGGTTACTCTTAGCGCCTATGCCGAGTATTCCGAGAATAAGGCTCGTAAAGCGATTATTAAATTCATGAAAAAGAACGACCTCGGCTATAAGCTTAAAGATCCCGTCAGGATCACACAGGATCCCTCCGGCGTCTTGCGGATTACCGATCCCGGCAGCTTTTTCTACCAATACATCATCCTCACCCCGAAAAATAAAGACGTAACCGATCCCAACGTCACTCGTCAGCTGAAAATACGCATCCCAAAAACCTGCGACAAAGCCGTCATCGTCACCCACGGCTGGATCGACAAAGGCGCCGGCGACTGGCCCGCCGACATGGCAAATGCCTTCGCGGGCAAAACAAAACCTCACGAATGGATGACCCTTTATTTCGACTGGAAAAACGGAGCAGCCGTCGCAAACCCCATAGACGCGGTCAAATACTCCAGTGACGTCGCCGGCCCGAGGCTTGCCAAAGCTTTTCTGTCACTGCTGCCAGAATCGCAGAAACTAAACCACGTCCACCTCGTGGCCCACTCGGCAGGGACCTGGGCAATAACCACAGCCGCCCAGATCATATCCGACAAAACCGGAGCACAGATCCACCTGACACTGCTCGACGCTTACCTGCCGTCAAAATGGGACAAGAAAAAACTGGGCAGGATAAAGGCAGATAAACCGGCGTATGTCGAGCACTACTACTCAAAAGACATTACTCTCGACGTAACCCAGACAGACCTGCCCGCCGCCCACAACGTAGACCTGACAAAAGTCGACCAGCTGATAAAAACCCACGAGTACCCCTATAAGTGGTATGGCGCGACAATAACCGGAAAATTCAGAAAAAAAGATCGCGTAATGGACAAGAAGATCGTGACAAAATACAAAGACACAGAATACGGCTACAAAAGAAGCCTTCAGTCATCGCCGGAAAACTTCAAAAAAAGCCTGAAATTGAAAAAAGCAAACAAAGCAATAGTGATCCAAAAACCAAAAAAGAAAAAAGCCAACATCCTGGACATCTCAACCTGGTTCAAATAAAACAAGTACCGTAGGCCCGCCCCTTGTGGGTGCCCAATTACTTGGACATTCGATATTCCTTGTTCGATGTCGAAGATCCGGCAGCAGTGACGGATTGGATATTCAATTCATTCCAACTGATGTATTTGGCCAACGCTCCTTAAACGCTGCCCGCAATCACTTCTTCTTTTTCTTTCGATCAAACAATCCGCCAATCCCGTCAATAATATCTTTCGGATCGCCAATAATGTCCTTGATCTCCTTTGGAATCTTACCGCCAAGATCTTCATCATCGAGAACTTTCTTGATCAGTTTTTTGCCTTCGTCCTCAGCCAGTTTCATACCCGCGTCAGCAAGGGCCCCCTTAAACTGCTCGCCAAGCCCTTTAACATCAAACGCAACCGAAAGCCCCGTCATAGGCCCGACAATACGCAGCTGCGTCTGAAGATTATCCATCACACCAAAAACTTGCGAAGTCATCTTGGCATCAAGCCCAAACAATCCCTTGCCGCTTGATTTGGCCTGCAAATCCTTCAGGTTAAGATCAATTGTTATATCAATAAAATCCTTCGAGATCGTCCCGCCAAATTTCCCGTTAGCCGTCCCCTTGTCAAACAGCATACCGTTGTCATCGCTCATCTGCGATTGGAAAATTGCAAGGTCAAAATTGGCAAAAGTCCCCGTGATCTTACCCGTCCCGTCCGGCTCAAAATCGATCTCCATATCCAAAGCCTTATCGCTGTCAACGGACGTAACCTCGATACCGACAGGCTTGCCAAACGCAAGCGGAGCATCGCTAAGGTTGGTGATCTTAATATTGCTGAGGCCAAACTGCTCACTCGGCAGGGCGACCTTTTCAAGCGAAATATTCTTAACGATAAACTTCGCGACAGAGGCGACAGGCGCCTTCGCCTTCAAATACCCAAGATAACTTTCCGGAACAGTATTCTTCTCGCCGGCGTCTTTTTTACCGGATGGCAAAAACCGCCGGATCTTCGCAAGCGTTTCCTTGAGTTTTTGAGCATTCTTGAAATACTTTTGCATCTTAGCAATATCAGCCGCATCGATATCAACAGACGACGGATCGAACTTCTCGGTTTCTTCGGCACTCTTTTCACTCTTAAAAACTTCACCGGCCTTTTCACGAGGAGTATTAAATGTAAGATTTTTCACCGTTACATCTTCGATCACAACCTTGCCTCTCAGCAGGTTAAACACTCCCACGTCAGCGGCAAACTTCTCAATGGCGATCTGGTTAAGCTTCGGTTTTGCCGGATCGGTTACCTGCACGTCACTGACAGTAAGCGACCCCGACAAAGGCGATATCCCCAACGAAGCGATATTGACTTCTGCCCCGTTTACTTTCTCAAGTGTTTCCGCGGCATAATTGCCCAGCATCGAGCCTTGGCCGAACAGCCCGACGCCCAACATGAGCAAAAGAGGAATACCCACAAGCACCAGCCCGGCTTTTCTAAACATCGGGCTTTTGCTTTCGATAACCGCCCGAACATCTTTGGTTTTTTTCCCGACCAGGATACGATCAATGATCCGCACCCACTTCTTTGAGTTCCATTTCTGATATGCCTCGCTGCCTTCTTCCAGCTTAACCCACGCTGAACGAAACTTTAAAACCAGCTTAGCGAAGAGCAAACCAGCGATTACACCAATAACAGGCCCGGCGATCAGTGCTCCGCAAACCGCATACCTGCTAAAATCGGTAAGTCCGATGATCGGGATGTTACCCAGAAAAATCAGCACCCACTGCAAATAATCCTGCACCCCGCCGCCAAGGTGATACAGCACCGGTGCCGCCGCCAGGCAAAGCGATTTACCAAGCCCCGCAGAAAGCAGAAACAACCCCGTATGGACATTCATCAAAACAAAAACCAGAACGATAAAAGTATGCACCCCCGACCAGCCCGGGATAAGCCCGAACGTAAATCCAAGCGCGATTGAAAGGGTAATGATCTGAGGAGAAAGCCCCCCGCGAAAAACAGCGATCATCTTCTTAAGTGGCCTGGGTAAAAGCATAGTAACTCTCCAAATACTTTAATAATTACTCTTTATTTATGTCATAAATGTAAAATCTCTGTGGGCATCTGTTATCGCTAACACCCATACTTTCTATATAATCGACACCCTCGCCAACGCACCCGCAAATTCCAGGAAGAAAAGCTGCAAAAAAAATCGCATCATCTAAACCTTTCAATAACAAGCTTCGTAACGCCTTTAGCATTATACACCCGGTATAAGATTTTGCAACAAGCGATAACAAAACAATTAAAAACAGGCAATACTACGACTTACGACTTACCACTGGCCACTTACTACCGGCGACTTACAACTTACGCACTCCGGGACAAGAGTGATAATAATTTTTTAAATAGTACGAACAAAGGCTGTCAATTCGGGTAAAACTAATAACGAAACATTTGTGGCTTTTGGTTGGCATATAAAATCAGGTTGGGGAGGCCTACCATTGTCTAACTTTATTTACCCCTTTTTATTAGCAAGGTATGAGTATGAACGAGAAAGTCTCTATAGACAAAATCCAGGGTGTTCCCGAAACACTTCTAATCCCTTTACGCGGCAGATACCTCGAAACTAAAAGATCTGACGGTATAATCAACGACCCCAAATCGGTTGAAATTGTCGAGAATCTCGACCACGAGTTTACCGAAGAACTCCCATGGGACGGACAGATCGTAATGGCTGCCCGAACAGAGATACTCGATGAAGTTACACGAAAGTTCCTCCACGAAAATCCCGAGTCGGTAGTAGTAAATCTCGGCTGCGGTCTAGACACAAGGGTACACCGCGTAGACAACGGCCAGGTACTCTGGTACGAGCTTGACCTGTCCGAATGCATCGAGATCAGGGAGAAGTTTTTCCAGGAGACCGACAGGATCAAATTTATCGCAAAGTCAGTACTCGATTTCTCATGGGTCGACGACATCCCCAAGGACCGAAAAGCGCTGTTTATTGCTGAGGGGCTTTTCAATTATTTCTGTGAAGAAGATGTAAAGAGTATCGTAAATGCTATCAGGGAGAATTTCCCGAATTCCGAGCTTGTCTTTGAGGCGTACTCAAAACTCATCACAAAATCATGGAACAAAAACCCGCAGGTAAGAAACGCATTCTCAATGTTTAAGTGGTTCGTAGGGACCGGAAGAACAATGGAAAAGTGGAACGCGGGAATCCATTTCATCAAGGACTTCCACTATATAGACAGACATCCCAAAAGATGGGGTTGGATGAGATTCTTGCGATTTATCCCGGCTTTGCGGAAGATAATGAAGATCGTCCATCTTGAGTTTGTTCCGCAAATGAACTGATCGAATTTGACAACATTGCCATCGCGTCCAGACAAAAACGCCATATAGAAAAAACCAGGAAAAGGCCCTTTTCGAATACATTCTCGAAAGGGGCCTTTTCTTTTCCAAAAAAAAATCAGCCGTTTGTATTTACCCCAAAAGTCATACCGGAATCACTGCCGCCCGTCGCCCCATTTATGCGTGTAACACTCTTTGTATAAAGGCTTTATGGGACCATACCGCCATCCTGCCAGAGGGCATTTTTTGCCGTCCAAAATACAGTTTGCCCCCAATTTTCTTTGCATTTCAAGGCCAAATATGGTAAAATAAACCTTAGTAACAAGCCGATAATTTCAGTTTATTACTAAGGCCTCTAAGTGGCAAAAATAGTTTCCTAAGGTCGCTGTTATGTATATATCTGGCTACAATTTCTTTATGGGGGTTTCCTGAATAACCGGGTGTTTTCAGGAGGCGAGTATTGTTTTTTTTACAAGCACATTTGATGTATAGAAGTATCTGTTTGTATAGAGTGTACGTCTGGAATTTGTAAACAATTTGATTTTTTGGAGATTGGGACATGATCAAGATCGAAAGAAAACCATTAATTTGTTCAGCGTTGTTAGTTATGGCAATGACCGTGCCGGCGTTCGCGTCTTTGGCACCGGTGACAGTTGCGACGTTCGCGGACCCTTCCGACGGGTCAGCTGAATTCCTTTTTACAATTGATTATGATGCGGGAACGCTGAGTGGCGGCTGGTCCGGTACCGGCCTTACCTTGGAAATCCCGATTGCCGATGTCACCTATGAGAATGCGACTTTTACAATTGATGACATAACTTTTGTTTCGGGCGGTTCGGCAGGTTCCGGTTATGATACGTCAGTCGGTCCTTACGGCATTCATTTCTTCGATGGAGCAACAGAGGTCTTGACGATAGAATATAAAAAAGCCTGGATCAAAAGCAGAACGTCGGGACTTGACGCACAGGACTTCTACGGCGATGATGTAACAATAAGCGGCGTCGATTTCGGAGAGCTTTCTGCGGAGCATTTTAGTTTTGCTTTTACAAATATCGTATACAACGGCGATTCGTACAATGCAACCGCTTCGTTTACTTCTTCTGCGATACCGGAGCCGGCAACAATTGTTATCCTCGCTTTCGGAAGTTTGTTCATGCGAAATTGCCGAAGATAAGATAACCGGTTTAAATGTTCTCAAAAAGGTGCCTGAGCAAAAACGCCAGGCACCTTTTTTTATGGTTATTTTTTTAGAACTGCAGATTTTCCCGGCATATCGCAGATTATCTTCGATTGCTCCGCCCCAGCTGCTTTTCTTAGTCTTTCGATAGGCTCATTGATCGGGACAGGGCTTAGAATAAATGTGCGCCAATGGATGGGCAGTATTTTCCGTCCGTTGACCAGGTTGAAAAGAGTCCAGGCTTCCTCCGGATTCATATGGTTAAACCGGTAGTAATAATCGCCGATGGGTAAAATGCAAAGATCGTAGTATGGTTCCTTCAGACGATTTTGCCAGTAAGCCGGTATTAGCTCAGCTTTACTTATGTCAAAAGAAGGAATTTGGGCAGGAGGATTATGATGCATGTGATTTAAGTAAGTCGCGTCTTTGTCGATATACGAACTGTCGCCGAAGAAAGCGATGCGGCAGTTTTTGTTTTCGATAACATATCCGTTAAACCCGCGCGGCGTATTAGGAGAACCCGTTCGGTACCCCCAATGCTCAACCTCAAAAGCGGTAATAGTAATATCGTTTATGTTGACGCTTTTACCCCAGCTAAGCTCGGTCGTTTTCCCAAAACCTTTCGGCGTGATATCGCTGTTGCCGACCGGGATAATTGCTTCGGTCGTTTTGTCGAACTTTTTCAAAGTCGGGATATCCCAGTGATCGCAATGCGCATGCGACAGCAGAACAATATCAATGGCGCCAAGTTCCTTGAAATCCAACGGTGTTTTAGTGATCCGTCTGATACCGATGTTATTGCCGAACAGCGTTTTGGGCCCCATGCGTTTGCTCAGCATCGGATCGGTAATGATGGTCGTACCCTGAAAGTTTATCAGCACAGTCGCATGTCCCAGCCAGCTGACAGTCACTTCGTCGTCACTCCATTGTCCCGGCTCGGGTTTTTCCAGGCAATCGTAATAGGGAGTCGGCCTGAGCATATTCCACTCGATCAGTTTCCGGGAATAAGGCGAGCACCCCGCAAGCAATACACACAGAAGCATAGCAATATATTTAATCATAAAAAACCTTTCCCTGTCCCAGTTTCCCGCCAATTATAAACAAAACAAAAAGTAAAGCAACCTAAAAGCCCGAAGCGCAAGCGCAGGGATAAAACCCCAACAATCCAAAATAAACCAATTAAAGTTGCAAGCAAAACCCCGACTTGCGACTTACGCAGTCATTAAAAGCGCGGCAGCGCAAGCTGCCCGATAAAAACCCAACAAAGCATGAGTAGATCACAAAAGTCGCAAGCAAAACCCAACAAAACACCAATCCATTTTTTTTATTTAAAAATAATCCGTGATAATCCGTGAAATCCGTGGTTTAATATTCCCAAGCTTAAAAGGAAAACAAATGGACGACATCAAATACATGCAGACCGCATTGGCCCTAGCCGCTAAAGGCAAAGGCTGCGTAGAGCCAAACCCCATGGTCGGCTGCGTTATCGTCAAAGAGGGCAAAGTCATCGGCAGCGGCTGCCATGAAAAGTTCGGCGCCCCCCACGCCGAGATTAACGCTCTTGCTGATTGCAAACGTAGCGGTAACGACCCCGCAGGCGCTACGATGTATGTCACCCTCGAACCATGCAGCCACCACGGCAAAACTCCCCCCTGTGCAGATGCGGTTGTTAAAAGCAAAGTTTCCGAGGTAGTCATCGCCGCCGTCGACGCAACCGAAAAAGTCGCCGGAAAAGGCATCGAACTGATTCGCAATGCTGGTATCACGGTAAGAACCGGAGTCTGCGAAAAACAGGCAAGGGCGATTAACCCGGGCTTTTACAAATTAGCAGAAACCCAAACACCATGGGTCATTCTGAAATGGGCACAGAGCGCAGACGGATACATGGCATACAAAGACACCGCCAAACACGGCCAGTGGATTTCAAACCAGGCCAGCCGAAAAGACGCAAACTTCCACCGACGCTCAGTACAGGCAATACTCGTAGGAATAAACACTGTAAAGCGCGACGACCCAATGCTAACCATCCGCCCGGCCAGCGACCGCCAACCGCTGCGAGTAGTCCTCGACAGCAAACTAACGATTCCAATGGACTCAAAGATCCTAAATACCGACATAGCCGATACTCTAATAGTAACAACAGAAAAAGCAAGCCCCGATAAGATAACTGAAATAGAAGCAGAGGGTCCGCAGGTTCTAACAGTAAAAGAAACCAACACCAAATGCGACCTCAATGAACTGCTCAAAGAACTAGGCAAAAGAAACATCCAGCAGCTATTAGTAGAAGGAGGCCCAAAAGTACTCGACGCCTTCCTAACCGAAAACCTCGCAGACGCAGTAAGAATCTACAAAGCCCCAAAAACACTAGCCGACCAGGGCGCAGCCCCAATAACCGGGCAAATGGAAAATGCCATCCAAAACAACCTGACCGAAGTAAAATCAAAAGAAATAGAAGGCGACAAAAGAACAACTGGTTTGCTCTGTATCAATTAAACCTGTTTTTGCTTGACTTTTGACTTTGTTTTGGCTATCGTTTTTTGATCATACAAATTTATCATTTATTTGTTTTATGGAGTACCTATGTCTAGACATTTAGCAGCCATCGGCGTCTGTATATTGGTTTTATGCTTTTCGTTTTCGGCTTTTGCCGGCAGTGTTCATCTCACCAACGGCGACCGTCTGACCGGCAAGATAGTCAAGATGGCCGGCGGCAAGCTGACTCTTGAAAGCGAAATGGCAGGCACCATCGAGATCCCGCTGAAAAACATCAAGACACTCGACAGCGACGAAGAGCTCGAAATGCACTTTAATAACGGCACTGTCGTTAAAAAGCCCGTCGTTATATCCGCTGCAGTTGGCAGGGTCAGGATCGTCGGCGATGGAACCATAGATTCCCAGGAAATAGCTATCGCCGACCTGAAGCTAATCAATCCTCCTTTGCCCGAAAAACCACGCTGGAAGGGCAGCGTTAGCCTCGGAATGACCTATACCTCCGGCAATACCAATAACGAGACACTTGCTTTCAGCGGCGCTCTTTCCAAAGAAACCGATAAAGACAGGATAACTTTCGGAGCCGATCTGTACAAAAAGCAAGTTGAGACCCCCAATTCGTCCGACAAAGTCACCACCGAAGACTGGTGGAAACTGCGGGGTAAGTACGACTACTTCTATACGAAAAGACTTTATCTTTTCGGCGAGGGACGCTATGAACAGGACAAGATAGCTCTGCTGGACAGACGAGTCATAACCGGCGGCGGTTTCGGTTACCAGTGGATTAAATCCGACACACAGAACTTTTCGATAGAGGCAGGTCTGTCAAACGTATTTGAGGAATTCAACAACGAAACGCCCAGCACTTCAAAATTCTCCGCTATTTCCGGATACCACTATGACAGAAAATTTAATAATGTTTTTTCATTAATACACGACACGTCATTCTTCCCGAACACTGCCGATACCAGCGACTACTACTTGACGATTTCGGCTGAGCTTCGCGCTAAGATCAATACCCGAATGTTCACCAATTTCAAGGTTCTGTACGATTATGACACAACACCGGCGTCAAACCGCGAAAAAACGGATGTTAAATACATATTCGGTGTAGGTGCCAGTTTTTAGCGGGTGGATTTTGGGCATACTGGACATTGTCGACATTTCCCACCTATGGTTTTGGGCGTTTTTTTTTGACATTTTTTGAAATTAATTGAAATATATCGCGATAAATTGAGATATTTTGAATTATTTTGAGTAAAAGCGTGCGTTTTTGAAGGTTTTTTTAGCCTTTATTCAGAGGATAACTAAATTCAACAAAGATAGAATACCCAGTTTATATTTATTTTTGGTAAACGAAAGCACACGTCCGTCGCCCGGTGAGATGTGAAGGTTTTTATTATTGACAGTCAGGCGTTCCGGTTAAAGCCGGTTTTTTTAATGGTAAATATTTGTCAATTGTTTTTAATAGTTCTCTGCGGTCGATTGGTTTGGCTACATAATGATCGCATCCTGCTTTGATGCATTTATTGTCATCACCTTTCATCGCGTTGGCGGTCAAGGCAACTACGGGCGTTTCCACTCCTTTTTTTCGTAGTGCCATTGTCACCTCGTATCCATTCATGTAAGGCATCATTATGTCCATAAATATCAGGTCAAATTGACCTGTCAGCACTTTCTGTAGTGCCTCGTTTCCGTCTTTTGCAATCGTTACCTGCAAACCCAATCGTTCGAGCAGTAACTTAATAAGTATCTGGTTTGTCTGAGAATCTTCGGCAACGAGTACTCGGCCTGTATACTGATGCTCTGCCGGTTGCGACTGGCTTGTGTCTGTGTTGCCGGTAATATTCTGTATGTCCAGTAACGGTTGTTTTGCTACGTCCACATTAGCTGGTATTACAAGCGAGAACACCGAGCCTTTCCCAACTTCGCTGGTTAGAGCAAACTGGCCCCCAAGAAGTTCTGCCAGTTGTTTTGTGATGGTCAAACCCAACCCTGTACCGCCATATTTTCGAGAAGTATGTCCCTCTGCCTGAGTGAACGACTCAAACACCAAATTCTGTTTATCAGGTGCGATACCAATTCCGGTGTCTTCAACATCGAAACGGATAAACGGTTTACCGTCAGACTCTTGCAGGGAAACGGTCAAATGCACGTGACCTTTTTCTGTAAATTTGACTGCATTATCTATTAGATTGATTAAACATTGATGCAAACGAGTGGGGTCACTGCGAATTTGTGCGGGCAGGCTATTGGTTTCTACAATTTCAAATTCAAGTCCCTTTTCTTTCGCCTTGGGTCTCATCAACGATGCTACAGAATTAAGTAACTTTGCTAATGAGCAATCAATTATCTCGGTATTTAGTTGGCCGGCCTCGATCTTGGAGAAATCCAGGATGTCGTTTATGAGCGTGAGAAGGTTATAGCTGGATTGACGGATGAGATTAACACTTTCCCTTTGCTCGTCGGTGAGATCTTCATCTGCCAGCAAATCGCTGAAACCTATAATAGCGTTCATCGGCGTACGGATCTCGTGGCTCATGTTTGCGAGGAACTGGCTTTTGGCCAGGTTTGCAGTTTCAGCGGCCTGCTTTGCGGTTCTTAAATTTTCCTGAATCAGCCTTCGCTCAATTGCGTGTCTGATGGCGCGAACGAGTGTGTACTGCAGTGAAGTTCCCTTTACAAGGAAGTCTTCGGCGCCGTTTCTAATTGCTTTTAGACCGACTTCCTCATCATCCAGACCGGTCAGTACAACGACGGGGATATGCGGGTCGGCTTGCCTTGTTTTTTGGACCGTATCGATTCCAGCACTGTCGGGAAGTCCCAGGTCGAGCAAGACCAAATCAAAACAGCGGTCTTTGAGCATTTTTAAACCATCGGAAAGAGTCAGCGCAGATTCAACTTTGAACTTGTTTGTCTGTGACCCTGGTCTGGACAGAATTAACTGTACAAGTCTGCAATCACCGGGATCATCGTCTATAATCAGGATGTTGGTTAAGTTGTTGAGCATGTCAATTGATCTACCGAGACCCTCCTACAGATAGTGAACCAGTAATTTTCAAGCTGACTCATAATTTCCTGAAAACCCTGCAAGCTTACAGGCTTTTTGATATATCCGGCGGAATGGAGTTTGTAGGTATCAAGAATGTCCTGGTCAGAATCAGAAGTTGTCAGGATCACAACGGGAATAGTATCGAGTTGACTGTCGGCTTTGATTCGTTTTAGAAACTCCTTACCTCCCATTCCGGGCATATTCAGATCGAGCAGAATTAAATCCGGAAAGAGGCAATCACTATCGCCATTAATGCTTCGAGACAGGTAATCAAGGGCATCTTCGCCATTTTCCGCAATAGAAAGCTCGTTACTTATCTTCTGTTTCGCAAGTGAGTTCCTAATTAGCTTCTGATCGCCGGGGTCATCTTCTACTAAGAGTATGTGTACTTCTTTGACGTTTTCCATTTTCTGGTTCCTTTCCGTTATATTCATTATTTTTTCAATTACGCTTGCTGCAATACCGCTGCCGGCTCCTCTGCCGGTGAAAGTGTGAAGTAGAATGTGGTTCCTGTACCAAGTTCAGATTCAACTCCAATTTGACCGTTATGCCTTTCGACTATTTTTTTACACACAGCCAGACCAATGCCGGTGCCACGATATTTTTGCCGTGAATGAAGCCGTTTGAACATTTTGAAGACTTCGCCATAATAATCCTGCTTGATTCCAATTCCATTGTCCTGAACATCAATTCTAATCTTATTGTCGTCTGTCTGTTTTGCAGTTATAATAATTCGCGGTGTCTCGTCATCTTTGCGATATATGATGCTGTTGGTAATAAGGTTCTGCAGCACTTGCCTGATGGACGAAGGATTGGCCATAACCGTTGGCAGAGACTGCGGAACCTCGATGACACCGTTTGTCTCATCCAGCAGTTCGGCGAGTTCGAGCTGCTGCAATTGGTCGACGATTTCATTCAGGTCAACCCTTTCAAAGGGCACCTCTTGTCTGGTCGTTCGCGAATACAGTAATAGTCCCTCTATCATCTGTGTCATTCTTTCAGCGCCATCGATCATAAACTGCAGGTTTTCCTCTTCATCGTTAGAAAGCTTTCCTGTCAGAGAATCTTCCAGAAGAGAACCAAAGGAACTTATTTTACGCAGCGGTTCCCGCAGGTCATGGGAGGCAATATAAACAAAATCTTTGAGTTCTTTGTTTGCTTCTTCCAGCTTGCCTACGGTCTTATTCAGATCATAGTTCGAAACTTCCAGTGATTCCTCAGCCTGCATGCGTTTTTCGATAACTCCACGGAGCCTTGTGTCCGACTGCTCCAGTTCCGAGGCCATTGTATTAAACGAGGAGGCAAGAGTTCCCAACTCGTCTTTTGAATTAATATTTACTCTTGTGCTGAGCTGACCTTTGCCAAGATTGACGGCAGCGGCGGCAATTGCCAGGATCGGTTTGGTAATTCGGTGGGCAAAGACCAGTGAAACGACAGAAAGAATAAGCACGAAGACCGCCACAGTAAACTTTGTAGTGTTTTTCAGCAAATTGACCGAGGCAAAAACACGATCCGGGTCCTGGAGTAAGACTAATCCCCATCCAAAATCAGGCAGGTCTTTGTATTTCTTGAGGTAGGTGAACGATGAATAAGACTCAAGACCATGTTCGGTTTCCTTTTCAAAGAAAAAACCTTCTTTTTTTTCTGATGCAAGTTTTGCCGAGTCCATTCCAACCTCGATGAGATTTTCCGTGAAAAGTTCTGCTGGGTCGAAACAGGAAATAACGGTGCCTTCGGAATTAAACAGCATAAAATGGTCGGACTCTCTCTGCCGCCGACCGGCAAACTGTAAGTCTGTAATCATTGCGTTTATCGTGTCCCATTTCAGCACCGCTGAAAGGACGCCCTTAACCTGTAAGCTTTCATGTGATTCCATAACCGGAACCGAAAATACAATGGCCCATCCGCCGGCTGCTGCATTGAAGGCGACATCCTGAATATTCGGCTTGCCCGCGATAGCTTCCTGAAACCCGGTCTCCTGGGATAAATTGCTGCCGATCAATTTTGTGTCAGAGGAGGCAACTATTTTGCCTTCTTTGTCCGACATGACAATGTTGTAGTATTCATCGTGGACCTTCTGTACGTGGGTCAGGCTCTCTGATAAACGTCCATAGTGACCTTCGTCTGTAGTATTCTCCGGGCTAATTAAATGGGGCCAGCTCCGCACATCTTCAAATTCCAAATGCAGGTATTCGCTGATCCTCTCTAAAGTGAGGCGAGCCAATTCCAATGAGTCGACGCCGACCTGCTGGGCAAGGGCATGTTGAGCCTTAGTTGTTCCGATCAGTCCTATAATCAGGACAGGGGTGATCGAAGAGACAAGCAGTATCAGGATGATTTTTCTTTTCAAATCCATAGTATGATCTTTCAGATGAACATCAATTGTCTAAACTCTTTCGCCTTCATGAATTGTTCAAGAATAAGCTTTATCACCAACGCACAATACATAAGTAAACAGTATCAACTGTTTTTCAGCGCACGCCGAATTCGCCTGAGATGGCTTTTGTAACAAATACTTACCGTCACTACTTTGGGCGAATGTTTATCGGTAATAATTGAGAGTTGCTTTAGGCGTAAAAGACTCATTTTGGAAGCTTATCCTAATGTCAAACTCAAGCAACATAACTTCTTGTAACAGCAAGACTTATTGCTTTCTGTTCCTGTGTCTCTGTCTCTATGGCTTTGGTTCTTTATTCAGCGTTCTGATTTATCGGACCCAATAATCACCCCGATTTGTTATAGACATCAACTGAACCGGACGATTGTTGGGCAGATCACCAGGGTCATGCAGTTTGCGTGTAATAACCTTGTCTCCGGCTTGGTGCATTTACGATTTTATTGTAGTTGCTCCCTTTTTTTATTTTGGACGCCGAGAGCCAAATAATCGTCGATATTGCCCGAAAAACCGGCATTTCCGGGTGTTTTAGAGGCGTTGTTTCTTGTGTGACCTTGACATTTCCGGCGTAATATTATACAATAGAATTTGTTATTTAACACTTTATATGGGGTTTTATTATGACTTGCCTGAAAGCGTTTTTTTTCACTTTGCTTGTGGTCACGTTTTTTTCATCTTTTGGTTTTGCAACGCCTGTTCCTGTCCACGCTGAGCCTAACAATAAATTTGATATAAGCGCCGAGGAATTGATCTTTGACCCAGTTCCATGGGTTTCGCCCGGTCCTGGTAATACTGCTTCTATTGTTCCCTATACAGTTGAAGACTATACTCCGACTCTTGCAGGGACAGTAAAGCAAAACCTTCTTGGATTTGCTACTCTAGCTAATGGTGGTTTTACTTTCTTTGAGGTTGGTCTGGCCAGCGGCGACCTTGCTGTCAAGTACATCAATAATTCCGGCGCAGATCGTCTTTTTGTTGAGACTGTTCTCACCATTTATTTTGAAAGAGGTGCCATAGATATTTTTCTGCCTGAGTTTGATTTGGCCGTCCGTGAGGAGATACACTTTTGGGCAGCCGACGACGGCAGCACGTATTACGCCAATGTCACCGGTATCCCAGGCAGTGCGACGGGGCTGAATATGGAGGCAAAGGATAGTATTGCCGCCGGACATATCGCCAGGGTCCCAGAACCGTCTACGATAGCAATACTTGGCCTGGGAGGGCTTTTCCTCCGCCGCAGAAAACCGGTTCAATCGGAAAATACGGAGTAATACCAATTGGTATAATTACTCACGCGTGGCAAAGTTTATAAGTCACAGTAACAAAAGACTTTACCCACGCATTTAAGCACGAGTATTTTTCACAATCCGTATAAATGGGCGTTTGTAATAATACCTAAGAGGCCTATAGTATATGTAGACCCAAAATGCCACTCAGAGACATAGGCCTTTTTGTTTTGGATAGAGTTTTTTGCGATTTGTGATTTGTGATTAGCGATTTGTGATTAGCGATTTGTGATTTGTGATTAGCGATTTGTGATTAGCGATTTGTGATTTGTGATTTGCGATTAGCGATTTGTGATTTGTGATTAGCAATTTGTGATTAGCGATTTGTGATTTGTGATTAGCGATTTGTGATTTGTGATTAGCGATTTGTGATTTGTGATTAGTGATTAGTGATTTGTGATTTGCGATTTGTGATTTGTGATTAGTGATTTGCGATTTGTGATTTGCGATTTGTGATTTGCGATTTGTGATTTGCGATTTGTGATTTGTGATTTGCGATTTGCGATCAGTAAACAGTGTGGGTACGGCCTACCTTACGACGATTCCAGGCCGTCAAGCATGATGGAAGCCTACATTACGGGATTGGGCAACATGCCCGCCGGCGCTGGGCTAAAACCTCTAAAGAACAGTCGAGAACCTAAAGTCAGTCGATTAGCATGTCGCTTGCACTCGGCGCTGCTGTTTTTAGTAATACGAAAACTCAAACAGCAGCCCTAAGCGACAGGGCTTGTTGCTCAACTCCGTTCTGCGGGCATCCTGCCCGCAGAAGCTGTCGGCAAGATGCCGACAGCACGGGTTTATCCCTGCGCTGGCGCTTCGGGCTTTTATGTTTTTTCGATAATGAATTTGTGGGCGTCGGCGTCTATTTTGATATTGTCTCCGTCTGAAAATTTCCCCGCGACCAGGTCGGCGGCTAATCGGTTTTCGAGCTTTTGCTGTATTGCTCTCTTTAGCGGCCTTGCTCCGAACGCGGGGTCGTAGCCTTCTTCGAGTATCTGTTTGCGTGCGTTTTCGGTGAATTCCACTTGCAGGTTTCTGGCCTTTAGTCTTTCGGCTAGCTGGTCCAATTGCAGGTTTACGATCTTTTCCAGATCGTCCTTGTTGAGCATGTGGAATACAATGGTCTCGTCGATGCGGTTGAGGAACTCCGGGCTTAGGAACTGCTTTAGGGCATCCTTTACATGTGCTTCGATCTCCCAGTCGGCTCCCTGGTCCTCTGTCATCTCCTGTATCTGTTCTCCGGCGAAATTGCTGGTCATGATTATTATCGTATTTTTAAAATCAACGGTTCTTCCTTTACCATCGGTCAGTCTTCCGTCGTCGAAAACCTGCAGCAGCACGTTGAATACGTCGATGTCGGCCTTTTCGATCTCGTCGAGCAAAATGACGCTATAAGGTTTTCGGCGGACCGCTTCGGTGAGTTTTCCGCCCTGGTCCCAGCCGACGTATCCGGGAGGTGCACCGATCAGTCTGGCGACGGAGTGGCCCTCCATGAACTCGCTCATGTCGATGCGGATCATGCTGGACGGGTCGTTGAACAGGAAGTCGGCGAGCGATTTGGCCATCTCTGTTTTGCCGACGCCTGTGGGGCCTAGGAAAAGGAATACACCGATTGGTCTGGACATATCGCCGAGGCCTGCGCGGTTGCGTCTTACCGCGTTGCAAACGGCTGACGTTGCTTCGGCCTGGCCGATTACGCGCTCTGCGATAAGCTTTTCCATGTTGATAAGTTTTTCGCGTTCGCCGCTCAATAGCCGCACAACGGGGATGCCGGTCCACTTGCCGACGACCTCCGCGATCTGCTCGGAGGTGACTTCGTTCTGTATCATCCTCGAGTCGGCTGCTGAGTCGTCGAGTATCTTTTCGGCAGCGACAAGCTCTTTTGCAAGGTCAGCTATTGTGCCGTATTTAAGCCTGGCCGCCTGTTCAAGGTCGCCTTTTCTCTGGGCTTCTTCAAATTCTGTCTGGGCTGTGGCGATCTTTTCTTTTATCTCTTTAACCTTGTCGATCCCGCTTTTTTCGCTTTCCCATTCAGCTGTAAGCTTTAGGTTTTGCTCTTCGAGGTCGGCAAGGGTTTTCTTTGTCTTTTTGATCTGTTTGGCACTGTCTTCGTCTGTCTCTTTTTTGAGTGCTTCCAACTCGATCTGCAGCTGCATGATCTTTCTGCGTATGTTGTCCAGTTCGGCAGGCAAAGTGTCATTTTCTATCCGGAGCTTGCTTGCCGCTTCGTCGATGAGGTCTATCGCTTTGTCGGGCAGCCACCTGTCGGAGATATAGCGGTCCGAAAGCGTTGCCGCGGCTACCAGAGCCGAATCGGTTATCCTTACGCCGTGGTGGGTGTCGTAGCGGTCCTTAAGGCCGCGAAGTATGGCGACGGTCTCTTCGACGGTGGGCGGGTCGATGGTGATGGGCTGGAAGCGTCTTTCCAGTGCGGCGTCGGTTTCTATGTATTTGCGGTATTCGTCGATGGTAGTGGCGCCTATGCAGCGGAGGTCGCCGCGGGCAAGCGATGGTTTTAAGAGGTTGCCCGCATCGACGGATCCTTCGGCTTTGCCTGCACCTACTATTGTGTGGAGTTCGTCGATAAAGAGGATTATTTCGCCGCCGGATGAGGTTACAGCCTTCAGAACGGCCTTGAAACGGTCCTCAAATTCGCCGCGAAATTTCGTTCCGGCGATCATTGCACCCATATCCAGGGCGATAATACGCTTGTTCATAAGCCCGGTAGGGACGTCACCGGCGACTATCCGCTGGGCGAGTCCTTCTGCGATGGCGGTCTTGCCGACACCCGGTTCGCCGATCAGTACGGGGTTGTTTTTTGTCCGGCGGTTTAGGACCTGCATGCATCTTCGTATCTCGTCTTCCCTGCCGATGACAGGGTCGAGTTTGCCCTTGCGGGCCATTTCCAGCAGGTCTATGCCGTAGCGCTGAAGGACCTTGTATTTGTCTTCAGGGTTGGCGTCTGTGATCTTTTCGCCGCCGCGGATTTGTTCGATAGCCGTTTCGATCTTCTTGCCGGTTATGGAATTTACGCTGAGTATCTCTTTGGCGTCGCTTTGCATCTCGGCTAGCGAGATGAACAGATGTTCGAGGCTAAGGTATTCGTCGCCCATTTTGTCGGCGCGGTTCTGGGCGTCGAGAACGACCTGCCCGAAGACGGGATCCGGCATCATCATCTGTCCGGTAGCCGAGCCGGTGGGAAGGCGGGAGATTTCGCTTTTGGTCATCTCTTTCAGACGCGAAATATTTGTGCCGATCTTTTTGAGTATCATTATTACAACGCCTTCGTCATCGTCGAGCAGAATGCTCAACAGATGCAGCGGCGAAACGGTAATATTCGACTGGGCCATGGCGAGCTGCTGAGCACTGGCCAGTGCCTCCTGGGCCTTCATTGTAAACTTTTCAAATTTCATACCAAAATATCCTTTCCAGAAATCAGTGTATCGGAGCATTGTCCATAGATATTAATAAGCAAAAAGCGTGCCGGAAATCGCATACAACTGTAACTCTAGCGTATAGAAGGGTTTGTGTTGATTGGCTGTTTGTCGGAAAGGCTGTCAAATTGGCAGTTTTGCATCTTTTGACATAATGCTTGCCGGCATAATGTTTTTCTGGAAAATGCGGAGGTGGAAGGAATGTTATTTACTTAGGGGGCCAATAGTATATGTTGACCCGGAATGTCACTCGCAGACATAGCGCGCCTTTGGTGGTTACAGGTGTGAAAGTGTGAAAGGTGAGAAAGGTGTGAAAGGTGAGAAAGGTGTGAAAGGTGAGAAAGGTGTGAAAGGTGAGAAAGGTTTGAAAGGTGTGAAAGGTGTGAAAGTGTGAAAGGTGAGAAAGGTGTGAAAGGTGAGAAAGGTTTGAAAGGTTTGAAAGGTGTGAAAGGTGTGAAAGGTGAGAAAGGTGAGAAAGGTTTGAAAGGTGTGAAAGGTGTGAAAGGTGTGAAAGGTGTGAAAGGTTTGAAAGGTGTGAAAGGTGTGAAAAGTGTGCATCCCGCCGACAGCACGTTGACCCAGAATATGCTTGCTTACGTTGGTGTGGTTTTGGTTTTTTTCTTTACTTTTGATTTTGCCGGATTATAGTTGGTTTTGGATGGTTTGCGATTTTTGGCCGCAGCGTGTTGTTATCTGCGGAAAACGAGGGAAAACGAGAGATTGTTAATGGGAGTTACAAACTAAAATAAGCGCCTGAGTTAATAGTTAGTTTTTTGGATAGCTCGAAAACCTGCGTTTAAGTCAGTAAAAACAGCGGTTTGCTTCAAAAAAGTACCGGACCCCTTTATTTTCCCTCTGCCCGCCGATTGGCCCCGGATCGTCAAACGACGTCCAGGTGAAAAGGAAACCGAAAATTTTGCAAACGGCATTAAAAGGGGCATTCCCTACGGCGAAAAGGATTGGGTAAACGAAACGGCAAAACTATTGAATCTCGAGTCAACCCTGAGAAAACCGGGAAGACCAAGAAAATATCCCGAGGGTTCCAAATGAGACTATCTTACCTAAACCCCCGAAAACGGCTCCCGGAGCCTTTAGTTAACAGAGCCTTTAGTTAACATTTTTATTAAAAAATTATTTTTTCCTTGACAATTTATGAATGTAGGATTAATGTAGTCTTATATTAAGTAAATGTCGTATTTGCTTGGAACTGACGGTGGGAGTAGATGAAATACTACAAAGTTAAAGCACGAAAAGCAATATATCGGTAAGCTTTGACACCAACGAACTGCATCAACTCTCAGATGAAATAAAAGTTGAAACTGTTTTTTGGAAAGGAGATGTGATAATGTCCAGGACGATTGTTACGATTTTACTTTTGTCGCTGATTTTCCTTGCACCATCACCTGTACTGGGCGATGTAACTTCCGGCATTGATATGGGTGAATATGTCAGGAACTCAGGACTTATTTTTAAGGGCCGAGTCACGAAAGTAGAGTACAAGAACTCGGAACCTGTCCCTTTGCTGGATTCTACAGGCACGCAGGTGTATGAAAATGGTAACCCTGTATATGTCGATGGTTCCAACCTTCCGCACACCTTTGTTACTTTTGATGTCGAGCAAATCTATAAGGGATCACTTGCTACCCGGGTTCCGGAAGTGGTTTTGCGTTTTGAGGGGGGGCAATCTGACGTGCCTGACTCCAATGAAGTTGGACCGGCAGGCGAACCGGTATACAATGACTTTTTCTTGGTCTCGGGCGTTCCTCTTTTCGATGTAAATGACCGGGACTTTCTTTTTGTTAAAGGCAACACCCCAACTCCATGCTTTCTTTACCGCTGGGCTCGCGGACGGTTTCGGATTCTGGATGATCCCAACGTGCCGGCTTCGATCAACGTGATCTACAACGAATACGGCCAGCAGGTGCGGTTGACATCCGAACTCGGCGGCGATCCCAATGGGATCGTTATGGGCGATGTTCAGAATATTCCAGATGTTCTAACGCACACCATGGGGTCAATGGAACTGAGTAATGTTTTTGTTAATGATGGAGTTGAAGAAGTGGACCCGGACATACCAATCCTGCCTGGCGTACATGCCACCGAAAGTGAATTTGGGGCGTTCATAACTCGGGTTGTTCTTGAAGAGTGTGGAACCGGCGTTCCCCCCAAAGATTGCGGCGTTGAGTTGGTCAGCCATGACCCGAACGCGCCTTTTTATGGAATAGAGTTAAGGGCGGTCGAGCCTAACGATTTGCCTGAAACCGAGATGGTTTATACCCGCCCCTGGCTCGATGGTATTGATCCGAGTGAGTTGGCGGAGATATTGGAACAGGAACGAATTGAAGCTGAATTGTTCACCGGCAACCCCGTGTTGCCTGAGACGCCCTGCGAACTCCAGATATTCTATGAAGGACGCTTAATTGGCGACGTCTCCGGGCCGCAAGGCAAACCTGACTGCTATGTGGATCTGTTTGATATAGCGGCAATGGCCGGAATCTGGCTTGAGTGTAACCATCCGGAAGATGTGAGTTGTTTCAATTGAAAAGGAGATTTATTATGAATATGCGAATAAATAGCTGTTTAATGGTACTGGTAATAATTGCCTCGCTTACATTTGTCGAAAATGCGCCCGGGTATGGCTACAGGAAAGGTAACGGCACAAAGATCAAATGGGAAGGTGAGAATATAAGATGGAGAGCGGCAAGTAACTCCTTTCCGGGCGGCTCTTCCTATCGAACCGCCCTGAACAGAGCGATCAGCAGATGGAACCAGGCGCCGGGTGAATTTCATTTTAAATCTGTCACCTGGGGCGATACCAATATTGAAAGAAAGAATAAACAGACGGAAATATGGTTCAGTGACACTCTTGGCTCGGGTTCTGCTACCTGCTATACATGGTTGAAGTGGAGATGGGGCAAAGCTACAATAAAAGAAGCCGACATCGCCCTTGACGTCGATGTACCCTGGTCAACTTCCACAATCCAGTCCAATAAAGATGTCGCCGGAAGCGAAGTCGAATCCTATCAGGGCAAAGCCTATGGTGGAAACCGCCGGACCTTTGTCACGACAGCGCTGCATGAGATGGGCCATGCCATGGGACTCCAACATGAAAACCGACGTCTCAACATCATGGGCTCAGACACCTCTCATCTTCATGCTAACAACAAGAGGATACGTGCCTATGTCGGAGAAGACGCCGGCAACGGAGAAGTTTATCTGTATGGCAGAACAGACACCATATTAAAGAACGACCTCTCAGTAAGCCATTGGAAATTCTGGAAGGCCGGCGGAACAGATAACGAGTACAGCCAGCATATTTTTACCAAGATATATCATATCTCCACCGGCAACCCTGTTTATTCAAAGTGGTATGAAGGAGTAAAGCGATATAGGGTCAAGAAGGGCACCACCTATCACGTACAGTTCACGTATGAAAACAATGGCTATTATACCCAGAACGGAGTAAACATAGGATTTTATATTTCCAAAAACCGCAATATAACCACTCTCGATGAGCGTTTCGCAACCCGCACCATGAACCTCACAAGAAACAGACCTTATACCAAAAAATTAACCTTAACGATCCCCTCGAACTTGACTGTAACTCATGGTTACTGGCTCGGGGTAATTATCGACTATACCGGGAGCATCCAGGAATTTGACGAGCACAATAATGCCGCATACATTCCAATTGAGATTATCCCTTAAGAAATAAACGCCACACAGCAGCCCTAAGCGCGAGGGGCTGTTGCCTAATTACAATATCGCATAAAACTGTGCGTCCGCGGCCCACTCTAAAGTCAATTCTGCGGCGTTAAGTACAATGATGTAGGCTGGAAGCCTACACTACGGGGTTGGGCAACACGCAGGCGAGCGTCGGGCTAAAACCAGCCCCTTTGGAGCGGTGAAGAATTGGTAAATTACTATGTCGCGACAAGTGCGGTTTGGGTCTCAGTATCGTCTTTTTCGTCCGTCAATTGAAAATTTAGGATATTTATTTAGGAAGGGTGCAAAATGAAGAATCAAAGTTATTCTGTAGTTGTGGAACAAAACAAACCTTTTTTTTTTGGTAGGCGTGGAGGTTTTAGTTTCCATGTCATGCTCATTGTGTTGCTGTTGACACAAACGGCTCTGGGCCTGACAATCACCATGACAGATGTTGGAGTTTCGCCGATGACGGCGGATCAACTTGGAGCATTTCTAGAGGCTGCGTCTATATGGGAGGCAAAGTTCTCCGACCCCGTAACGGTTCACATCAATATTGCTTTTGATTCACTGCCTTTCGGAGTCCTTGGCTCGACAGGATCGGCCAGAACGACACACTCATATACCTCAGTACGGGCCGCATTAATCGCAGATGCCTCTACGCCCGAGCAGGCAACGATTAACTCAATGCCAATTTCATCACTTCCTATCAAAGATATCAGCGGAGACAGGTCTGACAGTTTGATCACTATGACAACGGCTAACGCTAAGGCACTGGGATTGGGAACCGGGCTTGACACACTCTATACCAATCCACCAACAGGGGTCGATGCTGAAATGAAATTCAGCACATCATTTGCCAGTACTTTTGATTATATCACTAGCGACGGTATTGACGCAGGTAAGACTGATTTCGTGGGAGTTGCGACACATGAGATCGGACACGCATTAGGCTTTGTAAGTCTCACAGACATTCAGGATGCCAATCCTGACTATGTCCTCCATCCGAGCGTTTTGGACTTTTACAGGTTTTTCGATCTCGGCTTTCCTTTCGGTCATGCTATGGCTACCGATCGCCGGCGAACACTTGCCGGACCAGCAGAGTATTCTGATTTGTCGCCATCGGATAAGGTGCCGTTTTCGTACGGTTCGGCAGACTCTTCAGATCCGGCGTGTGATAGTGTTACTGGCAGCTGCCAAGCCAGCCATTGGCGTGATGACCAGGGGCTGCTTATGGATCCAACACTTGGCAGAGGTATACGGCATACGATCAAAACAAAAGACATGCATGCATTTGATTTTATTGGCTGGAATAGACAGTTTTTGATACTCAGATTACGCCCTATCAGAATGTTTAGATTAGGATGGTTCTTTCCATATCAAATACCCGATATACCTCATTTTGATGGCGCGTTCGATGATTCCGCAAGTCTTCCATCGCCAGATTCAATCCAATGGCCAGCGAATGAAAATGAATTTTTGGCTTTGCGTGCAGCTTTCGATCTTGGCTTTGATGGGGGTAAACGTTCGGGATTAGGATATGCGAGATTTCTCCCAAATACCCAAATCGATCCAAAGGTCATTGTTCCGCCTTTTGTAGCTAAAGAGCAACAAGACCTTTATCCAATCATTGGTGAACCGGCTACGGTGATACCTGCCAATCTGAGGGATGTGTTCATACAGTCCGACATGGAGGGTGTTCCTTTTAGCTTTAAATCATCCTGCGGTGTAAACGGCTGTCCTTTCGATCCGACTCTGGGAGAATTCGGCGGGTATCGCATACCTGGAATTATTGATGGTCAGGGCGATCAAAAAACCGGCGATGCAGATGCCATTATGACTCTGATAATGCTCGCTCCAGACCCATCAGGCATTCCAGATCCGGATAAGAACAACATTTTTGAAAGTGACAGTGATAATGAGGACAATAATATAATCATTCTCGATCCGGAAGCTATTGGCGCTATTTTGCCACCGGAATGCGGCGATGCGAACCATCCAATTCCTCTGGCTAGCCTAAATGGAGACTGTATCGTCAATATCGTCGATTTCGCTTTGTTTGCCGAGCAATGGTTACTCTGCACTGACCCGCTTTGTCCTTAGAGGAAACAAAATGGTCAGATACCTTTAAATTTGAAATCGCCGTTTTTGTGTAGTAGGCGAATAGAAAGGGGCAGTCACCTATAAAATAATAAATAGGTGACTGCCCCTAGTTTCTTAATATGCAATCCGTCACTGCTGCCGGATCTTCGACATCCAACAAGGAATAACCAATAAAAAATACGGTAGGCTTATTGGCTGGATTCGAATCCTTTTCCGGCTACAGAGAATGGTCTTGCGCGTCCTATGTTGTTTAGAATTCCTATCGCCATTATGTTTACTACCAGCGACGATCCGCCATAGCTTATCAGCGGGAGGGTGATTCCTGTTATCGGCATCAGGCCGACCGTCATGGATGTATTTACGATCACCTGTACCATTAGCATTGTTATTATTCCAACGGCGATTAGCCTGGCGAAGGGGTCTGTGTTGTTCCAGGCTATCTCCATGCCGCAGGCGACGATCACCGCGTATAGCAGGAATACCACCGCGCAGCCGACGAGGCCCCACTGGTGGGCTATTATGGCGAATATGAAGTCGTTGTGGCGTTCGGGCAGCTGGGGGTACTTTATGTAGGGTCCCTTGCGAAAACCGTATCCTGTAAGCCCTCCGGAGGCAATAGCTCTTTTGCTGTGGATCAGGTGGTATCCCTCCCAGCGTCGCCAGCGTGTTTCGTTGAAGTATTCTCTGCCTGTGAGCACCTTTGAGAATTTTTTGTTATCTTTGGCTTTTTCGCGGATATTATCGCTCTGGAGCAGAAAACTGCTTATTCGGGACCGCTGGTACATATTCATCCGCCCCCATAACATCGGGCTTATGGCTGCCCCTATTAATATGATGATGAGCAGGTGCTTTACTTTAGCCCCGGCGACAAAGAGCATAGCGAAGAGTATCGGCATCAGCAGCAGCGTTGTTCCCAGGTCCGGTTCCAGTACGATAAGCCCCATCGCCAGGACGGTCAGCGCGAACGGGCCGACAAGACCGCGAAAATGGCGGTAATTCTTGCGAAAACGCAGATACCATGCCAAAGCTAAAATATATAGCAGCTTGCAAAGCTCGGAGGGTTGTATCTGTTGGGAGATGCCGCCTACTCCTACTCGTATCCAGCGGAAAGCGAAGTTAATCTCCGGGACAATAGAAGGAAAAAGACCGGTATACTTACAAAATAGTATAAATGCAAGCACGCCAAGGCACGCCGCATACATCCAGAAGCTCGGAGGGCCCATCCAGCGGTAATCAATGAGGTTTAGAAGGAAAAATGCGAATAACCCGGCACAAGCGAAGATCATCTGTTTCTTCCAGAGGGACGATCCGCCCATGGGTTCGTCGGCATCTGCGGGGTTTCCGGAGGCGTAAATGCTTGCTATGCCGATACTTATGAGTAAAAGCATTGCGATCAGCAGTGTAATCCTTACAATTATGAGACGTCCTTGAAATATGCTCAACATACGCCTATAATACAAGGAATATCTGTGCTGGGAAATAAATATTTGGCAAATTGGGATTTTTTTTTACAAAGGCGGGTATTGATGTGTCGTTTATTGCTTAAAAACACTGATATTGCGATTATTTTCGGCTGTTCGTAAGTTTCTTTGCTTTTTTTGGATTTTTTTCTTGTACGGAATAGTTAAAAGTGGTAATATGTGGTAGTTAGGCAAGACTCTGATACCAGTATTGACAGGGATTACGTGTATTGGGGTTGTAAACATGAGAGAGACCTGTTTCGGTGCGTTGCCGGCAGGTAAAGTATAGAGAGTTAGTTAGAGTATTTAAGAAAGGAAAGGTGTTTTATGAAAAAGTTGGTATTAACATTGCTAGTCGTAGCACTAGCAATCCCGGCAATGGCCGCGGATATCAGTCTCGTTGACAATGGCGACGGTACTGGCACGATCGTGCTGACTGTAACGGGTATCGAAGTTGTACGCGGGTTGGCAATCGTTGTTGATGCAGACGTTGACGTTACTGCTGTTGCAGGAACCGACGCAATCTTCAACGTATTTATGGATGCTGCTTACACAGCTGAAACAGCAACTCCCGGCAGCTACAGTCTTGGTGATGGTACTCCTGTCGCTGATCCTGATGCAGCTGGTGAATTGGCTCTGCCTGCAGCAAAGATTTCTCTTTGTATGGGTATCCTTGATGCCGGACAGGGCGGTGCTGGTGCCGGTACTTATGTGGTTGGTACAATCACAACAGGTGCTGCTACAGTTGCAATCACAGCTGACGCACTTCGCGGCGGTATCGTAGGCGACGACCTTGATGCAGCTACAATCGCAGGTGGCCCTATCGGTCCTGGTGGTCCTGCATGTGCATGTTGGAACCATTCTTGTTTCACAATGGGTGATGCCAATGGCGATGGTTTTATTACCTCTCAGGATGTTCAGGCTCTGTTAGCAGCTTGGGGTCAGCCTTATGAAGAATGTGTTGACTTTAATCAGGATGGTTTTATTACCTCTCAGGACGTACAGGTTCTTCTCGCAAGCTGGGGATCACCTTGTCCGTAATTTAAAGTTGTATGTTTAAATTTGTTTTTTAATTAGCTAATGTTATGTAAAGTGTACTCTTTGATTTGTCTTTGTGTTGAAGATGGGCTGAGTGCAGTAATTATTATGAAGGAGATCTACGATGAAGAAGTTATTTATTTTGGCTGTAGTATTGTGCGTTGCGTCAATCGCAACCGCAGGACTGCAATTAACCGTTGACGGTAGCGCTGTTGGTAGTGGTTCCGATGCCCCTGCTCCGTTTACACTGGGTATTTCTGAAAGTGCTACTACCTCTGCTTACGATGTCAGTTTAGTTCTTGGTGGTACAGTTGCTGTAGATACATCTGGTTTCACGGCTGTTGCTACTTTTGATTTTGCTTCAGTGATCATTGATGAAACCACAACAGCTGTTCGTATCAGTGGTTCTCAGTTCTTTGGCGGCCCTGTTGGCGGCCAGCTCATTAATGGCATTGGTGTTTCCGGCCTTGGAACCATAACAATGATTGACGAAGCTAATAATGGTGCAGTTCTTGGTATTGTCAATGTTACACCAGAACCAATGACAATGGCTTTGTTGGGTCTTGGTGGTTTGTTCCTGCGTCGTCGTAAATAATTTACGATTTGCAGGAAATGCTTAAGCATTACGAGGCGAGCCGTTTGGCTCGCCTCTTTTTTTGCGCGCATATTAGCTAGTACTATAGTATTTAGCGGTTGTAAGGTGCATGGGATTGATGGCGTGCATGGTATTACTGAAAAACTTCCTGATCAGCCAGAGATTGTTTCAAATATTACATTAACTCCTGAGCCAATGACAAAGGCTTTGCCGGGTTTTGGGGGTTTGTTTATTCGTCGCCGTAAACAGGCTTTATTGTCCGTCTATCGAGGATTTCTCTGTTATTTTGGGTTACGGCCGGCAAGGCGATAAGGTGTGTCGGCTATTGGCTTTAATAATTTATTAATAAAATGCAAAGTTTTTCATTTTTTTCTTGCATTCTATTGTCTCATCTAGTAAAATTAAATTTGTTGTAGTAGTGTTATATTTTGGTATAGAAATTTCTAGTTGCTGCTGTATGGCTTACGTAAGTTGATGGTGGTGCTAAAGTCACTGAAAGGGGATTTTGTTATGAAAAAGGTATTAGTTTTAGCAATGGTTTTTGGAATGGCTTCATTGTCGATGGCTGGATTGAACTTTACTATAGATGGTGGTGTGGCTCTTGATGGTTCAAATATTCTTCCAGGCATTCTCGGTATTAATGAAGATGCTACTACCCCTGCTTATGATGTCAGTCTAATTGCTGGCGGTACAGTTGTTTTCGATACATCTGGTTTCACGGCTATTGCTGTTTTCGATTTTGAATCATTGATCGTTGATGAAACCGCAACTGCTGTTCGCATCAGTGGTTCTCAGTTCTTTGGCGACCCTGTTGGTGGTCAGCTCATCACCGGCATCGGTATTTCCGGTGTGGGAACTTTGACGATGATTGATGAAGCTAACAATGGTGCTGTTATTAGCACTGTCAATGTTGTTCCAGAGCCAATGACTATGGCTTTGTTGGGCCTTGGCGGTTTGTTCATTCGTCGTCGTAAATAGGACGATTTATCTGTATTTAATTTTAAAAGGCAGGTCTTCGGGCCTGCTTTTTTTATTAATACTCGTAGTGCGATACACCTTCTGTATCTGTGCCCGGCCAATCGATTCTCAGTTCTCCGGTCTCTGCTTTGTATAACCATCCATTGGTTTTACTTCCGGTGGCTTGGTCGGCTATTTCAGTACCGTCCGGGTAATTCTTAACAAAAAAGGAGTTATTAAATGGATTTTTGGGAAAATCATGTAAATACGGCCCGTAGATATAGTTTCCCCATGGGGTTTTTGTGGGTGAAAAGTCTCCGTTAATGTCCGTACAATAGATTAGCTGGCGAATAAACGTACCCCCCACGCCAATTTCTCCATAAACATATCCTGCGCGTGTTTCATTGTGGTGAATTTTATAGATCTCGAGCTGCTCACGCATCATCTGCAGCGTTTCTTTCGCAGCAGCTTCTTTTGCCATTGTAGCTGATTTTGTGAAGTGGGGTGCAATTATTGCGGCAATTATTCCCAGTATGCATACAACGATCAGGATCTCTATGAGTGTGAATGCTTTGTTTGTTTTCATCATTTTCCGTATTATAAGCACATTATCATTTGTCTGCGGACGTAAACTTACACAGTTGTTTATCGGCTGTTTTATGGAGTGACTTATTTACTCAAACTGACCGATTGGTCAGTTTGAGATTGATTATTTATTATTTATAATTGATTATTTTAGGATTCGGCCTTTGGCCGAGGCATTTTTATTTAAAAACAGGCGCTATGCAAATTCTTTAAGTGTAAAGGTTTATGTCGTTTTCCCGGCCGTTTTTGGTCAGTTTGAGTTATTTACAGTGTTCGATATTGAGAGATCGGCCTGTTGGCAAGCGGCAAGTCCTATAATCAAACAATGGATTTGGCAAATCCAGGAATATCACAACTACTTATTGGCTTCCTTCTTCATTTTTTCAGCAGATTTTTTTTGCAGATCGAATAATTTTTGCAAGGCCTTTTTCATTTCGGCCTTTTTCTCTGGAGTCATTTCAGGCTTCTTTGCAGGCTTTTTTGGATCTGGTTTTGGTTGCTGGGCTTTTTTCAGTTCCGCGATTTGACTTCTTAATTTAACATTTTCATTAAGGATCAGTGTGATCATTGTCAGCGAATTCTTCTCAATAGTCTCTTTTTTAGTGATAGTTTCCTTTTGAGCTTCTACCTGTGCCTGTAATTCTGTGTTTTTCTGCTGGCAGTTGGCTAATTGCTCGTCCTGACAGCCGGTTAGCAGCATTGCCATTATCACTATTATTGCTGCTGATGTGATTTTTGTTAGTTTCATTGTTTGGCTCCTGTTAGATTTCAGATTCAGATTTCAGGTTTATAAATCACATGTTACATGATTATCGTCAGTTTTCAACTTATTTCTACGTTGGCGGCATGGTTTTGTCTTTTTTTTTTGATCAGTATCCCTTATAATATCAGGTGAATGTTAACTTTGTCAATTATTTAAGGGAAATATGATGAAAAACTGGATCGCTTTTCTAATCGTTGTAATCGCTCTCTGCTGCGGTGCAGTCAATAATGACGGACCTGTAATCAAGGAATGGAGTAAGATCGTCGACGAAAAGCCAGTCTATTACATGACTATCGACGGGGTCATGGTTCATGAGAAGGACCCGGCGAAGCAGCCTTATCCTCTGGTCGTCAGGCCCGGCGAAAAATGCGGCGATGCCCCTTCCGACGCGTTCGTCCTTTTTGACGGCAGCGAAGAGTCGTTTAAGAATAACTGGACTGATGTCAGGGGCAAAAATACCAAGTGGATTATCAAAGACGGAGTCATGCAGCCCACAAAACATTCCGGCTATATCCAGTCGGAAAAATCGTTCGGCTCATGTCAGCTTCATGTTGAGTTTAGAACCCCCGCAAATATCCGTGGCCGTGGCCAGGGCCGCGGCAACAGCGGAGTCTTCCTGATGGGCCAGTACGAAGTTCAGATACTCGACAGTTATCAAATAGATGACAAACTCAATGAGCAGGGCAAAGCAATCTATGACAATCCAACCTATCCAGACGGACTGGCCGGAGCACTCTACGGACGTAAAAAACCAGAAGTAAACGTATGCCGCAAACCCGGTAAGTGGCAAAGTTATGATATTACATTTTACCGACCGATCTTCAAAGATGGTAAGATCGATAAAAAAGCGATCTTTATCGTGTATCAAAACGGCGTGCTGATCCAGTTTGAAGAGCTTATCGGCGGAACCGGCTGGCGAGGCCCGCATTCGATTTCAAACTATCGCTACCACGACGACAAACTACCGATCAAATTTCAGGATCACGGCAACCCGGTCTGCTTTAGAAATGTTTGGATCAGACCGATTAAAGATAATCGATAAGCTATGGTTAGTGGAAAAGATGCTCCTGGCAGGGAAAAGGGGACTATTTTAGCGATGGTTCGTATTTATTGCTCCGGGCATCACCTGCAGGGTGGTGGGGAATTGTGTGCGGATTGTCAGGGTTTGGTTGATTATGCTTTTGCCCGGCTTGACAGTTGTAAGTTTGGCGGTGAAAAGCCTGTTTGCTCGAAATGCAGCGTGCATTGCTATAAGCTGGAAATGCGTGAAAAGATCCGTATTGTGATGCGTTATTCCGGCCGGCGAATGGCCCTCCGCCATCCGGTCAGGGCGATCGGTCATTTGGTTCGTAGTCTTCGTAAGTCTTGAGACAGGGCTTGTTTATGTATTCTTGTTTGAAGAATCTGATCCAGCCTTTGATCTTTTTGCGTATAAAACTTGATTCTCCGGCAAATAATAAATTTCTCTGAACAAAAATAGGACCTTGACGGTATGAGGAAGATTATTGCCGACCTTATAAAAATTACTCGAGACTTTACATTTGACTTGAGTTACCCCATACTGTATTAATTGGGTCTTGAGACAGCGATCGATGAGTGGCTTACTGGAGAGTTTACGGACAAAGGCGACACTGAAAACATCCTTTTTTGTGATGGTCAGATTAGGCTTTTGGTTTGTGATTTGCGGTCTTTTTTGTTTGAATAGGTTCGGGAATTATCAGTAAATATTGAAAAGCGCGCAAAAGCTGGAAATGTTAGTGTTGATGTTTCCAGAGAAAATGATATAATTGTAATCATTGTGGAAGATGACGGTATAGGTTTTGATGCCGGCGAAAGGCTTTCACTGATAAGTAAGGATTCCGGTTTCGGGCTTTTCAGTATTCGGGAGAGGCTCAGTTATTTCAAGGGAGTCTTGAGATAATATCAAGCCCGGGAGACGGAAGTAAGTTAATATTAAAGGCGCCTTTGCAAAAAGGTGAGGTGGTCGAAGAAAGTAGAGTCTATGGCAATTAAAGTAGTAGTAGTGGATGATCACGGTGTGCTTCGCGAAGGTCTTCGTTTATTAATCGATCAGCACGCAGAATTGGAACTGGTCGGTGAGGCAGAAGATGGTCGTAAAGCTGTAGCGATAGTCGCCGAAGTTAAGCCTGATATTGTTTTGATGGATGTCAGTATGCCCGGTCTCAATGGTATTGAGGCTGCCAGGCAGATATTGACTGAAGGCAGCGAAGTTAAGGTTCTGGCCCTATCTGCGTATTCCAACAAGCGATTTATAACCGAGATGCTTAAGATCGGTGTTTCGGGTTACATCCTCAAGGACAGTGCAAGCGAAGAACTCGTTCGCGCGATTTTCAGTGTTGCAGCCGGCGACAATTATCTTTGCCCCAAAGCGGCAAGTCTTGTTATCGAGGATTATAAGCAGAACAGCAAGACATTTGTCAACGGTTCGCCGCTTGATATTCTCACGGCGAAAGAGCGTGAATTGCTTCAGCTTCTTGCCGAGGGTATCTCTGCGAAAGCGGCCGCCAAGCTTTTGCACGTCAGTGTTAAGACGACAGATGCAAGACGTCGTGAGACTATGAATAAGTTGGGCATAAACAGTATGGCTGAACTTACCAAGTTTGCTATCCGCGAGGGCCTGACGAGCCTTGAGTTCTAGATTCTACAGAATCAGTTGATCCGGTCATTTGGGAATGGTTGCAGACTTTTTTTGAAAGTTTGAACAAATTGCGATAATTGTTCTTGCCACAGGCATAAATTTAATTATTATTGCTGTGATAGATTAAGGATATCGTTTTGCTATGATTCAAATAGGGGAAACCTGTATGGATAACGGGAAAATCAGAGTTATAATTGTTGATGACCATGAACTTTTGCGTTCTGGTATTAAGGTCTTATTCAAACGCGCAAGCGAAATTGAAGTTGTTGGCGAAGCGTCTACCGGTGGTGTGGGTATGAAGCTTGTTTCTGAGCTATTGCCTGGAGGGTGTGAAATAAACTGTGTAAATGGTCATAGATTTGTTAACCTATTATTGAAAGGTACTTACTATGGCCAAAC
>VRUI01000110.1 GCA_019456225.1 Planctomycetota bacterium | reverse complement strand
CCATCTGCTCTCGGTGCTGGCGGTAGAACTCGGTCGCGGCGGCAATGCCCTGATCGTTGCGCAGCCCTTCGGCGCGAATCTCAGCGTATCTGGACCATCGCGCTTCATTGGCCGGGAACTCATAGACCATCTTGGTCCGCTCGCCCTGCCATTGTGGGTGCTTGTCGCGGTCGAGGATGCGGTCGGCCATATCGTCCGGGCGGACGACCGTGAGCGTCATCAGCCCGGCGATCTTCTGGCCGGGGCCGCCGAGGCCCAGGATGGCGCCGGCCAGGATGCGTTCGCGTGTGGCGCACTGACTCGGGCTGCGGGCTGACTCATCGGTTTGCGGGTCGTCGATCAGTACCAGCGACGGCCGAACCGCATGGCCGTCGAGCCGCTTGTATTTCATGCCACGGATGCGGCCGGTGATCCCGGCGACACGGATGATGCCGCCGCTCGCTTTGCCGTCCGGCATGGTCGGCAGCACGATCTCCTTGGCGGTCCAGCCGATGTGCGTCTGCTTGCCCTGATAGAGCTGCCCGCTCGCCCGCTGGTGGATGCCTTCCAGCGACCGGATCGGGAACGCCACCTCGGGGAAGTCCTCCAGCAGCCGTTCGTTCGCTTCGAGCTCGACCTTGATCGAGTCGAGCATGTTGGCGGCGTGCTCCTCGTCGCTGCCGATGAGCGCAACGAACTCGCGATGGCCGTAGAGCAGCGCCCACAAGCAGGCGGTCTCGCTGATCGAGGTCTTTCCCGACCCGCGCGGCATCGCCATGGCGAACAGCCCGCCCTCGAGCACGGCCCGCTCGATCTTGGCGATGACCTTCAGGTGGTCGCGTGACCAGGGCAAATGAAACGTCTGCGGGAAGAACTGCTCGCAGAAGTAGCGGAAGTCGTGCGCGGCCTTCTCCTTCCGTACCGCCTTCGCGACCGCGGGCAGCTCGCCGATGTCACGACCGAGCTGCGACAATTCACGGTTGCGCTGCGCGGCGCGCTCCTTGTGCGCGTCATAGCCGCTCAGCCCTTTGGGTTCCGGCTTGGGCCGATGTCGCTCCAGCACCAGCCAGGCCACGTAGCGCAGCAGATCGACCGTCTTACCGTCGCCGATGTGCAGCCCGGCCCGGGCGCGATGGCGGTAGAGCGTTCGCTCATTGGCCACCTCGCCCAGCGGCGTCGAGTTGAGCAACTGCACCAACTGCGACGGCCGAAGATTCCGTGGGTCAATCGCCACCGGCGGCCTCCCGTACCAGCCACGCTGCGTAGTGCATCAAATTGAACGTGCCGTTGGCGTTGGTCGGCGCGCCGGCCGCCACGTCGGCCTCGAGCATTTCGACCGAAATGTGCTGCCCGCCGGCGGCCAAGAGCAGTCGGGCCGCATCGGCCGGCGTGAGCGCCGTCGGATTCACCCTGGCGTCGGTCTCGCCCATCAGGCCGCCTCCTGCCACGGGCCGTGGCCCGCGACGGATGCCCCCGTTCGCGTTGGGGTCCGCCGTGGGGCGACGTACGCGGCCGGCTGGCCTCTTGGGCCAGGCCCGGCTGATAGGCGCGCCGAACGGACGTCGGGCCTCCCGGTTCGAGCGACGGATAGTGTTCCTTGAATTACGAGACATAATCGATAATCTTCGAGATTGGACTGGATTCCCGGCCAAACCCATGGCTTGATGTGAGTATGAACACGGCCATCAAGAACGAGGCTGGCAACGAGAAGGAGGCGACCAGGCAAACGAAGAAGAACGGCGAGGCGACGATCAAGTGGCTCACGGCCCCGAACCGCAGCGGGCTGCCACGCCTCCGGACGCTGAGTTGGGGACGGCTCAATCGCATCTATCGAGCGCGCAGCGCGACGCCGGCGGTCCGCAAGGCCATCGAGCGCGAGGCGCGGCTGTGCGGGTATCGGCCGGCCAGCATCCTCAGCCTGAACGCATGGGCATAGGAGACAGCGATGAGAACGCGAATGAACAAGACCACCCTCCGCAACCTGCACCGGCGCTACCGCATGCTCGGGGAGCGCCTGGCGCTGGCGGTTGACAGCCGCGACCGCGACGAGCTGCGCCGCGCGACCAAGCTGGTCGAGCAGACGCTGGCGGCCATACGGCAGATGCACCGGCCATGACGCCGCCGCCGAAACGCGGGGCCGGCCCGCGTCGCCCGGGCGCGTGAGACCCGGGCCTGACGAGGTAAGCACGAGGAGATCTGCATGGAGAAAAACGACGTGGAACAGGCGAACACCGGCGACGTGCAGGGCAGCGAGCAGCTGCCGGATGGAATCGGGAACGACGCCGACGACCCGGATATATGCGCATCGGTCGGCTGCGGCCGGCCGGCGGCGCTGACGTACCTGGGCCGCCCGCGGTGCCAGGAGTGTTACCAAGACGACGTCGCCGATGGCGACGAGATCAGCAACGAAACCTCCAACCACGAGGAGACTGAAATGGCAAAGGCGAAGAAGACGACGACGCGGAAGAGCGCCAAGAAGGCGACCAAGCCCATCAAGTCCGGCCAGGCCGGCAAGGGAGCGAATCAGCAGCCGAAGGCAACGAAGCCGCAGGGTGCTCGGAAACCAACCGCTGCCGACAAGCCCAAGCGCATCAGCGCACTCGACGCCGCGGCGCAGGTGCTTCAGAAGGCCGGCGAGCCCATGACCAGCAAGGCGCTGATCGCCGCGATGGCGGAGCAGAGCCTGTGGTCCAGCCCCAACGGCAAGACGCCGCACGCGACGCTGTATGCGGCCATGCTGCGCGAGATCGGGGCCAAGGGCGGCCAGGCACGTTTCAAGAAGGTCGAGCGCGGGCAGTTCGCGTACGCGGGAGGCAAGTAGATGACGGCCGCGACGCGCGACGAGACCTTCACGCTGCTCGACGGCCAACTGGTCCAAACGGTCGCGCCGGCACGCGGCAAGCCGTACGAGCATCGCTGTCCGCTGCCCTCCTTCGAGCGGGTCGCTCACGCCGTCGACGAGGCCGGCGGCGACGGTTTCACGCTCGAGACGCTGGTCGCGCATGAGGGGCTGCCGTTCACGCAAGTGTCCGTGGCTCTGGCGTTTATGAAGGAACGCGGCTGCGTCACGACGCGCTACCGGCGGAACCACGCCGCGACCGACTGCGTCCACCTCGACGCGATGACGGAGTTCTACGCTCTCGCTGAGCGACCTTGAGCGCATCACACACCTTCCCCTGAAGCCTCGGCAACGACCGGGGCTTCCTCTTCGGCCGGAGCATCCCGCCCCTCGGCCCGGACACGCTCCGCTTGCTTGCCCGTGAATTCCTCGAACCGCTGCACGATGACATCGCAATAGAGCAGGTCGAGCTCCAGCAGGAACGCGCGTCGGCCGGTCTGCTCGGCCGCGATCAGCGTCGAGCCGCTGCCGCCGAAGAGGTCCAGCACGTTTTCGCCCGGGCGGCTCGAATACTGGATGGCGCGAACTGCCAGCTCGACCGGTTTCTCAGTCAAATGGACCATGCTTTGCGGGTTGACTTTTTTGACGTGCCACAGATCAGTGGCGTTGTTTGGTCCGAAGAAGTGGTGCCCGGCGCCTTCTTTCCAACCGTAGAATGCCAGCTCGAAGCAGCCCATCATGTCTTTGCGCGTGAGCACCGGGTGCTGCTTGTCCCATACGATGCCCTGGCTGAAATACAGCCCGGCGGCCTTGAGCGGGGCGGGGTAGTTGCCGAGATTTGCATAGCCGCCCCAGATGCAGAACGACCCGCCGGGCTTGAGCGCGCGCGCCGCGCTGGCGAACCACGCCATGAGCATCTCGTCGAACGCCTCGGCTGAGACGAAGTCGTTCTCAAGCGGCCGATCCTTGGCGCGCATCTTCTTGCGGGCCTTGGCCGGGTCGGTCACGCCGCGCGCCACGTCGAAGCTCTGCTGGTGCATCTTCTTCGAGAGGTCGGGATGGGAGCTGAGGCCGGCGGCGATGGCCGTGCTGCTGCGCGGTTCCACCCGCACGTTGTAGGGCGGATCCATCGAAACCAGGTCGATTGTCGCGCCGTCGAGCAGGCGATCTACATCCTCGGCCTTGCCCGCGTCACCACAAAGCAGCCGGTGCTCGCCGAGAATCCACAGGTCGCCGGGCTTGGTAATCGCCTCGTCCGGCGGTTCGGGAATGTCGTCGGGATCGGTCAGCCCCTGCTTCACATCGCCGCCAAGCAGCTTGGCCAGTTCGTCCTGGTCGAAGCCGAGCAGTGACCAATCGATGCCGGCGTTCTGCAATTCGGCCATCTCGATCGGCAGCAGCTCGAGGTTCCAGTCGGCCAACTCGGCGGTCTTGTTGTCGGCGATGCGGTAGGCGCGGATCTGCTCGGGCGTCAGGTCGGTCGCGACGTGGACCGGGACCTTCTCCAGTCCGAGCCTCTGCGCGGCCTTCAAGCGCGTGTGCCCGCATACGATCACGCCCTCGACGTCGACGACGATCGGCTGCCTGAATCCGAATCGCTTGATCGACTCGGCGACCGCATCGACTGCGGCGTCGTTGATGCGCGGGTTACTCTCGTAGGGTTTGATGTCGGCCAGCGGCCGATGCTCAATCTTCATGTCTCACGACCTCCTTGTTCGTGCGGTGGGACGGCCTCCGCCGCCCCGTTGGCCACGTCGCGGCCACGGATACGCCGTGTCGCGGCGGACACGGCCAGGTGGCCACCGAGTACGACTGGCGGCGCCGGGACGCCCACGGCGGCCCCAAACGCGGCAGCGCAAAATTCGGACACGCGCAACAAACTCACCGGAATAGCGCCGCTGTTCCCGCTGGTATCGCGGCGATTCATCGGCCACGGAGGAACCAACGAATTCCCGGGCGCCCTGCAGCTATGCCGCCATCGCCAGCACTTGCGAGGCCTTTTGTCAGTTTTGTCAGTGCCCCCGGAGAGGGTATGCAGCTGCGCATCGTCAACCCGAGTTATCAAACGGGGGTGACACGAACACTCTCGCCAGACGAAAACATTCATTTGCGGGAAGGCTACATATGGTGTTCGGAGCGGCTTCCGCAAACGCTTCGAATCCAGAGACGGACTGGTGCAAGGAGTGGTGCTAGGTAAATTGGAGAGCGCCGTAACTCTTGTGTCTGCGCTATTTAGAACCCACTGCCCGCACGTTGCCAACGTGAATGTCGTGAGTTCGAATCTCATCACCCGCTTTATCTGACCGTCGTTGTCACGCCGTGACAGCGGCGGCTTTCTCTTGACGGGGGCGTCACTTACGTCGACCGGTCCGCCACGCCTCTTGGACCTCTGTAAGCACCGATTTGTGCCAGCAGTTGACCGCGATAGACCACGACGGTCGCCAGTCAGTGCAAGGTTTGGGGAAGGGTAAGACGGCCGCCTGGCTCGAAGATTGTCTGTCGGCGTCTTGTAAGTCGTGTTCATCTTTCTATTCTAGCACGATTCTGCTAAGCGGGCTGCGCAATTTTCGTGTCGGCGCTCGCCAGTCGCGGAAGTGACTCGATCGCGCCGGCGATGTCGAGCAACTTGGGGTCGCTGTAGATGTTGGCCGTGAGTTCGGGTTTGCTGTGACGCATGGCAGCCTGGGCCGTGCGGAGCGGGACGCCGGCCGCACAAAGATGTGAGCAGAACGTGACTCTTAGA
>VRUI01000109.1 GCA_019456225.1 Planctomycetota bacterium | reverse complement strand
GAAGATTGGGTGACGGGTAGAATCTATTTGAACTTTAACTCAGGCTAAAGCTTGCCCGACTAAAAAGGGCTTGACCATTTTACAGAAAAGATGTTGCACAATCTTTTTTTCTCGGTTGATGTGCAGATGTACAATCTAGGCGATGAAAGCATCCAAGTGTTTGAGTACACGGATGAGACAGCCATGCAGACGGATGCTGACCAGGTTGCGGAAGACGGCAGTTCGGTGGGCACCAGTATGCCATTTTGGGTGGCGGCCCCGCACTTCTTCAAGTCTGGGCGCGTGTTGGTTTTGTACGTTGGCGAGGATGCGCAGGTTTTGGCAGCTTTGGAAGCAGCGATGGGTGAGCAGTTCGCGGGGTGGTAGGGATTAGGTAGTAAACCCCTACCCGACTGCTGGGCAGTCTATACACCCTTGAAATGGGAAGGGCCAAGGATGGGGACGGTAGAAGATTGAGAGTATTATTCTGATGGAGATGGCGAAGCCATCGACTGAAGAATCTCCCTCTGTGAGGGGTGAGGAGGAAACTAGGATGGTATGGAGATTCTTCATCCCCTACGGTCGCTCAAAATGACATAATGGGGTAGTTAATTATCGACAAATGAGAATAATTAACTACCATCTGGTTTTCAGCGCACACGGAAGGCGTTTTGTACTAAATCAGCTTCGAAGAAATCACCGGTTTGGCCATCATTGGCGTATTGGTACACCGCGGCTACGTATATGCCGTTGAGGGTTGAGCTGACCAGGCCGAGCATGAGTAAAGTAAGCACCAAAAGCGCACCTATGGCGACGTAAACCAGGAAATGCAATTCCAGCATAAAGGAAACGGCGATGGCGCCAATTCCGAGCAGGAGGACGAAGATGTTGATAAAGCCCATAAGCGCACCCATACCCAAGTTGCCGACGATCTGCTCTCCCCAGGTCTTCTGGAGTAGTTGCGTACTGCGCTTGATGGCTGCAATTGGCCCGACATTCTCAACAGCCAGGATGGGGACAACCAGGTAAGTTGCCACATTCCAAGCCAAGCCGATGATGCCGACGACGATGCGCCCTAAAATATTGCTCCGCTCCGAGATAGCACGCAGAATCACACCGACTGTGGCGGCGATGACGGCGTAACCCAAGATTGGAATTATGCGGCTGACGGCGATCCGGAAACCATCCGAGAGGGTGGGGTCTCCGCCTCGCAGGCGAATTAGAGCCGCGCCAACCAGGGCGGTATTAGACAGAAAGATAACGGCATACTGCACAATGTAGAAGATGAAGATGACGATAAAACCGAATATCTCGAAGCTTCCAGGCAGGATAGAATCCGCCAAACCGCTAAACAGAAATGGTACAAAAAAGGTGAGCGAGATTAGAATTAGACCCACTCCAGAAACGAGAGGAAAAACTAGTAATTCTTTATCGGCACGCAGCACTCGCGCGCTGGCTTTGAGCAGTTCCCAACTGTTGCTTATCCTTGTAAACATGGCTCCTCCTTCGAGAATTTGAAAGCGAATGATAATCTAATTATACATTGGGTTGGATAATTAAAGTTGCCTGAAAGGGGTTTTCTATACAAAGCGTTTTTTGGGAGCAGGTAGACAACGTAGATCGATTTGCAGCAAATTCGATCAGGAAAAACTAAGTTTCTTCTCTCCCGTAGGTCGCTCAGACTGAGATGCCGAGTTTAACTCAATGTGGTTGTTTCTTTCCCCGATTGGTCTTCTATTGAAGCGGTGGCCAGCAAGAATATGACCTGGTCTTGAGCCAGGAGAATGGTATCACCAGAAAAAAGTGTATGGCGTTTGATTTTTTCTCCATTTACCGCAGTACCCCCCGTGGAGCCCAGATCGTAGATTGCATATTCGGATTCCTCGTAACGGATCTCAGCGTGGTAGCGGGAAATAAGTGAATTTTGCAGCACGAGATCGTTATCCATTTCGCGCCCTATAGTGGTAATTCTTTTTTCTAAGGGGAACACCTGACCAAAGACCATTAGTAATGGCTTGCCTGGTAATTCTATTGGTTTTTCCTTGGATGTCATTTGGCCAATAACTCCAATCATTAGCGAGCGATGATGAAATTCTTACCATATTATATACTTAATCTGATTTAATATGGGGAAAATTCTTTACATAATTGTCAAATCCGTTCAACCATTTGGCCTATAAACATTTATCTGATAAACAAAGCAAATAATGGGAGCAATTCTGTCTATGAGTCTCTCAACTAAGGATTAAATGTGGTTGTATAATTTATCGTCAAGCGAAATGAGAGAACCTCCGTGAAATTTATCCTATGAACCCAATAAAGGTACACCATGCGTAACCTTTCAATTTGGATCCTAGCCTGGCGCAGCCTCGCCCAGCAACCCTTGCGTTCGATACTTCAGCGCCCTCACGGTCGCTTTAGGTGGCGGTATGTTGGTAGGGGCAAGCGTGGCCGGTTCCGGGATGGAGAGCATGATCGAGATCGATGAATCGATGATCGATTTCTTCACCGTGGTGTTGGAGATTATTTTCTCAATTATCGTGGGGATAATTCTAGTAGCAGCAGGATTTTTGATATTCAACGCTTTTGCCATGTCTGTGCTTCAACGCAACAAACAGATCGGCATGATGCGGGCTTTAGGATCATCCCCTAAGCAGATCCGCCAGCAGCTCCTGGCTGAGAGCTTCATGGTGGGCGGCCTGGGAAGCCTCATCGGGATTGCGATTGGACCATTTCTGGGGCGTTTGGTACTAGAAATGATGGTTTATTTTGGAGCTGGTGTGGGAAAAGGCAGTGTGTCGCTGAGATCTATTGTACTGGCTATAGTGATGGGCATAGGTATCAGCCTACTGGCTGTACTCGTCCCCGCCCGGCGGGCCACTCAAATCTCCCCTATGGCAGCAATCCGGCAGGATGAAGCAGAAGGAGGTAGGGTGTTGAAAAAAGTTCTAAGAAGAAAGAAGAATGGTCAGAATAATTGGATAATATTTATTATCAGCACGGCTAAACCCGCATGGTGCTGTCCTGCTGCGCAGGATATAACACGGTGCGATTTTTAAGTATGATTTATAATACTTTAGGAGCCAATACGCAAGCAGCGCACGCTATCTTTAGCTCCATTGCTCTCCCACAGGGAATACTTCTGAACTACCGAGGAAAAACATGCAATCCGACTTTGACGAAGATTTGTTAGCTTATTTCACAGATGTTGAGCATTTGCGCGATTTGTTTACCGAATACGTTACTGCGCTAACACTTCCCAAACGTATCCTAGTCATTCACGGCGTCGGCGGGGTGGGCAAGTCGTCGCTCTTGCGGATGTTTCGTCTGCACTGCAAGAGCGTCAACGTTCCCGTCGCGCTCGCCTCGGGCGATGAGCAGAAATCGGTAGTGGCTATGCTGACGACATGGGCGAACGACCTGAAAGCCGATGGCGTCGCGCTGCCAACCTTTGGCAAAACGTTCGAGCATTATCGCGCCATTCAGGCGACGGTTTTCACGCAAGCCAAAAAGAATGCGGCGACGCGCGTGGCAGACATCGCGGGCAAAGCCGCATCGAAGACGGCGGAGACGGCGAGCAGCGCGGCTTTGGGCGCAGCTATCGGCTCGATCATTCCTGGCGTTGGCACGGCGATTGGCGGCGCGCTCGGCGGCGTCTTGGGCGGGATGGGCGCCGAGGCGCTGGTGGATTACCTGCGCGGCTTTCTCAAGCAACCCGATATTGACCTGCTGCTAGACCCCGCCAAAAAACTCAGCGACAATTTTCTCGCCGATGTGACGAAAGCGGCAGAAACGCGGCGCATCGTGCTGATGCTCGACACCTTCGAGCAGATAACAGCGTAACTCAAGATTGGAATTATGCGGCTGACGGCGATTCGGAAACCATCCGAGAGGGTGGGGTCTCCGCCTCGCAGGCGAATTAGAGCCGCGCCAACCAGGGCGGTATTAGACAGAAAGATAACGGCATACTGCACAATGTAGAAGATGAAGATGACGATAAAACCGAATATCTCGAAGCTTCCAGGCAGGATAGAATCCGCCAAACCGCTAAACAGAAATGGTACAAAAAAGGTGAGCGAGATTAGAATTAGACCCACTCCAGAAACGAGAGGAAAAACTAGTAATTCTTTATCGGCACGCAGCACTCGCGCGCTGGCTTTGAGCAGTTCCCAACTGTTGCTTATCCTTGTAAACATGGCTCCTCCTTCGAGAATTTGAAAGCGAATGATAATCTAATTATACATTGGGTTGGATAATTAAAGTTGCCTGAAAGGGGTTTTCTATACAAAGCGTTTTTTGGGAGCAGGTAGACAACGTAGATCGATTTGCAGCAAATTCGATCAGGAAAAACTAAGTTTCTTCTCTCCCGTAGGTCGCTCAGACTGAGATGCCGAGTTTAACTCAATGTGGTTGTTTCTTTCCCCGATTGGTCTTCTATTGAAGCGGTGGCCAGCAAGAATATGACCTGGTCTTGAGCCAGGAGAATGGTATCACCAGAAAAAAGTGTATGGCGTTTGATTTTTTCTCCATTTACCGCAGTACCCCCCGTGGAGCCCAGATCGTAGATTGCATATTCGGATTCCTCGTAACGGATCTCAGCGTGGTAGCGGGAAATAAGTGAATTTTGCAGCACGAGATCGTTATCCATTTCGCGCCCTATAGTGGTAATTCTTTTTTCTAAGGGGAACACCTGACCAAAGACCATTAGTAATGGCTTGCCTGGTAATTCTATTGGTTTTTCCTTGGATGTCATTTGGCCAATAACTCCAATCATTAGCGAGCGATGATGAAATTCTTACCATATTATATACTTAATCTGATTTAATATGGGGAAAATTCTTTACATAATTGTCAAATCCGTTCAACCATTTGGCCTATAAACATTTATCTGATAAACAAAGCAAATAATGGGAGCAATTCTGTCTATGAGTCTCTCAACTAAGGATTAAATGTGGTTGTATAATTTATCGTCAAGCGAAATGAGAGAACCTCCGTGAAATTTATCCTATGAACCCAATAAAGGTACACCATGCGTAACCTTTCAATTTGGATCCTAGCCTGGCGCAGCCTCGCCCAGCAACCCTTGCGTTCGATACTTCAGCGCCCTCACGGTCGCTTTAGGTGGCGGTATGTTGGTAGGGGCAAGCGTGGCCGGTTCCGGGATGGAGAGCATGATCGAGATCGATGAATCGATGATCGATTTCTTCACCGTGGTGTTGGAGATTATTTTCTCAATTATCGTGGGGATAATTCTAGTAGCAGCAGGATTTTTGATATTCAACGCTTTTGCCATGTCTGTGCTTCAACGCAACAAACAGATCGGCATGATGCGGGCTTTAGGATCATCCCCTAAGCAGATCCGCCAGCAGCTCCTGGCTGAGAGCTTCATGGTGGGCGGCCTGGGAAGCCTCATCGGGATTGCGATTGGACCATTTCTGGGGCGTTTGGTACTAGAAATGATGGTTTATTCTTGCTGAATACCCCGTAGCTTGCTACGAGGGTTCCATGTTTTTCCAAAATCCGTACCCGTGGGGGCTAAACTCCGTAATACCCCGTTGCTTGCAGCGGATTGTGCAACATCTTTTCTGTAAAATGGTCAAGCCCTTTTTAGTCGGGCAAGCTTTAGCCTGATTTGAAGTTCAAGTATATTCTACCCGTCACCCAATCTTC
>VRUI01000108.1 GCA_019456225.1 Planctomycetota bacterium | reverse complement strand
GGCCAATCGGGCGGGCTTGCCCGGACGAAGGGAATCCATGGCAGACTTTAGAATAAGAGTACGTTGGAACAAGAGAAAAAGCCAACGCCCTAACCTTAACGACTTTGCGCGACGTAATCCAACAGTGAAGAATAGCAGGTGCCGCGTAAGCGGTTCCTGCGGTAGGTCTTTTGTTTTTCGCCCGCCGTAGTAACCGTTGCGAAACAGAAGGGTCTTCAGACGCGGCGGGCTGCGAAGGAAAAGAAAAAGAAATTGCTTTTTATTTCTTTTGACTTTTTCCGAGCTTTTTTGGGCGCGCAGCCCCATGCCTGGAATTGTAAAGACTCCAGAATAACTAGAAGACTTTAGAGGGGGAGGGCTTTGGAATACAAGAGGGACTTGAGAATAAGCGACAGCCGCGACTATGACTGACACCAGGACGAACGTAAACCATGGCGGCACGAATGAACTTACTGCGACAACACTGCGACGACGACGAGCGGGGCTTTGCCCCCGAGGCGGCGGCGTTCTAACGCTGACGATGCGTAGAGACTATATCGCGCTACATCGCGAGAAAAGACTAGCGACGGCGGGTCGTTTGCTTGCTGTATAGCAAACGGCATGACGGGAGCGGTGCGATGCGTTGGGCTTGGGGCTGAGATTGACTTTGCGGGAGCCGTCCCGGAAGGAGGCCGTAAGGCCGGACTGAGGGGCAGGCGACAGAACGACTTGGCGGTGGATGCGACTTAGAGCGACTTGGCAGGAGCGTAGAGAGCGAAAGGGCGAATGCCCGAGCGAACGGAGACGACAGGATGGCTAGCGAGGTCGGCGGCTTGTCCGTCGGGCGAACGGGGGGGTTGTTGGGGCTTGCTATTTGGAAAACATCTGCCTGATCTTTTTAAGATAAATTCAATCTACCTCTTCGTAGGTACTTTAATGGAACCTGTTCAATATGTCATATACCGTTAGACGGAAGTTAACTTGAAGCTTTGATTGTCCGATTTAACAGAATAACGAGATGTAGCATTTGCGCGGGGGTAGCAAAATGGCGGACAAAGCCGAATCTTATGAGCAACAATCAAGGGGTAACCTGAATAAACAGGCGAATTCAACCGGTAAGAGAAGGTTAATGCGTCAATTCTCGCCGGTGACGATCGTGCTGGCTGCATCAACCTTAACAATTTTGCTTTTGAGCGGATTAGGCTGGGAAATCTGGAAATCATACCTGGATATTAAGTGGGCCCAGGAGAACGCTTTTCCAATACAATCCCTCAGAAGCCAGATCGTACTTTTCGATGAAATTCTTACAATGTCGGCTTCTATGTCAGCGGCAACAGGCGATCCGGAGTGGGAAGAACGCTACCATCAATATAAACCTCAGCTGGAAACTGCGATTAAAAGACTGGAAAAACTTGTTCAAGAATCCTTTGGCACCGATGCAGTACTAGAAACCAGAAAAGCCAACGACAAACTTGTTGAAATGGAGAATAAGATTTTCAAATTGGTTGACCAAAAACGCCTGGGCGAAGCACAGTCTATTTTCTCAAGCAAAGATTTCCGCAAACAAAAAGAACTATACAGAAAAGGTATGGAGCAAATTGAAACGAACCTGGAAAAACACATAAACACCGACCTCGAAAATGACCGTCAGAGAGCTTTTATTGCTTTAGAGTCAGTTCTTCTGGGATTGCCTTTGCTGACAATAATTTGGCTCTTGACAGTTATAACAATGCGGCAATATCTCAAGGAGCGTGATCGTGCCGAGCAGGAACTCAAGCTAAACGAAGAAAGGTTTCATTCTCTGGTAAGCAACATTCCGGGAATTATTTATCGCTGCGAGCTATCATACCCCTGGGCCGTGGAACATATTAGCGAGACTATCTTTGAGATCAGCGGGTATCATGCAGAGGATCTCTTGGAAGGCAGAGTACGGGGAATCGGCACTTTGATTGTTACCGAAGACATTGAAGACGTCAAGCACCTTGTAGCTGAAGCAACCGAGTTACATCAGCCGTTTGAGTTGAAGTACCGAATCCAGCATGCTGACGGCGGCATTCGCTGGGTACATGAAAAAGGACAGACCATATTCAACGCCGAAGGAAAACCAGTTTGGCTGGACGGAGTCATACTTGATATCACCGAACGTAAGAAGGTGGAGGAGGAAATAAAACAAGCCAAAGAAAATCACGAGAGATTGGCAAACAATCTTATCGGGTGTTTTGTTTTTAGACATGACCTCTCTGACAGGATGACCTATGTTTCTAATTCAGTTACGAATGTGCTTGGCTATACACCCGAGGAGTTTTTGGTCAATTACAACGAATTCCTGACGGATCATCCCATCAATCGACAAATCGCCGAGCATATGGTCCAAACCTTAAAAGGCATCCAGGAGCCGCCGTTTGAAGTGCAGGCTTACCACAAGGATCGCAGCATCCGTTGGCTGGAAGCATCGAGGACAGCGGTGCGCGACAGAAGCGGCAATATCGTAGCCGCGGAGGGAGTAGTTTACGACATCACAGAACGAAAGAAGGCAGAGCATGAAATAGTGAATCTGGCCAAGTTTCCTTCGGAAAATCCGAATCCGGTCTTGAGAATTGCCGGAGACGGCATACTGCTTTATGCAAATAACGCCTGCGAATCAATACTACAGGAGTGGGGTTGCCGGAAAGGTGAATTTGTCGGCAATGAGTGGTGTGGTATCGTTTCGGAAGCTTTAGACACGGGAGGTGAGAAAATAGTCGTCAGAGAACTTGCAGGAAGAGTTTTGTCGTTTGCGGTCGCACCGGTGATTGATGCTGGTTACGCAAACCTTTACTGTCGCGACATAACCGAACGCAAGCGGGCGGAGCAGAAAACACAAGAGAGCGAGCAAAGGTTCCGTTCCTTGTTTGAATCGTGCGAAGACTTTATCCACTTGTTGAATGTTAACGCCGAGATCCTTGAAACAAATAAAAAAACCCTCAATCGGTTAGGCTACCAAGAGGACGAATTTATTGGTCATAGGCTGGATGATTTTTTTCCCCCTGATTCCAAGCGGCGATTTAGGGAAAACTTCCCACAACTCCTCAAAGGTGAGCCGTACCATCAGGAAGTCGAGCTGATATGCAAAAACGGCGATACAATACCCATCGATTGTGTGGCTACCGCGATAAAAGATCCCCAGAAGCGAATATCGTTCTGTGTGTTTATCCAGAGAGACATCACCGAACGCAAGAAGGCTGAGAACGAACGGGAGTGTCTGGTCAAGATGCTTCAAAGTAAAACTAAAGAAATGGAAAGCCTGCTGCGAATAGTGTCGCACGACATTCGCAGTCCGCTGGTCAATATCCAGGGTTTTAGCGAAGAGCTTACCTTGGATTGCAGGGAGATGGTCAAAATAGTTGATGCTCTGGATATGGATGAACAAACAAGAAAAACTGTTGCTCGGCTGTCAGATGAGAATATACCCGAGTCGATCAATTTCATAAGTACAAGCGTTAAGAAGATGGATTCGCTTCTGTCAGCTCTTAGTCAACTTGCCAAGGCCGGTCGAGTGGAGATCAATATCAAACCTCTTGACATTAACACCATGGTCAGTGATGTCATCGGTAATCTCAACTACCAGGCAAAAGAAATTGGGGCTACGATAACCTGCGACGATCTATGCAGCTGTTACGGTGACCAGGTTCAGATCAACCAGGTGTTTAGCAATCTGCTGAGCAATGCACTGAAATACCTCGATCAACATCGGAAAGGTGTGATTCATATTTCTGGATGGACCGATGACAGCACGGCCACTTACTGTGTTGAAGATAACGGCATAGGCATTCCGGCCAATCACATAGATAGGATATTTGAATTGTTTCATCGGGTTGACTCGAAGAGTCCTGTCAGTGGAGAAGGCTTAGGGTTGGCCACGGTCAAACAGATCGTTGATCGTCAAAGAGGCAAAATCTGGGTAGAATCGGAACCAGGCAAAGGCAGCAGGTTCTTTATTTCCTTCCCAAAGGTGTCATGACCATAGATAAGTTTGAACTTATAGGGGTCTACTAGATGCTCAACGGGAAATATTAATACTCCTTTTCCCTTTAATTATATTTTTTTTGTCATTATCAGGCGTTTATTGGCGGCGGATGTCGTTTGATGGCGGTCGATAAATATCTGTAAAATATGGATTTATGTGGATTTTTTGCAATTCTGAGTAAGTTTTCCCTTGACAAATCTGATTTTTCGTGGGAAAATGTAGTTAGTTAAAAAACAAACATTGATTCATTTTTAAGAGTTAAAGGTGCTGGACCAAAAAAATATTAGGCATGAAGCGGTTTGATCACCGCCTAGATGCTGTTATCATCGCAGTCTATAACAGGGACGCGTTGGGATTTTGCTTCTTAAATGAAGTGAGTCTCGATGCGTCTCTTTTTTTTGGTCTATGCTTTAGACAGGATTTACGGGATTAACATGGATAAGGCAAAACTTACAACTGAAAAGAAGCTTGAGATTATCGAACAGATTAGCTCGCTTGCTGACGGGGTTACCCTGGAGTATGTCCGCGGACTTTCTGAGGTTGTCTGCGATCCTGATACTGAACTTGACGAAAAGCGTAAAGCCTACCGCGAGATGGATAAGGTTCTCCGTATCGCAAAGCAGTACTCTGACCGGGTTCTTTTGGCTGAGGGCAAGACAACGGCCAATATCGGTATTGACGGCAAAGGTGGGCTACCGTTTAAGTTTGTTATCAATAAGCATTACCCTGAGGGCAGCAATGAGCAATCAGCAGACAGCGAACAGCAAGAAGCAGAAAGCGATGAGCAGGAGGATTGCGATGAGTGATTCAACTGAATATAGCTTTGTTATTGATGCTGACCTTACAGAGAAGCAGACGCTTGCAAGCATGACGCTTGCCAGAGACGACATTAAAGAAGTTTTGTACGGCGGGGCTAAAGGCGGCGGAAAGAGCGTATTTGGGTGTCTGTGGTGCTTTGAGAAGGCTGTTGACATAATCAAGATGTGTGACATCAAAGAGCGCAAACATCCTATCCCCATCGGGTTCATGGGGCGCAAACGTGGTATTGATTTTACTAATACCACTCTGGAGACTTGGAAGCGGTTTATTCCTGAAGAGGTTTACGAGATCAAGGGCAAGCCTGCTGAGATCGTAATCGGTAATCGTGTCAAGATACTGACCGGCGGGCTGGATAACGGTGACATCGTCAATAAGTTTAACTCGGCGGAATATGGATTCTTCTTTATCGACCAGGCCGAAGAGGTTGATGCCGCTCAGATCGGTGAGCTTCGGGCTACTTTCCGTCTGATCATCAACGGTGTTAAGATACCCGGTAAAGGGCTTTTCACTGCTAACCCGGCTCAATCGTTTTTGAAGGATGAGTTTATTCTGAATCCTACTGCTAATCGAAGGTATATTCAGGCTCTACCTACTGATAATCATTACCTTGGGCCGGAATACATAGAAGTACTGAAAGATTCATTTAAGAACCGGCCGGAACTGCTTAAGGCTTATCTTGAAGGTTCCTGGGACTCTCTCAGCGGGTTTGATCAGGTTATTAAGGATTCGTGGCTTACTAAGTGTTCGGGTTTGACTCTTTATCCTCCGACCGTCAAGAAGATTATAACGTGCGACCCTGCCCGATTCGGCAATGATGAAACCGTTATCTACTACATGGAAAACACGGTTATAAAAGACGA
>VRUI01000107.1 GCA_019456225.1 Planctomycetota bacterium | reverse complement strand
CCAAGAACTTGTACTCTTTCAAAGTCACCAGACGCTTCTTGCCTGACTTTATGAAATACATGTCTTCTGGAGTTAGGACTTCTTCTATCTGCGTAAAGCAGTTGTACCGAAATATGTCAAATAAGCTAGGATCATATTCACTTAAAACTGTAGTCAGACATGCATCTGTATCCGGCCTATTAGATGCGTACTGAGAAATTAGATTAGAAAGCTTCTCTCGCTTACCATCTAGCAACTTATAGCAGGTATTTACAATATGAAAGGCTATCTTGTAGTCATCGCCTTTAAACTGTTTGGCGTATATAAGCCTATCTAGGAACTCCCTTGTTTTGTTACTATCTTTAATGTGTAGCATTCCAAATCCTCCTTACAAATAAAATCAAAATGAAAATTCTAAAATCACGGCAAAGCCGTTTTAGTAAAATATATAGTTTAATTATAGTACCTACTACAGTAATACCTATAGTAACTATATAGTAGTGTAGGCACCTTCGTAGGCACTTTGGCATAGGTTTGTAGGCACCACCGTAGGCACTTCTGCATTTTTGAGCTGTTATGCAGTAGGCACTACCGTAGGCACTCTGTTTTTGTCGGTGTTTCTGGCATGACTTACGGTGTTTGGAGATATGCTGAGTTTTGTCTTGTGTTGGTGCTTTTATAGCCATATTATCTTGCTCCTTTAAATAAGTAAGCCCATGGCAGTTCAGGCTACCATGGGCTTGGACAAGATTTTGACTACATCAAATTTTTATTTGTTACGATATATCGTTTGTTACATATTATTGCTTTCTACTTCTATCTTGCCCAAGGTTATCAATTCTTATACAGACCCTGAACCCTGCTTTTATATCATTCAATTATTATTCCTAATGACCTTTTTATTTTTTGGAAATATCAATCCGATTCTTCAATCACGGACAAATTCGCCAGTTCTTTTTCCTTCTGCTCTTGAGCATCTATCTGAGCATCAATAAGCTCTTGATGGTCCTGTTGCTGATGCAGACGGTCAAATGGTTCCATAGTCAGATAGTCAATAAGCTGCTTCTCAGTTTCCATTCTTATGCCGCAGTGCTCGATAATACTCCCACATGATCCACAGGCAAAACTATTCAGAATTGCCAGGTAGTCATCCTCGTGAATAATAGACAGGCCATACTCCATGTTGTTATCGTCTTTGATCGTCACCGGCACTAAGCACTTGACAAACTTTTGATAGCCAAGTTCTTTACCGCCACACTTTTGACAAGTAAATTGTAATTCTTTTTTGTTACTCATAATAATTCTCCTATAAAAAAGGCTCAGCACCGGCCTGTCGAACGCTAATGCTGAACCTATATATCGAAATGAATCGATAGTTTCATTATTTTCGACAGTTCCTTGCTACCTCCATTTTGTAGTGCGTCAGGTATCTATCGATAGATTTGTCCAAAAAGGTTTAGCGATTGAGCAATAATTCTGGAAATTTGTAAAAAATTATTTTAGATACTACTTTACCATTTCGGTGACACCGCAAAGAAAACGGAATACTTTTCTCTCGCGCCATCTTTGTTAGTCTTGATGGGATAAGTAATCAACACAGGTTTCATCTGCTTGGGTTTGTCTTTAGGTATCTCAGAAAGTTTGGCCTGATCATCGAATTTTATCGTCATAATTCCATCCTTATATCCTCTGCGGGCTATATCTTCGATGTAATCGGAATTACAGGCAAACCAGGGTTGATAGGCCTTATATTTGGAGGTATCTGCTACGACTCCGCCCAGTACAAAGTCTACCTTCCTCTTCAGCCGTTTCTTTGTATTAGTCCGAATATTAAAATGGCCATGCATTATATCTGCTGTTATTCTTGTATTGTGAATACGGCTGTCATGGCCGGGACGAGTAGCATGTATGGCCTTTGCGACATCAATCCAGTCTTTAGAACGAGTAGATATCTTATATGCGTGGTCATAATTTAGAAATTCATCCAGATCAGGGTAATTTGTGAAAGCTTCCGTACCATATAATGACATAACAATGTTGCCACTCTTCAAGACAATCTGCTCAGGCACACCTAAGCTTGAATTCCACTCAGCAGTCCTTACCTGTATAGTTGAACTGTCAGCAGTACTAAATGCCCGGATCATGTTGCTTGTGCTTTGTCTCGGGAAGAGTATTTTTGCATGTTCACCAGCTATTTTTGACGGGCAATTGTTAATGTCAAAATTTACAAAGCGACCGCCGCTACCGGCAGAGAAACCCATCCTGTTCGTCCAGCACTCAAACAACGTACACATGTATGTAAACATTTTCTCCTCTTTAGCCATTGCCCATACCACTTTTTTCATGCCTCTGAGAAAAATGGCTCTGTCCACTGTAGCTTCATGAACAAACTTCCTGGGAAGCGGAGGGCATTCAATATTTATGTCTATCGTGGGAAGCTCCACAAGCACCCTCTTGCCTGACTCAAGAATAATCTTAAGTTGACTGTCATCTACACAAACAGACAAATTGGACATTGGAGAAAAAGTCTTCACTGCATCGACTAATTCCTTTGCTTCAACAGTAATTACTCCACTCTCCTCACAAATATAACCCTCAGTATCGCGTACTTTAACGGTAATACTCGCCAAACCTCCGAAGGCTCTGATATTGAGGGTCGTTGATGATGCCTCGATAGTCAGCATCTTTGCATAGCAAAATGCCTCATTATTCTCATATTTACGAATATTCTTTAAAGCAACATCCGCCGCAGCTACAACGGCACTGTTGAACTTCTTGGAGTTAATTCTAAATTTCATCGTAATTTCTCCTGATCATCTCGCTCTTTATGATGCCATCTGTGATGACTTGCCAAATTCACGGTCATCTTTTCGTGATGCCTCTGTCGTACTACCATTTATGTGGTCGGCCTGCAATATGATCAGCTCGTCATTGCTCGTAATGACTTTATAGTTATAGGCATTAACCTTCGCCTGGAAACTTCCTTTGGCTTCATCATAAGTCCTCTTGACCACCTGTATCTGGTGATCGTTCTTATGCAGAGTAATCCATATCGAACCATCCGGCACATTGGTGGCTGTTATCTCATTGATTATTTGATTAGGATCAACAGGAATACCATTATGACAATTGGTATTTTTCTTGCCCACATCAATATTGTCTTCGCATTCATCGAAAATGTCGCTACCATCGATTTCCAGTTCAATTGGTGCAGATGGGACAGGTGTAGTTTTGCGTTTACGCGGCGGCTTAGGCGTAAACAATCTCGAATAAGCTGCACTTATCGACAATTCCCCTTTACGGCACAGCTTGATAATATCTGTCTTCCCTGAAGAAAGTATTTTCTTAAAGTTGTACACATAACCAGTGCTGCAACCGACTTTTCTGCCAATAATGGCATTAACTTCTTTACTATCGTCCGACTTATCTACAGTCACTGTAGACAAGTCTGCCCTAACGCCTTGAGCTTTTTTGGCATCCTCCTTCAGGAGCCAGTATGCCCCACAGCCGACTGAGGCCTCAAGTTTCTGCCACAACAGTATTTCAGGCTGGGCAATATAATGCTCAATCGCCCATACCTGGGCTTCTTCCCAGCCCTCAAACTCAATTTCCCGAATAGTATGCTTGATCTCAGGGTGGGCTTTGATGACCTTAAGGTACTGATATCCATAAATCAATATGCCCTGATCCTTCCATACGAACAACGGTTGATATATTTCACCATCTTGCAGGGCCAGCATCTCAATAGCTTGCTGCTCCTTCCTGGTTACTGAAAATATATCCTTATATTTCTTGTCTAGCTTTAATTTTTCGATATTCATAATAAACTCCTTACTCAAAATAATAAAATATACCTTCGTATATAGCGAATTGGTTACCACTTTCCAAACCTTTTTGCCTCCAGCGACATTTTTTTTAAGAGGCAAAATCTTTTAGTAAAAATATTATTTTTCTTGGGAATAACCGTTGGAAAGTGAAAGCTGATAATATACCATAGGCAACGATATAAAAACCGCTTCGAAGTTAATAGAAGCATTTGACGTTGTAAATAGTTGCCTGTTGTAATGGCAGGTAAAGTCAGTTTTAAGAGCTGGCAGATGTAGCAATTGGTGGGATCGCTATGTCTGCTGGCTCTTTTTTTTGGGGTTGCCAGACACACCGAAGCTGAGTTGTTATCAGCTTTAAGAAGATTTATTATCTTCGGGCAAAATAAGAAAGAAGGTGTGTTAATGAGTAAAAAGAAGGAAAAGAAGGAAAAGGTTATTACAGTAGGAGATGTGGATTTTAAGGTATTGTTTGGGGGATTACTGCCTCAAATTAGTGATGAGGAATACCAACGGCTCAAAGCCAGCATCAAAGAAATGGGGGTATTAGTGCCGGTGCTGACGGACGAGGACAGAGGCATTATTGATGGCAAGCACCGTTTACAGGCAGCAGCGGAACTAAAGCTCAAGACTGTGCCGTTTAACATCTTGCATGGTTTGGATTATCAGGCCAAGAAGCATTTAGCTATAAAACTGAATGCTCAGCGCAGGCATATGACAAAAGATGAGCGACTGGCATTAGCGACAGGTCTTAGGAAAGATGGTCTAAGCTATCGGCAGATAGCTGACTTATTAAATGTCCATCATGAAACAGTTCGTAGGCAATTGGGAGGTGTCGCAAATGCGACAGGTGAATCACCTGATAAAGTGGTAGGCAAGGATGGCAAAGAGTATGCAGCCAAGGTGATTTGTAAACCAAAAACTCGTACCAACGCTAAGAATGTTGGTGAAGTTAAACGAGTTTTCGATGTCAGTGATACAATAGACCCAACTGACCTGCCCAAAGGCACAATCGATGTAAAGCGAATCGAAAGAATTGGTCGGCAGGTCGAAATCAATAAGAAAAGGAGCCTGGAATACGAAGACTTGAAAGTCGGCAATGCGAAACTTATGGTTGGCGATTTTCGTAAGAGATGCTCAGAAATCCCAGACTCATCTGTAGATTTGTGCTTTACAGATCCTCTCTACGAAAAGGACGCACTGCCAGTATGGGGTGATCTGGCTGAAATGTGCGCTACTAAGCTCAAGCCGGGCGGAATTTTGATGGCCTACTCCGGTGTTTTATACCTGCCCCAGATCCATCAGATGTTGGGTGAGCATTTGACTTATTTATGGACTGCGGCTATTTACCACAGTGGTCGGTCAAAGCTTGTCAGGGCCGTCCATATCCACCAAGCCTGGAAACCTGTGCTGGTTTATGTCAAACCACCACTGCGAAAGTACTGGCATCCGTTTTATGATATGGTCTCAGGCGGCCAGGAGAAAGACCATCATCATTATGAGCAGGCTGTAGGCGAAGCTGTTCATTACATCAAGGCACTTTGCCCAAAAAATAGTGTTCTGCTAGACCCTATGTGCGGCAGCGGCACGAGTATTGTCGCCGCACTGGAAGCTGATATCGGTGTTACAGCCATTGGCTGCGAGGTCGATAAGGCCGCCTATGCGACAGCAGAGATAAGGATTAAGGAGACTATCGAAAGGCTTCGGAAAAAGAATTAAGAAGTAACTCATATGCGGCGGCATTGTTGCCGATGTCGCCGCATCTCCCCTTGGAAGCATAATAATAAATGGCCGTATATATCCTGACTGGTGTGCTGCTGTGGGCATTATATAGGATATTTGTAGGGCGTAGGCTTAGGGGCCGTGCATATTAAGTAAAATTGGCCTATGCATGAGCAATTTTTTTTTATCTATGAAATTGTAAAGTGATTTCACAGTTACTTATAAAGTGATTTTGCAACTATCCCCAAAAACCCTGTGTTACTTTCTAATATATGCGATTCTTGTGTTTATAGTAGTTTTCACTTTTGAAATAACACCATTACTATTACAAAAGTGA
>VRUI01000106.1 GCA_019456225.1 Planctomycetota bacterium | reverse complement strand
GTTATAAACAATTGGCCCGAAAGCGAACAGGCGATGCGGGCAAGACACCGTATTTTCAAAGCTGATATTGACAACAATAACTTTGCCAATCTTGACGCCTACATCGATAGAATTGTAAAGGATCACGCAACTGATGAAGATTTTGTAGACAGAGTGCTGTCTATTTGTAATTTATTTATTCGTAAAAACGATCCGGCAATGGCTTTGCCGTATATCAATCGAGCCTTGCAGGCTTCACCGAATCATGACAAGGTAACTTTACTGCTAAAAGCCAAGGCAGAATGTTATATTGGTATGGGCGCAAACGAGCAGGCCGTAGTCGTGATCGATAGAATTGTAAAGGATCACGCAACTGATGAAGATTTTGTAGACATAGTGCTGTCTATTTGTAATTTATTTATTCGTAAAAACGATCCGGCAATGGCGTTGCCGTATATCAACAGGGCTTTGGAGGTCACGACAGAGCTTAAACAGTCCATCATGCTGTTAAGGGTCAAAGCAGAGTGCTATATCGACATGGGGGCAGAAGAACAGGCACAGGCCGTACAGGAAGAGATTGCACTGTACTCGGAACAGGAATACTATCCCGGCGTCCAATTGGGGATTGCCGACAGATACCGCATAAACGGCGAGCCTGAAAAAGCGATTGAAGTCTACGATAAAGTACTGGACAGCACCACCGACAAAACTCAGCAACTTTATGCTCATGTCGGAACTGCCAGAAGCTATTTCCAACTGGAAGATGACCCAAATGTTACTGCGACAGTAGATTTGCTCTGCAAAGACTTTGCCGATCATGAAAAACTCGGCTGGGGATTGTATGTAATTGGCGAAGATTATTTTCTCAATAATATCCATGAACATTCAAAGAATGTATCACTTCTCGGCCTTAAGCATGATCCTAACTCACTTCTTGCCGGTGAAAGTGCCTACATGATAGCTCATTGTGCCAGAAAGTTAAATGACCCTGCTACACAAATGGAATACTATCATCTGGTCATGGAAAAGTATCCAAGAAGCCAATTTGCTCATCGTGTTCCAAATGAATTGGGGCAACTTTACAGGGGTCAAAGAAATTATGAACAGGCGGTATATTGGTTAACTCAGCAGCGAGAATTATACAAAGATCGTCTTTTTGGCGATAGAGCAACTTATAATCTTGCAATAGTGTATGCCAAGATACTTGGCGATCATGCTAAGGCAGCAGAGGTTTTCGAGAATTATAAAGAGTGGTACCCCTCGGGCACGATGATTGAATGCATTCCCATTGAACTTGCTGTCTGTTATGACAAGTTGGGGAAGAAACCGGAAGCGACCACCGTGCTTAATGACGCATTAGAGAAATGTTCCAATATAAATATTGTTAAGATATATCGGGATGTTCTTAGTAAAATACAGAAAGGGGCAAAATAATGAATAGCATCAAAGCTAAACAATCAATTTTGAAGTTGCAGTTAATTGCAGTTCTGGCTATAATTGTGCTTATGTTTACACAATCAACATTTGGGTGTACGGCTGACTCTGTGATACTTTATCCAGAGAGTATTCCAGGAGGCCGAACCAACACGGTTACAGATGAATTTTATGTTATCCCGGGTGGGACTGTGTACTTTTATGGGGTGGCTACTGTGACAAATCCGTATCATGATACACTCGAGTGGCAAATTGATTATGGTGATGGTGGCGGTTGGGAAACGGCAGTGCCTGTTGTGTATGATCCAAATGATAAATACCTAACGTACCCTTCGACAATTCCTAATCTTAGTCACACTTATAGCACTCTTGGCGATAAAACAGTAAAAATTAGAAGCCGCCTGCTCGATAGCGCAGGGAATCAGTTAGGCAATTACGTGGATGACACATGCGTTGTGCACGTTACGGCTTTAGGTGTAAACATAGCATGGCCAGACCTTGCTGAAGAAATCGGATCCCCGCCAACTAATGAGCCGCATGAGACGGATCCAGGTGGTTTCATAGTCGTAAACAACAATGATAGTGACTCTGATGGAACTATCGATCTTGTCGACACTAATGGCGTAGAAGATGACGACGACTGTGATCCCGATCTTGTGGCAGTTACTCTGAATGGCTCTCCCAGTGGGGCTGCGTACACCGGATGTACGCTTAAACTAACGCCCACTGTTACTGACAGACTCAAATTCTATGCTGACAAGTCCAAATCTACAGAACTGACCAGTTTAGTGTGGGATTTGACAACCGTAACCCTACCAATAACTGTCTATGTAGAAGGCCGTTCAGCAGGTGAAGTTGATCTTGAACTCAGTTATGATTACCTGGGTGGATCAGTCTTCACTGATGAAGTCAAGGTGACCGTTGTTGAAGTAGCGCTAAAGGCCTCTAACAACGTTGCAACTGAGACAGATGCGACTACAGAGGGGGATGGAACAAGCAGCAACCCGAATACGCTTCTGGCAGGGATGCATTTCGTTCCTCCGGAAAGTTGGGGCATTTGGGAATCGACCCACGAAACAGTAGCGGCAATAGACCTATCCGCGTATTCGGATTCCGCGATGACAACACAGTCTTTTTCATCCGGTGACCCTACATGGACAGTGTCTGGGCCGAGCGGAGGTAATTTCGAAGGAAATGATCTGGATGATCCCCGAGAAAAGACGGGCGCCGATGTAACTTTCTATGCTACGACTAAGGGATTTTACACCTTTACTGCGGAGCAATTGGACGGTGCAGTGAGCAAAAGCATCGACGTTTATGTGGCCAAGACGCATATTAACGAGTATCCAGAATTCCTGTTTGCCAAAGCGACCGGGAGGGTTCCTTTGGGATTCGAGATCCAGGGTATAGGGACCGAGAATTTCTCTATTGACACAAGCGGTAGTAGTATTTTTACGTGGCGAGCCCGCTATTGGTCAGAGTCTTTAGAGATGTACCTTGACATGACGATGGACAATGACCTTGATAAAGATAAGTTCGCACCAGCTTGGACAGATACGAGCTCGAATAATGGAACGAGTAACAGCTACAAGGTTGTTACCAATGCATCCCCTCTGGTTGATGCTGAAATGACTAGCATGTCCGGTTTGACTGAGCAAGTGATACTGAGCATGATATGTGCTGGTAAAGTTCTGCTTGACGGAGGCGAGGAGACAAACTATGCCATGATCGTATCAACTAAGCTTGATGACGTTACTGGAGTCAAATTCGTCGACAAACAATGGCCGGTCATTGAAATAGGAGTTGATAAGAACTTTTCAGCAGCCTTTGCATGGGCTCGCGGAAAGGGCTACTATGAGCACATTGCATCTGACGACAATAACTATGCCTGTTCAGGATTTAGTAACCATCCCGCCACATTTGGAACGTCAGGGACTTTCACCGCTGGTGGTGACGAGAAGTACGCAGCTTTTAATGAGCGTCATTACCACTATGGCGATACCAGCGAGACGACAGGGGGGCCTAGAGGTTTTGACGATGAAGGCGCAGGAGATGACATAGCCATTGCGGGAATGACCGAGGACTTGGATGCAGACGGTTTGACGGTTGAGAGTCGCCTGTTTGATGATGTAGATCTCGTTTCTGACGATGAAGAAGAATATGTAGCAAAGGCCCTTGGGGCCGGTATATCAACGCATGTCTTCATCTCGTATCCATTGTCCGACAGCACCTTTTTCGGTGAATATTACGATACAAGCACGACAACTGGGAACCTGTTGCCGACAGTCTTGCCCGATGCTAAGTGGAGTTTTGATCTTGGAGATGGGGTAGCAGGTGGTGGGTCCTTTTCGGGGATCGCCTTGTCGGTGATTGGTATCACTGTCGGAATAGCTACCTTGTGCATAGCGTCGGCAACGCCTGTGGGCTGGGTAGCGTGGGGCCTTTACGCGGCTGGCTCGCTGGCTACGGCAATAGGTGCCGCGGAGGCTGTTAACTCGTTTAGTGCTTATGGAGCTCAGTCGTCATTGGCACGGGTCGCTTGGTACGATAGGAAGTACGACTGGGATAGCAGTACCGCCGGTTCAGAGATAGGTAGTATTCAAGCTTCGGGAACCGGATCAAGCGTCGGGGCCACATACAACAATCGCGGCATATGGGCTGGTGACTGGAGCAGTGGTACCGTCGTAAATGTCGGTTCACAACACAGAACTTCATTCGAGATTTACACATCGGCGCAGAACGAGTCAGCTGAAACCGGCAGGACTAATGATGTGCAAGGAAAAGTAACGTTGGAACGAGCAACAGGAAGTCATGATTTAAGGGATGTAAAATATGAATGGGATTAATTTTATGAGATATTGGAATGGTGTAGTTCGATTAGGGGTGGTAATTATTTTTGTTGTCGGTGCAGCATCTTTTGCGTTGGCTGAAAAAATTCATCTGCGAGGTGCTGTTACGGTTGACGGTAAAGTACCAAAGGAGAGTTACCGTGGGTCTCTTTCCCTTGTAGCGACAGACAAAGAGCACTTGGGCGCCACCTTTTCGGATAGAATCTATCGAAATATGAAAGTAAAAAGAGACGGGACATTCAGTTTAGATTTGGATGTTCCAAAGGGTAAAAAGTTCTTCATTCTGCCGTATAATGAGAGCGGTCTTTCATTAGAGAAGACACCCTTTTACTCAGGATATGCAGAATTCAGGGCCGAGGGAAATCCGGTCGTCCAGGTCAATCTGCGTACAACGGAAAAGGGGCGGAGGTATGTCAAGTTGGTGGATGAGGCGGGCAAGCCTGTCCCGGATATAGCCGTTAAAGTAATAGATGATATTTCTCTTGGGACCGGAAAGGACTCACCAAGTTGGGGAAGGCAGCAACGGGTAAAGACAGATCCCAACGGGATTGCGGTTTTGAACATAGTTGAAGGCGGGGAAGGTACTCACGAATTGAAGATCCGTTCTGGGCGTGACGGTGGAGACAGATACTATGGCAAGACGAGCATTACTTCTAAAAGGTTAGCCGAAACAACCATGGAGAATCCGTTGATAGTCAAGGTCAAGACCCTTCGGCTGTCGGTGAAAGCAATGGTTAAATGGGATCCGAGTTATTCGCAGGAGCAGTTCAGACATGATAAACTTTCGGAAGAGGCTGAGCATACCCTGGAAATCAAAGGGGCCGGGAGCAGCCATAGAAAAGAGATAAGGCCGGATGGCGGGCTCTACTATTATGATCTCAAGTCAGGCAGATATGTCATTTCGCTCTCAGAGCGAGGGCGGAAAAAATATAAGATAACGGGCGGTAATGTGATCGTAATCCCTAAAAGCCAGAAGGGGCCTGTTGAAAACTCTATAACCATCATGCCCGCGAAACAATACGACCTCCGCGGTATAGTTGTGGACAAGATATCGAAGGAGCCAGTGGCGAATGCTCGCGTCAGCGGAGCTGGAATGCCGATTAAAACCGGTGAAACGGGTGAATTCAAGGTGACGGTTGTCGAGGACATGCAAGCCAGCCTGCTTGTTCAGCATGGCGATTATTTTCCCAAAGTATTTGCTATTCCTTCCAAGCAGCCTGACGCGCCGATCCAGATTGCTATTCAGCCGTATCCCACCCTGTCCGGGAAGATGGTCGTTGGCAAGAAGAATGCCCCGGCATCATTTGCCAAGCTGAGATTCAGAGGTTATCCAAGGTCGTTCAGTGCGCAATGCAACGAACAAGGCGAATATTCCGTAAAGTTGATCCCGGGTAAATACCGTCTTTCAATAAAGGCCCAGGTAATGGGCAAAGACATAAAGCAGGTTCGAGGTTCCCGGCCGGTTGTTCGCGCGTACGATGAGCCATTTAAAATGGGTAAATCGGACGAGAAACGGAATTTTGAACTGGCGGGCATCGGTACTGGCGTCATAAAGGTCTCATATTCGAAAAAAGACCTTGGAGACAAAGAGCCGCTTTATGTCTGCCTTTTGAGGGCAAAAGATAAAACGATAGTGTCATCAGTGCAGATTACAGGAGAGGGCGCGGTGACTATGTATGTTGGTGAGGGTAAGTACAAGATCCTTGTTGCCCCAAGCGAAGACTTGGGAGTGATTGCCGGCGACATTAAGATTGCAGAAGCTCAGGCAACTAAAGCGAGCGTGAGTGTGAAGAAATGGAGGAAGATGCGGATAACGCCCACTGGGAGTATTGAGTTATTCGGGAAGTGAGTGAACCTAAAGTCCGGAGTGCCGTTTCAAAAAGGGTAAATTTAAGGGATCCGGTACTTTTTTCTTAATATAGCTGTTCTTGCTGTTATAAACGGAGAATTATTGGTGATGAAAAAATAACTATTGAATTGGATATTCATTTAGTTTGTAGTTCTGTTCGCAATCACTGTTTGTGCTTGCCCAGCATCACCCACCACGCGCACCGCTCGCAGTCGCGTCCAGCCCTGGCGGGCTTGGTCGCTCGTGGCTCGCTAGCCCCATCCGAGACGCCCGGCGAACAAGTCGCCGAGCTCCCCACCGCTCGCGATGCTCGCTAGTCTTTCCACGCGTGGTAGCGCGATATAGCCTATTCGCATCGTCAGCGTTACAACGCCACCGCCTCGGGGCCACAAGGGCCCGCTCGTCGTCGTCGCATGATCGTCGCAGTA
>VRUI01000105.1 GCA_019456225.1 Planctomycetota bacterium | reverse complement strand
GATGGCGAGACTCCCATCTATGTTAATGTTCGTCGCAAGTCATGCGATGCACTTCCAAGCGAGGCAGATCCGTTCAAGATCAGTCTGAAAGTCGATATTAACGATTACTACTGCGATCCGACCGATCCGCTGGACCCAGATTGCCCCGGCCATCCGGATGCCGCACCTGACTGGCACGGTCTCAAGAAACTCTCTCTGGAAAATGGTGATGATCAGGATGTTATTTCAGAGGGAATCGCCGGAAACCTCCACCGCATGGCATCCGGTCCGGAGGGCTACGACTATCCGTGGTCCGCCTGGTACGCCAACTGGGTTAAACTGTATGTAAATGGCGAGTACCGAGGCGTATATGTCAACAATGAGCAGTATGACAAACCATTTATGATCAATCGCGGTCTGTATGTCTGGCACGAGACATGGATGTACAAGTATTCCTCGGAAGGCCAGTTTACTCTCAAAGTAGGAGATGAGTTAGATTCTGCAAGTCCGGCGGTACAGGCTTTGTGTTACGTTCCATTCGCGTATCAAAAAACAAATGACCCACTTTATCCTCCGGGTGGAATATGCCCTACTCCCACCGGAAGCTCGCTGGTCAATAGTATTAACGAGTGGATGGACGTTCGATCTCTACTGGCGTTGGGTGCTGTCAATGCTATCATCTGTCACGACGATTCGCTGTTCACTCATTTCAACAACACGGTTTTCATTGATTTCGATACAAACAATCCGGCAGAAACCCGCAAGCGAATGTGGTTCCCCTGGGATATGGATTCGACGATCACCAGAACGGATTACAACATCTATACTGCCAGCCGGGGCAAGACCAGCATTCAGACAGTGATTTTCGATAATCCAACCTTAAAGGTACAGTACAATGATATCATAGATGAATTGATCAACGGTCCTCTGTCAACCGCCGAAATTCTGGAGTTCATAGATTCCATCGAGCCGATACTTACCGATGCTTTGGTGGCAGACACTAACAACCAGATTGGCAATTCTATGTCTGACATCTCCGAACGATTCGATCAGTTGCGTTCATGGTTTATCGTTCGTATCGAGAATGTCGCTTCGCAGATCGGAAGCACTACACCGCCTCCGCCCCCGCCAGGTGGTTCCGGAACTATACTTTTGATCGCGGATTTCGATAACGAAGGGTCTGACTGGGATGATGGTTTCGATTCTTATCCGCATAACTGGAAGCAAAGTCAGCGTCAGGAATACAATGGAGTTGCCTCGGCACACGCTGAGGGAACCAACTCGTCCGGTGATTTTATTTCTAACTCAATGGATGCCAGCGATGCGACCGAGATCACCGTTGACTTCTGGATGCGTAAAAAGAATCTCGAAACCGGGGGAGATTGCTCACTATATTACTATAACGGAACAGGCTATGACCTGATCGCGGATATGGAATTTCTATGGGATCAGGACAGTACCTGGCTCAATTACAAGCATACCATTACCGACAGCCGTTACTTCATACCCGACTTTAATATCAAGTTCGTTGCCCGCACAGATTTTAACAACGAGGATGTATGGCTCGATCAGTTTACCGTTACAAAAGAGATCGATGGTTCGACACAATCGGATGTCGATGGAGATGGCGTCCCGGATGAATCGGACAATTGCCCCGACACACCTAATCAAGCCCAGGATGACTGGAACTCCGATGGAATGGGTGATGCCTGCGAGTGCACTGCTGCGAATCTTGACGGTACGGGTTCTCTTAATATGGATGATTTTGTACTGTTGGCTAACGACTGGAACAAGAGCGGTGCGAACCTCCCTGGCGATGTCAACCACAACGCCACCGTCGACATGGGGGACCTGCAAATACTTGCCCTTCACTGGCTCAAGTCCTGTAATTAGAATCACCTTGCGAATTAAGGGGTCCGGTACTTTTTCCGGCAAAATAGGTAATTTGGCCTGTTTGACTAATACTTTCTGGGTCTGCCTCTTGGCCTTATTGTTGATTCCAGGCCTAATTCCCCCCCCGCCTTCACAATCCACACATCATCGCCAAGCGGGCTGCCCCTTTCAATTGATTTTTCTATTTTAGCCGCAATAGTCTCATCCATAGCCGAAAGATTATTCACCATTCGGTGCCACTGCTTCGGCAGTTGCACAGGACTATCGCATAAAGTGATCGGTTTGTCGGCCTTTCCTGTGCGTATGGCCAGGCTGCTCCATGGCCAATCCCCTGCTTTCTTGACAAGTCCCGCCCGCAGCGGATTGCATTCGACATAACGCATCAGCGTTAGATAGTAAGCATTCGATTGAACAGGAAAACTTTTGTACCTTCCCTGATAGAGATGGCCAATGCCGACAGTGCCGTGAGCTGCATGCCATCGCTGTAAATGCGTTTGTGTCATCCACCGCATATACTGTGAAAGATCACCGTCTTCTTTCGGCCATAACACAAGGTGCCAGTAATACCTTAACAATTGAATTGTGCTTTAAAGGATTGTTTGGACTTTTCGACTTAGAAAAAACTAGATTTCGCCTATTATTCCAGGCTGGCCTGGTTGCCCATAATGCAGTAACCGCACATCCGCATATCGAAGCGCTCAAGCCCCTCTGCAATAATCTCCTCAAAAGCCTCAAAATGAAGCTGGAAAGCTTGACTTTTTGAGGTCAATCTGGTATTCTATTGGAAAAGAGGCTTAGCGGCGTAGCTGAAATATATAAGGTTATATGGGAAATCTCAGTTAAGGATACTTGGTTAGAGTAAGCATAATATATACATTGAAAATTTGATCGTAAAGGGATAGGTTAGTGATGAAATCAAGAAAAATGTGGTTTTCTGCAATGATGTTTTTGGTGATCTTTCTTTCTGCTAATGTGGCATGTTTGGCAGATGCTGACTTTTTTTTTGAGGGTGATCTTAATCGCGACTTGAAAATTAATCTTGAAGATATGTTTATTTTTGCGGGGCAATGGCTTGATCCTTCGGGTTGTCTGGGGCGGGATGACTGTGCGGACTTTGATGGTGTTGGGGGAGTTGGGGTCGGTGACTTTGCGGTTATCGCCAAGAGATGGATGATGGATGTTTCGACGCCGATTATTTCAGAATTTTGCGCATCGAACCGCACACTTTTGCTTGATGAAGACGATGAGTCATCTGACTGGATCGAGATATATAATCCTCTGAATGAGTCGGTTGATCTGTCGGGGTGGGCGCTTACGGATGATAAAGGCAATGCTGATAAGTGGCTTTTTCCTGAGATGAGCATTGGTGCCGGTGAGTATCTTGTTGTTTTCGCGTCGGGGAGGGATCGGTCCGATCCGGCTGGCGAATTGCATACGAATTTTTCACTTTCGGCTGGTGGTGAATATCTGGCAATTACGCTGGGTGAGGGCGCGACGGTTTTGCAGGAATTTGATAATTATCCGAGTCAGTACAGGGATGTCAGCTATGGCGTTTCTCAGCAGGGGGACAGTTCGGATGAGGGATATTTTTTGACTTCGACACCGCGTTCGCAAAATGGAACGGCAGATGCAGTGGTTGGGCCAAGGATTACAAATGTAAGTCACAGCCCGGAACTGCCAGCAGATTCGGATGATATTGTGGTAACGGCAGAGGTTGCTAAAACCGAATTTGATGTTAATTCAACAAATGTTCGCCTTTATTACAGGTCTATGTACCGTTCTGAACAAATGGTCACGATGGTTGATGACGGCAGCGGCGACGATGCAGTGGCTGGTGACAATATTTATACAGGTTCAATACCATCGGCTGCATCATCGAGCAACGAGATGGTCAGATATTATATTACGGCATCGGATGTGGCGGCGAATAATTCAAGACTGCCTGCGTATAAGTCTGAACAGTATTCTGAGAAGTATTTCGGGACAGTTATTGACAGCGACTCGGTTGCCACTCAAATGGATATGTTTCGGTGGTTTGTTGAGGATCCTGCCTGGTATACTTATGGCCCATCAGGTCATTATACCAAAGAGTATGCTTCGACTTCAGTGTTTTATAAGGGGCGTTTTTATGATAATGTCCAGACCAGGATTCGCGGTGCATCGTCTATTTCATCCAGGTTCCCTAAGCAGAGCATGAAGTTTGAGTTTAATAATGAAAACCGTTTTTATTATTCGGCTGATATTGACGGCCTCAACGAGATCAATGTCAATGCTCTTAGCGTGGATAAAGGCTTCATTCGCAATCATCTTTCGATGGCGGCGTATCGTGATGCGGGCGGTCCTTATTGTGCTTCTGATATGTGGTTAAGCTATCGGAACGGCGAGTTTCATAGCGTGGTTAATTTTGTTGAGCAGGTTGATGAGCAGTATTTGAAACGAAACGGTTTGGCTAAGACAGGGGCGCTTTATAAGATATTCAATTATCTGACGGACTCACGAGATCGTCCTGAGTGGTATCCCGGGGCCAACCCCAATGCTCTTGACGGGGTCGAAAAGAAGACTCGGACGTGGGAAGATAACTCGGATATGCAGGACTTTGTTGACGGCATATTAACCCCTACAAACCGCGGTCAATATCTCTTTGATAATATCAATGTCCCGGAAGTCATTAACTTTATGTGCGTCAATATGATTCATCAGTGCTGGGACAGGTTTGAGAAGAATTACTATATGTATCGCGACAGTGAAGGCAGCGGCGAATGGTACATTCTGCCATGGGATCAGGACCTGGCGTGGGGTTACCTTACATGGATGAATGATAGTTTGTCAGGTTCGCATTCTTCGATGTCGCATCCTTTTTATGGTGAGAGTGAGCATCCAAGTGCCTACGGTGAGTGGAACAGGCTTGATGAGGCGATGCTCGATAACGCGACGATCAGGCAGATGTATTTACGACGGTTGCGAACTGTTTTTGATGAGCAGTTTCAGGCTCCGGATACGCCAGCTGCTGAGTTGAAGATCGAGAATTATATCGACCAGATGATCGCGAAGATCGGTACTGAGGTTGATGCTGACAAGAGTAAATGGGGCGTTGTTTTTGGCGGGTTCAGGAGTTTCGAGGCTGAAATGGACATGATCAAAGAAGACTACGTTGCTGAGAAACGTGATCATTTCTATATTGCCCACGGCCCTGGCGGGACAGGGTTGTTCCCGGCTGCGCAGGTTGGCAATCCGCAGATCAGTTTTGGCGATTTTGATTATAATCCCGGTGTTGGGATTGTCGATGACCCTGAGATGGACTTCCAGGATTGCGAGTACATTGAACTTGAGAATAACAACGCTTATGCGGTTGATATTACGGGTTGGAAGTTGACAGGGGGCGTGGAGTTTACATTTAAGGCAGGTACCGTGATTCCTGCTGGGGGCAATTTGTATGTTACGCCGAACCTTAAGGCGTTCAGGATGCGAAAGGTAAGTCCTACTGGCGGTGAGACTAATTTTGTTGTGGGCGGCTATGACGGACACTTGTCGAGCTGGGGTGAGACGGTTGATCTGCTGGCGGCTGATGACGCTTTGATCGATTCATTTTCTTATCCTCCTGATCCGAGCGATACGCAGCGGTATTTGCGTGTTAGCGAGATTATGTATCACCCTAAAAAGCCCGAGGGTGTGACCGCTTTTGAAGACGAAGATTTTGAGTACATTGAGCTTAAAAACATTGGCAGCCAAACACTGGATATTGAAGGCGTTAAGTTTGTTGACGGGATTGAATACTGCTTCCCAACATCTACAACAACAACTGTGACAAAACTCGTAACAAAGGGTTCTAATTGGAAATACCTCTACGACGGTAGCGACCAGGGCACTGTCTGGCGGGAGTTGGGCTTTAACGATAGTTCATGGGGTTCCGGCCTGGGACAGCTTGGTTTTGGCGATGGAGACGAGGAAACCAACATCGGGCCAAAAGTAGACGGCAGGAGATCAGCCTATTTCCGCCATGTATTTACCGCTTCAGATGTTTCCAATATCATCAATCTGTCTCTCGATCTTGTATTTGACGATGGTGTGGTGGTTTACATTAACAATCAGGAGGTTAAGCGGGTGGATATGCCGGAAGGTACAATTGATTATGATACCCTGGCAACAGGTGGCTCTACAGACAACGAAACTATAACAATTACAGACATTAATCCGTCCATTCTAAATGAGGGTCTCAATATACTGGGAGTAGAAGTGCATCAGGTTACTGATAATAGCTCAGATATCAGTTTTGACTTGAGTCTGGAGGCAACAATTACAACAAGTACAACTGGCCTAACACCGCTTGGTGCGGGCGAATATTTGATCATCGCAAAGAATCCGAATGCTTTTAGCTCGGTTTATGATACAAACGGGATTTTTGTTGCACCTGTAAGCTACAATGGCAGTTTCAGTAACTCTGGGGAGAAAATCAAGCTTGAAGACGCAACCGGTAGTACCATTCTAGAGTTCGACTACAAAGACGGCTGGTATGATATTACTGATGGCGGCGGTTTTTCGCTGACCATAAGGGATGCCGGAGCAGCCGATCTGACCCTCTGGGACGAAAAAGCCGGCTGGCGGCCAAGCGCAGCGGCAGGCGGTTCTCCGGGCGTAGATGACACAGGCATTATTCCTGAAATAGGTGCTGTAGTTATTAACGAGATACTGGCGCATACAGATATATCTCCA
>VRUI01000104.1 GCA_019456225.1 Planctomycetota bacterium | reverse complement strand
CCACTGAGTGTTTTAAAACCATAAGCCGTCGTTGTTGGAGTGTATCCGGTTAGATCAGCATAACAGTCTGTAAAGAAAACACCTCTGCCATTACCGTAAAAACCGTTTCGACCGCCGGTAGCAGAGCAATGATTGAATATGATATTCTCCGGATTGTTCTGCCGATATACGCCTGCTTTGTCGGCAGTATTGTCATAGAATACATTGCCCCAGTTAAAGCACTCAAACAGTAGATTATAACTGCCATCGACAACAAGACCGTGACAATCATTTTGCTGAAAATCAAAGTCAACAGCGGCAGTTGAAATTAAACCGGAAACAAGTTTTCCAAAAGCCGATTGATAATACGCACCGCCTGGATGCATGTCCCACGGAGTTCGCTCGAAACCTCGAAGCTTCAACCAAGTATTTTTTAACTTATGTCCATTGCCCCAACTTGCCGTACTCACAGCAGAGGTTTTTGTAAAATCCTTATTAACCCATACTTCTTGCGTAAAATAATCAGCATCGATATAAGATGCCATCAATGTTTCAATATCATCCCACGCACCACCCACTACAACAACATCGCCGTCATTGGTTGTATATGCCGGCTGGAAATTTAAATCGATTATGACATAGTCATCATCTGCAAAGAGAATTTTATATATACCCGAACCGCTGGAAAAAGGATACTGCGTATTTGGATGGTAAAGCAATATCCCTGCCTCGGAGCCGTTAAAGTAACCACTCGCATTTAACTGAGTTTTACCGGAAAACTCCCCAGAAGTTACTTCAGCATGAGTCACCGCTGCTGAGGCGATATGTTCACCATTCTCTCCCATCAACTTACCCATTGCCGTTTCAGCATCATCGGCAGCAACAGCGGCATCCCACCACGCTTTAGTACAACCGCCCGACAAACTCTGCCCAGTCGGGTTTTGGCTCTTGGCTTTATTACCACCTACAAAAAACATGCACTTATCAGTATCAGTTGCTAAACTCATGGACTTTCCTCCCGAGTAGGAATATTTTCTTTTATAACATCAACTATTTTTCTAAGCGAAACACCCGCTGGCTCAATCAAAGTTTTAATGCGTTTGAGCAAAGCTAAATCTCTACGCCGTTTCCGGGCGTTTCTCATCCTGCGTTTGTGATTGCGCAAAACAATATCGTTCCTAACCATGCCATCGGGCAAACTTGCTCTTGTCATGGCGTTAATTACAGCCAAATCCGAAACCGGTCTAAAATCAGGATCTGCGCCTTGCAACCGGATGATGATTTCCTGCTGACCGTCATCAAGTTCCGTAACAACGAAATCAACGGCCGGGAAATCGTCCATCAAACCTGAAACGTCGACATGACTTGCAAATAATTGTAGAGCCTCTTGTTTAGTCATAATTAAGCCTCCTCAACCCAGGTCCCGGATTTACCGGTTACGATCCAATCGCCGTTTCCGTCAGAAACGACAGTCATAAAAGCGCCGACCGTACTGCAGTATTTGTACTTGCTCGCGCCTGCTCCACTGTCGTCAATAATCGAACCCGCAACCGGGTCAATATTTAACTGCTGCGCAGTCTGGACAGAAATTGTATATTCAGTACCGGCAGCAACAAAGGACGGCATAAAGATCGTAACAGCACCAGAAGCACCAAGATTAGTATGAACGCTTCCGGATTCGCTATGCGATAACTGATCATTTTCCGTATGCGCCTCGACGACACGAGTCGTAACCGTCGGCATTGCTAAACTGTGCTGATCACGGCAGTCGACAAAAGAAGTTATGTCGCCATCGGCTGTTGTAATCTCCGCAAGGCGAACATGCGGGGAAAAATGATCGGGGAACATAGCATAATCAGTAAAATGCAACACCCCGGCATTGTCGATATAGACAAAAATATTCGCCTTATCATCGGCAAGCACGTTACCGGAAGAACCGGCATATTCGACAAGAGTTTTACCCGCCCAGAACTTACCGGGTTTAACTCCAAAAGTCAGACCGCCCTCATCATACAGACGCAGATCGTTAGCCCGTCTCGTAGCAAGCAGCAAACGATAAAGCAGTTTGCGAAACTGCAGATAATACGGAGCAGTACCCGTAGGGATATACTCAACCCCAGTTTCCGCTTCACTCAGAAGATCAAGCAAATCGCTGTCAGATGGATATACTTCGGCCATAATAAAACTCCTTTAGGCAGCACGGACAGCAGAGCCATCCGTACCACCACATTTAACCTTTAACTTTCGCACTTGTTACGAATCCAGATCAACCCTCGTATCACACGCTATTACCGCAAAATCCTGACTATTGAATTTTGCTTTCGTGAAGCCGTAAACACTAGAGACTTCAACGCCAAACTGGCTTTCGTACTCAAACATCTTTTCTTTCCAACCGATCTTACGACCGTATGCAAGAATACCCGCCTGTGCGCCGCAGAACAAACCACGGGCAACGGTAAGACCAGAAGCAACCGGATCGGCAGCCTCAAAAATCTCCGGAGCAGTAGCACCACCGGCGCCAGTACGAGTCTGAATCTTTTCGTACTCATGGACGATAACACCGTCCCACATTCCGGCTGCACCAGAGAAGATAGGATTCTCATGCCCGCGGACATTAGCGTCCTTCTGGGCATTGATCCACTTATCCTCAAACCGAAGAGCCTTGATCTGCCAGGGAGAAGCAAAGAAAACATAATGCTTCTTGCCCTTGATGATGATCGGACGAATCTTACCGTACGAAGCACCGCCGTCAACCTGCGCCATTCGCTTCAGATGCGAAAGAACAGAAGTGCCGAACAGATGGATACCTGCGGTATCATCGATCAAGGCATCAGTCGCCACAGAAGCAAGACCGGTACTGTCAGTCTTTTGACCGCCGATAAATCTACGGGCAGAAGTCGGCAAAGCAGCAGCGATAGTACCTACCGCATTAGCCAGACCGGAAAGACCGAGAACAATATCGGTATCACGCGATTCAGCGTGCCACGCACCAAGAGCTTCTTTTGCTTCGCCGCGAAGTTTAATCTTCGTGCGTCGCTCCGTCATTTCACCGTCGATCCGAACAGCCTGCTTACGCTTATGGATAGTCGTATCGCAGTTGTGGAAAGTCAGCGCAACTTCAGAGCCTTCAATCGCAGCATCGTTAATTTTACCATCATCAATAAGCCGTGCGCGCAAAGGCGTATGAATCTGATCGCCTTTGTTCTTGGTCAAATCTGCATTGACCTGGATGATGCTGTTACTGTCAGTGCCAACAAACCGCCCATCATTAAAAAACGCGTCCTTTTCAGCTTGCCTATATGTCTTTTCGCCCCAGACTTCCTCTACGGAAGCAGAATGAGCGCCGCCTCTTACAAATACTGTGTTTGCCATAATTAAATACCTCTAGTTGTGGCCTATTCCAATTCGTCGGCAAGCTTATCAAGCTCTTCAGCGCTCATACTGCTAATATCTTTAGCGTTTGCAGTTTGAGCATTGCCGCCGGTTCCGGGAACACGGCCGTTTAGTTTAATGTTTTCAAGCAGCTTTGCAGTCCGAACCGCTTCGGCTTTTTCCGAAAGATCGGGAGTATTAAAAACACACCGCCGATACTTTTCGGCAGCCGGATTCTTTGACTGTCGAATCGCCAGTTTGTCACCTTCAGAAAGATTAGCTTCACCCGCTGCGATAACCGAATCGAAATCCAGTCCTTCGCCTTGAGTTTCAGCTGTATACTTCTGTTTTACCTCCGAGATCGTTTCCTTTTCAAGCAATGCAAAACGTGCATCTGAATCGGTCTGTCTCTCTTCGGCCAGCATCTTCTTAAACTGGCTGACTGTCATAGGAGCGTCTTCACTATCACCCGCTTCACTCCCCGCGGGAGGGGTTTGAGTTTGCTTCGCTTTAAGATCGGCAAGCTCGGTTTCGATAGATTGACGCTTCTTAACTTCCGACTGCTTATCAGCAAGCAATCCTTTAAATTGCTCTTCGCTGTAAGTCTTAACTTCGTCGGTTTTCTGTTCTGCTGCTGCTTCCGTTACTTCGTCACTCATAATTATTACTCCCTTGAATTAAGGATCAAGTATCCGATACCTGCCCATACCCGGCAGTAGGGGTAAACGCCGTCGCGTTTTTGTTTAAAAATCCTTGTTAATCCTGTAAATCCTGTCAAAACCAAATTTTTTCTGTATTTTCTGTAACGTTTCTCATATATTCGCGTCTATATGAATAAAGGTTATTCAATTGAAAGGCTTTCACATGCTCGCCAACGTTAATGTAGATTCAACACCAGCAGTAGGCTGGGGCACTCTGGCTTTAATAAATGCCGGTCTTGCCCAATCAAAAAATCGAAGCGGCCTAAACTGGTTTTTGCTCTCATTGCTTCTCGGTCCTCTTGCTACATTTCTGATAGTTTTCTGGGAACCAATGCCCAAAAAATAAATCCGCGGATAAATTCTTTTATTTTTTCTCTGTGTTCTCCGTGTCCTCTGTGGCAAAGCTTTTAGTCTTTTCGCTGACCGCTGATTGCTTATCGCTAATTGCTGTCCCGAGAGGGACTATTCTATCAATAATATTTTCTTTATTCGCCAAATCACTGTTTTCAATGACCACATCCGGCGGTATCTGATTCGGGAACGTCTTGACGATCTCCATGAGATTATTGAAGTTAGCAAACCGGGCAATCGGAGAACTCGAAGACGATTCTATCTTAATACCATACTTGCCGACCTTGCGGCTTTTTAAAAGGCTCAGATCAACTGACATATTCTTTTCAGATATGATATTGCGAATCTCTTCATCGCTGTAAACGTCAGTATGACGCACCATATCGACAAGGCCCAGCGTGATAAGCTTTTGCGTACGGCTGAAATTATCAAACATAACCTCGACCACTTTCATTCCCTGCTGTTGTCTAAGCTCGATAGCCCGGCCAGACTCGTTTTCATTCCGGATGGCCTGTCCCATAAGGTCAGGATTCGCACCGGAGATTTCCTTCATATCATCACCACTCATTTGAGCAGCCGTTATATGCCCCTCAGATAGCGGTGCAGGCTCAATACGCTCAATACTCCCACCAGCCTTTGATTCATCCAGAACAACGCCAGGGGTGGCCCCATGCTTGGCTAAATGCCTGTCATAGTTGTTCAGTACCTTTTTAACTATAAAGCCGCTGTTCGCCGTCTGGTTGAGGTTATGCAAAGCCTGCGAGCGTCTTTTATTGACTTCCTGCTGCGGCCCAATAAGGTTTTGAGATACACCCATAACATACCCATCCACCCAAAACGGGCAGAAGCGGTAATACGGAAAATTCGTGACACCGTTGTAAGGATCAGTAATATCCTCCAGAACAATATTGCCAGCAGTGACGGTCTTATGCAGTACAGGAACAACCCAATCTTTCATGAACCAGACCTTGCTTTTTTCGTTAATTGCAAGAGCTAAATCCTGATTGTCACCGCCGACGGTTTTAATCTCACCGTTAACAGCATTGATGAGTATCGTACGTTTTTCATGCTGTTTCCACCAGCATTCACGTAAACGCCAGCGGTAAATATCCTTTTCAGAGTCACCAACTATATCACCAGAGGCAGGGTCAATATCAAGACCGCCGTCTAAAATATCTTGACGCTTAGCCGGATAGTTAAGAATAATTGAATCTTTATCCATCCAGGTATCACGAATAACAAACTTACCCGTCCGATTCAGATCATACTCTTTAGCATCCGGGTCTTCTCTCATATCAAAAGGCGATACCTTGGAAACTTCAATATCCCCATAAATAGGGTCATTATCATAATTTACGCCAAGTCCCAGCCAGCCTTTATTTCCGATGACACCGTCAAGAAAACAGTCAGCGATCTCATAGTCGGCATCAGTTACATCAAGGCAATGCCGCATAATTTCAGTAAACACAGCGGCAAGCTTCTTCAAACCGCCTTTACGGGCAACAACAGTAATATCCTGCCGTCCCTGTCTCTGAATACCGCTGAGCAGGTTAATGATTGGCAAAATCATATTGATAGTAAGATGCGGCCGTTTCTCGGAGTCAAGTTTGGCAATATCAGCAGCAGACCATTGATTACCGGTATAGAACGCAAACCCCAGAGCCATACGGTCAAGCTCATCGCGCAAACCGGCATCGGAGTGTTTCCAATACTCTGATACCATGTTCAATTTCGTAATATCGCTCATAATAAATCTTGACTCTTAATAATTTCTCTTTAATATGTATTTATGAAGAAAAAACATAAATACTTAAGCCTTGTTATCTATGGCTTTATTGGCCATCTAATTATTGCTTTCGGCGTATATTATTGGGCATTTTACACTGGCATGAAAGGCCCTGAAGTACAATCTGAAATTTCCGAAAACATACTACTTGTACTACTCTCGCCAGTTTGTCTGCCATTTCTCTATTTACAAAAGGAAATATTCGCACTAGTGCTGCTGAGTTTTGTAATCAACAGCCTTTTATGGGGTTGTGCCTTTGCTTTTATTTTCACATTTCTAAAACGTAAACTTTCTAAAAAATAAATCCGCGTAATCAGCGTAATCCGCGGATCACATAGCCATCGCCGAATACCCTCCACAATAAATATCATCATCTTCATACTTATCACCATACACATCCCGCCCGCCGATCAA
>VRUI01000011.1 GCA_019456225.1 Planctomycetota bacterium | reverse complement strand
ACTCAAAGCATTATAAATCAAACTAACACTTAAATCAACAATATTGACCCGTTTTTTTATAAATAATTGCGTAACAGCCTCTTTGCTCAGCTTGGCAGATCCACCCTCCGCAGGCAGGGATGTTGCCCAACTCCGTTCTGCGGGCATCGGAGCCCGCAGAAGCTGTCGGCAGGATGCCAACAGCACGGATTAAAGCCGGGAGGGGATTTTCGCATGAAATGCGCTGACAGTATCTTGCTTTCTCTGGAAATTTTTATTTTTTTTAATTGTTTGCCTGTAAAGGACTTGGGTTTTTTTGGGGGCGAAAAAATGTTTGATTTTCGAATCAAATGTGCATGTTCGTGCTATTAATAGAGAGCGTGGTTGGTGCGAAGGTGTGAAAGTGCGAAGGTGGGACGGGTGTGACAGGTTTTCGATTTATTATTGTGGTTGATTTGGGCTTTGCCCGATAGTATTTTAACTTTATTTAGGAGATGGTTTTATGGCAAGTACTGAGAAGCGTCATCGTTTTATTGAGCTGCGTGGGCAGGGGATTAGTTATTTTACGATCAGTGATCAGCATGGGTAAAATAAAAGCATTTTTACCCATCCTACGGTTTACTGAACATGGCCAGCAAGATGCCGGCGGTACGGGGTCAGGCTATTTTTATTTCTTTGGATGGGTCGAATTTTGGGGCGACTTCTATTGGGAAATTTATTTCGTGGCCTTTATTCCTGAAGGCTCGCTTTATCTCATCAATTGCCTTTTGGGGCTCATTGCGCTGGTTGCTTAGATGACCGAGCACGACAGCCTGCGGAGGTGTTTTCCTTTTGCCGAGTGTGTCGGCAAGGAGCCTGGCCGTTGCCGGGTTGTTCATGTGGTAAATACTGTTGAAGTTAGGGAATATCCTTAGCAGTTCAAGACAGTGGTTCGCCTCGATATAGATCAGATCCGCATCTGAAAGATGCTCGGTCAGAGCGGCGCCATCCGTGAAATCAGCAGCGACTAAGATCTTGCACTCGCCATCGGGTCTCTTGTGACGAATAACAAAAGCAAAGGTCGAAATCCCCGGATGGTGCGGTACCTCGACCGCCTCGATGGTAAGGTCATTTATCTCAAAACTGCCGGCAGAAAAGGAACGCAAATCCAACGCAGCAAAAGAATACCCATTGTAATGCTTGTATTTGAGCTCATCAGTGCTGCCTTCAAAAACATAGACAGGCACATTATTCTTCTCCAAAACCTTCAAAGCCGAATAGTTGATATGGTCGCCATGGTTATGCGTAACGATAACAGCGTCAATGCTTGAAATATCGCTGAGGACCTCCTTCAGGGCAGTCTTGCAACCCATCTGACTCCTGAAACCGCAATCGACCAATAGATTTGTCTCTTCGGTCTGAATTAGTATACAATTTCCGCTGCTGCTGGACAGTATTGTCCTGAATGTTATAGCCATTTAAACTACTCCCACAATCCATCTACAGAATAATCCATCATTGTCGTCAAGGGCACCTCGCCCTGAAGGCTATTATGCAGGTTCCACCTATGATGTCAAGAGATATTGGAAAACTTTTGTAAAATTGATTCTGCAACTTTTATCCCGTCAACTGCTGCCGACATTATCCCCCCGGCATATCCGGCCCCTTCGCCTGCCGGGTACAGACCGCTGGTATTGACACTTTCGTACATTTTATTGCGTGTAATACGCACCGGTGAAGAGCTTCGCGTCTCAGGTGCCGTTAACAATGCATCCCCCATCGAAAAACCTCTGATCTTTTTATCAAACTCCGGTAAAGCCTGGCGCATCGCATCGACTGCAAAGGCCGGCAAACAATGACTGATATCGCAGTAACAAACCGATGGCGAATATGAGGGCTTAACCGAACCGGCGCCGGTGCTGGGCCTTCCGAGCAGAAAATCTTCCACCCGCTGGGCAGGGGCATTATAACAGCTGCCGGCAAGCCTGAACGCTGCCCGTTCCCAAATCCTCTGAAACTCGATGCCGGCAAGGGGATGATCACTGCCAAAATCAGCCGGGGCCACTCCAACCAGCAATGCACTATTTGCATTTTCGGCGCTCCTGAAAAAAGTACTCATCCCATTGGTCACCACCGAACCAGGCTCCGAGGACGATCCAATAACACTTCCGCCGGGACACATGCAAAACGTATAGACCCCCCTGCCGCCGGCGCAGTGATGGACAAGCTTATATTCGGCATGACCTATCGCGGGGTGACCTGCATACTTTCCGTACTGAGCCTTGTCGATCAGGCCCTGCGGGTGTTCGATGCGGGCACCGATAGAAAATGCCTTTTGCTCGCACATAACGCCCTTGCGATGCAGTTCCTCGAAAGTATCGCGTGCGCTGTGTCCGATAGCGGCTACCACAACGGCGGCGGCGATCTCTTCGCCGCTGGTAAGTACCACCCCCTTAACTCCACCGTTTTCGACAAGCAATTCGGTAACCTTGCTTTCAAAGCGAACCTCGCCGCCAAGCGAAACTATCTTTGTTCGAAGATTTGCAACAACCTTTACAAGCACATCAGTGCCGATATGAGGCTTTGCCAGGTAAAGTATCTCTTCGGCGGCGCCTGCGGCAACAAACTCGTCAAGTACTTTGCGGCATCGATTGTGCTTATCCTTAATTTGAGTCGTAAGCTTTCCGTCAGAAAACGTCCCGGCTCCCCCTTCGCCAAACTGAACATTGGAATTTTCATCCAGCGTCCCATCCCTCCAGAAGGCGGCAACATCTTTGGCGCGCTGCTTTGCCGGCTTGCCTCTTTCGAGCAGCAGCGGACGTAAACCAGCCTCGGCAAGAATGAGCCCGGCAAAAAGCCCGCAAGGGCCGGTGCCGATGATAACCGGACGCGTTGAACACTTGCCCGAAGAGGGTCTGCGATACTCCAAAGACCGCGCGATCGAAACGCCCTGCTTACCCGCGGTGACAATCGCATCTTCATCGCCGGCAGCGGTATCGACCTCAACATCGACCGTATAGACAAAGAACACACCCCCGCGCCGGCGCGCATCTACAGATTTGCGTCGAACATAATACGCGACAAGCGACTCGGAAGGTATCTCAAGACGGTTAAGGATCATATCGACCAGGTCCGTGTCTGAGTGTCCTATCGGCAAAGTTAATGAAGTTAATCGAAGCATAATATACTGATAATACTCAATTTAAAGCAGTTGTCAATGGTAACCATTGACAATAGCACCGCAAAATAATAGAATAACAACTCGATATACGAATTCAAAAACTAAAGACTAAAAACTATAGACTGAAGACTAGTAATGGCTTTGATAAGTTTAAATGACATAACCGTAGGATTCGGCGGACCGCCTATCCTCGACAATATAGATATGCAGATCGCCCGGGGTGAACGTGTCTGTTTGCTTGGGCGTAACGGAACCGGAAAAACGACCCTCATGAAGGTCATCGCCGGCGAAATCCAGCCCCAAGGCGGCTATATCGCAAAACAACCGAACCTGAAGATTACAACCCTCACCCAGGAAGTCCCCAAGTCAATGCCCGGAACCGTCTTTGAGGTCATCGTCGGCGGCCACGGCAAAACTGCCGAAATGCTCAAAGAATACCATCGAGTAAGCACAGAACTGACAGAAACCGGCAGCGAAGAACTCATCAAGAAACTAGACACCCTGCACCACTCGCTCGAAGCTGCCGGAAGCTGGCACGTCAACACCAAAACAGAAACCATCATCTCGCAGCTTAAGCTTGACGCCGATGCAAAATTCGATACGCTTTCTGCGGGTTTGAAACGAAGAACACTTCTTGCAAGAGCACTTGTTATTGAACCCGATATTCTCATGCTGGATGAGCCTACAAACCACCTCGACATCGACTCGATAGCCTGGCTGGAAGAGTTCCTGAAACGAAATATCCCAACCCTGCTGTTCGTAACTCACGACCGGATGTTCATGCGGAACCTGTCGACGCGAATAATCGACATCGACCGCGGTTCGCTTTCGAGCTGGACATGCGATTACGATTCATTTATCAAACACAAACAGCAGGCCCTTGGCGCTGAAGCAAAACATAATTCGAACTTCGACAAAAAACTCGCCGAAGAAGAGGTCTGGATACGCAAAGGGATAAAGGCCCGCCGAGTACGAAACGAAGGCAGGGTAACCGCACTAAAGAATATGCGAAATCTGCGAAGCGAAAGAAGGGAGCTTGCCGAAAAAGTAAAAATGGAAACCCAGGACGTCCAGCAAAGCGGCATGAAAGTGATCGACGCGATAAATATAGGCTTTGCATACCCCGATTCGCCGCCAATCATAGAAAAATTTTCAACAACGATCCTGCGTCAGGACCGAATAGGAATAATCGGCCCAAACGGGTCAGGTAAAACGACTCTGATAAACGTACTGCTCAAAAAACTTAAAAATACACAGGGAAAGGTCAAGCACGGAACGAACCTTGAGATCGCTTATTTCGACCAACTCCACGAACAGCTTGACGAGGAAAAAACCGTCTGGGAAAATGTCGGCGAAGGATACAACTCCATAGAGTTCAACGGCAGAAAACGAAATGTAATAGGATATTTGCAGGACTTTTTGTTTCCACCCCAACAGTCAAAAAACCTCGTATCGACTCTGTCCGGCGGAGAGCGAAACCGGCTGCTGCTGGCAAAACTATTCAGCAAACCGGCAAACCTGCTGATCCTGGACGAACCTACGAACGACCTGGATATTGAGACGCTCGACCTGCTCGAAGAGCTTCTGCTGGACTTTAAGGGAACAGTCCTGATGGTAAGCCACGACCGGGAATTCATCAACAACGTAGTAACAAGCACACTCGTCCTGGAAGGTATGGGCAAGGTAAAAGAATACGCCGGCGGATACGACGACTGGCTAAGACAAACAAAGATCAATGAACCCCAACAGATTAAAAAGCCCAAACAGAAACCCGAAGCGCAGGGATATAAAAAACCAAACCAAAAGCCCAAACTGACATACAAACTGCAAAAGGAGCTTGATTCGATCCCCGAAAAGATCGACCGGCTGGAAAGCCAACTCGCTGAACTCCATACGGAAATGGCGAATCCGGACTTCTACAAAAAAACACAGCCGGAGATCGCCGCAACTGCTGAAAAAACTGAAATGCTGCAAAAGGAACTCAACGAAACCTTTAAACGTTGGGAAGAACTGGAAGAATTGCAATAAGAAAGGTTCAAAGGGAAAGAGAAGTTGAAAAAGCGAATATCCAATATCCAACACGGAATATCGAATAACCAACTGAAAACACCCACAAGCTTCGCTTGAAGGTGCCACCCGGCGCTTTTATCCCTGCGCTCGCGCTTCGGGCTGCTGTGTGGCGTTTTTCATCTTGATTAGTCAATTTAAGTCGCAATTCGGGCAGCTTGCGCTGCCGCGCTTTTGTTTGCCATCAGATAATCTCGCTCACAAAGAATTGCAATAATAGTGCTTTCACTGTCCTTGCCGAAGCAGTATAATAAGCTGTCTCATTAAACAGATAATAATAACTGGAAAGGAATACCGATGAAAAAGTTTATCCCGCACCTCGTCGTTTTAATCACAGTTTTATTAACCTCCGCAGCATTTGCCGCCGGTAACTGGCCCACGTGGCGCGGGCCGGACATGATGGGGATATCCGCCGATGCGACTCCGCCGGTAACCTGGAGCGAATCGAAGAATATCAAATGGAAAATTAAGCTCGAAGGCGACGGATCGCCATCGACTCCGGTCATCTGGCAGGACAAACTCTTTTACCAGATCGCCGTAGACACGGGCAAAAAAGCCCCCGCAAAAAAATCGGCAGAACCCTCCACAGCCGATACCGGCAATAGAAGCGGTCGAAGCGGCAGAGGCCGCTCCTGGGGCTCGCGACGAAAAACCTCCTCTAATATCTTCAGACTTGACCTGGTCTGCCTGAACAGGCACACGGGCAAAGTTATCTGGCAAAAAACTATCACCGAGCAGAAACCCCACCAGGCACATCACGGCGACAATGGTTTCGCTTCCTTTTCGCCCGTCACCGACGGCAAACACGTTTGGGCAAGCCTCGGCTCGTGGGGAATTCACTGTTTTGACATCGACGGCGAACACATCTGGAGCCGCGACACTATTAAAATGAAAAACCGCTGGGGCGATTCAAACTCACCTGCCCTCGCCGGCAACGCTGTAATAGTCGTCGCAGACCAGGAAGGCGATTCGTTTATCTACGCGTTCGAGAAAACAACAGGCAAACCGCTCTGGAAAAAATCCCGCGACGAAATCTCCGGCTGGGCAACGCCGGTAGTTACAACTGTAAACGGCAAACAACAGATAATCGTAAACGGAGGCAGCAGCGTAAAAAGCTATGACCCCAAAAACGGCGACATAATCTGGAAATGCAGCGGACAGACCCGAAACGCGATCCCATGTCCGGTCGTGGGAAACTCTATGGTCTACTGCACCAGCGGATTCAGGGGAAGCGCACTAATGGCCATAAAGCTCGGCAAAACCGGAGACCTGACAGGCACAGACGCAATCGCATGGCAAGTAAGCAAGGCAACACCTTATGTCCCATCGCCGCTGCTTTACCAAGGCAGGGTATACGTCTATGCGGTCAACAACGCGAGCCTGTCATGCTACGACGCGAAAACCGGAAAACCCCACTTCGTTAAACAATCACTCGACCAGATGAAAGGGGTCTACGCATCGCCCGCCGCGGCCGCCGGCAAAATTTACCTGGCCGGAAGAAGAGGCGTAACATGCGTAATAAAGCCGGCAGACCAGCTAAAAACCATCGCGATAAACAAACTAGACGACTCGTTCGACTGCTCACCGGCATTTGCGGGCACAGAATTATACCTGAAAGGCAAAAAATACCTCTACTGCATCTCATCTCAAACTGACTGAATGGTAAGTTTGAGATTGATTATTGATAAATGATTATTTGAGGATTCGGCCTTGCGGCCGAGACATTTTGATTAGACAATTATCATTTTGTGTAGTATTGTAGGTTCCTAAGACACAAGCAACGCCAACTGTATCTAAGACAATTGGAGCATAGAGAACAATGGGTATTGACCGTTCGGAGCGTCGGAGCAAACGAAGACGTGACATCGTCCACCGCTGGCAGGGGAACCCGCTCATCGACATTACAGACCTGGACTTTAAATGCTCTGACATCCACAACGCCGGCACCATCGTCTTCGAAGGTGAAATCCTCCTGTTGGTAACCATCGAGCACCTGGCAGGCCGTCGCTGCATCCATCTGGCAAGGTGCAATAACGACCATTACACCGTCGACAAAACCCCTTTCCTTAAACCTTCAGAAGATGCGAAATACAAACAGCACGAATCCCACGGCGTTCTGGACGCAAGGATAACATTTCTCGAAGGCGTCTATTACATTATGTACATCGCACTCGGAGACCACGGATACCGCCTTGGCCTTGCCAAAACCCACGACTTCGTAACCATCGAGCGAATCGGCATCATCTCCGAGCCCGATACAAAAACCGGAGTACTTTTCCCGCAGAAAATAAAGGGCCGATACGCACGCCTTGAACGCCCCCGCCACGGACACAGCGTCTGGATAACATACAGTGATGACCTGATTCACTGGGGGGCCAGCGAGATGGTAATTTCCCCAAGAGACGGTTTCTGGGACTCAAGCAGGATCGGCGTAGGGTCAGTGCCCATAGAGATCGAACAGGGCTGGCTCGTACTATACTACGGAGCAAAAGATACCTCAGCAGGATCGATATACAGAATAGGAGCAATCATCCTCGATAAGGAGCACCCGGAAAAAGTAATCGGACGAGCGGGAATACCAATACTATCGCCGCGAGAAAACTACGAACGCATCGGAGACGTCCCCAACATCGTATTTTCAACCGGGGCAATACTCACCCCAAACGGAGAGATCAACATTTACTACGGAGCGGCCAACAGCTGCATATGCATAGGAACAACAACCGTAAATAACATAGTAGCAACATGCATGCAAAGCAAAGAAGAATACTAGTTCAAACTTGCCTGTCGGCAAGTTTGAGAATTACTAATTACGAATTACTAATTACGAATTATGGATTCGGGCTTACGCCCGAGGCTATTTATTTAAATACTGAAAGTTGACACTAATGAGCAATCATAAACAGGCACAGCTTGATTTACTGAGGCGATGGGAAGGTAATCCGGCGATAACTATCGATGACATACCCTTCCGGGCGAATACTGTCTTTAACGGCCCGCCTATTGTCACTGATGACGGCGTTTACCTGCTGCTCCGCGTCGAGGGCCAGCATGGGTACTCATTCTTCGCCCTGGCACGCAGCAAAGACGGCCTTAACTTTACAATAGACGAAAAACCAGTAATGTTACCCGCAAAAGAAGGCCCATTCGCCAAGTACGAAACCAAGGGCATAGAGGATCCCCGCGTAACGATCATCGACGGAATCTGCTATGTCGTTTACACGGCAGTAGGCCCATGCGGACCAAGAATCGCACTAGCCAAAACCGAAGACTATATTAACTATGAAAGAATCGCACTCATCTCCGAACCCGGCAATAAGGACGGAATACTATTTCCGAAAAAGATACGCGGAAGATACGCTCGGCTGGACCGGCCGATCGGTATCGGCAAAGGAAGCATCTGGGTATCATACTCGCCGGACCTGATCAACTGGGGCGACAGCGAAGTAATAATCTCACCGAGAGGCGGATACTGGGACGATTACCGCATCGGCGCATCGGTGACGCCGATAGAGACCGAACAGGGCTGGCTGGAAATTTACCACGGCGTCAAAATGACATCAGCAGGGCCGATCTACCGCGCGGGACTGGTACTGCTGGACCTGGAAGACCCGGCAAAAGTAATAAAACGCGGAGACTCGCCGATACTCTCGCCACGCGAAGACTACGAACGCATCGGCGACATAGGAAACGTATGCTTTGCCTGCGGAGCGGTAATAGACGACGACGGAAACATGAAAATATACTACGGAGCGGCAGACACATCCATTTGCATAGCGACATGCACACTGAATCAACTGCTGGAAGAGGGCTTCTGATGTCGCTATTCACTCAGGAATTCATGAAAATATTAAAAAATAAAAAAATATGTTGACAAATTGTCACCAAAGGACGATAATACAATTATGATTATTCGCGGTAAAAGCATAATCAAAGACTTTATTAAAAAGCATAGAGATGCGAAGAACCCGTTGATTCGATGGCTTAAAATTGCCGAAAACAGCAATTGGAAAAGCTTTAGTGAACTTAAAAAGACTTTCGGCAGTGCTGATTTATTTGCACAAAACAATTTAAAGTATGTAATATTTAATATTGCAGGCAACAAGTACAGACTGGTCGCAACGATCAACTTTAAGGGCCAAATTGTAATTGTTAAAGTCTTAATGACGCATGCAGAATACAGCAAAGACAAATGGAAGGACAAGATATGAGTAATGTAAACACTAGTACAAAACTCCCCCGCTCCTGGGCAAAGTTGCAGGAGAGGTTTTATAGCCTTCGCCCGATTCACAGCAAAAAAGATTACAAAAAAGCCCTTGATGCCGCCGGCCTTCTTGCAGGTCATGACGACCTTAATGCCATTCAGCAGGATTACCTTGAGATTCTGTCTATGATAATTGGTGTTTATGAAGATCAGCATTATAAGATTGACACAGCGGACATCAACCCTGTTGATGTCATCAAAACACTCATGGAAGAAAACGCCATGAACGCCTCCGATCTTGGCCGGCTCCTCGGAGACCGAAGCCTGGGATGCAGAATATTAAACGGAAAACGCCAGCTAAGCAAAAAACACATTGCTATACTATCAGAACACTTCGCCGTAAACCCCGCCCTGTTTCTGCTGCCCCAGAATACACCACAGGACAACCTCCATTCCCTCGCAATATAAATCTACTTTGAAATTCGACATTCCTTGCTCGATATTAGTTAATTAAAAAGTCAACAAATTAACGCAAACCCCGCATCCAAAACCGGAGTATAAGACAAAAGACTGTACAAAAATATTTATTTAATCCGTGTAATCCGCGTAATCGGCGGTTATGATAGTTACATTGGAGATAATGATATGCTGAAAAAAGAACTGGGATTGATAGACGTGTTCAGCATCGCCACAGGTGCGATGATCAGTTCCGGTCTGTTTGTGCTTCCCGGCATCGCTTTTGCCAAAGCAGGCCCTGCAATAATCCTTTCGTATGCCCTCGCCGGCGTTTTGATGATCCCCACGCTTCTTGCCAAATGCGAACTTGCCACCGCAATGCCCAAATCCGGCGGAAGCTATTTCTTTGTCGAACGGAGCCTGGGCCACCTCACCGGCACGATCGCCGGCCTGTCCATCTGGCTGGCTATCGCCCTGAAAGCTGCCTTTGCAATGATCGGCATTGGCGCTCTCGCCGTCATGTTCACCGACCAACCGGACGACCAACTCAAAATAAAGCTGATCGCCGTCGCAGGCTGTGTCTTCTTCATGACGACAAACCTCTTCAGCGTAAAAGGCACCGGCAGGCTGCAATCGCTTTTCGTCGCCGCCCTGCTGGCAATACTGGTCATGTACATCGTAAAGAGTTTCAAATTCATAGTCATCACCCGGTACACCCCCTTCTTGCCTGAAGGTGCCGGCATGCAATCAGTCTTCGCAGTCGCCGGCATGGTCTTTATCTCCTTCGGCGGTCTTACAAAAGTAGTAGACGTCGCCGAGGAAGTGAAAAACTCCCAAAGAAACCTCCCCCTGGGAATGTTCCTGGCTTTCGGAGTAGTAAACCTGCTCTACGTCCTGATAGTCTTCATAACTGTCGGCCTCGTCGAAGGCGACCAACTCTCCGGATCACTAATGCCAATCGCCCTGGGCGGTGAAGTCATCCTTGGCCAAACCGGACGCATCATCATCGCAGCCGCCGCATTCCTGGCATTCGCGACAACCGGAAACGCAGGCCTGTTATCGTCATCCAGAACCCCAATGGCAATGAGTCGCGACGGCCTGGTCCCCGGGTTCTTCTCAAAGACGAGCAAACGCTTCAACACCCCGCACTTTTCGCTTATACTGACAACGGCATTTATGATAACAGTAATACTATCCCTCTCGCTAAAGGACCTCGTCAAGACTGCTTCGACAATAATGATCTTCATGTTCATTCTGATGAACCTGGCGGTAATAATCATGCGTCACAGCGGAATACAGACTTACCGCCCGAAATTCAAAGTCCCCTTCAACCCGGTGCTGCCGATAATCACAATAATAGTCTACGCCTTCCTCATCTTCGAGATGGGAAAAACACCCCTGCTCCTGACCGGGGGATTTAGCTTTGCAGCCATCCTATGGCACCTCTTCTACGTACAAAGAAAGATCGAGCGACAGTCGGCTATCGTATATCTGGTCAGAAACATAGTCGCAAAAAATATCCAGCGAACCGGCCTGGAAGAAGAGCTAAAACAGATCGCACTGCAAAGAGACGAAATAACTCCGGACCGCTTCGACGACCTGATAAAAGACTGTGAGATACTGGACATAAATGAATCCATCTCCGCCAAAGAGCTATTCACTATGGTATCCGAAAAACTCTCACCAAGGTTAGGTATAAAAACCGAAAAACTATACGACCTCTTCATCCAGCGTGAAAAAGAATCCTCAACAATAGTAAAACCATCGCTAGCCATCCCGCATGTAGTAATCGACGGCAAAGAAATATTCGACGTACTGCTGGTAAGATGCAAAGAGGGAGTAGTCTTCTCAGACCTCCAGGAACCGGTCAGAACCGCTTTTATACTAATAGGCTCGGCCGACGAAAGAAACTACCACCTTCGGGCTCTGATGACAGTCGCCCACATAGTAAGCGAAAAAGGCTTCGAAGAAAGATGGGCAAAAGCAAAAAATCCCGAGCAGTTAAGAGACATAGTACTACTATCAAGCCGAAAAAGGGGATAAAGACGCCTATGATCCACCGGATACTTTTTTTTCCTTTTTCCTTGCAACCGGCAAAATGCTCAATATAATCAAAAATACTGTAGTTGACTCTTGTCGGCCATGAACGTCAACAATTCTGTGTTTTCGTATGGGACATTAATATTTAACATTTTTTAAGGAGAAGAAAGATGAAGAAGTTAATTGTTTTTGCAAGCCTTATCGTATCATTAATGTTCTCATCGACACAGGCCGAAATTCGATACGAAATCTCCGACCTTGACACCTTGGAAGCAGTTGAATCGGCAGCTTATTCTGTCAATGACAGCGGGCAGGTTGCCGGATACATCCGCACCACCTCGGGTGCTTACCACGCGTTTTTATATAATGGTACGGAAATGTTAGACCTTGACACCTTAGGAGGAACTTCCTCTAAGGCCTGGAGCATTAACAACAGCGGACACGTCGCAGGAGAAAGCCAGACTGCTTCAGGTACCATCCACGCATTTTTGTACGACGGAGAGCAAATGACCGACCTTGATACACTGGGAGGAACAACCTCAAAAGCCAATGGCGTCAACAGCAGCGGACACGTCGTTGGAGAAAGCAATACCACTGGAAATCTATCATACCATGCATTCCTTTATGACGGAACGGAAATGTCCGACCCCGGCACCTTAGGCGGAACAACCAGCCGTGCTTACGGCATCAATGACAGCAACGAGTTCGTCGGATACAGTAACACTGCCACAGACACATACCACGCATTTTTGTATGATGGCACGGATATGATTAATCTGGGCACTTTAGGAGCGGCCCCGTCTTATGCTTTCGGCATAAACAACAACCAAAAAGTCGTCGGTCACAGCCGAACCGCCGACGGCTCCTACCGCGCATTCTTATATGATGGAACCAAGATGATCGACCTTAGCACCTTAGGAGGCACCAGGTCGTATGCTTACAGCATTAACGACAGCGATCAGGTTGTCGGATGGAGTAATAACGCCGAGGGTGCATACCATGCTTTTTTATACAATTCAACTGAAGGAATGCTTGACTTAAACGATATGATCGACCCCAACAGCGGGTGGCAATTAGTCCGTGCATACGACATTAACTCTTCAGATCAAATTGTCGGATATGGTTTGTTTGGCGGGAAATATCATGCATACATGCTAACACCCAGGGCCTCAATTCCCATTGCAGACGCAGGTAATGATCTAAACTTATCTGCCGACGGTCAATGCGGCGCGACGGTAACACTGGACGGAACCGCATCCTCAGATCCGGAGGGCGGCGAGCTTACATACCGCTGGTATTACGATGAGGAATTACTGGGTGAATCTTCCCAACTCGAGGTCGAACTTGGATTAGGTGTCTATGCATTTACGCTCATTGTTAACAATAGCCAAAAAGACTCACTGCCGGACGAGGTTGTTATCACTGTCATTGACAACACTCCTCCACAGGTCAGTGTAACTATGGAACCCGGTGTCCTTTGGCCCAATGATAAAAAAATGGTCAAGGTCACCCCGACCTTCACGGCAGTTGATAACTGCAGCGAGCAATTAACCGTAGAGTTAATTGAGGTTACTTGCAACCAGGAAAGCAACGGCGACATCGAAATAACCGACGAAGGGATTTTCCTCCGGGCAGAACGCAGCGCCAAGGGTAGAGGTAAAGAGAAAGAAGACAGGGTCTATACGATCACTTATAAGGTAACGGATCAATCAGGCAACGAAACCATAACTTCTGCAGAAGTAAAAGTTCCACAAAAGAACAAAAAAACAAAATAACCACATGGATACCAATCCCAATATAAAAGAAAAACTCATCGCCGAGATGAAAGCCATCTTCGCCGGCGACGAAAAACGTATAAATCATGCCCTGGCTGTTCTGGATCGCGCCGAAACGATCAACAAATCACATGGCGCAGACGAACTTATCGTATCTGCTACAGCCATTCTCCATGACATCGGCATTCAAGAGGCCGAGAGGGTTCATGGCTCAAACGCAGGTAAATACCAGGAGATCGAAGGGCCGCCCATCGCTGAAAAGATTCTCAAAAAACTAAACCTCCCTGGCGAAACAATCGACCGCGTCTGCAAAATAATTGCCAACCACCACTCCGCAAAAGACAAACCCACTGCAGAGACAAAAGAATTTGAAGTGATCTGGGACGCCGACTGGCTGATCAACTTCTGCGAAATCTACACAGGGATTGACCCGGCAAAAAAAGCCGAATTGATCGAATGCATCTTCAAGACCCAAAAAGGCCGCCAACTCGCAAAAAACACGCTTTAAACGTAAATTCTTCACATTTCAAGGCAAATACTGTGGTAAATACTTATTTTTGGATTTCGCTTGCCTATAAAAGAGATGGATGCTAACTTCATTCCTTTAAAATTCAACGTGAAATTCCAAAAAAAATTGAGGTACCCTTATTTAAAAAAACAGCCATTAAACCCGAAAAGCGGGTTTTCATGTAAATATTCAGCTATACTGTTGCACAATTCTGGTAAACCGCGAGGTGGGCGTTGCATTTCATTTCCTTTGCATATATTATGCAACCAGAATTATTAATCGCTAACGAGGTTTAATATAGAGAGATGATCAATTATGAAACTTGACCCCACAAAAATGGCCGACTGGGAAGTCGCCGAAGCAGCCGAAGAAAACATCATTCCCATTAAACAGATTGCTGCCGATCTCGGTATCACCGAAGACGAACTGCTGCCGATGGGACGCAACCTCGCAAAAGTCGACTACATGAAAGTCCTCGACCGTCTCAAAGACGCACCCGAAGCAAAATTCATCGACGTCACCGCGATCACGCCGACACCGCTTGGCGAAGGCAAAACCACGACGGCTATCGGCCTGATCCAGGGTCTCGGCGTACTTAAAAAACGCGTTGTCGGCGCTATCCGTCAACCAAGCGGCGGGCCGACATTCAACATCAAAGGCTCAGCAGCCGGCGGCGGACTGGCCCAGTGCATTCCGCTTACGCCCTTTTCGATCCGGTTGACAGGCGACATCGATTCGATCACAAACGCACACAACCTCGCAATGGTCGCGCTCACTTCAAGAATGCAGCACGAACGTAACTATGACGATGCACGTCTTGCAAAGAGCAATCTCAAACGCCTCGACATCGACCCCAACAATGTTCAGATGAAATGGGCTATCGACTTTTGTGCACAGGCACTGAGAAATATTATAATCGGCAGAGGCGGAAAGATGGATGGCTTCGAGATGGAGTCAGGATTCCAGATCACCGTATCCAGCGAGATCATGGCGATACTCGCTGTCGCCCGCGACCTTAAGGACATGCGTGAGCGTATGGGCAAAATCGTCGTCGCTTACGACAAACAGGGCAACGACGTAACAACTGCCGACCTGGAAGTAGACGGTGCGATGACGGCATGGATGGTAGACGCACTTAACCCCAACCTGCTCCAGACAATCGAAGGCCAGCCGGTATTCGTACACGCAGGGCCTTTCGCCAACATCGCCATCGGTCAAAGCTCGATCATCGCCGACCGCATCGGCAGCAAACTGAGCGACTATCTCGTAACAGAAAGCGGATTCGGAGCCGACATCGGTTTTGAAAAGTTCTGGAACCTAAAATGCCGCATGTCAGGCATGAAACCAGACTGCGTTGTTATCGTAGCGACTATTCGTGCTCTTAAGATGCACGGCGGCGGACCGGAAGTCAAACCTGGCGCACCGCTTAGCGAAGAATACACCAGGGAAAACCTCGCACTGGTCGAAGAAGGCTGCGAAAACCTCATCGCATGCATAGAGATCGTCAAGAAAAGCGGCGTAACACCTGTCGTCTGTGTAAACAGCTTCTATACCGACACACCAGCCGAGATCGAACTGGTCAAAAAGATCGCAAAAGAAAACGGTGCACTCGCGGCACTGTCGGAACACTGGCTAAAAGGCGGCGAAGGCGCGGTAGAACTGGCAGAAGCGGTAGTCGAAGCCTGTGAAATGGAAAGCGAATTCAAATTCCTATACGACCTGGAAATGCCGCTTAGAGAACGCATCGAACTCATCGCCAAGGAAGTTTACGGAGCATGCGGCGTATCATACTCAGACGAAGCAACAAAGAAAGCCGAAGCACTCGAAGCAGATCCAGAAGCATGCAAGCTTGGAACATGTATGGTCAAGACCCACCTGTCACTGTCGCACGATCCGGTAATGAAGAACCGTCCGAAGGACTTCATACTCCCGATCAACGACATTCTCGTATACAAAGGAGCGGGCTTCATAGTTCCGCTAGCCGGAGGAATTAAACTCCTGCCCGGAACAGCCTCGAACCCGGCCTACAGAAAAATAGATGTAGACGTAGAAACAGGAAAAGTCCAGGGACTTTTCTAATTGATAATTGATGATTTATAATTGATGATTAAAAAACAAAAAAGCCTCTCGTGCAAATCGCCGGGAGGCTTTTTTATTTTTTTAATAATCCGCGTAATCTGCGTAATCCGCAGATAAATTACTCCGCAAGAAATTCGTTAATCGCAGCCGCTGCTATCCTCCCCTGTCCCATTGCCAGGATTACCGTCGCTGCGCCTAGTACTATGTCTCCGCCAGCGTATACGCCGTCCAGCGAGGTTTTGCACTTGTCGTCGACAATGATATTGCCCCACTTGTTTAGTTCCAGGCCCGGTGTTGTTTGCCCGATTAGCGGGTTTGCTCCATTGCCGATAGCTACTATCACCGTATCGACGTCGAGGATGAACTCGCTGCCTTCTATTGGTATCGGGCGTCTTCTGCCGGAATCGTCCGGCTCGCCCAGTTCGTACTTGAGGCATTCGAGGGACTTAACCATCCCGTCTTCGGTTCCGATTATTCGCTTTGGATTTTGCAGCGTGCAGAACTCAACGCCCTCTTCTTTTGCGTGGTGAACTTCTTCAACTCGTGCGGGCATCTCTATTTCGCTGCGGCGATAAACAAGGTACACCTTTTCCGCACCCAAGCGAACAGCCGTCCTCGCCGAGTCCATAGCAACATTTCCGCCGCCAAGCACCGCGACTTTCTTCGACATCGCGATAGGTGTATCGGCCCCTTTGCCAAAATCGTAAGCCTTCATAAGGTTCGCCCGCGTGAGATATTCGTTTGCGCTGTAAACACCGACAAGCTGTTCGCCGTCGATACCCATAAAGCTAGGAAGCCCCGCCCCAACGCCGACATAGACCGCGTCGAAACCGTCTTCGGCCATAAGCTCTTCTATGGTCCGAGTCCTGCCGACGATAAAGTTGCACACGATCTTAACGCCCATCTTATCAAGAACCTCGATCTCCTCGGCAACGATAGCCTTAGGAAGCCGAAACTCCGGGATACCATAAACAAGCACGCCGCCGGGTTTGTGGAACGCCTCGAACAAAGTCACATCGTGACCGGCCCTTCTGATATCGGCGGCAACAACAATACCACCGGGACCGGCGCCAACAACAGCAACCTTCTTGCCCGTCTCGGGGGCAACTTGGGGAACACCGCCCTCACCGCGTCCCCAGTCGGCGACAAACCGCTCAAGCCGACCGATAGAGACCGACTTTTCGACGTCTTTAAACTTCAGACCGACAGTGCAAGTCTCCTGGCACTGAACCTCCTGCGGACAAACCCTGCCGCAGACTGCCGGCAAAAGTGAATTCTCTTTAATGATCGCAAGCGACTTGCCATAATCACCGTCAGCGATCGCACTGACAAAATCTCTTATTCTTATTTTTACGGGGCACCCCTTCATACACGGAGCAGTCTTACACTGCAAACACCGCATAGCCTCAAGCCGAGCCTGCAATTCGGTATACCCGAGAGCAACTTCGCTGACATTGCTCCTGCGAACAGTTCCATCCTGAACAGGCATATCCTGGGCAGGTATCTCATAACGCATCTTAGCCTTAAGCTCACCAGCCGCTTGTTTTTCCAACAATTCTTCCAACATCTTATTATCATCCATCACTAATAAATCCTAGCGTAAGTTAAATTAAAATAGTCTCCGCCGAAGGCGGTTTCAGTTTTGTTTTTATCTTTTCTCCTTTTTTCTCTGTGGCCCTCTGTGGCAAAAAGGAAAAACAGAAAAAACTCACAATAGTTGTATGCACATTTCAACAAAACACTCTATGCCAAATTTTAAATATTAATCTGTCATTTTGATTTTTACATTTAAACAGAATCCGCGTAATCTGCGAAATCCGCGGATAAAAAATCTATTCGTTATTTTTTAGCCCAAATCGGCATTTATGCTTATACTCTTCAAGAGCCTTCTGTTCCTGCACCTTATACGCCCCAAGCCGCCGCATCATCTGGTCGAAGTCAACCTTATGCCCGTCGAATTCAGGCCCGTCAACACAGACAAACTTAGTCTCGCCGCCGACTTCCACCCGGCACCCGCCACACATACCAGTGCCATCGACCATGATCGTATTAAGCGAAACAAGCGTATGCACTCCAAACGGTTCGGTCGTCTTGCAGCAAAACTTCATCATAATAGTCGGCCCGATAACGATAGCCAGATCCGGCTTTACACTTTCGCAAATCTCTGCCAAAGGCTCGGTAACAAGACCCTTACGGCCGTAAGAACCATCGTCGGTAACAACGATAAGCTCGTCGCTGATAGCCGCAAACTCCTTCTCAAGAATGATCAGTCCCTTATCCCGTGCGCCGATTATGCTGATAATCTTATTACCCGCCTCTTTCATAGCCGTCGCTATAGGAAGCAAAGGAGCATTTCCGATCCCACCGCCGACACATACAACCGTGCCAACCTTGGCAACATGAGTAGGCTGTCCCAAAGGCCCTACGATATATCCAAGGCTGTCGCCTTCATTCATATCAGCCATCTCGGCGGTGCTCTTACCAACCCGCTGGAAGATAAGCTCGATGGTCCCCTTGTCAGGATGAGCACCGGCAATAGTCAAAGGAATCCTCTCGCTGTACTCATCGGCCACACCAACAATAACGAATTGACCCGGCTTGCGAGCCCGCGCGATCAGCGCCGCCTCAACCTCGATCCGAAAAACATTCTCCGAAAGCTGTTCTTTACACAAAATCTTATGCTGCATATCAAATTCTCAAAAAAACAATATTTACACGAAAAATCCAACAATAAATTTAACCAAGTATTATATCATTAAAAACAATAAAACACTAGCACCTAATATGTTAAATCTACGATAAATCAAGGCAGGAGGGGCTTAGATCATGCTGTTTTCTCAAGAATTTCTGAGAAAAAGCAAAAATTAGTAAATGAAATAGATACACTGGGTAAATTTCACCCGCATATAAGGTAAATCGTTGCCATAAAGCCAAAAACGCACTTTTCACAAGATATACTAGATGTTTTAAATCAGACTATTGAAAAAGCGGTGTAATAACGGTGTAGTAAAGGTGTAGTTTTTCAAGGAACATACTGTAATGGACTGCGGGTTTAGCTTAAACTCTCATAGCCCCAAAGCCTGCATCAGATCCATCGCGTGTTCCTGCTCCATTGCCAGTATCGCTCGAAGTTGACCGGCAAGGGCATACTCTTTCAGACTCTCTGCCTGGTCTATTCTCAATTTGTACCGCCTTATCGCGTCGACCTCCCCTGCCAGGTCCTGTTCGAGCATCTCAACATTATCGCAGGAAGTCTTTATCTGACCTACCTCTGCGGTAGGCACACCGCCCAGAAACGATATCTGATCGGCAAGAACCATCGCATGGCCGAACTCCTCGGTAGCGTGTATCTTCAACTCCTTGATAATATCGCCATACATCGCCCCGGTCATCACCGCCGCATGCTGAATATATTGAATCCCCGCCGAATACTCCAGCGACAGATCAACGTTAAGCAACTTAACAAGTCGCTCTATACTAACAAGTTCCTCAACAATAACACTCATCACAATCCCCTTATTATTTGTAATAATGCCTCGGCCGCAAGGCCGTTTCCTTAATTCGTAATTAGTAATTAGTAATTATCAAACTGGCCAATGGGTCAGTTTGAGTCAATGGCCAATTACCTGTTGTTTTTCATATTCCCACTGATGTACAAGATCAATAACCTCCCGGTCGCTGACATCGGACCAGTTCAGATAAACCTGCGCAACTGCGCGGAAATCCGGCGGAGTATCAAGAATTATTACATCATCGGCTAGCGACGCGAACTCCTTTGCGGTATCCATACCGGAAACAGGACTGCCTACGACGATCTTTTTTGCTTTTCTGTTTTTGCAAAGCGTCACACAAACCCGCATGGTCGATCCCATAGCAATTCCGTCATCGACGAGTATAACCGTCTTTCCCTCAATGTTTATTAGCGGGCTGCCGGCACGCAAAGCGTTGATCCTGCGATAAAGTTCGTCCGTCTGTTGATGGATAACCTCGTTGATGGTCTTCTGATCGAATTTGTCAAATGCATCGGGAAAAATAAACGTCGTTCCGTCTTCGGCAACAGCTCCAAATCCGGCTTCGGCATTATAGGGATACGGTAGTTTTCGTGCGACGATGATATCAAACTCGGCATGTAAGTGCCTGGCAACCTGGTAACCGACCGGTACACCGCCCCGGGCAATGGCAAGAACAACAACATCTTCACCCTGATAATTCTGCATAGCCAGGGCTAACCGTCTGCCTGCATCAAGTCTATCCTCGAACATCTCTATACCCCCATAACTTCCGTAAGCCAGGTTGTCGCGGCGTCGGCAACTTCCTCAATTGCGCCCGGCTCTTCAAAATAATGGCTAGCGCCCTCGATAACCACAAGTTTTTTCTCTGACCGCATACACCCCATCGCCTTGCGGGTAACACCGGTTATGAAATTGTCATTTTCTCCGACAATAAACAAGGCAGGCGACTTAACCATCGGTAGTTCGAATTCGACAAGATCGCATCTGCCTCCCTGTGAGACTACCGCCTTTACGGTTTCGCCCAGGTCAGCGGCAGCTAACAAAGCAGACGCAGCCGACGCATTCGATCCGAAATATACCACGTCCAATTTACCGGTTTGCTCGCCTTGCATTATCCATTTGGTCGCAATTTTAGTCCTGTTAACAAGCAGTTCTATATCGAAACGGTACTCGCCGGTCTCAAGGTCTACCTCCTCTTCATCGACGGTCAAAAGGTCAACAAGCAGCGTGGAATGACCGGCCTTGTTAAGCTCTTCGGCGATAAAACAATTCCTGGAACTGAATCTGCCCGAGCCGCTGCCATAACCCATTACTACGATAGAACCTGAACCTTCAACAATGCTCAGAGACGCACCGATCTCAACGGCACCCATTACAGGGATGGTAACCTCCTGAACATTTTGCGTTACTTTAACTCTCCCACTCATTTTATTCTCCTCTAGTCAAACTTTCCGATCAGTCAGTTTGAAATCTCTAATTTAGAGCACTTAAACTTTTTATGTATAGGCTTAGGCCGTCGTGAGGACTTTGGCCGGCAAGGCAGAAAACGCAGGCAATGCTGTCCATTGCTGAGTATTTCTAACGCCGCTGGTCAAAGCCGCAACAGGCATAAGCCATACACTAAAAATTTAATTGCTCTAGCTAATATTAACAGAAGCAAGCATTTCGGCAAGATCACTGTCAACCTGGCCGATCCCTTTAATACCGAATTTGTCGACGAGAATCTTCATCACGTTAGGGCTGAAAAACGCCGGCAGCGATGGTCCAAGACGTATATCCTTTATTCCCAGATGCAACAGCGTAAGCAGTATAGCCACCGCCTTTTGCTCGAACCATGACACAACAAACGAAATCGGCAACTCGTTTACACCGCATCCGAACGCCTTTGCAAGCCCTGTCGCGATCCTTATTGCCGAGTACGCGTCGTTGCACTGGCCGCAATCGATAAGCCTTGGGATTCCACCGATCTCACCGAATTCGTGCTTGTTAAATCGGTATTTTCCGCAAGCCAGCGTCAGGATCATGCAGTCATCCGGAACCTTTCTGGCTAACTCGCTGAAATAGTTTCTTCCGGGTTTGGCCCCGTCACAGCCGCCGATCAAAAAGAAATGGCGGATCTTACCATCCTTTACCAGCTCGACGATCTTGTCGGCGACGCTCAATACCGCATGGTGAGCAAAACCGGTCATAATGAATTTTTCGTGCTGGTCCTCGGCGAACCCTTTTTCGTTAAGCGCCGCAGTTATTACCGGAGTAAAATCCTTTTCTTCAAGATGCGTCACACCCGGCCAGCCGACAAGCCCTGTTGTAAAGATCCTGTCCTTATAGCTGTCTTTAGGCTTTTGAAGGCAGTTTGTTGTCATAAGTATCGACCCCGGGAACGCGTCGAATTCCTGCCGCTGGTCCTGCCACGCCCCGCCGTAATTACCTACGAAGTGGCTGTACTTTTTCAGCTCCGGATAAGCGCCGCAATTGAGCATTTCGCCATGCGTATAGACATTGATGCCTTTGCCTTCGGTCTGTCTGAGGATATCTTCCAGGTCCTTGATGTCATGGCCGGACACGGCGATGCATTTACCCGCGACAGGGCTTACCCGGACGTTGGTAGGTTCGGGAGTACCGAATGTTTCGGTATGAGCCCTGTCCAGGAGTTCCATGGTCCGAAGATTCATCTCGCCGCATTTTAAGACCTTCCTGAGCAGCTCGTCGGAATTATTGGGCGTACGCGTAAGGCAGTCCATAGCACAGTGGATAAACTCATAGAGCCCGGCATCTTCATACCCCAGTATCCAGGCGTGATCTATGTAAGCGGCCATGCCCTTTATCCCATAAACGAGAGTTTCCTGCAGACTTGTTATATCTTCTCCAATGTCGGCGACCTGGTTCTGTATGGTAACCGATTCGCCTTTGGAGATCATGCTGTTAAGGTCGCAGAAATCTTTCCACCATTCGACGGGACAGTCGAGAACTTCCGGAATCCCGCCGGATTTCCTTTCGCAATCTTCGTAGAGATGGCGAATCGTTTGTTTGTAGTCAGCAGCCTGTTCGAGCAAACGGCAGAATCTGGAGACATCAAAGTTTACATTCGTAAGCGTACTGTAGAGAGCTTCGACAACAAAGACGTCAACATCACGATCCCTTTCGCCCAATTCATAGCACCTGTGCGCATAGCGGCAGATGTCCTTGACCGCATAGATAAGCAGATCCTGAAGCGCGGCGGTTTCCGGATCTTTTCCGCAGACTCCGTAAGCGGTACAACCGCTCGAGTCGGCACTCTGTTCGCATTGATAACAAAACATATTCATATTAAGCCTTCCTTTCTCGCTCAAACAGACCTGGCGGTCCGACTCCATCATTATTCATTAGACAATAATCATTATACATTATATAAGCCCTGCCGCGGTCTGCCTCCTCTATATATCCCCTCGACAAACCGCAACAGGCATTTCGATTTATAATGTTAAAATAGTTTCCGCCGAAGGCGGTTTCCAAAATTCGTAATTCGTAATTCGTAATTGCTTTTAAACCACTTGTATCGGCCAGTGACCTTCCCATAGTCCGTGGATGTTGCATCTGGAAAATGCTCTCAGTTTGCTGTGAACATGGTCGAGGCTAAGACAAAGTTTTATTGTCGGGTGTGTCGTCTGTGCCGTAAAATCTATCCTCGCCAGGTACGTGTGGTCTGCGTAAAGCTCGATAAATTCTATGTAGTGGCCGGGCTCGTTTGGATGAGCCATATGCTTGCCCACCTCTATAGCAACCTCGAAACATTCGCCCTTTTTAACACTCGAAGGCCCACAAACTACGGGAACATGTTTCTTCTCAAGATCAGTCATGTGATCTTCATCCTGGACCATGTTTACTCCGCAAAACAGGTCTTCAGGGCATTTAGTAACAGCTTGTGTACTTGTCATTTTTTTTCTCCAATAATTATTATTCACTTAATTAGTTATTTGCCAGCCCCTCTTGAGGGGCCTCTATGACCACAAAACTGACCGTTGTTTCCGGATCATGGCAGGTCTTTCCATCTATCTCAATATTGGGATAGATCGAGAAATTAACAGGCTTACATGATGAGCCGGGAAGTTTTATGTCACGCCCAACAGTAAAAGCGACCCTGTGTTCGTCCACTGCCGCGAAACAGTCGGCCAGTTTTTCCAATGCCATGCTTGCCTGCGACGCATCGACAGGAAGCCAGCCTTTTCCGTCTATATAGAATTGAGCCCAGCAGTGGTAGCTCAATTCGCCTTCAGTTTTGTCTTGAGGAATGCCAAAGCCGATCGTAAATCTCGCCGGAATTCCCAGAGACCGCAGTTCGCCAATAAAGAGCGCATGAAAATCGGTACAGTTTCCCTTGCGAACATCGCATGCGTAAAGAGCGTCCCCTCTTCCCCATCCGCTGCCCCTTTTGTCATAGCTTACAGTCTTGACGATATGCTCATAAAGTACTTTCGACCGGGCAAACCGGCCTTTCATATGACCGGCGACTCGTTTTGCTTCATCGGCGATCCTGCCGTTTATCGGAACAAGGTTGTTAGGAGCCAGGTACATCTCGATCTGTTCGTCGCTTTCTGCCTGATCCTCCCTCCAGGAACTTTCAAGGGGGCGGTTCTGGTATCGTGTCACGCAGAAGACAACTTCAAGGCCGTCGCTGCGTAATCGCGAAATTGACGTTTCATCAAGATCGAAAACAATATAGTTATTACCGTACTTGGACTCTTCAAGAACTGTATAAGGTACATCGTCGGCGACGCGGAAATAGTGCAGCTTCTGGGCCTTGCGATCTATCGGAACAGGTATCCAGACCTTCACTTCATTAGCATCGGCCGGGACATCTTCGACTTTCACGTTATATGTAATTTCAAAAGATCTCATTGCGACTTCTGCAGAAGCCGATACTACATCATCCGATGATCGCGAAATAACTATTATAATTAGCACACAGGCGACTGCCAACGCCAATACGATTTTAATGATCCTTGGTGCCATAAAAGACATCCTCCATCCTGCGACAATAACAAACTCAAACTGACTGAAAACAGCCAGGGATATAACATAAACAATTACGGTTAAAGGATTTGCATGGCGTCTTTTTTTTAAATAAAACAGCCTCGGCCGTAAGGCCGAATCCTCAATTCGTAATTAGTAATTAGTAATCAGTACTGTCCCATTAACTTGGGACTAATTTAATATAACTATTTTAACTATATGATGTTACAACAAAAAACAACTGTTATCGATTTGAACTCGATGTTATCCTGCGGTGATATTTTACAATCACTAATCAGGAGAGCTACGACTCATGATAAACGAACGAACAGTTTTTTCGCAAATCCTAGATTTCATTCCAAAGCATCAATTCAGAACATGCGTCAATCGTTACTCCGGCAATTATCGAGTCAAATCTTTCTCGTGCTTCGACCAATATCTGACAATGGCTTTCGCTCAACTAACATACCGAGAAAGCCTAAGAGATATCGAAACCTGCTTAAAAGCTTTGAACAAAAAACTCTATCGTTGTGGCTTCCGTGGGAAAGTCTCCCGAAACAATTTAGCCAATGCCAACGAAAAAAGAGACTGGCGAATATATCACGACTTTGCACAAGTTTTAATCTCAAAAGCCAGGCAGCTCTATGCCGACGAAGACTTTGGCATTACATTAAGAAATACAGTCTACGCCTTAGATGCAACCGTAATCGATTTATGCCTGTCTTTGTTCCCATGGGCCAAGCATCGCAGGCACAAAAGCGCCGTAAAGCTTCATACGCTAATGGACCTGAAAGGCTCGATACCTACGTTTATAAGTATTACAAGCGGTGCTGTGCACGAAACGACAGTCTTTCGAACTATGCATCTGGAACCGCTGGCCATCTACGTCATGGACAGAGGCTACACAGATTTTGCAACATTATACAGTTTTTCAAAGAGCAACAGTTTCTTTATTATCCGGGCAAAAAAGAAAACAGTTTATTATCGCAAGTGTTCTCGTCCAATAGACAAGAGCACCGGCTTACGAAGCGACCAGACAATAAAATTGACTGGCCCAAAAACTTCAAAACTTTATCCGATACCACTGAGGCGAATTACTTTTCGCGACGAAGATCAGCAACGCACTTTCGTGTTTCTGACCAACAACTTTCAGTTGGACGCATTAACAATTTGCCAGCTTTACAAGTTGCGTTGGCAGATCGAACTTTTCTTCAAGTGGATCAAACAACACTTGCGAATAAAGTCTTTTTTCGGTACTTCAATCAACGCTGTCAAGAGTCAGATCTGGATAGCGATCAGTGTTTACGTGCTTGTAGCGATAATCAAAAAAGAGTTGAAATTGGAGCGTTCACTACACGAAATACTCCAAATTCTAAGCATCCTACTTTTCGAGAAAACCTCGCTAAAACAAGCACTTACGGAAAATTATTATACTTTTAAAGAGCAACAAAACTATAACCAACTGTCCTTATTCGACTTATGATGGGACAGTACTGATTAGTAATTAGTAATTATCAAACTGGCCAATAGGTCAGTTTGAATCCGTGACATCTTTTTTCTTCCAGACTCCGTCCTCTTCATACCACGTATATCTTTCCGCACCGGCTTCTTTATGAACGGAAAATTCCGAGAATTCAAGCGAATCCTTATCGTCGCCTTCCATAAAGACATCCAGATCGTAAACCTTGCCGTCTTTGGCAGTAAAGTCGGCGCAGGCAAAATATTTATCTTCGGCGACTTTCGAAAGTCTTGCGCGGTGAACTTTGTCAAGCACCAGTTCGAGCGTTTCACCTGTCTTCGGGTCGACTACCGCAAAGATACCTTCGCTTTCGGCTGCTTTGTCCGCTACATATTTTTCGACGGCGTCTGCGAGCTGATCTTTTGTAATTTCACCGGAACCAGTTTCCGGGTGCTCGGGATGTTCTTTCTTTTTGCAACCCTGCATAACCATAATCCCTATCAATGCGACAAGCACAACCGCCATTACTGTTTTCAAGCCATTCCTAAACATAGTGACCACCTTTCATAAAATTGCCTCGACCGAAGGTCGAATCCACAAATAATCATTTATCAATAATCAATAATCAATCTCAAACTGGCCGACAGGCCGGTTTGATAAATTCGCCCGGAAGGAAAAGTCCCCCACTTCTCCAACCGGGCATTAGTAAGATCGCTTATCTGTCAGGCATAGCCGGCTCTGAAATCCGCTCAAGCACCTCCCATGCCAGATGCTCATCGTGAGCTTTTACAGCCATATCACCTAGCGAGACTATTCCAACCGGCTCATTCTCGTTGCTCATTACCAGCAGCCTGTGCAGCTGGTTCTGCTCAAGTATTGCAGCCGCCTCCTCGATTGTCTCGTCCTCCCAGCAAGTAGCGATCTCCTTTGTCATGATTTCCGATATCTGCATTGACAGCGGGTCGCCATCTTCGGCGACACATCTGTTGACAATATCCTTCTTTGAGATAATACCAACGATCTGATTGCCCTGCTGGACCGGCAGCGAGCCGATACCAAGCGACCTCATCTTTTTTGCCGCCTGGCAAACATTCAGATCTGAATCGATTGTCTCTATCCCAATCGTCATAATTTCTTTTACAAGCATAAAAATTACCCCCGCATTTCACAAAATTAACATATATGGTTTGCCCGTCAAAGGACGCTGTTTGTCATCTTCCTTCAAAAGTAAGACAGTCGATTTCATCGTTTTTCAAACCCACACTTATCTCCGAAGCCGAACATTCCAAACCTGTGTTATGCGAGCAAGCGGTTGTTTTGCACGCGCCGACGCAGGCCATGCAGCTGGTATCGACCCCCATGCTCACAGATGTGCAGTAGGTGTCGCACTTCGGATGAACCGAATCGCCTATCGTTATCGCCATCGCATGACACATGTCATCGCTGTTATAGGCACAATCTGTTACGTCACATTCAGAAACTATTGGCATTTCCATAATTTATTCCTTTGTTTTAAATAACACTTGCATTAATTGAACTAATCATTTTGTTAAGTTGCGTTATAAGTCGACATTGCAGGCAAAGCGAATAATCAGTCAAATCCTAAAACCAAAAGTTTATTACCAGGAAATCCGAGCCGGCGACTATGGGAGGACATTAAGGCTAATAAAAGCCCGAAGCGCAAGCGTAGGGATAAACAGAAGCGCGGGAGCACAAGCTCCCCGAATGACGCCTTAGATTAATTTCAGTGAATTCAAGCAGACTTTACAACATTGTCATTCCCGCGAAGGCGGGAATCCACAGCCAACAAAATAGATTGCCAATACGAAACGAGAACCCCTATTCGGAGAGCTTGCGCTCTCACGCTTTTGTCACTTCACCATCCAGTTAGGTCCTGTCGCGGCGTCTACCTTCAGCGGTATGTTTAGCTTAATAGCCGACTCCATCTCCTCTTTGATCCACTTTTCGTGCAGTTTTTCCTGTGCTTTCGGCACTTCGAATACGAGCTCGTCGTGTATCTGCAGGATCATTTTTATGGGGAGTTTTTCTTCGTCGATCCGCTTTTCGATATTGATCATCGCAACCTTGATCAGGTCGGCAGCCGACCCCTGGATAACTGTATTGATAGCGAGACGTTCGGCCTGGGAGCGGAGGTTGAAGTTTTTGCTGTCCAGGCCGTCTATTGCACGTCTTCTGCCTAGTATCGTTTCGGCGTACCCGGTTTTTTTGACCTTGTCTATCGTATCGTCCATGAATTTTCGGATCGATCCGTAGCGGGCGAAATAATCATCGATAAACTTCTGAGCCTCGCCGCGTGTAACCCCTATCGACCGGGCAAGCCCGAAAGCCCCCTGCCCATAGATTATCCCGAAGTTAACCGCCTTGGAATGTGATCGCATCTCGCCGGTTACCTCTTCCGGACTAACGCCATAAACCTGCGACGCGACAAAACGGTGAATATCTTCGTCTGCGGTAAAGGCCCTGCACAGCTCCGGATCGCCGGAAAAATCGGCCAGCAGCCGAAGCTCGACCTGTGAATAGTCTGCGCTGATAATACAGCTGCCGGTATCTGCCGGCACAAACGCCGCACGGATCTTTCTGCCCAGTTCCGTTCGTATTGGGATGTTCTGCAGGTTCGGGTCGCTAGAGCTTAGCCTGCCCGTTGCCGTTATCGTCTGGTTGAACGAACAGTGCACACGATTTGTGCGAGGATTGATAAGATCGCCGAGTTTGTCAACATAAGTATTTCTAAGTTTTGTTAGCTGGCGATACTGCAGTATGTGCGGGATGATCTCATGTTTGCTCTCAAGCTGTTCGAGAACGGCTGCGTCTGTGCTTCTGGTTGTTTTGCCCGAACGGACCGATTCGAGACCGAGTTTATCGAAAAGAATATCGCCAAGCTGTTTTGGTGAATCGAGGTTGAACTCTTCACCGGCAAGCTTGAATATCTCATCCTGCAATCCTTCGACGGTTTCGGCGAGGTCGTGCGACATATTCTTTAGCAGCTTTACATCCAGCGAAACCCCGTTGATCTCCATCTGCGCAAGCACCGGCACAAGCGGCATCTCTAACTCGTCAAACAGCTTTCGTATCGCCGGCTCCTTGTCCAGCAGTGCAGAGAGATATTCGTACAGCCTGAAGGTAATGTCGGCGTCCTCGGCGGCGTATTGGTAGGCTGTTTCGATATCGACCATGTCGAAGGTAATCTGCTTTTTGCCTTTGCCGATCAGATCGCTGATCGGTACGCATTCGTAATTAAGGAAGTCCCGGGCCATGTTGTCCATCGAGTGGCTTCTTCGTTCGGCATTGAGACAGTATGACGCGACCATCGTGTCGAAATACACGCCCTTAAGCGGCATCTTCGCAACTTCCAGTATCAGCATGTCGTACTTGATATTCTGGCCGATCTTTTTGATCTTTTCGTCGGCGAAAATCGGGGAAAGCTTCTCGCGGACCATCGACACATCCAGCGGTCTTTGGCCCATTGGCCCTCTAACCGGCAGATAGTACGCCTTCGACTTTTCCCAGCAAAAACTCAGGCCAACCAGGTCGGCGGCCATAGCGTTTAGCGAGGTTGTCTCGGTATCGACAGCGAATATCTTTTGTTTTTTAAGATCGCTATAAAATGCGTCAAACTTTTCAGCCGTATCAACAAGCACATAATCCTTCTTTACAGTCTCTATGGTATCGTATGGCCCAGCCGGTCGTTCTTCGCTTATCTCATCATCGCCGCCGCCGAATAGCATCCCCTGTGCTTTATTGGTTTTCTTCTTTGGAGCCGCCTTCTTCTTTTCCGCCACCTCGCCGCCGAACTTCGCTACAAATTTCGTAAACCCAAGCTCCTTAAAAATCGCCACAAGTTTATCTTTATCCGGTTCGGAGAGAGCAAACGATTCTTCGTCCAGCTCAACCGGGCTGTCGCAATCAATCGTCACAAGCCTCTTGCTAAGATCGACAACCTCTCTCGAAGCCCGCAGGCTGTCACCGCGTTTGCCCTTGATCTCGGCAGCATGTTCGTAAAGGTTTTCGATGCTGCCGTACTTCTGTATCCATGTAAGAGCCGTCTTGGGCCCCACATCGGCAACGCCGGGAACATTATCAGCCGTATCCCCCTGCAACGCCAGCACATCAAGGAACTGGGCGGGAGTAACCCCCATATCTTCCTGCAAACTCTCGGGGGTGGTCTCCATCTTCTTCTTAACGTCATAAGTGCGAACATGCTCATCCAGCAACTGGAGCATGTCCTTGTCTTTGGAGCAAATATAAGTATCGATCCCCTTCGCCGAAGCTTTCCGCGCGAGCGTACCAATAAGATCATCCGCCTCAAACCCTTTAACTTTAAGGACAGGGATCCCCAACGCCTCAACGATCTGGACAACCCGGTCGATCTGAACAGGCATATCCTCAGGCATGGGCTTGCGGTGGGCCTTGTACTCGGGATAAATATCAGCCCGGAAACACGGCCCTTTGCTATCCATAGTAACAACCAGCATATCAGGTTTTGCGCGATCAATAAGCCCAAGCAGCATATTAGTGAACACATACCCCACCTTAGTAGGCTCACCGCCAGGAGAAGTCAAAGGCCGCATAGGAGCATAATAAGCAGAATAAATATGAGCATGACCATCAATTATATAAAGTTTTTTTGTAGTTTTAGACATACAGGGATTATCCCAACATATTGATTTATGTCAAGATATTCTTTATATAACCACGATTTCAGCCTGAATTGCCGCGTTAGTACTCCCGATAAATCAGGCACTATCCTGTTGCTTTTTTACTTCACGCTTTTTCCAGAGAGAGAAAATATTATTAATAGCAAAGCAATATGGAAAGGAAAATGGTGTCATAAACATAACATGATCCATTCTAAATCTGAAGTTATACATTACAACTGAAAAATGCGGTGTTCTTAAATGAATGGCTAGTAAAAGCAGCGACCACGCAGCCATTAATAAGCCTGTCAGTAAAATAGAAGCTGCAATAGCTTTATATCGAGACTTCATAAAATAATTGCATGTAAAAGCGGCGATCAACGCAAATGGAATAGGACGCATATAATACCCTATAACATGGTCGTTTTTCCTGACTAATATATAATATACACATGGAATAAATATGCTGCAAAAAAGGATTATATAGAATGAGGGTTTGTTCCAACTTGCTGTTTTAGGGAATCTGGATAAAAACCAGCTGATCAGATATAATACTGAGACCGAGCAGCACAGAATAACCACTGGAACGGAATAAAAGAGAAAACTTAAAACTCCCCAACCGCTATCATCCTGAGAATTAACATACATTGCAAGCAGTATAATCACCACTACCGAAAGCGGCCCCAAAAGCACCAACCACCAATACGTTCTATATCTCGATTTATTCTCGCTCATAATAATGATATTTAACCATAATCCGGATAAAATAAAAGGAAAATCTGTGAAAATGCATCTTGAGTTCACAATTTGCGTTCTCAAGTTGACAAATAAAAGTCCCGTAGGATGGGTAAAACACTATTCTTTTACCCATGCTGTTGCTATTTCAATTTCCTAACATCTTCCAAAAGCTGCCCCAATGAATCGTCCACCTTCAATTCCTTTGCCCATTTCCTGAGATATTCAAAATCCAGATTCCCCCACTGCACCTGCAATACTTTAATGACATCGTCATACTGCGTTTGTGATTGCGAATCTTTTGACCATTCAAGCTTACTCAAAATTGAATCTTCAGGAGAAACCACATTAACATCGACGCCCATAACTTTGGCACGCCTTCTCCTGGAAAACTCCATTTCGCTGAAGCTTCTTTTTTTTCTGACTATAAAGTCTGCTTTCCAACCAAACTTTATGTCAATTACGTTAAACATGGAATTGTCAGCGAGGGCCTGCAATGCAGCATCTTTACTGACATAATAGCCGGAACCGAGCAAGTCAATAAAAGACAGCAATTGATCTCTAGTAGGATCAATAACTATATCAGTATCATTAGTCTGTCTCGGCTGACCGTGAAAACTGCTACTTACTGAACCCGATACCATATAAGGAATTTCAGCCCTATTTAAAAACCCAACCATTATTTCCAGAAATTCTGTTTGATCTGTCAAGGCTGAACCTCCCGGCCGCCAAAAGCTTCTTTTACAAACTCCGTATCGTCCATAATCAGAGTCAGATATGCCTGTGTTATCATATCATCCGTATAGTCAGGGTGGCGATGGCGTATTCCATCGCGGACTATCTGACGGAGATTATTGCTTAGCTTGAAGGCGATTTCAAGCCTTTGCTCTCCGGTCATATTCTTATAAATCTCAGTCTGCACCCTCGCCGCCTCAGGCGTAGTATCGTGCGGGATCAGATTATTATCATGTTTAATCATGCTCTATATATTACCCTCAATCCAGATAAATAAAAGAAAAATCCGTGAAATCCGGTTATTTGGGTAAAAGCTTGACGATTTTAATAGAATCGAGTACAATTCAGCATCAAAAGTTTTTTGTTATCAAGGGAGTAAATAATGAAATTACGTTTCAAAAACATGTACTTATGCAGCGTACTGTGCGTTTTGTTTATTCCGGCGGAAACACTGATCGCTGAATCAGGCTTAAAGCCCATTGTTACTTCCAAGCAGATCACATCGCTGATCAATGCTGTCGAAGACCTTATTAGCACGTATGGCAGCGGTTATGCCGGCGGCCATAAATACCTGGCACAGTCAAAGGCGATGGCGGCAGAGGTTAACGCTTCCAATAACAAGGTTACCGCCCGGGCATTTAAGAAATTGCAGCATCGGGCTTTGACGGCGAATCCATTGCTGGCCGCTCAGCCGATCATATACACAGTTCACGCACTGGATAGATACGGCACTCATATTTATATGCGGCCGAACACTTATGTAAAGCAAGGCGGCGAGTTAAAAGTACTCGATGCCGCGACGGGGCAAACGCAGACATTACTGTCTGCGCCTCAGGGGATCATCAGGAGGCCTTGTGTCAGTTTCGACGGCAAGCGGGTTGTGTTCGCTATGAGCAAAAGCTTAAAAGACAATTTTCATATCTACGAGGTCGCCGTTGATAGTAAATCTATATTCGGCAGCGGTGAACTGCCAGCGAAACAGCTTACCTTTGCGCCTGACGTAAGTGATGTCGATCCGATCTATCTGCCTGACGGAAGCATTGCCTTTGTATCGACACGCGACATTAAATATGTGCCATGCGACACGCAGATCGTTTCTCAGTTGTTTAGAATGGACAGCGACGGAGCCAACATCCATCAGATCACCAGGAGCACATCTCACGAAAACGAGCTTTCTGTAATGCCGGACGGCCGCATTCTGTACAGCCGCTGGGATTATGTAGACCGTAACTTCGGCGACGGGCACGGTTTCTGGGTCACCAATCCTGACGGAACGAACCAGGCGATTGTCTGGGGCAACAATACCGCTCATCCTTCGGCGGGATGGTCTGCAAGATTTATCCCGGGGACTGGCAAACTGCTTTGCGTCCTCGGTACGCACCATGGAACAATGGGCGGGGCGCTTGCGATCCTTGATATTCGTAAAGCTATCGAAGGCAGAGAGTCTGTCCAGCGGACATGGCCGGAAGATATTAGCAAACGTTTTGAAAATCTTCCGACATACGACCCGAAAAAAGACAGAGGCAGAACCGATGTCAGGCAGGCAACTCTTCAATGGCCCGAAGAAGCGAGAAAGCTGCTTGCCGGTGACGCGAACATGCGACTTTACGGATGGACCGACGCGCTGAACAACGTAAGGCCATGGTACAATTCGCCTTATCCGCTCAGCGACAAATATTTTCTTTGCGTCCGGGCAGATGTTAAAAAAGACCCTCCGGGTATCTACCTGGTCGACACGTTCGGCAACGAAGTTCTTATCCACAAGGAGCAGTCCGGCCTTTACAGTCCTATGCCCCTTGCCGCCAGGGCTAAACATGTAGCGATCCCGCCCCGCCGCGATTACGGTGAAGGTGACGGCACGTTCTATATTCAAAACGTCTACGAAGGGACGCACATGGAAGACGTTACGCCTGGTTCTATTAAATATGTTCGCGTTGTCGAAGCGATCAGCAAAAGGGGACGATCAAGCGGAAACTGGCTTGGGCTTGGAAATCAGGCACCTGCGCTGAACTGGACGGATTTCAATGCAAAACGAATACTTGGAACTGCACCGGTTGAAAAAGACGGAAGCGCGTCATTTTATGTTCCGTCAGACCGCTACCTGTATTTCCAGTTGCTTGATAAAGACGGGATGATGGTTCAGAGCATGCGAAGCGGTACTTCGATACATTCGGGAGAGACGCTTGGGTGTGTGGGCTGCCATGAATCTCGGCCGTCAGCGGGAAGTGCTTCGTTTGCGGGCAAATTCACAATAGCCGCAAAACGTACTCCCGACAAGCTAAAGCCCTGGTACGGAGCCGAGCGAGCTTTCAGTTACGCAGCGGAGGTTCAGCCTGTTCTGGATAAGCACTGCGTTAAGTGTCACGATTTCGGCAAGAAGGGAGCGAAAAAACTCGTCCTTGCCGGTGATAAAACGCCGTCGTTTAATGTCTCTTATATGGAGCTTTGGAGCAAAGGTTATACAGGCGCTATCGGTGCCGGCCCTGCCGCTCACATGCCGGCAAAGAGTTGGGGCTCGCATACGAGCAGGCTTATTAAAACGATTCGCAAGGGGCATAATAATGTCAAGCTCGACAAGGAAAGCCTCGACAGACTGATCACGTGGGTCGACATCAACGCTCCGTATTACCCGACCAGCTATGCGGCGTTCACCGGTCATCGTCCCGGGCGAATACCGATAAATCCGCAGCAGACTCAAAGATTGCTCAAGCTTACCGGGCTTCGAGATCGAGAAATCGGGCAGATGAAGGATTTCAACTCGCCGATGATAACTTTTGACCGCCCGGAGCTAAGCCCGTGCCTTGAGCGGCTGAAGAAGGGGTCGGATAAATACAACGAAGCACTGGCGATAATAAAGTCCGGCAAGGAATTTTTAAAGACAACCCCCCGTGCCGACATGCCGGGATTTACTCTGTACAAAACAGACGCCAAACGGCAGGCACACTACGAAAAATATCGCAAGATCGAACGCCAGGTACGCAAAGCCATTCGCAAGGGAACCAAAGTCTTCGACTCAGACGAACCCTCGCCCAACACGATGGGGCTGTAATTTCGGTCCGTCCATGGCACGGGCCCACGGTTTTGTTTGGGTTATTTGTTGGTCTGGGGGTTGACATTTCACCGTAAACTGCTTAATATTACTGTTTCATATGGGTTTTTAGTGATATTAAGGGTATTTTAATGGGCGACAAGAAGAAAAATAAGGGTTATCGGGATACTTTGAATCTGCCGAAGACGTCTTTTGCGATGAAGGCCAATCTTATCCAGCGTGAGCCTCAACAGCGCAAAGCATGGGCCAAATCCGACATATACGAGCAGATCCGGCTAGCCAGGCAAGATGCGCCGCTGTACACGCTCCACGACGGCCCGCCCTACGCCAACGGCGATATCCACATGGGCCACGTCATCAACAAGGTGCTCAAAGACATCGTCATCAAGTACAAAACCATGACCGGTTTCTACGCCCCGTACGTACCCGGCTGGGACTGTCACGGCCTGCCCATCGAGGTAAAGGTCATGGAAGAGCTCGGCGAGGCGGCTCACAAAATGGGCAAACCCGAATTCCGCAAAAAATGTGCAAAGTACGCCGGTAAATATGTGAAACTGCAAACAAAACAGTTCGAATCCCTCGGAATCTTCGGCGATTTCAAAAACCCGTACCTGACACTAAAACCCCAATACGAAAAAGGCATCCTGGAAATCTTCGCAGAACTCGTCGGCAACGGGCTGGTATACAAACAACTAAAACCGATCCACTGGTCCATCGGCTGCGAAACCGCACTAGCCGACGCGGAACTGGAATACCAGGACATCAAATCTTCGAGTATCTATGTCAACTATCCTGTCAAAGACGAATCGGCGGCAAAGCTGAAAGAACTGGGCCTCTGCACTGACGACAGCGCAACACCGGCGTTTATGATCTGGACGACTACTCCGTGGACACTGGCTGCTAACCTGGCGGTCGCCGTACACCCAAGGATCGATTATGTCGGCGTAACATACGAACTCGGCGGCAAAAAGTTTACAAGCATCCTCGGCGCAGAACGTGTCCAAGCAGTAATGATCGCAGCCGGCATAGAAGAAGGCCAGTACTCAGTAAGCGCACCTGTCAAAGGCGCCGAACTCGAATCGCTGCGATACAAGCACCCATACCTCGACAAAAACCCAACCGACAAAGATGCGTATTTCGTCATCTGCGCAGAATACGTCACCACCGAAGACGGGACCGGGCTTGTGCATATCGCGCCGGGCCACGGCGTTGACGACTATGTCGCCGGTCAAAAGTATGGCCTTGCGATCTATTCGCCGGTTCTCGATGACGGCTGCTACGATGATACTGTACCAGACTGGATCAGGGGCATAAACGTGCTTAAGGCCGACCCGATAGTTATTGATCACCTGAAGAAAAACGGCCTGCTAGTTGCCGCTAAAGAGATCATGCACAGCTATCCGCATTGCTGGCGAAGCAAAACACCGGTGATCTTCCGGGCGACCGAGCAATGGTTCGTAGGCGTAGACCGCGACTTACCGCAAACAAACAAAACGCTCCGCAACATGGCACTCGATCAGATCGGCGACGTAAAATGGATCCCGGCATGGGGCGAAAAACGCCTCCGCGGAATGCTCGAGTCGCGCCCCGACTGGTGCATCAGCCGCCAAAGAAGCTGGGGACTGCCGATCCCGGTATTCCTCAATTCCGCCGGCGAAACGCTGCTGACAAAAGAGTCTGTCCTGAAAGTCGCGGAATACGTCGGCCAAAAAGGCTCCAACTGCTGGTTCACCGATACGCCAAAGGAAATCCTCGGCGAAGACTTCCCATTGCCGGAAGGTTTCAGCTTTGACGATATGACAATGGAACAGAATATCTTCGACGTATGGTTCGAGTCGGGATGTTCGTGGCATTCGGTAGCGTCCGCCGCCGGCTGGCCGATCCCGGTCGACCTGTACCTGGAAGGCTCCGACCAGCACAGGGGATGGTTCCAGCTGTCACTGCTGCCGGCGCTTGGGGCGACGACCAAACCGCCGTTTAAGGCCGTTCTTACGCATGGGTTTACCGTTGATAAGAACGGAATGAAACAGTCCAAGTCGCTGGGCAACTATGTAAGCGCGATGGACGAGATCGAAAAATACGGCGCCGACATCCTGCGTCTGTGGGTTTCCAGCGTAAACTACCAGGAAGACATGCGGTGCAGCGACGAGCTTATCGGCAGGATGCAGGACGCATACCGCAAGATCAGAAACACACTGCGATACCTGATGGGCAACATCGACGACTACACGCCCGAAAACGCAGTCGCTTACGCCGACATGGAACCGATAGACCAGTGGGCAATGCAGCAGTTGCAAAAATTGATCGCCGCGGTAACCGAAGGCTACGAAAAGTTCACCTTCCACCGCGTCTTCACTCTGATCTACAACTTCTGCACAGTCGAGATGTCGAGCATCTACATGGACGTCCTTAAGGACCGCCTCTACTGCGATGCTGCAACCAGCCACTCAAGAAGCAGTGCGCAGACGGCGATGAACGCCATCCTCGACGCGATCGTGCGAATGATCGCTCCGGTGCTGGCCCACACAGCCGAAGAGGCGTGGGCGGCTATGAAACATAAATCACAGCTCGCCGAAACGATCCACATCGCCCTGATGCCGACCGTCGACGAATCCATCGACTACAAAGCCGAAGAAGCCAAGTGGGAAAAACTAATGGGCCTCCGCGACGAGGTAATGAAGTCGCTGGAAGAATTGCGCCAGAACCAGGAAATCTCAAGCAACCAGCAGGCCTCCGTTGTTATCAGAACTGTAGACAGCATATTGGTTTCACTGGTAAAAGACTATCTGACGGAGAAACATTTTGCGGCACTTTGTATTGTTAGTGAAGTGCAGATTGACCAGATAAGAGGCCGTATGTCTGAGAGACGTAATGTGCATGAGAGGGGTGCCGATATTACTGAAGAAATGCCGACTATCATTAAGGCTTCTAAATGCATCCACGAAAAATGCGAAAGATGCTGGAACTTCCTGCCAACAGTAGGCAAAAACGAATCCCACCCGGACCTGTGCGATAGATGTATAGAGGTCGTAAAAGCGTAAGCATTTTCAATTGGATATTGGTTATTCCTTGTTCGATATTGGATATTCAAAAAACACCCGAAAAGCAAAACGGCGTACAAATCTGAATAACCAACACTCAACAAGGAATAACCAATAATGAACTGATTAGCCGCTCCCTATTGCGACCGGTCATTAACCAATAGCGAATCAAATTCATCCACTGCGTCTATCTCCTCAAACGTCGGAGCAATCCCCCTCCGCTTCTCCTCTTGCCCCGGACCGCCTATTGTGTATATGTTATCGTATCTCGTACCAACATCCGGGCGTTTTACAAAATCAACATGCCCGTCATTGAACAAAACATTCTGACCCTCACGATCATGCGGTTCGCTATTGCCGATCTGCTGTTTCCATTTGTCAGTTTTGAGCAGAAAGTCTATCAGCGAAACTTTATCCTTGAAGGTTTCTGCTGTTTCTTTTTTTATCGATGACTTTTTAAGTTTCTCATCAAACCACGGATTCCGGTCGGCCATTATTGCATTACCGGGATGTTTCGTACCATCTGCCGGGAACTTGCCATAGGGGTACTGATACGAATAGCTCTGGTGCTCGGTGGGATCAGGGCCAAAGTCCCAGAGTTCTACTACGTCATGAGGTGTATCATTTACAAACGCCTGTTGGTCGCTATATTGACAAATAAAGGATTTTACACCAACATCGGCTTCCCTGACAAGCATATACAAACTCGCCGAAACTGTAACCTTATCATCGCCGTCCCATTGATAATATGGATTGTCCCAACCGTCAGTAGTAACCGCCCAGCTATTTACACCACCGCCGCCGGCGATAGGATACTCATCTCTATAGTCGAAAGCATAGACGTTTAAGGCATTGCCCATACCCTTAAGATTTGTTGCGCATATCAGACGATCTTTTAAGTCTACTGCACCTCCGGAAAACAATGGCACTACAAACACTATCAAAAATAATACAAAGCAAAGTGCAATTATCACAACGATCAATTCAACCAGTGTCATAGCTTTTCGATTTTGCATTTTTTTCTCCATTTCCTTCATTATACATGGACCAAATTTCGGGGGCAAGACCACAGGGATATTTCCTCTAAATGGTTTTGATGAAGCCGATCTCTTAGAGATTGATTTTCCTGTTCAATGTTATCATTAGGACCTTCCATGATATCTCCTTTCAAAATATAGCACACTCATTTGTTGAAACAGTTGTTCATAGACCCCTGGCGACTGCCACGAGTGACTGCTTCATTGACACCCACCACAACACGCTAAGGAAAACGACCCAGCTTCCAGCAGCTAACCCGATAAGAGCAATGGCCCACCATATGTTATTGACATCTATCAGAATCGTGGCGAGGACACAGAACATAAAGAACATCACCCATGCAACCATCATAGGTATCGGTTTTCGCTTGAAGATCAACTGCAATGCAAATCCTACGGGGACCATAATAAACGGAACGTAAAAACCCAACAGCGAAATTGGACGATAGTAAACCTGCGACCCGTCGATAGTAAGCGGCCCCATGATCTTCGTCGCTGCCAGTGCCTGCGTCAACAGAGCTATAGAAACAGCGGCCCCGCTTAGCAGAGCAGTTACAACAACGACCATAAAACATGTCGCCATAAAACGCTCCCTGCGTCCGCCGGAAATGAGCATAGTTGAATGAACGGGCATACGAACATTAACCGCCATCATACCTGCGAAAAGAAAAATCATATTGCCCATACCCTTTAGATAACCCATGGCACAGACGATCACGAGTATGAAAAGCAGGCTCGCAATGGAGGTAGACTGTTTGCAGAACATGCCTCCGAACGTCGTATAGACCGTTCCCGCGAAATATGCTTTGATACGCATCGACGCATCTCGTATGCGCCCAAGGCAGGCATTTTCAAAAGCTCTGGATAGAATTCCGTCTTGAAGTTTACCAACTCTATTCATACCGTTTTTACGGATCTTGCCCCAGTTCCACGCATCGAAAAGACCGAGCCACTGCGCCCCGCAATGTCGCCTGAACCACCCCTCGCATGACAGAAGCATCCAGGCAGCGATGCTGACGATAAGACCAATAACACAAATCAATGCGGGTTCTGCGACGATGGTCTCTTCAAGTGCGATGTGCAGATCGTATTTTGCAGTGATGATTCCGATTACCGGGTAGAAGCCCAGGAAAGCTGCAGAGGCGTTGCCCGAAAATGCTATCAGAACTCCAATCCAGAAGCTTACCATGCCGGCGGAAAACGCCGCGCCGACAGCAAAGAATTTCTCGCCGATACTAATGCCGGGATAGAGCAAAAATATAAGAGCAAACACCAGGTTTGTAGCAATCGCTACAATGAGCAGAAACTGACGTTTAACCCTTCGGTGGCCCGGCAGACAAAACGAAAACGGCTTGATCGCGGTATCTATCTGCATTGAACAGGCGAAAAGGCCTGCCATGCTGCTAAATATCACCACCAAAGAAACACATACCCCCTTCTTTGGACCGCTGCTGCCGATAATTGCAAGAATCAACGCAGGTAGAGTCAGACACATTAAACCGTATAAAAACCAAAGTCCGCGACGTTGATAAAGATGTTTCAAATTTGCTTTAAGGATACTCATAATAGTTCTCCCGTAGGGTGGGCCGTGCCCACGCCGTTAAATATTCAAGCGGTAACAACGATTCGGTAAATTTCATCAAGCGAAAGTGTCTCCACCTCGATGCTGCAGTTAATCTGAGCGGCCTTGATATTCAGCTGCTGGGCGGATTCTGCGGCGATGGTAACCACTGCCTGCTTATCGCTTCGCTGAGCAGGTCCGATGGCCGTAAACCCAAGTTCCTCGGGTAGATCGCCGCCAAGAGAGCTTAGGCGTATCTTGCAGAATTCCTCACGCAGATCGTCAAACGAGCAATCTCTAAGAAGGCTGCCCTCACGAAGAATGATGGCATGATCGATGACCTTTTCGACATCGCTTAAGATATGCGACGAGATTATGATCGTTCTGTTCGGGTCCTGAATCAGCGACAGCAAAAGGTCAAGAAACCGGCTGCGAGCGATAGGGTCAAGCCCGGCAGCCGGTTCGTCAAGAATAAGAAGCTCGGGCCCGAACCCGATTGCCAGAAGTATCGCAAGCTGCTGTCTCTTACCGGGCGAAAGGGTCCCGACACGAGCTTTCAAGGGGATGTCAAAGTCTCTAATAAACTCATCTTCAAGCTCTTTGTTCCAGTTGTCGTAATACGCGCTGACATAGCGGATATGCTGGGCAACCGTCATCCAGTCAAGCAGTTCGCCGTTCTGGTGAACGTAGCCGATGCGGCCAAGCTGGGCCGGACCGAGATTTCTGGCCTCGTAACCAAAGGTCCTGCACTGTCCGGCGTCTTCGATATAAAGCCCTACCATGTGACGCAGCAGCGTACTCTTGCCGGAACCGTTTGCACCGAGCAAACCTATTATCCTGCCGGGAAATACGTCAATATCTACGCCGGATAAAGCTACCGTCTTGCCAAAGCGTTTCTCTAAACCGTGAATCTGTACCATTGCAACTTCATTGTCAGTCTTGATGTTCATTTTGTTCTCCCTTCTGAATTATTTTGCCTGAAGAGTTTAGAAAACATATTAGCAGCGTCTTTTTCCGACAATCCAACCTCGATCGCCGTCACCGCCGCTTTCTTTATGATATCCTCGAGCATTGCTGTTTTCGCTTTGTCCTGTTTGGTTTTGCTGATCTTCGCCACAAAAAGTCCGATCCCGCGCTTCCTCTCGACAACCCCTTCGTTTTCAAGATACGAATAAACCTTGCTGACCGTCATCGGGTTAACCTTCAGCCGGCCGGCAAGATCGCGAACAGAAGGAAGCTGAGCCCCCTCGCCGAGCCTTGCCGTAATAACATGAGACCGGATCTGGTCGATGATCTGCCGATAGATCGGAACGCCGGAATGTGAATCAATTTCAATTAGCATTTTTTAATACTCCTGTATAGTGTATTACTTACATAATACAGTATACACCAGAAACGAAACCTGTCAAGCAACAAAATAAAAAAAATCCAAAAAAAATTAATCCATGATCAATCCCCTGCCGTTATCTATGTTTTCGGTGCCAAAAAAGCAATACGACAAAAATCAAAAAGTTGTAAGCAAAATTCACCAAAACACAAGCTGCTGTATTTCCACTCCATAATTGGATATCGAAGATCCGGCAGCAATGACGGATTCCGTATTGGGTATTGGATATTGGATATTGGGTATTGGATATTGGGTATTGGATATTGGGTATTGGGTATTGGGCATTGGGTATTGGATATTCGCTTTCTTAACTTCTGCCTTAACCCTTACAAAGTTATGCTTCAAGCTAACCTGTCACCGCAAGCGCGCTATGTCGACGAGCGACATTCTGGGTCAACATATACTATAGCCCCTGCAAGACCATAAAATTCCGCCTTACCACTTTCGCCTCACTCCCTCACCTGTCACCTCCCTACTTGTTACCTGTCACAGAATACCCAAAAACTGGTATTCTACCTTTGTTGAATTTATATATCTACTGAATAAGGGTGAGAAAAACGTTCAAATACCCGCACTTTTTCCCAAAATAATTCAAAATATCTGTTTTTTTCGCGTTTTATCTTAATTAATTTCAATTAATTACAAAAAATACCACAAAAACCACAGGTGGGAAATATCTACATTATCCACAATGACAAAAAAGCGTTTTCCCCAGCCCGCCCTTCATGCCAATATCCGTCCCCAAAAAACGCCTTCCCCAGCCCGGCCTTCATACCAATATCCATCGCAACGATCCCGGTGTCTGCTAAACCGGGTCCTTTTGTTCAAAGACAACAACCCGATTTTTGCCTCCCTGCTTTGCTTCGTACATCGCCTCGTCAGTGGCCTTGGTAACTTCGCCCGGGCAACAATCACCGCCGTACTGACCGACGCCAACGCTAACTGAAAGATCGATCTTATTATGATCCCACGTTATCGGCGAAGATGAAACCATCTTTACCATTCTCTCAGCGACACCGATAGCGTCTTCAAGTGCGGTATTTGGAAGTATGATGGCAAACTCGTCGCCGCCGTATCTCGCCGCGATATCGATTTGCCGGATGCAGGCACGGATTCGCCTGCTGATCTGACGGATTGCCAGGTCACCGGCTCTATGTCCGAAGTTATCGTTGATCGGCTTTAGGTTATCGATGTCAGCCATAATGATAGACAACTGACCGCCATAACGCTGCGATCTGCGAAGTTCGGCCTCTAAAGTCTCATAGAAAGTCCGGTGGTTACTCATACCGGTAAGGCCATCGGTCTGTGCCTGCTTTTGGGTCTTCTCAAAAAGCTCTACATTTCCGATAGATGCTCCTACAAGCTGGCGGAAAAGCTCCATCACCGAAACCTCGGGAGCCCCGAATTCACCACCGTCAACCCTATCGGTAAGATTCAAAACGCCAACGACCCTGCTCTGACAGATTAGTGGAGCGATAATGCAGCTCTTCGTCTCGTAATTATCAGAGAAAGGACGCTGAAACCCCATGCCGCTGTTCTTTTGAAGTGAATCCATGTTGCTGACAAGAATCAGATCTTTACTCCTGACTGCGGCAACCATCGGAGATGGAGGATTCTGATTCAATGACACGATATTATTGATAAGGAAGGGATGGTTATGTTTCTCAAGATGCAAAATATCACTGGACTCGTCGAGAACGTACAAAGATACCAGCTTCGCACCGATCAGATGCGGTATATCTTCGATGCATATGTTGGCTATTTTGTGCATATCCAGACAATTAAGCCGCCTGGCAAGCGGAGTAATGCTTTCAAGGCGACAAATATCACCTGCACAACTCAGCGAGTGTCCTGGCTTAACAGATTCATTTTCCATATCAAACTATCCTGACAGCAATATTAATAAACTAGATAGCAAGTAAATCGGAATATTAACCCTGACGATTAAGCAACTTTTTCAAAAAGGTAAAAAACCATGGTTCATCCGGGAAATACGAAGCTTATAGGCGGTAATAATACAACCTATAGGACCTATAGTATATGTTGACCCGGAATGTCACTCGTGGACATAGCGCCCCCTACTAGCGGCGGTGATATCGTTAACTATGAGCGTAAGGGATGATATTGTTAATTCTGGGCGTCAGAGGTGATATTGTTAACTATGAGCGTAAGGGATGATATTGTTAATTCTGGGCGTCAGGGATGATATTGTTAATTCTGGGCGTCAGAGGTGATATCGTTAACTATGAGCGTAAGGGATGATATTGTTAATTCTGAGCGTAAGGGATGATATTGTTAATTCTGAGCGTAAGGGATGATATTGTTAATTCTGAGCGTCAGAGGTGATATTGTTAACTATGAGCGTAAGGGATGATATTGTTAATTCTGGGCGTCAGAGGTGATATTGTTAACTCTGAGCGTAAGGGTTGATATTGTTAATTCTGAGCGTCAGAGGTGATATTGTTAATTCTGAGAGTGGCAGGTGCGGACTTGACGCAACTTAAGCCTGTTATTTTTCGGTATTTTTTTTAAGGCTAAGCTCTATGTCCTTTGACGTTTTTGTTATGGACAGGCCGCCCAGGGCGGTACATCGCACTTCTCTTGGGAGGCTTCGGCCGACTCGATCCATCGCATCTATCACTTCATCGATCCAGATGACCGGGTCGTAACCGGCAATTGCCATATTCGCACACGACAAGGCATTTACCGCGGCCATTACGTTCTTTCCGAGGCATGGAACCTCGACGCGGCTGGCCACAGGGTCGCATACCATGCCCAGGCTGTTCTGCAAAGCCATAGATGCTGCCGCTATCGCCTGTTTTGCAGAGCCGCCCGCTAAATTAACCAGTGCCGCTGCCGCCATACCCGAAGCGGATCCGCACTCGGCCTGGCAACCGGCTTCCTCGGCGGCAAAAGTTGAGGCTTCGGCGATAAAGACGCCGATCAACCCGCCTGCAAGCATTGCTTTTGCCGCATCTTCGTCTGCCAATCCGAGCGAGTCGGCCGCTGCGAGACAAGCACCCGGCAAAGCGCCGCATGAACCTGCTGTAGGGGCGGCGACGATTACTCCCATCGCGCTTTTCACCTCCATCAGAGCCGTGACATAAATCACGATCTTGTTCATTATCCCGGCTTCGAGAAGTGAGCCGCTTTCCAATCGCTCCTTGAACCGGCCGCATTGAAAGCCAAGGATCCTGTCTTGATAGTTGGTCCCGGCGATTCCCTGCTTGACTGAAACGCGGACGGTTTTGACTATCTCAACCATCCTGGCAAGAACCTCATCGCCAGCTATACCGCCCCGCTCGCTTTCATAGTTTACGGCCAACTCCCATAACGGCATCTTGCCGGCGGCATCGTACTGGAGCATCTCTTCGTAGTTGGAAAATGGAACCTGCGTCTCTTTTCTGGAAAGTACCGGCAAGACAGGAGCAAGACGCTTAATGTATCGAATGTTATGCTCGCTGCGGATAGACTCTGCCAGTTCTTCGCTGATAAATCTGTCTGCCCTGATCTCGATCAGTTTGCCAACGATATCATCATGCACAAGAATCTCATCGTTTTCAAATGCCTTCTTTAGGGTATCAACAACATTTCCACTTTCACCGCTTACATATATTAGTGTCTCAAAATAGTCACCGATCATACTGGTGGCGATCCCATTGATTTCAGTAACCTCTATCATCCCGCCACCGGTGGAAATAGCTGTTAAACTATGTATTTCTCCAGCATTGCTTAGCTTGAGTCTGTATGTGTTTGGATGGGGATCGTGGAAGTTACATATCCTGACATCGATATTAATTCCTGCCTCTGTGATGTCTTTGGCCGAATTGACCAGCCGCTCGTCGGTTGCATCCAGGCCCATAAGCCCGCCAAAAAGCCCCATGTCCGAACCCTGGCTTGTATGGGTCGTGGCAAGAGAACCATGCTCGTCGAACTCAACGGTTACGCCGGCAATATCGCCGCCCATAAGGTCCCGGGCAAGCCGCCCTATCCTCAGAGCCGCAGCACAATGAGAACTCGAAGGCCCACGCATAACAGGTCCGATCACATCATTAAAGATACTTGCTGGTATGGCCATATTAAATTCTCACCTCTGATAGTGGTGTTTATTTTGCTCCTGCCGGTAGATTGTCGTTTAAGTATTTTGTAAAGAGTTCATACAAGTGGCGTGTGGTTCCTTCGCCTTCCTTGATACTGTGGGTACGATTCGGGTAGGCCATCATCGAAAAGTGTTTGTTGTGAGCGACCAGTTCGTTTATGAGTACCTGGCAATTCTGGAAATGGCAGTTGTCATCGCCCGTGCCGTATACGATGAGCAGATTGCCTTTCAGATTCTTCGCGAACGTTATCGGAGAGCCGTTCTTGAATCCCTCTTCGTTGGAATCGGGCAGGCCCATAAAGCGTTCCTGATATATAGTATCGTAGTTCCTCTGGTTGCTGATGAACGCGACAGCTATTCCGGTATGGTACAGATCGGGATAACGGAACATAGCATTAAGGGTCATCGAACCGCCGCCGCTCCATCCCCATACACCGACTCTGTCAGCATCGATAAACGGCCAGGTAGTTGTAATCTTCTTTACAGCCGCACCCTGGTCAATCGAGGCAAGTATCCCGATCTGGCGATAGATGCTTTTTCGCCACTCGCGTCCTCGCGGAGCCGGCGTACCCCGGTTATCCATGCTCACAACAACGTAACCCTGCTCGGCGATCATCGAGTGCCAATAATCCCGGATGCCGCCCCAGCTGTCGCGGACAGTCTGTCCGGCCGGTTCGCCATAAACAAATACGAACAGAGGGTACTTCTTCTGCTCATCGAAATGCGACGGCTTAATGCACCAGCCGTCGAGTACAACACCATCACCGATATCTACTTTGAATGGCTCTTTAAAACCAACTTTCAGGGCACTGACCTTTTCGCGAAGCTCTTTATTATCCTCAAGAACACGCGCGGTTGCATGCCTCGGCAGGTCGACCATATCTATCATCGAAGGGCTTTTGTAAGACGAATAGGTATGGATCGCCCATTTGGCATCCTTGGAGATATTATAGCTGTGACTGCCGGACTGATCAGCCGGGGTGAGTCGCTCGGTTTTACCAGTTCCGTCCATAGCTGACCGATAGAGGTATCGCTGAGTCGGATTGTCGGGTGAGGCGATGTAATATACCCAACCGCCCTTATCATCGATCTTCAGAACGCTGATAACGTCATAGTTACCCGGCGTCAAAAGTTTGGCCTCACCATCGTCAGCCGAAACCAGGTACATGTGCCGCCAGCCGTCCCGTTCGCTCGTCCACGTAAAGCTGCTGCCCTTGTCGAACCATTTCATGTCATTATGAATATCGACCCAGGCGTCGTCTTTTTCGGTGATTATCGTTTTTAGCGGAGTGGCCTTTACGCCGCCCAGAAAACCGCTCGATATCTTCGTAACCATCAGCCGGTTTGTATTCTGCAAACGATTCATCCGCTGGAGCACGATCTTGTTAGTATCCGGTATCCAGCTCATTTTGGGGATATAATTATCTCGCAGGTCGTCTTTTGTATCGAGCCACTTCGTCCTGCCGCCCTTGACGCTAACAACGCCGATCCGCACTGCCGAGTTAGTCGTGCCCACCTTTGGATATTGATAGCTCATGATCTTCGGATAAAGTTCGTCTGTGTAATTGATCAGCTGGAATTCCCCGACACCTGAGCTGTCAAAATTCCAATAGGCGATGTATTTACCGTTCGGGCTGAAGCTGAACCCGTCACGCACATGGAACTCCTCTTCGTAAACCCAGTCGGCGGTACCGTTTATTATCGTATCGGACCCGGTTTTTGTAAGCCGCTTGATACGCATAGTTTTCAGGTTCTGGACGTAAATATCCCTCTTGTATACATAACCGAAGTTTTTGCCGTCGGGACTGAACTTGCCAAACATCATCATGGACTCATCGGCTTTGCCGCCGAGTTGTGTGAGAGTTTTGCCGGCAATATCGTAAACCCAGTAATCACCGCGAGTCTCCTTCCGCCATACCTTAACGCTGTTGGTATAGACAAGCAGCTTTGTACCGTCATCCGACCATGTATAATTCTTGATCTCCAGCGGTTCATTGCAGTCAGCCGGAATAAGGCTCGATGCCGGCAGCAGCACTTTACTGTCGCCTGTCGCCGGATCGTTTTTTACGATGTCTTTAGCGTCTTCATAGTCGTCGGATTCTTCAAGTGTCGTATATCCCGATCCGTCTTCCAGCCAGCGGATCGGACCAAAACCCTTGCTCTTAAAATCCTTAATTGTAAATATCCGCTCAATAGTAAGCTTGGCTGGATCGCCCGTGTATTCTTCTTTTTCCTTTTTCTTTTTCTCGGCGGCCTGCAGTTCATTAGCTGCAAAAGTAAAAACCAACCCCACCAAAATACAAAATAAAACCTTAGCATTAAATCTCATAAGTAACCTAAATAAAGATATTCGACATCTGTTTTAAATAAAATAGCCCCGCCGAAGGTTCTTTCTTCGTTCGATATAAGTCTCTGTTGGAAACATAGTATTAAACCTATTCTGTTGGGGTTTCGGTTTGTTCGGTTACTTTCGAGTCTTCCGGGTTCTGTGTGAGCAAACTGACAACGACAAGACACAATACCGACATGAATATCGCAGGCAGCACAGCATCGAGGCCTTTAAGGAGAGCGATGTCCTGAATAAAGGCCGCTTGCTCCCAGAACAGTGCGATTATCACGCCGACAAGGATGGAACTGACCGAACCTGCTTTAGTCGCTTTTTTCCAGACAATGGCAGCTACCACACTAGGCGTTATCGAAGCACCGTAGATAGTAAACGCGAACAGCGCCTTTCTGAAAAAGCCCGTCGAATCGGCGAATGTTCTCGTTACGATATACGCGATGACACCAAAGACAACTACTATCAGTCGACTAAGGAAAAGTATTCTTTTTGTGCTTGCTTTCGGATCGATGAAGTTTAGGTAAACATCCCGTATAAACGTCGTTGCAGGGACAAGCAAGAACGAATTCGCCGTCGATGTGATAATACCGATCACGGTAACCATAAACAGACATCCAATCACTGGGTGCATAAATTCCTTCGCCGCGTAGATAAGAATATACTTGCCGTTTTCAGGATCCGGAACCATACTCGCTGCCATCCACGCACAGCCAATGATCAAAAGCTCAATAAACAGTGCGACAAAGATCATCACTGTAACAGCCGTCTTTGCGCCCTTGGCACTTTTACTGGCAAATATTCGCTGATACTGGTTTGCATCACCAAGCACCAGAAGGAATACCGGCAGACAGAAGTTAATAATATCCTTGCCGGAGAACACGCCAAACAGCTTCATGTGGTCGGGCCTGTCACCCATCGCCGCATAGTTCTCCGCGATCCCGCTCCAGCCGCCGGTCTGGAACCAGTAGATCACGCATGAAACTATCATAACGATCGTGATCAAAGAACCGGTAACAATATCGGCATAGGCAAGACTCATAAGCCCGGCAAGCATTGTATAACCGATGATGAAAACCGCCGCGATGATCGTAGCCTTCTGAGCCGTCAGCACAGGCTCAACCAGTTCCAGCGTACCGTTTGCAGGGATGTTACTAATCACATATCTCTTATAGCTAAGTGTTTCAGGGGCTACTTTTATTCTCGCGTAATTATTTAGTTTTATCGCGACAGAGTTATCTACTTCGGCTACGTTTTTTTTCGCATCGATTATCTTTCCCGCGACAGTGACTCCTATCTTGTATGGAACTGTAGTTGCCCCTGGTCTATCAAGGGTCATAAAACCAACTTCTACATCACCGGTCCAGTCTTTGCTCGGTCTGAAGATTACCCGCCCCTTGCGAAGCTGCATCTGTGTCAACTCGTCACCGGCATTGAGCATCACAGCATCCTTATCGCCTGTAATAACCTCGAGTACCGCACCGCCCGCGTTGAACTGGTAACTGACGATAACCATGTAAGCAATGATAAGCGAGACAACCGAAAGCGACCGAGCTGTCTGACCGAAACGTCTTCCGATTATTTCCGGAACCGTGTTAACCTCGATGTCGCGTGCTTTCGACGCTATCATGGCAAGCAGGATCATGCCTATGAAAGTACCAACCGGCAAAAGCATCGCCGCAAACCCAACCTGGTAAGTCTTCTCGGCGTTGCCGACAATAGAACCGGTTCCGATCCACACCGAAAGCATGGTACAGACCATGATCCACGGCGAAAGCGACCGGCCGGCAACTTCGAAATCGTCCTCGGTTTTGACCTGACGGGACTTATAAATTCCGATACAACCAAGCAACATCAAATAAGCAATAATACTGGCAAAATAAATCATATCCTGATCAAACATGTTCTTCCTTTCAACTGACAAGTAAACTTTAGTCTCTTATGATAACATTGAGCAAAAAAGGGCCGCAAATCTCCATACCGCCGCAAAATGATGCTAATTTTGAGCAATATGCCTTTTTACGGGCAAATTGTCAAGAGTTATATTTATCAGTTAGCCCAAAAAAAAAGGGCCGCGTGCTGTTAAGCACACGACCCAGGTTAATGAAAAAACAGACTATATCGGCCCTGAAGTAAAGCTGAGCAAAATCCGTCGAATTGGACCGAACCCAGATTGAAAATCCACACATATCCCGATCTGCCGGGATTCTACATTGTACTACTCGCCCTTTCCGTCCAGAGCCTTCTTAAGGGCTTGATTTTCACGACGTGTAGCCTCAAGGTCAAATACTAAGTATTTAACGCTAACCCTCAGGCAATCCAGGGATTCCTGCAGACGCTCTACGCTCTTTGTAAGCTTTTTATGACTCTGGCCGGTCTTCCTGGCCAACTCGATTAAACGTGCCTTGTTCGGCGCCGGGACAGATCCGATCTCTTTTACCAGTTCATTAATTCGTTCTTCAAATACAGCATCATCCATAGTACCACCCCTGAATTAAAAAATATTACATATAAACACTAACAGAGTCAAACAATCTCCGGTAACGAAACTGTTATAAATCCAAGCAGTCTTTTAACAAATAAACCCCAGATACGTCGAAACATATTCAAACCCCCCATGGTTGTTGATCTTTTACAAAGTTACGCGGTCATTCTCTCTGACCTTATGCCTATATTATAACGCGCAATCGTCCAAATTTCAATAAAAACGCCTCCAAACCCTCAAATATAGCCTATTAAGGGTGATCCTGCGACCCGATCGCCGCTATTATAGGGCCTCATGGTAACTTTTTTCTCCAACAAAAAGGTGGGAATTAGCCCATCGGTGATCACGATCTACTGATATTTTCAGCGTGCGCTGAAGCGAGCATGTAGAAAATGATGCAACAAAACCGGACAATTGACATCCACTGGCGACAACACATACTTTTTACTTGAATTATCTGGGCATAATGACGATATTATAATATATTCGCTCAAGCAAGAAAATCCCTGATTTTAGAGCTAAAACCGTTAATTTTGAGAACCTGCCCGGAAAGGCTAGCAATGGACCCAGTAAACCAGTTACAACAAATTTGGGATTCCTTTGCGTTTACACGGCTGCTTAGAACATTCCGCATGTCCGTTGCCCCGGCGAAATTACTCATCGCAATGATGGCCATTGTGATGATAACCGCCTTCGGGTGGCTGATGGACACTGCAGCAGTAGCTACCCACAAAAGCACAGCCAGTGAAAAAATAATGATGCCAAGCACAAACATTATGATCGAAACCATCACAGTCTCCGATTGGAAGAAATTCACAAAAAGAGAAAAGTTCCAGGTCCTGGAAGATTTCAGCGACGCCAGGGGCGTTTTTTCGACTCTCTGGAATTTCTCTACCGCCCGGTTCAATGCAGCTGTTATTTCATTTTCAACATTAAAACCGCTTGACGGTTTTGCCAATATCTGGCTTTGCTCGACTTCACTCCATTGGGCGATAAAATTCCACCCGATCTATTCGGTCATCTTCCTTACATTTGTCATAGTCGTGATGTCTTTTTCAGGCGGTGCGATCTGTAGGCTTGCGGCGCTGGAATTTTCAAGGGGGGAAAAGCCCGGATTAACAGAAGCAATGAAATTCAGCTGGCAAAAACTCGGAGGCTTTCTGACCGCACCGGCTATACCGTTAACAATTATTGTCGTCGCCGGAGCATTTATCGCAATGCTTGGCCTTGCCGGCAACATACCCGTTGCGGGAAAATTCATTATGGCTCTCGGACTTCCTGTCGCCTTGATCATTGGGCTGATTATATCGCTTTTTCTGGTTGGAACGATTATAGGGTTTAACATAATGTCCCCGGCGATCGCATACGAAGGAAGCAACGGACTGGACGCGATAAGCAGGTCTTTCGCATACGTCTTTGCCCACCCATGGGCAGTCACCTGTTACGGAATCCTGGCCTCGGTATATGGGGCAGTGTCATATTTATTCGTAAGGTCTTTCGCATTCCTGCTCCTTTTGATCACATATACTCTGGTTAATTTCGGACTATACAGCAACGCAAGCGGACCGGATCTTGAAGAGATATGGACTAAACCGGAATTCTTCAACCTGCTCAGAGAAAACCCCGACCTGTCTTTAAAATCAATAGAACTGGCGCCATCTTTAATGATAAACATATCAGTCCTTACCGTTGTCGCCTTGCTGATAGCTTTTGTATTAAGCTTTTATTACTGTGCATGCACCATAATCTACGCACTGATGCGCGAGAAAGTCGATAAAACTCCAACAGATCAGATATATATACACCTTGATGAAGCGAGGGACTAGCCGATAACTACAATCTGCCAAGTGAAAGCCAAAGCCTAACCAAGGACTTCCCCTTGCCGCCGAATGGCAAGACAGGAAACCGGCCAATAAATTGCCCAGTGCAGATAATAAGCATTGACATTATAGTTTAATTTCTGTATACTGAAATACTCCGTAAATACTGGAAATACATTAGCTTATAGACAAATTTTATGACTGAACCAAACGAAAAAAATTTATCTGCTTCCAAAGATGATAACTCTACAGAAACGTCGAAAAGAACGTTAGAGTCTCTCCTTCGTTACCGAAGAATCCTCATCTTCCTTGCCCATATAGCCGCCTTTTCAGTCTCGCTGGCGCTTTCGTTTTTGCTCATAAAAAACATGCAGATGACTGAACCCTTTATGCCTAAACTCCTGGAGCAGATTAAAGCCTTTGATCTGTCTGGAATCTGGGAGTTGCTTAAAGACATACATCTTACTGAGGATACTAAGTATTGGATATCTTACCAGTACCCTTTAATGCTGCTGTTTATATTATCGATCAAACTGGTTGTATTCGGCCTATTCAGACAATACAGTGGTTGGTGGAGATATGTGGGCATATCCGATCTACTCGTCGTCGCAAAAGCTTCACTGGTAAGCACAATTATCCTGGTCACACTCTGGTATTCTGTCATTTTGCGGTACGAATTTTTTCAGTTCGGTATTCAAGACCTGGAAAATATTGGCGACGGTGTCATCCTGACCGATTTATTTATTACGGTGATGATGCTGGCAGGACTGAGAATGCTTGTCCGTTTATACCACGAAGAGTACCGGACAGAAAACCCGACAGGCCTTACCAGACTTCTCATCATCGGCGCCGGTGACGCCGGTGAAGCACTCCTTCGCGAGACCATGCGGATGAAAAAATCACAATATGAAGTTATAGGATTTATTGACGACGACCCCAGAAAAAAGGGTGTTAGAATACACGGAATTGGCATCCTGGGTACGACAGATGACCTGCCGGAAATATGCAAAAAACATAACGTCGAAGAAATCGCAATCCCAAGCGCTAACCACAAACAGCTTAGAAATGTAATCCAGATCTGCCAGGGAACAAAGATAAGATTCAGAACCGTCCCTTCGATCACAGACATCGCTTCCGGCAAGCTAAAAGTCACCCAGATAAGAGACGTTGACATCGACGACCTGCTCGGCAGAGACGTTGTGGAGCTCGACCTTGATTCCATCGAAACATTTATCAGTAATAAAACCATTCTCGTCACCGGCGCAGGCGGATCCATCGGTTCGGAGATGTGCAGGCAGGTCTGCAAATTCGGACCCAAACTGCTTCTACTCGTAGAGCAAGCCGAAAACCCGCTGTTCTTCATCGAACGAGAGCTTAGAAAAGACTACCCGGATGTGAAAATGATGGCTCTGATACGAGACATCACAAACAAGCCGAGAATCCGCCAGGTATTCGACAAATACAAACCGCAGGTCGTTATCCACGCTGCCGCACACAAACACGTGCCGCTGATGGAAGACAACCCAGGCGAAGCGATCGTCAATAATATAATGGGATCAAAAAACGTTTGTGACTGCGCGGCCGACTTCGCCGCTGACGACTTCGTTATGATCAGCACCGACAAAGCTGTTAACCCGACAAGCATAATGGGATCGACCAAACGAATCGCAGAGATGTATGTCCAGTCCAAAAAGAGTGCCGCCAGCACTCATTTCACGACCGTACGATTTGGAAACGTTCTCGGATCGAATGGTTCGGTCGTACCGATCTTCAATAAACAGATCGCAGCCGGCGGGCCGGTGACCGTCACGCATCCGGATATGGAAAGATACTTTATGACCATCCCCGAAGCCAGTCAGCTAGTCCTGCAGGCAGCGACTCTCGGTAAAGGCGGTGAGATTTTCGTACTGGACATGGGTGAACCGGTCAAGATTGTCCACCTGGCAAGGGAACTAATCACACTTAGCGGTTTCCGTCCGGACGAGGATATCGAAATTGTTTTCTCTGGAATGAGACCGGGCGAAAAGCTCTTCGAGGAGCTTTCTATCGAAGGCGAGGACATGCTGCCGACAAAGCACCCAAAAATCGCCGCATGGCAAAACAAACCGGTTGACAGGGACACGCTAAAGAAAACGATCGCCAATCTGGTAAGAACAGCAACAACTCAGGACCACAAAAAACTGGTAGAGATCATAAAGACCGTGATCCCGGAATACATAGGCGACATACCAAACTGAAACTAAACTCCGGGTGGTCAAGCCACAACCAAAACGCAAAAAAACGAATATCCAATTATGAAGTTAAAAAAGTTCACCCGGTTAATACTATAGGTACTGGTGTGGGCATTTTAGATTCTTTGGTTGAGGTATTGCTCGTCCTGGTGAGAGAATGGCAATGAGCATTTTCCGGTGGTCCTTAGCTTCATTTGGTAAATTCGCAGGTGATCGGGGGTTGGCAATCATTTCAGATTTTCGGATATTGATTAACCAACGCATTCTCCGGAAGAGTCGTAAAAGGGACTTGAAAGATATCTGAAATGCATCCAAATTACCTATCCTTCCAAAAAGACCCGAAGGGTCGTATCGTTCGAAGGGTCGTATCGTTGGTGAATAAAAAACGGGATCATCCTTAGGACAATCCCGTTTTGGTTTTTAAGCTATTGGCAGTTTTTACTGGCCCATTTCATCCCTTGGATGCGAATTATCGTAAACTTCCTTGATCTTTGCAGTCGTCAGATGTGTATAAATCTGGGTAGTAGAAAGTGACTGATGACCAAGCAGTTCCTGGACGCTTCTGAGGTCGGCTCCGTTGTTAAGCATGTGCGTGGCGAAACTGTGTCTGAGCGTATGAGGACTGATGGCAGGGTCAAGACCGGCTTCTTTGAGATACTTATCCATCTTACGGCGAACGCTTCTTACAGATAGCCTCTGTCCGTGTTTGTTGGCAAACAAAACCTTAGCGTCAAAATTACTGTCATTGGCCATCCGCCTGTTACGGTATTCGATATAATGCTGAATAGCCTGCAATGCACTCGAACCTATCGGAGCAATACGCTCCTTCTTACCTTTGCCGCGAATGTGAATAACTTCGCCAAGGAAGTCGACATCGTCCATATTCAAGGCAACGACCTCGCTGACTCTCATACCGGTACTGTAAAGAACCTCAAGGATAGCCTTATCCCGTGCGCCGAGCCAGTGATTGGTCGGAGGAGCCATAAGCAACCGCTGAACCTCTTCATATTCGAGAAATTTCGGAAGCTTCTTTTCCTGCTTTGGAGTCTTAACGCAAGCAACAGGATTAGAGTCAATAAAATTACGCCTTACAAGAAATTTGTAAAAACTGCGAAGCGTCGCAAGCTTTCGAGCGGTAGTAGACTTGGAATACTGCTGGGCGTTAAGATCGGCCATGAACCTTCTAACTGTATCGGTATCAACCGCCAAAAGCAGTTCTTTAAGGCTAACCTGCGTCTGCTCGGCGACTGCGGTGCCGCCGTCTTGTCCCGAGGCCCAGGGATTACCCCCCGATCCGGTATCTCCGTCGCCGGGATCGGAAGATGCACTGCCTTTGACAATAAACCCTGAGAATTGAGCCAGATCGGCTCCGTAGCATTTTGCAGTATGCGGTGAGAAATGCTTCTCATAGTTAAGGTAATTAATAAAATCCTGGATAAGTGTGCAGTCTGTCATGTTATTCTACTTTCATTTTTAAATCACGGCACATTTCTTATCCCCCCGCGACACAAGCCGCATAAGATAATTAGTTTACTTTCAGATTATTCGCAATCGATAAATGATTGCATAGCGTCGGGCATATCCTTATGCAGAAGTTTATCTGCCTCGCCAATCAACGACTGAGTGAGCTTATAACTCAGAACAGCTGCATCAAACCAGTCAAAGGCCGTACGGCTGTCGGTGGCCTGATCTACAAGAGTATCAAGGAGTTCCCCTTCACTTCCCTTATCATACCGGAATATATACTTTTCAGCTCCTTTGTTCAGCATCAGTTGCTTTGTTTCCGTAGCCATGTCTTTTAACCCTATAACAGTTCGAACGTAAAATTATAAACGCCTCTAAGTCTTTTATCGGTCTGAATCAAATAATCTAAAATGATTTATCGGAATTTTAACAATATTTTTTTTATGCCGTAACTATATATTACAAAAAGAGTTATCGGTCTCTTAATAGCCAGGGGATAACTTAATAAGCAATAAACCCGTTAAATCACACCAAAAAAGCACCTGTAAACCATAGTCGACGTAAAGTACGTCCTATAATCATTACATCGGCAAAGAAAACTATTTGACTTAAAAAAAAGAAATGAAAAAACACAAAAACCAGAAACACAAGCGCAGAAGTAGTACCACAGAGCATAGCCGCAACCCAAAAACGTGTTAAAGGAGGCGTGTGAAAGGTGAGAAAGGTGTGAAAGGTGTGAAAGGTGTGAAAGGTTGGGCGGTTTGAATTGCGATTGTAACCTTTTGTTATTAAAGTAATTCCAATTTTGTTGTTTTGAAAAATGCGCATAAAAAACAAGAAGTTGAAAGATTGTATTACAAAAATCACAATACCACTTAATATCTCCAAATACCAGGGACCACCTACTTCAAAACATAAAAAACAATTCCGCCCTTTTCTTCTGCCTTGATCAAACCTTTACTCTCTAGTGCAGCAACAACTTCCTCAACGCTGGAACTGCTGACGTTAAGCGAAGAAACCATATCATCAATACTGCAAGGCCGCCTTTTAAGCAGATCAACGATCCTGTCGGAGTCGGCCTTGTCGAGTTTCTCTGGCGCTGTCGCCGGAAAACCGGCGATGATCTCAGCATTAAAGCCGAGCTTTTTGGCAATGGCAGAAAGTTTTTCCGGAGACACCACCGTCGCTGACTTGTCCGACGTGGGTCTGACCGCCGTATTAAGCTGAACCTTGTCAGGGCTGATGCCCTTGATTATCCTGCCGATTTTCGCCACCTGCTCATCGGAAGTATTGACCCCGTCACAGAAGAACACCTCCAGCCATATCTGCCCCTTATATTCTTTCCTCATCGCCATGAGCCCATCAACCAGAGATCTCAATGTCAAGTCTGCGTGCGGACAGTTCATCGCCCTGAAAGTATCTTCGTCACCGGCATCAAGCGAAGGCATTACCGCATCAGCTCTACTGATATCGGCACGAACCTGCCAATCATTAAGCAAAGTGCCGTTAGTTATCACCGCGACAGGAATATCCGTCATCTCTTTGATCTGGTCGATCAACCGCCCGATATCGGAGTTCAAGGTCGGTTCACCCGAACCGCTGATCGTTATAAAATCAGCCTGGACCGGGCCGGCGAGTTTATCCTTAAGCTCGGCAGCGACAAGGGCAACATCGACATAAGCCTTACGCTCGATAGTAGTAACGGCGTTTACACCAAGCTGACAATAAATACAATTCTGACTGCATGTCTTTAGCGGCACAATATCAACCCCGAGACTTCGTCCAAGCCGTCGGGAAGGAACAGGACCAAAGATGTATTTGTACTTCTTATTATTCGTCATTGGTTATTCCTTGTTGGGTGTTGGTTATTTGAATTTGTCTGCCAATTTGCTTTCTGGAGGTTTTTTTTGAATATCCAATAACGAACAAGGAACACCCAATATCCAATGAAAAACGGTTTTCTGGGCACCCACAAGGGATGCCTCTACGGTTTGTTTACAATATCGAAGATCGCCGAGCAATCGGTAACCAGATCCTTGATCCACGTGGCAGGGATCATGCATGCTGCGTCGCATTTTGCCTTGTCGGGATCGGGATGCGTCTCGAGGAAGAGCCCGTTGGCACCGGCGGCGACTGCTGCCCTGGCCAGTACCGGAGCGAGCTGCCTGGCCCCTCCGCTCATCCCGCCAAGGGCGCCTGGCTGCTGGGTGCTATGGGTAGCATCGAAAATGATCGGACAGCCAAAGGCTTTCATAATACTAAACCCGCCAAAATCGTTTACCAGACGGTTGTAACCAAAAAATGTCCCTCGCTCGGTCAGCATGATCTTTTCGTTTCCGGACGCCCTAACCTTACCAACAACGTTAGACATCTCTTCCGGCGAAACGAACTGGCCCTTCTTAACGCTGATGGGTTTTCCGGTTTTCGCGCAAGCGGCCAGAAGATCGGTCTGTCTGCAGAGGAACGCCGGGATCTGCAAACAATCAACAACGCCGGCAACCGGCGCGGCCTGGTGGGGAAGATGGACATCGGTCATTACCGGCAAAGACGTCTCTTTGCGAACCCTTGCGAGTATCTCAAGGCCCTTTTCCATGCCTGGCCCGCGAAAACTCGTTATGGACGAACGGTTAGCCTTATCGAAACTGCCTTTAAAAACCATCGGAACACCGGTAGCCTTTTGGACCTGCAGCAGGGTCTCTGCAACCTCCATACAAAGGTCAAAGCCCTCGATAACACAAGGACCGGCAATAACAAAAAGCCCCTCATCAAAACCAACAGGAACATTACCAATAGAAAACAAACTCATAAAAACCATCCTATATAAATTATAAAAATAGAATCGCTGAAGGCGATCCCTCAATTTTGATTTTTGATTTTTTATTTTTGATCTATCTACCCGATCATTCGGATCAATCTAGTCCGTATTCCGGCCGGTTTGGCGTTGGGCGGAACGAGCACATTAACTGCCTGAGCGATGACTTCGATCTTCATCGGAATATCAGGGCCGGGATCGCCGTCAATCTCACAATCAACAGGCTTGCCCCCCCTGCTGGTAAGTTCTATCTTTTTGCCCTGGCGATACACGACATCCGGCCTGCGCGTATGCAGTTTCATAAGCGTCATCATCGCATGCTTAAAAAGCCTCAGCCTGGATCCGCATCTATATACACAGACATCCAGCATACCGTCGCCGAAATCGGCGGACTTTAAAATTTGAAGTCCAATAGCATACCTGGAGATATTGCCTACAAACGCCATACATCTGCCGTCAAAAATCTCCTCATCGTCGACAACAACCTTCATCTTCGGAAACTGATGACTCCAGAACGTCCGCCAGATCGGCCAGAAATAGTCGAGATGATTGATATGCCCAAACCGCTTGGCACTTACGCGCTTTACGACTTCACCATCAAACCCGAAACCGGCGATTGACGTAAAACACCTGCCGTTTGCGCTGCCAAGATCAAGCGGTTTGACGCAGCCGCCCTCAAAGGCCTTGATCGACGTGGAAACCTTTTCATCGAACCCAAGCTCGTTGGCAAGGAGGTTTTCGGTACCGCATGGAAGTACGAGCAGAGGTTTGTCGCTGCCTTCAAGACCGTGGGCGATCTCACGTATCGTGCCGTCCCCGCCGCATCCGACGACCAGTTTGCAGTCATAATCGACAGCGCTACTGGTGGCCAACTCGCATGCATGGGCAAGGGATTCGGTAAAGAACGTCTTTACCTCGATATCCTTTTCAAGCAAATATTCCTTAAACTTCGTAACCAGATTCTTGGCACTGGATGCCCCGGATTTGGGGTTAACTATATATGAGACATATCCGTCTTTAATTTCCATCGGTAAAGATCACCTCTTTATCTTCAATTCCAAGCTCTTCTAGTTTATCACTGACCAGCCTGGCATAGCCATCATCAATATGCTCGAGCCCCGAAAGCGACAAAGCCTCCAAGACCGCACTGATCTTATCGGCATTTTCGCCTTCGACCTCTACAAAGGTTCCAAGCAAAGGCAGCTCGTCAAGACACACTTCGCAACCGCGATACAGCCAGAGATCGCGTTTCTTTTCTATAACGATATTCGTTTTCATCCCCAATGCAAGAAGTATTTTAGACATAAACTCAAATTCTCCAACTGACGTTTCCACCTCCTGCCGGGACTTAAACGGATTATCCTGACGCGGGCCTTTATAGGTTACGATCACCTTTTCGCCATCATCTCCGATTTGCCGGCGAATCCTAAGCCCGCAATCAGCCACCTTCAGCGCATCACCGGCAAAATCAAAATAAGCGTCTCGAAGCAAAAAGCTGCCAACAAACCCGGCGCCAATCTCACCAAGCCGCGCTACAACGTCTGCGTGCGAGTCAACTTTAATCTTACATTCAATCTCATGATCCATAAAAAATGCCTCCGCCGAAGGCGGTTTTCGTTTAATATGTCAGGTCACTTCAAGACATTTGATGTTAATATGTATCCTTGGCGTTTTATCGGGGATCTTGCGGGCGTGTTGCCCAATCCCTAAGCACTAAATTCTAAATACTAAACAAGCACTAATATCTAAATTCAAATGCTCAAAACGTTTCTGGTGGCGCCCAAATGGGGTTTTGGATTTTGGTAATTTGCATTTTGAATTTGTTTAGGATTTAGATATTAGAATTTAGTATTTGGGCAACACGCCCTTGCGCTCCCGCGCTTTTATGGCTAATTTGCTACTATGTTTACCAGACGCGACTTGATCACAATGACCTTGCGTATCGTCTTGCCTTCGATGGCGGCCTGTACCTTTTCGGATGCTAGTGCTGCTTCTTTTATGGCTTCTTCTGAGGCATCGGCTGCTACGACTATGCGGTCCTTGATCTTTCCGAGAACCTGGACGGCTAGCTCGATCTCTTTTTCTTTTACTAGCTCTGGATCGAATTTTGGCCATGGATGGTATGCGAGCCGTTCTGTGTGGCCGAGCTTTTCCCAGAGTTCTTCGCAGATGTGCGGCGCAAACGGGGAAACGATCTGGATAAACTGTTCTACGACCGACCTCGGACGAACCTTGAGCTTGCCGATATGGTTGATGCATATCATCATCTGGCTGATAGCCGTATTAAACGCGAATCCCTCGACATCGCCGCCGACCTTTTTGATGGTCTGGTGCAGCAAACGCAAAGTCTCTTCGCTTGGCTCTGCATCCTGAATCGCCGGGACGACCGCGCCTGTATCGGCATCGATAACCGCCCGCCAGACCTTGCCGAGGAAGCGATACACGCCTTCAACGCCGGACATGTTCCAGGGTTTGGAAGCTTCCAGCGGGCCCATGAACATCTCATACAACCGCAATGAATCGGCACCGAAATCATGAACAACATCGTCAGGATTAACAACATTGCCGCGCGACTTGCTCATCTTTTGATTGTCCTCGCCGAGGATCATACCCTGATTAATCAGCTTGGTGAATGGCTCTGGTGCCTGGACATAGCCGAGATCATAAAGCAGCTTGTGCCAGAACCGCGAATATAGCAAATGCAGGACGGCATGCTCTGCGCCGCCGATATAGACATCGACCGGCAGCCAGTACTTCTCGTTAGCCGGGTCAAACGCTTTGTCGTTATTGGTCGGGTCGGTATAGCGCAGGTAATACCAGCAGCTTCCGGCCCACTGTGGCATTGTATTGGTCTCGCGCTTGCCCCTGGTCCCATCGGGCAAAGTCACATTAACCCATTCGGTCACCTTAGCAAGCGGAGGCTCACCGGTACCGGTGGGCTTGTAGTCTTCAACCTCGGGCAACCGCAGCGGAAGATCGTCTTCTGTAAGTGCTATACGCCGGCCGTCTTCGGCATGGATGATCGGGAACGGTTCGCCCCAATACCGCTGCCGGCTGAACAACCAGTCGCGGAGTTTGAAATTAACAGCCTTTTCGCCGAGGCCTTTTTCGGATAGCCAGTCAGCGATCTTCTCTTTAAACTCTGGCGTACGCAATCCGTCAAACTGGCCGGAATTGACCGCCGTGCCATTACCGCTGAAACAGCCCTCAACCGGCTCGTCAGGTTTAACAACCTCTATAATCGGCAAGTTGAAAGTCGTAGCAAACTCATAGTCACGCTCGTCATGGGCAGGGACAGCCATGATCGCACCGGTCCCATAGCTGATCAAAACATAGTCACTGATCCAGATAGGGATCTTATCGCCGTTGACCGGATTAACCGCACAGGTGCCGGTAAACTGGCCGCTCTTACCCTTTGCAAGGTCGGTGCGGTCAAGATCGCTCTTTTTGGACGCAGCCTCTACATAAGCGTCGACAGCGGCTTTGTTATCATCTGTAGTGATCTTTTCGACAAGCGGATGCTCGGGGGCAAGCACCATATACGTCGCCCCAAACAGCGTATCCGGACGGGTAGTGAACACCCGTATCTTATCATCAAAACCGTCGATCTGAAAATCGACCTCTGCTCCGATGCTCTTGCCGATCCAGTCATGCTGGAGCTTCTTAATAGAAGAAGACCAGTCAAGCCCGTCAAGCCCTGCAAGCAAACGCTCGCAATACTTAGTGATCCTAAGCATCCACTGCCGCATCGGCCTGCGAACAACCGGATGTCCGCCGCGTTCACTAACCCCGCCGACAACTTCTTCGTTAGCCAAAACAGTACCAAGCTCAGGACACCAGTTAACAGGAGCCTCGTGCTCATAAGCCAGGCGATGGTTGTCAATATACTCAGTCTTCTCAACTTCGCTAAGCCCCTCGGGGATCGGCAGTTCTTCAATCGGTTTGGCCTTCTGGGCGGCCTCATCGAAATAGCTGTTATAGAATTTAAGGAAAATCCACTGCGTCCACTTAACATAGTTTGGATCGGTAGTGTCAACCTGCCTGTCCCAGTCATAACTGAACCCGAGCGACTTGATCTGTCGCCGCATATTATCGATATTCTTTTGTGTCGTCTGCGCCGGATGGGTCCCGGTCTGAACGGCGTATTGTTCTGCGGGCAGGCCAAACGCGTCCCAGCCGATAGGATGCAGGACGTTGAAACCCTTCATGCGTTTATAGCGGGAAAGTATATCGCTGGCCGTATATCCTTCCGGATGACCGACATGCAAACCCGCCCCGCTGGGGTAAGGGAACATGTCAAGAATATAGTATTTAGGCCGGCTGTCATCGGAAGAACCGGCTGCGAAGGTCTTTTCGGATTCCCAGACGCCCTGCCACTTCTTTTCAATAACATTAAAATTATAAATACCTTTAGGTTCGTCCATCAGTCTCTTTCAGTAATTATGTCAAAAAACAAGCAAATAAACGCAAAAACGCATAAAATAGAAGCAGATATAATAAACAAGACAACCCAAACAGTCAACCACTAAAAAAAGACACTAGCAGATAGCAGCTAACAACACCAAAAACGCAGTATTCAAGACTTTTTTCTAAAAAAAACAAATTTCTCTTGACTTTTGGATTACATCTGTAATACTTGTTAATATTACAACTGTAATCTATAGGAGCCAAATATGCAGAGCAGACCAAAAATTTCAGACGCAGAGTGGCAGGTTATGAAGGTCCTCTGGCAAAAATCACCGGTAACGGCAAACGAGATCGTCGAAAAACTCACTGCCGAAACCGCCTGGAAGCCTAAGACGGTTCGCACGCTGATAAGCCGGCTTACAGCAAAAGATGCTATCGGCTTTGACAAGACCGGCCGGCAGTACATGTATTATCCTGTGCTGACGGAAGAAGAATGTGTTCGCCAGGAAACGCGGTCGTTTATGACCCGCATCCGGACAGGCGCACTCAAACCGATGCTTGCGGCGTTCCTCGAAGAAGAAAATCTGTCACAGGAAGAGATCGACGAACTTAAATGTATCCTTGACAAGAAGGGAGAGAAATAGAATGCTGTCATTTCTTTTAGATATCGCCCCAATGTTCCGCTGGCTGGTAACGACCACCCTTCACGCAAGCGTGATCGTCTGCATTGTCATCGCGGTTAAATTTCTGCTGTCAAAGAGGCTTGCCCCTCGCTGGCACTATTACCTCTGGCTGCTCGTTATCGCACGAATGCTGATGCCCGTCGCTCCGCAAAGCGCCCTGAGCATATTCAACCTGGTCGGCGCAGTAACCGAACAGACTGAGATAACAGAACCGCAACCGGCAGTCACACCAACGCCGCAAACAACACTGGTTGACGGCGGCAAAACGGACTACACACCGCAACCGCCAATAGAAACCGCTGTAATAGAGTATCCTACCGCAACAGTCGACGAGCAGGTAACCGCTGTGTCACCGATTGAACAAACTCCAACCGCAATCACAACCACCCCGGATCCGGTGCACTCAGATCCGATAGACTATATCGCCCTGCTGCCTCTGGGCTGGCTGATCGGGGCGGTCGCGCTTGCTGTGTACGTATTGCTCGGCAACATCCGCCTGTCCAGGATCGTAACGCATCAGCGGCCGGTAACCGACAGCAAAATACTCGACCTTCTGGAAGACTGCAAATCGCAGATGAACCTGCACACATACCTGTCGGTTGTCGAGACAGGTAAAGTATCCAGCCCGGCGCTATTCGGTTTTATACGGCCAAGGCTGCTGCTGCCTGAGGGTTTGCTTGAAAAACTAACGCCGGCCCAGCTGCGTCACGTATTCCTTCATGAACTGGCCCACCTCAAGCGCGGCGATATCTACTTCGGCTGGCTGACAGCACTGCTCCAGACGATCCACTGGTTCAATCCGCTGGTATGGTTTGCTTTCTACAAGATGCGCGCAGACCGCGAGCTGGCATGCGACCAACTGGCACTTACCTCCATACAAAACGAAGAACCAAAAGAGTACGGCAAAACAATAGTAAGCCTGCTCGAAAATTTCTCAACGCCGTCATACAACCCCGGACTAGCCGGAATACTGGAAGACCGCTCACAGCTGAAAAGGAGGATCACAATGATCGCAAAACACAAAAAAGGCTCGTACAGATTTTCGGCACTGGCAGCAATCGTAATAGCAATGCTATGCGCAGTCGCACTTACCAGCGCAAAAGACACAACCTCGCTGGAGGAGAAAAAGGCGAGTGCCAACACCTTTGTTGATCAGTTAATAGAGGGACAATTCAAACAGGCTGCCAATAGCTTCGACAAAACAATGAAAAGATCACTGCCGCCAGAAAAACTGGCAAAGAAATGGAAAGAAACGACCCAGGACGCAGGCCCATTTGAAAAGAAACTGGGCACCCGCGCAGACAAATACCTGTGGTCGGACATAATATACATAACCTGCCAGTTCAAAGAAGGTCCGCTGGACGTAAAAGTAGTATACAACAAAAATAAACAAATTAGCGGACTGTGGTTTGTGCCGGTACCGGAGAAAGTTCTAAAAGAATACGCCAACCAAATGAGCGGCATTTCATCTTTTGATCATTTCATCGGAAGATATGCAACCGCTCAAAATCCTAATTTAGCTGCATTAGAAATCACGAAAAAGGGTTCAGTTTATATATTCAAAGATCTCTACGGACCGTCCCATGAGGCAGAAGAATCTTCAGAGGGCTTAAAGTTCTGGGATGGCGGAGGAAAGGACGCCGGGGGTGAAGGGTTCCTCGTCGCATTTGACCGGACAACAAAGAAATACCAACTGTACATGATCGACAAAAACGGACAAAAACAAACCAAACCAGACTGGCAGATGATAAAATTACCTGCCGGCAAACCCAAGGTGTCTGATCCCTTTAATCCATCCATGAAATTCGGTCAGGTAATCGAACCGGATTTATCTGATATGTCAAAACCTTGGTTCGATCTGGACCAAAACCGCACTTTTACTCCGCCTCAATGGGTCGTTCGTGAAAATTCAACAAAGGCTTTACTGAAATGGTATCGTAACGAAGGTATTGATTGCGCTGTTGAGCTAAAATACCGAGGGCTTGGCTGCATCGACACTGTTGCCGTAAAGCTTGACAATAAAGCGTGGACACAGTTTAGCACGAAGCAGTTATACGATGCTTTAAGAAATAAGCCGCCTGTTAAAACGACAATGGAAAAAGATTTGCCGGTCGTATACTTGAAAGGAACCGGCAAGCTGCCTGTAACTTACGGCTTTTACACAAGAGAGGGCCAAATGGGTATTCTTCAGATAGTTGGCGTTGAGATGCTCAAATTCGACCCAACTGGTGAACGAAATATTAAAATACGATACAAGATCGCAAAAACAAAAAGCACAACAAATGCATCCGCATGGAAAGAACTGACCCTGCCGGATATGGACAGCCCTGGTAATCCGGCTATGCTTGCGTTGGATACGCACGAACTGGTGCCGTTGCTTCTTGACAGAGATGAAGAATCGGATAAACAGTGGCTCCGGAAAATGATGCAAACCCCGGACCGCAGTTACCTGCTGTATGAACAAGCTTCAAACAAAGAGACCCTTATGATGGTCAAGGGTCTAAGCTGGCTAGGCGTTAAAACGCCTGAATCCAAACAATTCAAACCGATATTTAAGGTCATCAGTAAAACCCTGCCGGACGCATTCAAAATGACCTCTCATGACGGAAATATCTATGAGTTTACTGTTTTGCAAACCTCCAGAACATCCTGCAAACTCCGATACCGCTTATACCCAAAAGAAGAACAGAAGTCGCGAAGCGAAAACTTCCTTTCAAAACGCCGCGGCAAGGACACTTCGGCTGAGGCTGCTTATATTACCCAAAAGGTGATCGACAGATATGCCGGGATGAAAACATTCCAGGCTATCGGTGAACTTTGTACAGAGATCAAACGACCCGATGACGGTAAAAATGACATTTTCAATAAAGTGTTGCATAGTATTAAGAAGAAACCGCTTAAGAGTTTTTACACAATAAAGATGGCAAAGCCGAATCGTTATTGCATCGAATGGAATGCATACCATAACTTACGCTCAAGCATAATAGGTTACGCCTGGTCGATGGGCAAAGGCAGCCATCTTCTACAGTTTGGCGAACACAGACAGCTTGATAAATTCTCACATGCCCTGACCGCAGCAAGCCGATTTACTGCACAGCCCGCACTATTCTTTGACATCTCGATGAATCGTTTAAAAGAACTAAGAGAGCGATCACTGCTGCAGGATGAACGTGTTGAAGGGGTAGACTGTTACGTAATAACCGGAAAACACCTCACGCAGACTTGCACTTACTGGATATCGAAGAAGCATTTCCTTGTTCGCCAGTACAGACAGGTTTCAGGAGGCAAGGTCGAAGAACTCATTGAGCAAGCGATAAAAAGAAAGGGCAATGATATAACCGACGAAGAAATTGCCAAAATTAAGAAACAATTCACAGACAGCAACAAAAAGGCCTCCAAAAACATACACACAAATACGCAAACATATAGAAATATAATCATTAACGAACCGATCTCTGAAGGAAGTTTCAAGCCTGATGAAAACGTTCAAAAAATACGGGAAAAGCTGAAAAATGACCATATGACAATCATAGCCGACGGATCCAAGTTTATTTTCAAAAAGAAAACTGCCAAAACAAAGCAGCCGACCGACAAAGATAAAATTGGTCTTGATGCTGACGCTGAAAAGGCTTGCCTTGATGTTAAGGTTTCGCTTAAAATTCGTGGTAAAGTCACTCCACCTGACTGTACTGTCAGGCTTTTAAATAAGGATAAAAAGCAAGTCGGACGAATAGATCAATCGAAAGACGCACGTTATTATTTCTCGGACCTGGTACCAGGCAAATATATCGTTGAGGCATATTTTCGCAATTCAGATACAACCGAATACAGAGATATTGAACTTTCCGAAAACCAGGAGAAGCAACTGACAATAGATGCAGTTACCGACCAGGTCGCCCGTATTGAGGTATCCGGAAAGGTATTAAACCAGGAAACCGGCAAACCAATAAAAGACGCCTATTTTGACTTTGCCGGATCAGGACGCCCAATCAGAACTAAAGAAGATGGTTCATTCTCCAAAACCCATTATAGAAGTGGATTTCACCAATGCTACGTAAGAAAAGGGAAATCTAACCTGCACCTGGTATTGGATAGAAACATTGATGAACTAATAGCAAAAAAATTAGCTATACATCTCAACCCGATGGTAGCGAAATCCCGTGAAAGATTAACTGACCCTGATGGTGATGGAGTATTCTGTGATGGGATAAATTGTGTGATATGCGGAGGAACAGTCAAAGCCGATCTGCCCGACCTCGAGACCAAAGGAGCAAAAACCGTACTGGACCTGGCAACCGGACAGATGTTCTCTGCAGCCTTAATGGAAAGAGACAGACGCTATTTCGACAAACAGGGCAAAGGCGACATCGCCTATGACTACGCCGGCGGCAAAGGATGTCTGCTGTGCCTGAGGGGTGCGGTGATGCAAACTGTGAGCGATTCAGGCCCACAGGAAACCCAGCCTGACATCAAACGCGGCTATTTCAATGGGTACTTCATACAACAAACGCCCTGCCAATACCAGTTGACAACCGCTAAAGGCCAAAAGTACGACATAAAGATCCTGTCCGTTGAAAAAGGCGATAAAGGCGGAGCAAAGATCGAATTCCGGAAAAGCGATAACACCGCCGCAGTTGGCGAGGTAACAAATAAATCCATCCTGGGCGTCTGGGAAATGGTTGAAATTAAGGGAAAAAGAAGCTCCAAAGTTAAGTATAACCAAATGACGTTCAGGCCTGATGGGACGATGGTATCAGAAGGCACAGACAACAAGGGAAAGTACCACAATAGCAAAACCAAATACCTTATCAAAAACAACAAGCTCATCATGGGTGACAATGGCCACTCTGTCGACATAGAGCTGAAAAATGACCGTATGACAATCATGGTCGACGGATCCAGATTTATTTACAAAAGGAAAAGGTCCGGCAGCGTAGAAACCGCTAAAAATAACCTGCAAGACTATCTCGGTACATGGGAAATGACGGAAGCAAAAGGCGAAAATAAATTAGATATGGTGACATGCCAATTAACATTCACACCAGGTGGAACTATGGTATCAGAAGTTACACATAGTGACGGCAAATTAAAAATTGATACGATGGGCTATGTTTTCAAAAATAATAAACTTGTGTTTGATGAAGATCACCTCTACATATACCTTGAAAATGGCCATTTAATACTAATAGCTGACGATACTAAATTTTCTTTCAAAAAGAAAAATTCCGTCAACGCAGAAACCACTGAAGCGGCCAAACCAAAGCATCTGACCGGCGAAGAAAAGGGAAAGCTTTTCAGTATGTTTATGACTATCGGGAGTACTTGCGACCAGCTCGGCAAGGCCCTTGACAACGGCAATGCCGACAAAGCATTGAAACTTTGCAAACCACTCGACGAGGTTTGGCCAAAGATGCAGGTAATCGCCAAATCCACCGAATACGAACCGTCCGTAGTAGCCGGCACCGAGCAATTCAAAAAGGTCCACACTGCCGTCAAGAACAAGAACATCGAACTGGCATTAATACACCTTAAAGCGTTAAGAGAATTAGGAAACAGCGTGTCAGACTTATATATGAAACTGATCCAGCCCAAGGCATCGGCAAAATCCTCAGCTATAAGTGTACCAATGGGCAATATTAAATTGTTAGCAAATCAAATCAATACGACAGCTGACTTCCAGCCGGGCGATTCAATTGAGATCACAGAAATCATCGGAACAAGCGAAAAGATCATACCGGGGCATTCTTACACGATCAAGGGCAAATACAAACTTACATCGCAAGACAAGGCAAAACTCTTTCTCTATGCCACTGACGGCGAGACAACTTGCAACCAGGGCCCAACTATAAATAAGGGCCAGGGCGAATTCACAAGAACATTTAAATATCAAAAAGGAGGGTGGCTGCATCTTAGCTTCTACTCATATCCCGGCAATGAAGGCAACTTCGGCAACCTGTACTTTAATCACAAAGGCGGCTATGTACCTGGCATTGAAAAGATCAATGTCGTAAACCCATCAGAAAAGCCAAAACCAGCAGCACCAGAACATTAACAAAAAACATACACCGCGAAAAACGATCGCTAAACATTATCGTCTCCGTAAACAAAATGTCATTTCCCATATAGCATATTGCTACTGCTGCTTTTTCCTATTCTTTCTTCTATTCTTATTCTTGTTTTTGTCTTTATTCCTAACATGCCTGCCTTGATGCTCGAAAGCCTCCATCTCGGTTGTCTGCCCCTTATCACCCTGCTGGGCCATCCAGGCATACAGTTTTTCACGGAGCTGCTTTTTGACCTTTGCATACTTCGGATCGCCGGCAAGATTGTTCCACTCGTATTTATCTTTTACAACATCGTAAAGTTCCTCTGCGGGCCTGTTCTCATATCGTCTGACCTTTTCTGCGGCATCGGGGTCGGTTTTAGCCTTCTGTTTCCAGGTAGCATATATGGCACTTCTGGCCACTATAGCATTTTTAAATTTCACTTGAGGCGTTAGGTTTACGATATACTTAAACTGTCTGCTGCGAATCTGTCGTATTCCGAAATGCTCCGAACCGGAATTAATTCCACGCGTCGTCTGCAAGCCGTAAACATACTCTTTATGCTTATCGGTTTTGCCAAGCAGCATAAGTCCGTCACTTGTATAGCGGTTTGAAGCGGGGCTTTCAAAGAATCCGGAGGCAATCTTGATGACATAGTAATCATCATCCAGGAGATATCCGTATTTGATATGAGTATCGCCCGGCGGATCCTTAAATTACAGCTCACCGACAGGAGGGATCACTGCCTTGCCTTCGGAATAGGCAACGAAACCTTTTTCGATCTCCGGGACGGCTTGTACCCACTTCAATACGCCCTTGATTTGAGCGAGATCGTAAATTTTGCTCATCTGACATTTCCCTTTCCGATTCATTGACTTACTTTTCTCCTGCGAGCACCTCTGCGATGTTCAGTGCATGGTCCTTAACCCGCCTGTAAGCGTTAAGCATATCTGTAATGATAAGGCTTTTTAAAGCCGACACATCCCCTGACTCAACACGCTCAAGGTGATTTGTGCGATATTCCTTAATGAGATGTGTTATAGCATCGCCAAGTGTACCTGCCTTTAGAACGATCCTTACGTTATCTTCCTTAACTGCCTCATTGATCATGCTGAGATATTGCAATACACGCTCATGCAATTGAATAATCTCATCGCGCGTTTCGCTCAGCATCTCCATGTCACCCTTATCCATCTTCAGGTTCAACTTGAGAAGGGTTGTAATGTAGTCTCCTATAGACTCGTATTCATCCGCCATACGAAGCTGTTTGCGACCGTTGTCCATTACGTCATGCGGGACATTTCCGCTAAGCAGGCTACTCAAAAATTCGACAATTTCCTTTTGGCTGACATCCAGCATATCTTCACGCCGAAATATCTTACCCTCGGCAACTTCATCACGCCCTCGTTTACTGATAATATCCTTGAGACGAACGAGCATCTTGCGAGTGAGCTCACCCATACGCATTATCTCTTTTTGCGATTGCTGGATGCTGATCGCAGGAGTGTCAAGCATGCGAACGTCAAGAAACTTCAAATGCGAAACTTCCTTTGCAACCTTATCCGGCATAATGCGCATAAGTATACTTGCAAGTACCGTCGTAAACGGGATCATAATAATAACATTTGCGATGTTAAATGCCGTATGGGACATTGCTATGGCTTTCATAGCATGAGTGTACGTTGGGATGCCCTTAACCAGCACCGTAGTTGTAATAAGATCAGCTCCGACAATAGTTTTCATCAACTTCATATACGGGAAAAACAGTGCCGTTATCCACGCAACTCCAAGCACTTTGATTATCACATGCGCTGCCGCCGCACGTTTGGCATTCGTAGATGCGCCAATAGCACCAAGACACGCTGTGATAGTCGTTCCGATATTCTCACCAAGCACCAATGCCGCCGCTGTTTCAAAATCAAGAACACCAGTACCGACCATAGCTATTGTAATAACAAGTGTCGCCGATGACGACTGCACCACTGCTGTAACCGCCGCACCTACAAGACAGCACCGCAAAACTCCAAAGTAATTGTCAGGCCTGAACCTGGCCATCAATTCTCGGAAACCGTCCATCTCACGAAGAGGTGCAAACCCGCCCTTCATCAGTATCAGACCGAAGAAAACCATTCCAAGACCAAGGATCAGCATCGCCGTATAACGAAGACGTTCGTTCTTGCTGAACAAAAAGAAAAACGCCGCAAAACCCATCATAGGCAAACCGTATTCACTGATCGGCGATATCATTATCCAGCCCGTTACCGTAGTGCCGATATCCGCACCCAGTATAACACCAATCGCCTGCGTCAGGTTCATCAGCGTCGCGTTAACCATCCCCACAACCATCACCGTAGTAACAGAGCTGGACTGGATCAGCATCGTTATTACAAGCCCGACTCCGCATGCCATGAATCGGTTATTAGTCACCGCATTGATCAGCGCCCGCATCCTCCCGCCGGCAACTGCCTGCATACCCTCGGACATATTTTTCATCCCGAGAAGAAATACACCAAGCCCGCCGATAACAGTAACGAGCATCCCGCTCAATTCTTTTACAAATTCCCAATCCATTACAAAACCTTTTCCTTATAAACATCAATAGATATCAGTCTGACATCCCCCCACATTTACATGGTTTAAAAGCATGTTTTTTTGCAAAGTATCAACAACCAGATCAATTTTAACTTGAACTGTCGTGTATATCTTCAGCTAAAGTGAAGTAAAAAGCTCTTTAAACCAAGAGGTATTTCAACTCCTGTTGACAGGATTCTACCATTATATTATTTTCTTTCAAGTTTTAATTTTGTCAAAGAGTTTTCCATCCAATCGATAAAATCGACAGGATGAAATCCCGAAGTGAGCCCAACGGCAAGCGGATCAGGCCGGACAATAAAGCCGGTTAATTGTAAACGGTTTCTTGTGAATTGTATAAATGCCATTATACCGTTGGCAGGGTAACAAAGAATTTACAGCCTTTGCCTTCTTCGGACTCAAGCCAGATTCTGCCTCCCAAACTATTAGCAATAACAATAAGCATGGTAAGCGAGATTTTTTAGTAGCCAACAGCAGCGACGACGATTTGTCCTTAATCGTTCTACGTCCATCCTGAGGGCATTACAGCTGAAATCTTGTATTTGCCGGTATGCTCAACCTGCCAGTGAAGCTTGCCGGTTTCAATGTCCAGACATACCACTGAATTGCTCAGCATTGTGATGAGCAGACGTTTGCCGCCTGATTCCAATACGATTGGACAGCAATAAGCACTTTTATCGCTTAGCCCCTTGCTCGTCCATATAGTCTTGCCCGTCTTCTTGTTCAAAGCTACTATGCTCGCATCCAGGCCGCCAGATGTGCAAATTACCTTGTCTCCATCGACCAGAACAGATTCGGAAATGCCCCACTTAATGTTCTTGCCTCCAAACTCCCTGGCAGTATCCACGCTCCATATCTTTTTGCTGCCATCGGCGGAGAAGCAGACTATATTGCCATGTCCGCTCATGACGTAAAGCCGGTCGCCGTCAATCGTCGGAGCAGTTCGGCTGCCTGAATGAGATCCCGTCCAACCCTTACCATAGCTCTTCTTCCACTTCGGTTTGCCGTCAAGAGTGAACGCGTAGACATAGCCCTTACCGTCTTCGACACCTGTTGTATAGATTAGGCCTTTGGCAACAGACACCGAAGAATAACCCTTTCCCAAACTCTCATTCTTCCAAAGCAGATTGGGGCCTCCATCGGGCCATTTGGCCAACAGGCCTTTCTCAGACGACATACCACTTCGGTCTGGGCCTCGAAACTGAGGCCAGTCACCAGCAACGCACATCGAAGCACTGAATATTGCGGTTATAAGCAAAATAGAACACATTTGATTCTTCACAACTTACTCCTTTTGGATAAACAACTACATCAACTCTCCTGTTACGAGAAAATAAAACAAACACATTATGCCTTATGCCGGCCTTGCACATCGGCCCGAACAACCGGCAGTGTAACACAAATCTCTACAATAGCAAGATATTATATATTCCTGCACACCTTTGATTTGGCTTTTGTATTCAAATAATCAAAGCCGATCTAAAAATTCTGAGTTTTCATGAAACTACTTGACAGAAACTTGCAGAAATCCTTAATTTTTGGCGGACTATTGCATTTTTTTGTGAAAACGGGTATTATTAAGGGTTTGGTGAAATTTCGCTATTTGGAATACGGCATGGCCACGGCCCATCCTATGGAAAGTTTTTATTATATATGAAGCTTCATATTAAGAATTTTGGTTGTCAGATGAATAAGCTGGACTCTTCGCTTGTTACTTCTGCGCTTATCGACAGGGGTTTTGAGCTTACAGATAAGGCTGTCGATGCTGATGTACTTCTTATGAATACCTGCTCGGTTCGCGCCCATGCCGAAGAGCGGGTTATGTCTCATCTTGGCCACCTTAAGCGTGTTAAAAAGAGCCACCCCGATCTGATCGTCGGGGTTATCGGGTGCATGGCTCAGCGGCTTGGGGAAGAACTGCTCGACCACCCTGCCGTCGATCTCGTCGCGGGACCTGCAAACATTGCCCGGATTCCCGAGATGCTTGAGGAAGTTCTAAAGAGCAAAAATAAATCCATCGCCATTACCGAAAAGATCCGCCGCAAAAACCCGCAGACCGAAACCGACACGCTCGACAAATTTGAGCTTGCTCACGATAGCGATGAAAATCATATCCACGGTCAGGCATTCGTCAGGGTTATGCGCGGGTGCAACAACTTCTGCACATACTGCATAGTGCCATACGTCCGCGGGCCGGAAATCTCCCGCCCGCCGAAAGACATCATCGAACAAGTTAGACGGCTTGGCGAAGGAGGTATCAAACAGACCACGCTGCTCGGCCAGACCATCGACGCCTATACATACACCGAAGGCGGCAAAACATATAAACTTGCCGACCTGCTGAAAATGGTCAGCGAAGTTGAGTCCATCGAATGGATCCGGTTCATCACGAGCCATCCCGGCAAGTTCGACATCTCAATACTGCAGGCGATGGCCGATCTGGACAAGGTAACCCCTTACCTGCACATCCCCGCACAGAGCGGATCGGACAGAATACTAAAGGCGATGAACCGAAAGTACACGGCCAGTCAATACATCGACCTGATCGAAAAGGCCCGGCAGATACTGCCAGACATCTCAATAGCGTCAGACTTTATAGTAGGCTTTCCCGGCGAAACCGAAGAGGATTTTCAGGCAACAGTTGAACTGGTCAAAAAAGCAAGGTTCAAAAACTCGTTCGTATTTAAATACTCGCCAAGGCCCGGAACCGATTCGGCAAACAACCTGGCCGACGACGTCGGCGAAGAAGTCAAGAGACAAAGAAACCTTGACCTGCTCGCAATCCAAAACGCCATCAGCGAAAAGGACAGCAGCAAACTGCTGGGCCGATCCGTCAAAGTGCTCGTCGAAGGCTTAAGCAAAAAGCCGCATGTCAACATGACAGAGAATGGAAATAACCCACAGCTTATAGGACGAACCGCAACGGATCACATTGTCGTGTTCAACGGCCCAGAAACCCTCACAGGGACGTTTACAGCAATAAGAATCGAGAAAACTTCCGCACTTACAATGTTCGGCAAGCTTGAATAAACACCTCGCAAATTAACTGCCGCCTGCATTTACCCGATATATCTGTTATGTCGGCAAGTAGTAACACTACAAATTACAACTTAAAAGAATTGCCTTTTGAACTGGTTGAAAATCCAACTCAACAGAACGGAGGCGACAACGATGCCGCGCACCCGGCAAGTTGGAATTTCCATGTTGATTCGGGCAATAAAACTGCTCACCTGACACTTATAGCCAATAATGACGAAGCCTGCCTTTCGGACCTGATCCCGGTTGCCCATCAACTCTGCGATATAATCAACCGCCTCGCCGGTCAAAATGAAATCGAAAACGGAGCTGAAATATCCTGCAAAAAAGGGTGTGCCAGCTGCTGTTCGTACATGGTTTCGCTTTCATCGGCAGAGGCATTCTTTCTGCAAAAACACATACTGTCGCTGCCGGCCGAAAAACGCAAACCGATACTGCATTCATTCCTGCTGGCAGCAAGGAAGATCGCGGCAAACAGAATGCCGTTAGTTAATATCCCTGCGAAAAACGAATCCCAGTCACTCAAGTCAATTTCCAGATGGTATCAAAAAATGAACATCAAGTGTCCGTTCATGAAAGAGAACACATGCTCTCAGTACCATGCAAGACCACTGGTCTGCCGCGAGCATCTGGTAACAAGCTCACCAAAAGCCTGCTGTCCGTCATCCGGCATGCTTTCAAGCACAGTCGAATTGCCCATCAGCACCGCTGAGTTGTTAATGGAATTATCAAACCTCCTGGAATTGACACGGGATGAAGCCATCATTTTGCCGCTGGCAATGGTCTGGTGCAACTCGAACGCACAGCGTGGAGTACAAAAATACCCAACCGCCCTACTGGCCGAACAGTTCATAAAAGCAATATCAGCAAAAACCCCCGCAATGGCTTAAAATGCGGTTTCAAGTAAATCCCGCAATTTTGAAACAGTTGATCCCGCGAAAAATGTCACTTTTTGTCAGTGTTTTGGCGTGTGTTTTCGTTTTCTGAGACTTTGTTATTTTGCGGCAATGAGAAACAAACACTTGTGCCTTTTTCCGGTTCGCTTACGATCCAGATACTGCCGCCAAGCAGCTCTACATGTTTTTTCACAATAGACAGGCCAAGGCCCGTTCCGTGTTCACCGGCTCCTACATGTCTTTCCAACTGAACGAATTTATCGAATATTCTTTCAGTATCTGCAGAGTCTATCCCCGGGCCGTTATCCTTAACCTCAAACACCACGTCACCATCACTGATCTCAGTATTGACAGTAACCGTGTCATTTTCGTAGGTAAACCTTATAGCATTTTCAAGAAGATTTCTCAGAATACTCGTAAGTATTTCACCATCAACCGACAATGAAATATCTTCATTCTTTTGCTGGTAAGACAACTGAATATTTCTTTCGGCAGCGGCGCTCTGCAGCGAATCTATCGTTTTAGAGACAATAGTTTTCACTTCTATATTTGAAATTTCAATATCCACCTTCTCTGCTTCGATTCTTGTAATATCAAAGAAATTTGAGACGATATTTGCAAGGCGTTTAATGTTTTGCTCGGCAAGTTCAAGTTTTTCACGCAGCTTTGGTTTTGGTTTGCCGTAAGCACCGGATAATATATTTGACAAAGTCCCCTCCAGGATCGTCATAGGTGTTCGCATCTCATGGGTTACTGTCATGGTCAACTCGCTCTTCATTTCATCAAGCTCTTCGACTGACTTTAGACGCAGATAAACCCGCACCTTCGCAAGCAGTTCGTCCGTATCAAACGGCTTTGTCAGGTAATCGTCGGCCCCGGCCTCATATCCTTCAAGCCGGTCCCCAGTATCGGTATTAGCCGAAAGCATAACTATCTTTATATGCTTAAGACTCTCCTCGGTGCGGATTTTCCGGCATACTTCGTATCCGTTTATACCTGGCATGACTACGTCAAGTAAAATGAGGTCAGGTGAGAACTGACCGGCTATTTCAAGTGCCTCCTCGCCGGACGAAGCCTGCTTAGTATCATATTTATCACGAAGTACGGACTCAAGTCCTATACGTGACACAGCATCGTCATCAACTATCAATATATTCATAATCTCTCCAATTAAATCTGTCTATCAAGTCATTTAACTTGAAATTACTGCACATTCTTTCACCAAATTAACCCAGTCAGGCTTAGAAACTAAATCCTGCAATCTATCGAACTCTTTTCTTACCTGAACAAAAATCTCTTTCGCTTTTTCAATATCTTCCTCTTTGGCAGCCTGGTCCAGTTGAGTTGCTCTATCTGCAAGCAACTGAGCCCCTATCGTCCCCGCAGACCCTTTCAAAGTATGACTTAACGGTTTCATATCTTTGAAATTACCTGCCTCTAACGCATCGCTTATTGCCTCGATACGTGCCGGATTATCTACAAAGAACGCCGCGACAATCTCTTTGATAACATCTTCATCCGTAAAACGATCTATCACTTCGGCCCAATCAAGTACATTGCCGTAATCATCAGCATCCGGAGATTCTGATTGTGACTCTACCTGAAGCTCAGGTTCGCTTGTAATGCTCTCTTCGGAGGTCTCTGCTGATTGCTGACCGACCGGTTCTTGCTGATCATTGCTGTCATTAGCCTCATCACCTGAAAGCAAATATTCTGCAAGAGTCTCGAATAATTTGGCGCGATCGATCGGTTTGGACAAATGGGAATTGCATCCGGCATCGAGACATTTGTCAATATCCTGTTTCATAACGTTGGCAGTCACCGCAATGATCGGGATTTCACTGCCTTGTTTGCGAAGTATTGCTGTCGCCTCCGTACCGTCCATTACAGGCATTTGCATATCCATCAATACGAGGTCATACTTGCCTGTACTTGCCTCGTCAACGGCTTGTTTACCGTCTTCGACAATGGTTAATGTTAAATCTGTTTTTGACAATATCGCCTTGATGCTTTTCTGGTTGATCAGATCGTCCTCTGCGATCAAAATATTGCCGGAAAGCTTCGTGTTCAATATTTCCGGCTTGTCATCACGGTCAAGATTACTTCTGTCGAGCTTGCTTATCATCGGTTGTGAACCGGGCTCGATATTAGATGGGATTGTCATTGAAAAAGTTGATCCCTCACCGGGCATACTCACAACTGATATTGTTCCGCCCAGCAATTCGATTAGCTGGGTGGTAATAGCAAGACCGAGACCTGTGCCTCCGAATTTTCTTGTGGTACTGGAATCTGCCTGACTGAACTTGTCGAAAATCAGTTTCTGCTGCTCCGGCGGAATACCGATGCCTGTATCTTTGACATCAAAACGAACCGCAGGCATGTCTTTTAGAGTTTGAGATGAAACATGAATAGTTATAGAACCTCTTTCCGTAAACTTTAGTCCATTACCTACAAGATTCAAAAGACATTGACGGACCCGCGTAATATCGGAATTTATAAACTGAGGAATTTCACTATCAAAAACTATGTCAAAATCAACGGCTTTCTCGGATGCTCTCGAACGCATCATCGCGTCAATGTCGATCAATATTCTTTGAGTAGAACACTTAACAATTTCAATATCGATCTTACCGGCTTCGATCTTGGAAAAATCAAGGATGTCATTAATGATCGCTAAAAGAGCGTTAGCTGACGATTTACAAACCATAAGATAGTCGTAAACTTCTTCATCAAGATCTTTGTCCAGAGCCAGATCCACCATACTTATTACTCCGTTCATAGGAGTGCGGATCTCATGACTCATATTAGCCAAAAACTCACTCTTGGCAATACTGGCTTGTGCAGCGTCGGCGGCCATATCGTTTGCCCTGCCCGTCGCTTCCAGAAGCTGATCGTTCATTGCACGCGATTCATTGAGCGTGTCCTGCAATTGCTTCTCCGTTTGCTTACGACTGGTAACATCCGTAGAGTAAGCAACTATATGCGTAATTTCTCCCTCTGAATCCCTGAGAAGTGAAAGTGATACATGAGCAAAAATCTTCTTACCCGATTTCTTAACCAACTCAGTTTCAAACTCATGAGTATCTTTTTTGAGTAAAATATTTTTATTGCGAAGAAATCCTTCATGACCATCAGGGTATACAAATGACACATGCTGTCCGATAGCTTCTTCCGGTGTATAAGCAAGCATCGCTTCAGAACCCTTGTTCCAGGCAGCAATATGCCCATCAAGATCGATTGTAATCACCGACCCTTGTATCTGCTCAAATATCTGTGCCTGCTGCTGAATTAAATTTTCAGATTGCTTGAGGTCGGTAATGTCATTCATAGACATAATAAAGTATTTGCTTCCGCTTAGCTTAATAGGTTCTACGCTGATTTGCAGCCAGAGCGGTACTTCTTTCTTATCGATCAATAAAGTCACCTGGCCTTCGACCGAACTTACCGGCTTACCTGTACTGAGCGCCTCCTGACAAGCTATTTCAACAGGACATTTTGCGCAACAAGCAGCTTTTCCACATCCGTCCGGATGGGCATCTGAATGTATGCAATCCAAACCCTCGCCGGGAAATTTACCGATAAATTCTGCGGCGTCTTTATGGACAAATCTTGTAGCAATATTGTTGATGTCCGAAACTTTATTATTCTCATCGATCATCATCATTCCAACAGGCGCTGCGTCAAATATGTATGTCAGAGCTTTTTGCCGTTCTGTACTTCTTTCTAATGAAGACAGCGGAACTGAAATGTTACGGCCCAACAACTTTGTAAAAATAACAATAAAAGGAGTTGAGAAAATAAACATGAAAATGGCAGTTGTCAAAAAACTTCTTTCATTTGCCAGCACGTTGGACATTTCAGTCTCGATGCTGAGTATACCTTCCAACCGTCCATCGGAAGTATAAAAAGGTGCATACCCGGAAAGAAAAGTCCCGGACGCATTAGAAACAAAATCATTGTCAACTACTGGTTTGGAAATCCCGGAAAGCAACGCAATGACTGATTCGTCGGCGATCTCATAAACATCTCCATGATGAGAGGTTTCGCCGGTATCGGTCTCTGCACTTGCCACACGAACCAATTTCTTTTTGTCGTTAAACCGCAATGTGTAAACGTGACAGAAATCGACTGTTGTCTCTTGAATTTTCTTGAGAACTTGATGGATCTCAGAATAGGCCGAATGATTCTCATGGGGAGGGTCGGTAAGGCCGGCATGGGCATCAGCATCAATCTGGTTCGACCCTAAACTCACTAATTCAAGCAGATGTTTGCGAGCATCATGACGTATTATATTCTTCGCGACAACAAAAAGAGAGAAACTAAGTATCGCAGCTATTATTAATGAAAATAACGCAAAACTGGTTTCGAGTTTTATCCGTATTGTCTTAAAATTCTGATCTTTTTTCTTTTCCAAATTATAATCGCCTTAACTAAAACATACAGATGCAAATCTTGCTCCGAGTGGAAATAATCCTACTTTACAGTTTCCAAGACATGATAATCACATTTATCAGGCTCCATTCCCTACGATCCGAACAAGCTTTTAAGAAGATATCTCTTGCCAGCACTACAGAGATATCGGCAATATATCTATGCGGATTAAGCAGTTTTCACTTATATCGCACATTATTGTGGATATTTATTTATTGGATTAACGACTATCTCATGGGACGGATCTTCCGAGAGTCACCAAAGGATTTCCCTACCGTCAATACAGCCAAATCTTAATTTAAAAAAACCAAACATAAAGCCGATGAAATAGATACGCTGATCTATTTCATAGCAGTGACGGCAAAATAGCGAATTTAAAGCCAATAATGCAAATATTAAACAATATACTGGATACACAAAAAATGCGACTTAAAAAGCGGTGTAGTAAAGGTGTAGTTTTTCGCGGATATTAAACCCTGACATTGCAGTAAATTACTTAGGTATCCAATGACTACTTAAAAATTACTGGACTATCCAGGCTTTGACGATACAATCCTGTTATGGAAATTTACCCAATAAAATTCAGACCAATCTTTAAGCAGCGTATCTGGGGCGGCCGTGCTGTCTCGGCTGTTTTTGGCAAAACTACACCGCCTGGCGTCAAAATCGGCGAAAGTTGGGAACTTGCCGACCTTCCGGAAGACAAATCTGTTATCGTTAACGGCCCGCTCGCAGGACAGGATATCGCTTCAGCAATAGATAAACTCGGCCCCGCTATTACGGGCAAAAGCGACTATACGCCCCCGCTGGGGCTGTTGATTAAGATCCTTGACGCAAGTGATGTTTTGAGCGTTCAGGTGCATCCGGATGCCCGAACCTGCTTGCGGATGGGTAAAGGCGACCCGAAGACAGAGTGCTGGTATATTATTGACGCCAAACCGGGAGCGTGTATTTATAAGGGGCTTAAGGGCGGGACGACGAAGGAGCAGTTTGCAGCGGCTATCGCCGATGGTACTTGTGCCGAACTGATCGAAAAGATCGCCGTTAAGATCGGCGAATGCCACTATCTGCCCTCCGGAACCGTACACGCCATCGGAGCCGGTTTGCTCATCGCAGAGATCCAGCAGCCCTCCGATACGACGTACCGCGTGTTCGACTGGAACAGGGTAGGCGATGACGGTAAACCGAGGCAGCTCCATATCGACGAAGCACTGGAAAGCATACACTTCGACCCGTCCTTCGATGACCTTTCGGTCAAAAGCGTCGGAAGGCTGGTAGATACCGAATACTTCAAAGTAGACAAAGGACATATGCTCAAAGGCGACGAAATACTGGTATCGGCTGGGATCATGAAAGTTATCGTAGTGCTGTCGGGGTGCGGAAAAATTGAAAGTCAAACCGCCAAAACGGTCGAATTTACAAAAGGCGACACCGTGCTTTTACCGGCGGAGTACGAAGGGGTGGTCCTCTTTGAGGAAGATTGTCAATACCTTACAGTTACAATATAAATCAAAAAACAGACATATTGCGAGGGATGCAGACTTGTTGAAACTTAGTGAAAACCCGCCGGCTATCTGGCCGGAAGACAAATCAATAAACGAATTCGAAGGCGTCTGGTGGGTAGTACATACCAAAAGCCGCAACGAAAAAGCTCTCGCCTGGCAGATGCGGCGCGCGGATATCTCGTATTTCCTGCCGATGACCAAAAAAGTTACAAAAAACAAGGGCAGGACGACGCGTTCACTATTGCCCCTTTTTACCGGGTACCTCTTTTTCTGCGGTAACGATGACGACAGGCTGACGGTTTTACAGACTCACAGGGTCGCTAATTTGATCGAAGTAACCGATCAAGCCGCGTTTCTTAAAGACCTTTCACCTATCGAAATGGTTATTAAACAGGGTGAGGATATCCAGCCGCATGTATACATAAAAGCAGGCCAAAAATATCGTGTAATAGCGGGCCCGCTGCTCGGAACCGAAGGAATCGCCGAAATATCCACCGAAGGGACGAAACTGATCCTCCAGGTAGACATGCTCGGCCAGGCCACAAGCGTAGAGATCGCCACAGATATGATCGAAATGATTGATTAGCAATTAGCAATTAGCGATTAGCTTACAACGGTGCATTGCCGATGCTTGCTTTTTGTCCGATTCTTCTTTTCTGCATTTTTTATTTGATTATTTCCCTTCTTAGTGGTATTTATTGTGACACGTAATGTAATCTAAATATCTGAAACTCTTGTTAAGGAAAACAAAATGGAATTAGGTCTTCTCGACATTACCGTTTTTGTTGTTTTTATTGCCAGTGTCATCGGCATAGGCGTTTTTAAAAGCATGAAGGAAAAAACAAGTGAGGATTATTTTCTCGCCGGAAGAGGTCTAAGCTGGTGGCTGATCGGCTTTTCTCTGATCGCCGCAAACATCTCAACCGAGCAGTTTATCGGAATGAGCGGCAGTGCTGCGAAATGGCTTGGGCTTGCAATTGCAAGTTATGAATGGATGGCGGCGATTACGCTTGTTGTCGTTGCGTTCTGCTTTTTGCCAAAATTCCTTAAGAGCGGTATTTACACCATCCCCGAGTACCTCGAATACCGATACAACGAAACGGCTCGTTCTCTTATGGCTGTTTTCATGATCGTGATCTATGTGTTTGTAACTTTTGCGGCTGTTGTATATTCCGGTGCGTTAACGGCGAAGACGCTTTTCGGCGGCCAGGAAATATTCGGAGTAGCGATAACGATTAAATCGGCTTCGTGGGCGATCGGATTGCTTGCCGCGATATATGTTGGCTTTGGCGGATTGAAAGCTTGCGCGTGGGCAGACCTGCTCCAGGGTTCGGCGCTTATTGTCGGAGGCGGAATCGTTGTGATCCTGGCATTAAAAGCACTCGGAGCAGCAACGGTTGAAGAGGTTCCGGCACTGGCAAATATCGATGAAACCGCTGGAGCAATAAAAAGATTTACCGAACTGAACAGCCATAAGCTGCACATGGTACTACCCAAATCCGACCCTGAGATTCCATGGACTGCTTTGGTTATTGGGCTGTGGATTCCAAATTTTTATTACTGGGGACTTAACCAGTACATCACTCAAAGAACTCTCGGTGCAAAATCTCTTGGCGAAGGACAAAAAGGAATCGTCTTTGCCGCAGCACTTAAGCTGATCATTCCTTTTATTATTGTTGTCCCCGGAATCATAGCCTTCAACCTGTATGGCGATGATATGAAGACCGAAGCTATCGATACCAATGCAGCGGTTGTCTCTACGTTTGAAGAAGTACAGGATAGCCCGGCAGACTCTGGTGTCGCATTTGTTTTTGACAGGTATTATGAAGAAGTGTATCCGGAAAAGGCAGCAGAAATCGTGACCTTCAACGCTGCGGTAGCAGGTATGGATGCAGTTGAGGGCGAAACGGCAATCGCAAAAAATGGCGCGGCGCTTGAAGCTATTGCCATTAAGAATAAGGAACTGGCTAAGGAAGACAGGGTGAAGTTCCAGCAGACGCTGATCGGATATAAGCATGATTCGGCTTTTGCGCTTTTGATCAAGAGGCTTGTTCCCAAGGGACTTCGCGGTTTTATGATAGCAGCGCTTCTTGGAGCGGTAATGAGCTCGCTGGCTTCTATGCTTAACTCAGCGTCGACTATCTTTACGATGGATATTTATAAAAAGTACCTCAACAAGGGTGCTTCTCAGACTGGGTTGGTAACTGTTGGTCGTATTTGTGTTGGGGTTTTTGCTGTTATCGGCTGCTTTATCGCACCGCTGCTTGACGATCCTAAGTTTGGCGGAATCTTTAAGTATATCCAGGAATTCCAGGGTTATATCTCGCCGGGTATTCTCGCGGTATTCGTATTTGGTCTTACTATTAAAAAGGCGCCGCCATTAGCGGGTGTTGTTGGCCTGATCATTAATCCTCCTATCTATTTCATACTTGCTCAGACTCTTCCGGGTATGGCATTCCTTGACAGGATGGCGTTGTCATTCTTCAGTGTTCTGATATTGATGACAATCATTACAGTCGTCAAACCGCTGAAAGTTGCCGTTGTGATGCCGGTTAATACAGACATCAACCTTGAGCATTCTAACGTGGCAAAGGTGCTTGGCGTAGTCGTAATAATTGCTACCTTAATATTGTATGCGATATTCTGGTAGGCCTTAAGACTATAAGCCCTCCGGGAAACCGGGGGGCTGTTTTTTTGAAAAAGACGAATATCCAATAACCAACACGGAATTTCGAATAACGAAGTATGAATTTGCAAGAGGATTTTTTGATGGATATAAGTAACGATAAGGATGCGGTTGAGTTTGTTAAGCGACTTGCGTCTGAAAAGGGGCTTGATGTTGCCGGTGGTAATGTTCGGCGCTCTTCTTCTCGTTTTTGCCTTGGTGTTGAGCATGGCGACTATAACGGTACGGAGCTTTTTGGTGTCGGTACCGACCGGTTTATCTGGATGGCCTACAAGCCCAACGGCACCGACAAAATGCGTTTGTTCAGCGCGAATTTTCCCGATGACGCCGTTGTTGAGTTTACTCTCGGCAATGTTCCAGAGCCTCAGAGTGTGCCTGATTCGTGGGCACGTTTTCCTTACGGCGCCGACTATGTTCTTCAACGCGAAGGGTATAAACTGACCAGGGGTTTCGATGCTGTACTGTACGGTAACATACCGGGTGGCGGGATGAGCAGGTCGGCTTCGCTTTCGCTTAACCTTATCCTGACGATGCTTGAAGTTAACGAGATCGATCTGGACGATCAACTGGAAATCGTCGACCTGGCTCAGCTGGTGGAGAATGACTATATCGGTTCGCCATGCGGCAAGCTCGACCAGATCATGATCCTGTTTGCCAAAGAAGGCATGGGGACGCACTACAACCCGGCGGCGAGGACTATCGACTATGTTCCGCTGGGTGCCGGGGCGACTGATTTCCGTATCGTTGGGCTGGATACCGGCACGGTTCGGCCCGGGCTGGAAAAATCATCGTACAAGATCAGACGAGCCGAATGCGAAGAGATGGTGGAGCTTGCAAAGAAAGCGGGCTTTAAAATTGAATCGCTCGCCGACATCAAAGACGAATCGCTCTACAATGATATTATCGAAAAGTTCAAAGGCAGCAGACCGGAACTTTGCGACAGGATGACGTATATCTACGGTGCGCAGAAACGCTTCTACGACATGATAGACGCGTGGAAAGCCGGCGACATTGAAACTGTCGGCGAAATATTCCGCAAAGACGGTATCGGGCTGCGAGACGAGTACTCGATCTCCGGGCCGGAACTGGAATCTATGTGCGATATCGTACGGACGGTACCAGGCGTGCTGGGCGAAAGAATGCTCGGCGGCGGCGACAAGGGAGCTTCCGGAGCACTGGTCAAAGCGGACGCCGTTGACGCTCTAAGGGCGGCGGTAGATACAGCGTATCCGAGAAGCCGGCCTGACTTTGCCGATAAGTATGCGGTGCACGTTTGCAAAGTGGTTGACGGAATAACGCTCTTTGAGAATGTATAATGTATATTGTCTAAATGTATAATGAAGGAAACCGCCTTCGGCGGATGCATTTTTATTTTAAAAAAAACTACTGTCTGGAGATTTTGATATGAGAGTTGCTGTACTTGTATTTGGGATTTTGATCGTACTTGAAGGTATTCTTTTTCTGGTAAAACCGCTGTTGTACAGCAAGGTGGTGGCGTTCTTTGCCAGGGGCAGACTCATGTATATTTCCGCCCTGCTTAAGATCGCCGTCGGGGTATTTCTGTTTGTCGCGGTAATGAGCTGCGATCGTAAACTGATAATAATCATACTGGGGCTGATAGCATCCGGGACCGGCGTGACAATGCTCGGTATGCATAAGGTGAAACTCAAGAGGATGTACGAGTGGTGGTCGCTAAGACCGAAGTTCATCATACGAATTCTGGCAATACTGGCGATAGCGGTCGGCGGGTTGATTATTTATGCCGCGGGAATGCCAAAATAATCAAACTGACCTTTGGTCAGTTTGATGGTGTGAAGGTGTGAAGGTGCGAAAGTGTGAAAGGTTTGAGGTTCGCAAGAAATCGGGTAGGAGGCGGGATTGCTCCCGCCGTCCTCCCACACCACCGGGCGTACGGTTCCGTACCACGGCGGTTCCTG
>VRUI01000103.1 GCA_019456225.1 Planctomycetota bacterium | reverse complement strand
TGGAGATATATCTGTATGCGCCAGTATCTCGTTAATAACTACAGCACCTATTTCAGGAATAATGCCTGTGTCATCTATGCCCGGCGAGCCGTCAACCGCTGCGCTTGGCCTCCAACCGGCCTTTTCGTCCCAGAGGGTCAGGTCGGTCGCACTGACATCCTTTATGGTCAGCGAAAATCCACCGCCGTCTGTCATGTCGTACCAGCCGTCTTTATACGTGAACACCTGAATCGTCTGTCCAAGGGCATCATTTATTTGCATTTTATCCTGGTCATTATCAAGCGCCCCGTCCTGCCATTGAATAATCGGCACTCCAGCCGGAAGGCTTGGGTAAAAAGCTTCAAAGGCAGTTTGGTTCCTGACAAGCAATGCATAGCCGCCTGCGGATACTGTGACGGCGTCAAACTCGTGATGAACACCCTCTATAAACTGGACCAGATTAAGGTTGATCGCTTCGGTACCGATATTTTTCAACTCAACAAACTCATGATTCGGATCTGCAGGGTGATACATGATCTCTGATATTCTCAGATTGTTATTGACAAGATCAGTATCATAAACAGCTTCATTCAGAGCACTCCAGATGCTGCCGGACAAAACGCGCGCTTTGACGAGAGTTGCATGATTAAGTGTAATAGCACCGGTGTAAGCAGTTCCTTCAGCATTTCCGGTTAATGGTTGTCTCGGGTCACTTCCATCTAATGTATAGTAAATCGTTCCTGCAGGTGCACTCAATGTCAGTGATGCCGGCGAAGTAATCTGACCGCCATGCTGATAACCGCCGTTAATATTGAAAGTCGGCGCTGTGACATTCGGATAAAGGTCTTTTCCTTTTAACTGGTTGATGATCTGCTGTGTTCGAACAGGGAAAAATTCGTCTTGAAGCTTGCTGAGAACGACCAGCCAGTCGTCATTTTTTGTTCTGGCCGGAGTCCGTTGCGCATCGCCCCATCTTGCAGATTCGGCTATGATTGCCATATCAATTTCTGAGGCACGTGACATAAACAGTGACTCTGCGCCTGTGGGAGTTAAAACTCCATTGTTGAAAAGGTGTTTGTGTGCAATATCTGCAAACCGCAGCTTATATTCAGGATGTGCCATAAGCTGCTGATGCAGCCACTGCGGATTGAAATCCTCCAGGTTCTGCCCTGCGTTCCAGGGGCCCATGCGGTCCATTGCAGCCGAGAAGACTCCGTAAGGGTCAGATGGAAAATCGTCAAGCAAATGAGACTGGCTGGAGTGTTCGGCATCGTGTTTGAAGAATTTATATCCGTCAGGATTTCGCTTGTCATAAATGGCGTAAAGATTATTTGCACTGTTATTTCCGTACCAATGTGTAACAGGTCCGTCAATATCGCCGATATAATAGGTCGAGAGGAGATAAACGATAACATTATCTATATCACAAAGTCTTTCATATGACAGATTGACTGTGCTGTCGGTGTTCAGGCCCTGAACCTTGTAGTAATTTACGTCTGTTGCGAAGCCGACAGAAGCTGCATCGTGAAGTCTTTGATATGAATCGATTGTTCCATCGGTGACCTCAACTTTTCTCGGCCATGCACTGTTTGTTTTAACGGCGTCATAATCATATGGATCACCGCCGAAGTTGCTTACGCCGTATTTTGCGTCCGCCCTTTCCTCAGTCTGATAAACTCCCCAGTAAACGCCATTGAGATAAAGATGGTAATAACGGCTCCTGTTATAGGGCTGCCCCATTTCTCTCTGAAGGTCACGGGAGAAAACATCTTTTATAAGCGAATTTTGTCCACCGGACCAGTCACCACCATCCTTGCTCCAGGAGTAGTTCTGCTCACATCGAAGATCAACTTTATCAAAACTGTCTGCTCCTTCATCTCCGAAAAGCGGGAATCTCAATTTGCTTTCACCGTATTTTGCGCGAAAAAACAGTCTAAAACCATGTTTTGGATTACCGCCGCCGCAGCTTGCCTGACCTCTCATGCGCAAGCCGGCGTTAATATGAAAGCCTTCACTACCGTCCGGATTGATCAATTCGGCCGAAACCGGTCTTTCCCAATCCTTACCTTTATCGCACGCATGAACATAAATACCATACGTGCCATCTATTAGATTATTGATATCCGTTACCAGAGAGATTGAAGGAATCTGCAAAAAGGCATCGTCCATATAGTCTGAGTATGCCGGATTTGTAGTGACACTGGGGTCCATCTCGTAATCGAATCTCTGGCCGTTATAATGACCGGGAGCCGGCCAATCCGGTGACGGAGCGGATGCGGATTGATTGATGCTATCGTTTAGGAATAAGTATGTTTGAGTATCAATGTTTGTAGGTATCAGGTCTTCTTTGAAAGCCGCAGCCCTCAAACAGGTTGTGCCTGTGATACCAATCAGCCCGATATAGGTTGATCCGTTCGTCTCTGAAGGATCGCTGCCGTTTAATGTGTACTGAATCGTTGCGCCGGGCGTATCAGTCGTGATTCCCACATCAAAAGGCGAATTATAGAATCCCCGGTCGGTATTGAATTGAGTATCTGAAACGAATCCTGAATACACCTGTCCATTTCGTTCATTGGGTGTGGCAACTGCAAAATATCCCCGGCGTTCTTCTTTGATGCCGTAAGAGTAATTAGTCTTTTGATCCGGATAGTTTTCATATTGATGCGAGGTGGTCTGCCCATCCGGAGCAACGATGGCAAGATATCCCCCATCAGCATTCAGCTTGAAATTCGTATGAAGGTATCCGAGGTCATCGACAAAATCGTCGACATCCTGACCTGAAGCAAACACGACCATGTAATTGCCTGGATTCAGAGTCACCGAAGGGAAAGACCATTTATCGAGATTATGAGAATCGTTGGTCAGATACCAGTCCTGAAGATTAATCGGTGACGGGCCGGCGCAGTAAATTTCAATCCAGTCCGGTGAAGACTCATATCCGTTAACCTGAGTTTGAAAATAAGCGGTATTTGAAGCCATGAATTCGGATATCAGAAGAGGGCCTTCGTTCCAGTGAGCAGCTAAGATTGCAAAGTCCTTTCCATCTACCGAGCCTGGATTTGGTGTTTCGCCGATAAGGCCTGTAAGATCGGCGCCATCACAGAATGTTTCAAGACCGCAGTCATCAAGCCATCTGTTGCAGAGAAATATCAGGTCATCCAGATCAACATAACCATTTTTTACGAGATCCCCCAGGCGGTCATCATCAAAGACTGTTGCGGCTATATCTTCAGATTTATCCTGATAAATCGGGTCGCTTGTAACTGTTGTATGATTTAAAAGTGAGGTTCGTTCACCGTCCAGAAAAACATTGTCAACAGCCATCACTGTTACCGTTTGCGGGGTTGTATGGTTGGAAGAAGTAAATAAAAGGCTGTCAGGACTTACCGTAATCTGGTCATCATGGGATATATTAACAATAACATTCGATATCGGTGTCTCACCTTCAAGAGAAACTGTATAAGTGTCAAATGCTGGATTGCCGCTTTCGTAAACCTCCGTTTTGCTGTCTGGTTGTTCAATGACGACTCTGCCGAATACGCCGCCGATGCCCATGGCCGCCAGAACTTGATTTCGCACATCCGAAAGTTCCTCTGGTGATAGCTGCTCGTCGTATACAATCGTATCACCGATCAGCCCGTTGTAGGTCGGCCAAGTATCGGGGTTATTGCAGCCGAGGTTGATATAACCGCCGTAGGGCCTGCTAGGGGCTTGTGCGTACAACGAGGTGTAAGGCAGGCCGCCTGTACTGCCGTTTCCTGTTCCCATCGATATCGGCTCCGGATCATCTGCGCCCTGCCAGAAGACCTCGAATGCGGGGTCGCCTTCGTTTCCGACGGAAAGGGTCAACACGCCTGGTTCTTCGGGTATGACTTTATCCACAGGACTCGTCCAAGTGGGGTTTTGTCCGGCAGAACCGCCAATCTTGACTTTGACACGTCCGCTCTCGTTATGGATACCCAAGCACAACTGAGAGTAGAAAATATCCACAACCAAGTGCCAATCGCCACCGGTCGTCCGTTCGGGCTTGACCGCTGCCACAATGGTCGCACCATTGATCGCGATGTTGTCACCAGAAGCATGGTTGCCGCTGTTGTGCCTCATCTTGTCGCTTGTGGCGTATTTATTCGAATACCATTTTACTCCGTCCAACTCGACGACCGTCGGATTTCCTCGGGCCAGTGTGAAGCCATCGCTTAATAGCCCGGCGCTTTCCCATGTTTGCACGGAGGCTCCAACGGCAGGCAGGTTATCGTGATCCACAGAGAATATCACGGCGGCCTGGGCTGTTGCGCCCAGTGCTAACACCACAGCGGCCAATACTAGTAATACAATTGAAAACAATTTCTTCTTCATCACCATTTTCCCTAAATAAATTCGTAACCGTTCATGGGAATTTTGAGCGTATTGAGCAATGCACTCAATGTCAAAACGCCCATTTTCGACTCGATCAAATACAAACCCCTATGCTTTTGATGAATTATAGCATATTCAAGGTGGTATGTCAATACTTATCTCAAGCAAAGCCCTGAATTTGTCCGATAATCATGTTGGCAAACTTGAGGACGAAACTTGAAAAACAGGTTGCTGAACTTGTTGAAATCAATGAAACGTTTGCCAAGAAGAATGCGGAACTGGCCGAACAGGTCGCCAAGCTCACTGACAAGGTGGCTAAACTGTCGAAGAATTCGTCCACCTCTTCCAAACCGCCATCGTCGGATATTGTCAAGCCGCAGCGAAAACGGCAGGAACTGGAGTGAACGCATCTGGACCGTAATGGCAACCTGTGCCAGCCAGGGCCGAAATGCATTCGATTTTATATACCAGTCTATCCAAGCTCATTTCTCCAATCAGCCTTTTTCATCACTACTGGGGCCATAATCCACATTTATGCCCTGTGAACGGTTACGAAAAATATGGCTCATCCGGATAATGCGTATGGTACTGGTGTGGGCATTTTAGAATCGCTGGTTGAGATATTGCTTGTCCTGATGAGAAAACAACAATGAGTATTTTCCGGTGGCGCGTACAGTTAACCCCTCGAAAAACTATACCTTTACTACACCGTTTCTACACCGCTTCTACACCGCTTTTTTGGTTGCATTTTTTTAAATGTCCGGAATGTCCTTTGAGTATTGCGATTATTGCCTGATATCGGGGTTTTTCTGCTGTTATGGAGTTTGAGGGCCTGTGGTGCTGTTTTGTCGGCTTTTGTGCCTGAATTATGCTGTCAAGAGTAAAAAACCATGCATCATTTGGTAAATTCGCAGGTGATCGGGGTTGGCAATCATTTCAGATTTTCGGGTATTGATTGACCAACGCATTCTCCGGAAGAGTCAAAAATATATCTTAACGCTGGTGAACGTCAACGAACAGTATTAAAATCAGTGACCATCCTGGTGATTAGTTTCTTAAATAATAGGACAAAAAAAGATAGGAGTTTATGTGCAATTTCACCTGGTACTCGGGTGCAGATTGGCCTGTAAAGTGCTTTTACTGCGATTAACAAGTATTTGCAATTATAATCAGACTGTCGTGCCGGAGTTTTAAAAAGTGTCCAATAACCTATTAGGAGTACAAAAGCACTTGACTTTTTTCTGCAAATTTGTTAAAATAGTGTTTAGAAGTTCTAGCTTTGTCAGCATTAAGATTTTGTTAAGGTTAAAGTTTTATGACATGGAAAGTCTTGTTCAGATTCTTGAAAGCCGGCAATTTGTTTAGTTACTTGAATTTTAATTTGAAGCGTAAAGCTTCGCTAATTTAAACAGCCCGCGTGGCGGGCTGAGTTTTATCGCTTTAATACAAACCTGGGTGGGTTAAAGGCAACGCGGTGTTTATGCCGACTCTACCCAAAGTTAGACTACTATAATGCTCGGGTTGCTCTTAAGCAGAGCCCTATCCCCTGCAACGGTACGTTTATTATAAAACAGAGCAAGGCATAAAAAAGTAAAAAGGTGCCCATTTTAGCATTGATGGACAAGAAAGCATCTTGAAAATGCAATCAAAAGGAAAAAATTGTCCGATATCGGATAAGAATACGAATATTCTTTGCATGAAGTTTATAATTATTGGTTTTTATTAGTATGACTAAATTTATTTCATCAAAAACTACAAGCGGCAAACATCATTCGCCTTCAGGTGCTACCGCTAAATGCGCGAGTGTAAAATCGAAGAAAACGCTAAACGATAAAGTTCTTTCATGTCGATATGAACTTAAATATCGTATTTCCGAGTCATGTGCCCATGCTGTTGCATCTTTTATCAAGCTCTATCTGCATGCAGATAAATATGCCCGCAAGTCACCGGCAGGTGATTATCCTATTTCCAGCCTTTATTTTGATTCAGACTGTTTGAGGCTTTGCCGAGACACCCTTGAAGGCCAGAAAAACCGTTTCAAACTTCGAATACGTACATACTCAGATGTCCCTGAAACCCCATGTTTTTTCGAGGTCAAGCGAAGGATAAATAATGTTATACTAAAAGCCAGGGCGCGTGTTACTAAAAGCCATGTTCCAATCATTTTATCGGGCCGGATGCCTGAGGGTATATACAAAGAGGATCGGCAAGTCATCCGTCAGTTCCAACTCTATAAAGATTCGCTGAGCGCCAGGCCTCTGATGCTCGTAAAATATGACCGCCAGGCATTTGAAGGTGATACAGCCACACGCGTTCGTGTGACTTTTGATCGTGTGCCCGGCAGGGCACACTTACTTGGAGGTGAAAGTCCTCTATGGGCCCGGCAGCGGGAACCATTAGCCGGA
>VRUI01000102.1:4824-6932 GCA_019456225.1 Planctomycetota bacterium | reverse complement strand
GGCATGGTTATATCAATATGTATAACTTTATAAATCTTCCGCGAGTATTTCCCTAATTCACAAAAACTATTTAATCAATTATTGTCAGACATATCAGAAGATATGCGTATTTTTCTAACTCAATCAAAAGAAAGGAACTAAAATCATGCAACAAACAATTAAAGCGAAAGTCAGTGAAAGATTGCTGACAAAGGCAAGTAGGCTTTTTACCGGCACACTTGATGGCAGGATAATTGAGATTTTGCAAAACGCAAGGAGAGCCGGGGCAACAGAAGTAAACATTATCAACAAAGACGGAACCGTTACTATCAATGACAATGGCAGTGGAATTGATGATTTCACGAAACTGCTGCATCTTGGCGATTCGGACTGGGATGATGTAATGGAGCAGTCAGAAGATCCTGCAGGTGTTGGTGTTTTCTGCCTGGCACCAAGGGAAGTCACTATTTGCAGCGGAAACAGGAAGATATGCATAACTGAAAAGGCATGGACCGGTCATCCGATTGCCGTGCTGGGAAATGCTGCTTTTATTAAAGGTACAACACTCGTATTCAAAGATGAACCGTGGGACCTTAAGGCTGTTGAAAAACAGGCTGTTTTTTCAGGTATGAATGTAATCGTTGATGGACGGCGATGTGCAAAGGAGAACTTCTGCTCTGAATATGCCGTCGATTATCCTGCGTTGGGTTGTATGATTGAAGTGCGGCTCAAAACAAATTTGAATAAATGGCATACAGATTCCAGATACGGACACTATTGCGATAACGTCCTGGTCAATTTCCACGGACAGGTAGTATCCTTTAAAGATTCACCGGTAAGCGACACGGATCTTTCGTTTTTGGTAGATATGACTGGAGAATCCACAGGTATTCGGCTGATGCTTCCGGCGAGAACACAGCTTATTGAAAACAATGCTTTTGAACGGCTTAAAGCTGCTATTGAAATCGAGGCCTATCGCTTCATACTAAAACAAGGTTCGCATAAGCTGCCGTTTAAGGAATACGAACGTGCCAAAGAACTCGGTGTCAAACTGCCTGAGGCTGAGCCTGTGTTTTACATTAGTCTTCTCCGAAATGATTCACCTGAGCCTATAAGGGTAATGAAGCCGGATGATCTGCCTCTGAGCAAATGTTACAGGTTTGGCAAGAATTGCGAAGATAACTGTGAAACCGACGAGGCAAATTCGCATATATTGGCAGCACTGGGCAAGTTCAAAGAGCCTTTTGTGCCTGTGAGTATATCGCATTTCTATGATGGATACAGCTGGGCAGATATTCCAGTAATAAGCAAGGTTGAAGTTACTGTCGGCAAAGAACTTGGCCGTCAATACATCTATAGCGAAACGCTTATTGCTGCCGATAACCTGCAAATAACGGTACACACCAGCGACAAAAAGGTTTTCAGATCGGATGTGCTTATGGCAGTAGTTGAAGATCATCAGGAAGACAAAAACTACAGTTACATAAATGTATATGTCACACCTGAAGCCAGGGAACAACTGTGTGCAACAGATATTTGGTATCATCTTGGCGGCTGGAATGATGATGGTGATACTTACGATACACAGTTGTATTATTTCGAGCAGGATTTAGAGACGTTTTGGGCAGGGATCATAGGACCGGCCGAATATCTGCGATCAAAGATACGGGAATGTCTTTGCGGTATAGTTAAGGATTGGAAGAAAGTAATCTTTGAAAAAGATGGAACTCTTACGATCTTCAACAAGGATGGTACAGAAACTATCTATGAATCTCCCGGTAAGAATTCCACCGCAACTTAGTTTCAAGTAGTCGTTTGCAGTCATCAATCCAAATCAATCAAATTAACACAGATGGCACGCTCATCAAATGCAGAGCGTGTCGTCGCACTTTAAGAAGGGAACAAACACATGAAATTATTAACACAAGAAATCAGAAGAAAACTGCCAGCTTTGTATTCGCAGGAAGACAAAGGAGGTAAGGCCGTTGCGAATGTGAAATTCTTCACACCGGATTCAAATTGGACCTGGTTCGTACTTTGTGGAGAACCTGTGCTGGATGAATCAGGCCAGGAAGTAGATTTCACCTTCTTCGGTTTAGTTGAAGGTTTTGAAAAAGAACTCGGCTATT
>VRUI01000102.1:0-4814 GCA_019456225.1 Planctomycetota bacterium | reverse complement strand
GGATGGCGTTGAACTATTAATAAAAGAAGAAGCGTAAAGAAAGTGAGATGACACTATGGAAAAGTTCACAAAAATAACGGTCGGCTTTGTCGCGCAAACCTATGAAAAAAACATTGCTGGTAAACTTGTATGCGTCGATCAGGAGTTCATTGCCGGTGACCAGGTCGATTACGAAGACGATGAGGGTAACACAATTACACCGCCTGAATATGAATGCCAGTCTTTTGAGATGCCACTTTTTACTGCTGTAGAGTTTGCAGGAAGCAACCAGGTTGACAATGGCGATGTAGAGGGAATACAACAAGCCGACGAATATGGAAATTTAGCAACCCATTCAAGTAAGCTATTAATTGAGTGTTTTGTATCTGAACAGTGTTCGGAAATCATTCGAAAAGAATTACCGATAAATATCTTGCCAGATTCAGGTAAGCTTTGGATTCAGCCAGTAGGATATGGCGATAAAACATCTGTGGATGGACATGGCTGGCCAATTGCAATCGAAATTTGGCATGGCAGGCTTCGATTGATCTTATTTGACAATATCAAATGCGAGGATCCTCAGATCATTGATCTTGAAAATGCCAAAGAATCCAACAGGTCTGATACTACAGATTAAAACACCGATTAACTCACCCGTCTATTAAACAAACTATTAAATCCCATTAAACGAAAGGACAATTATGAATCCAAACTATGGTGCCGCTGCGCGCAGTCCGCCCATGAAATTTGGAGATTGCACGAAAAACTAATTTATAGAAATCAATTTATCGAAAGGAAGAACAATGAGAATAATGTATATCAATAACTCCGGCGGCGGTTTTGCCGATTACATGAATATCGAAGAAGACACGAGTATCGCAAAACTATTTAAGCAAAAGATGCCGCACGAAGAAGCAGCAAATTACCTCATCCGCGTAAACCGTCAACCTGTCCCTCAAGATTATATTCTTAAGGAAAATGATCGGGTGACGATTACGCCAACTAAGATAGATGGGGCATAAAATAAATCCTGTAATTTGCGGCATGGGCATCTGTTTACATCGTAGGCGGATGCCCTTTTTATTGAGAGGAATATTTAATGAACAATAGTGAAAATCAGAATCCATGGTCTGACCCAATAGTATGTAATGGTGACACCAGCAACACTGTTAACCAAATCGTTAAATTGATTGAACATAACTATTATCTGTTTGGTGGATGGACAAATGCATTTGAGCAAGTGCTTGATCTAACACTTTATGCACTTAATCGCCAGGAAGATAAGTATATGGAAACTATCAGAGCGATGGACAAGCGAGCAGTTACTATCACTTCGCAAATTGTTGGCATGCTCATGAAAGTATTATGCTACGACTACTGCATCTGGGATTATCTTGGAGAAGTGTATATGCAAATTGCCTCAATGAGCAAATCAAAGGTACTCGGGCAATTCTTTACACCATTTCATATATGCGAGATGATGGCCAAAGTGCAACTCGGTAACATAAAGAGTCTTATCAGTAAGTCTCAAAGGGAAAACCGCAGAGTATCAATTATGGAGCCTTGCGTAGGATCAGGTGCGATGTTGCTTGCCTGCAAGAAGATCATTATTGAAGAGGTAGGACTTTCCGGCCTCGACCACTTCGAGTTTTTCGGACAGGACATCGATCCCGTGTGCGTCAAGATGTGCAGAATACAAATGATCCTAACTGACTACAGGTACATGACCAATCTACTGTTAATCCATGCCGTTGAACTTCAAAATAAAATAGCTACAGCGAATGAATCGTCTGTTTCTTAACGGCCATACCAATTAAACCATTGTTTACATAAGGAGTAAATCATGAAGAAATACAAAACGCATGTAAGGGCAGCGAATATGCTCCTGGAGGCTCTTGGCGAGCTTAAGCAGGAGAAGCTGCAAAAGATAAAACAAAAACTGGAAGACTTTAGTTGCAAATGCTCAGATGTGCCAAAATACTCTCGCAAGTACAATATGGCTATTAGCAGATGCTGGCACAAGGCTGCTGAAAAGATACGGTCAAGGATGAGTAGAGACCTCAACGACTTTTCACATCAGCTGGAACAGTTTAAGAATAGTATTGATACTGACCAGATGAAATTACCTAAGCTTGGAGACGTTGTTGCGGAACTAGTGCAGATTGAAGATGAGTTAGGCGAGATCAAGTTTGATTTTAAAGCAAGGACGATTTCGATAATAACCGAAACAATCGCACTTGAAGGGATTACGTTTGGATCTTTTGAAATTCGTCTATATCTATACGAGATCAAAAAGCTTACATTCCAAAGCCCGTACAAGATCGTAGCCCTTGACCCTAATCCGGCAGGCAGCAATTGCGATGTAACTCATCCTCACGTTAGCGATGAAAACCTGTGCGAAGGCGATGGTTTCATTCCTATTAGAAAGGCAATCCAGCAAGGTAGGCTTAGCGATTTCTTTACAATCATCGTACAGATTCTGCAAACCTACAACCCAGATAGTCCTTACGTTAGCCTTAGTGATTGGGAAGGTACTTCCTGCTACGACTGCGGTTACACCGTTTCAGGCGATGACTGCTATTACTGCGAAGAATGCGAACGAGATTATTGCTCCAGTTGCAGCACATATTGTCAAATATGCGATACGACGGTTTGCCTGGGCTGTAGTTATGAATGCCCTAGTTGCAACAAACCTGTTTGTGAACATTGCGCAGATGTCTGTACTGAATGCAATGAGCAATTATGTAAAGATTGCCTTAATGATGAAGGATTATGTAATAACTGCCAAGAGCAGCGAAAGGAACAAGAAGATGAAGAACTCAAAGAAGAACCAACAACCGCAGCAGAGACCAAGCCTGAGATTCAGTCCGACAGCGTGGGCCAAACTCGTATTTCTGCGTGACATAACGGATAACGAGGTCGGCGGATTCGGAATCACCGAAGCTGATGATCTGCTATTTGTAACGGATTTTGTACTGATACAACAGAAAGTAACTCCCGTCTCAGTTTCGTTTGATGATGAAGCGGTAGCGAACTTTTTTGAAGACCAGGTTGATGCTGGCAGAAGACCGGAACAATTCGCAAGAATCTGGCTCCACACACACCCAGGCAGTTCACCGCAGCCAAGTGGGACGGATGAATCAACATTTGAGCGAGTATTTGGCTCTTGTGATTGGGCTATAATGGCTATAGTCGCCCAACAAGGCAACACCTTCGCAAGACTACGTTTCAACGCTGGCCCCGGTGGAGAAGCAAAGATTCCAATCTGCGTCGATTACAACTGTGAATTTGACGCATCTGAATTTGAAGTATGGCAACAGCAATACATTGCCAATGTTACCGAAGACAGATTTATCTCGATGACTGAAAATTCAAGAAAGCATGCTGGAAGAGAAGAAGAAATTGATGTCTTTGGAAGCGATGGATCTGAAGAACTGGATTTCGATGGCCAGGATTTACTCTCCGAGATCGACTCGATGGATCCAATGGAACGACAGCATTTAATAGAAGAGTTGTCAATCCGAAGTGAATTCTGGGACGAAGACGAAAGCGAGGTATTGTATGAGTAATGAAAGATATTCAAGACAGGAAGACATAGTGCCAAGGCAACGAATCCTCGATTGCAAAGCAACAGTAATCGGCGTCGGTGCTATTGGCAGACAGGTAGCAATACAATTGACGGCAATCGGTGTACCGCATATTCAGCTTATTGATTTCGACAAAGTAGACTTGAGCAATCTGACAACACAAGGGTATATGTACAAGGATCTCAAACGCCCAAAAGTTGACGTAACAGCCGAGTTTTGCCGGGAAATCAACCACGATCTGCAAGTTGAGATCGTGCTGGATAAGTTCAAACGCTCAACACCAGTGGGAAATACGGTTTTTTGCTGCGTAGATTCAATTGTCGCCCGAAAACACATCTGGGATGCTCTAAAAGACAAGGTCAACTTCTTCGTAGACGGCCGCATGAGTGCAGAGGTATTACGAGTAATAACCGCCTATGACGAAAAGAGCAGGTCGCACTACCCAACAACCCTATTCACCGCCGAAGAGGCTCACATAGGCCCCTGCACAGCCAAAAGCACAATCTATTGTGCAAACATAGCAGCAGGCTTCATGCTCGCCCAATTCACAAAGTATTTACGCTTAATGCCAGTGGACCCAGATATACAGATTAACCTCCTGGCTTCGGAGATAAATGTTACAATGGTGTGATGAACCACGGCTTAGCGATAACTTAACCAGTTATTGCTAAGCTTTTTTATTTGCCGGACATCTTTATAAACTTTGGACTGAACTATCGGACAGAAAGGGCATGTTTTGTCAAAGTATATTGAATACTATTTCATGCAAAAAAAATTTAAAATATTCATTTTTTGGCTGACAATAGACATCGAATGATGCTCAAATTGGTGGAAAACTGCATGTGTAGTGTCAAAATGGAGACAGGGTTTTGTCAAAGAAAACTGATATTTTCTTATTGAATTCCTTCGTGCCAATGGTTAACAAAAATAGCGTAATCAACAAAATTCACAACACCATCACGATTAATGTCTTCAAATATTAATATTTCTTCTTCAAGTCACTTAGTGTCCAGTCTTCGAAATCTTCATACATATCAATATATCTTCTTTAAGTGTACCGGCTACGTACCATCTTGTCACCTAAGCCTGTTTTATGAGATCACGGCTTTCACAATTTCGAGACCGGTCGTTCCATATTTTTTATTGAAACTGGAGTGCTTGTCTCGTGCTTTCTCATAATCTGTGAAGATTGCAGCTTTTAAGGAGTGTTTCGATTGAAGGAAAACTCGACTTTTACCTTTGTCGGGT
>VRUI01000101.1:243-6956 GCA_019456225.1 Planctomycetota bacterium | reverse complement strand
CTTTAACCGTGCTGGATTATCCAGCTTGTCTGCATTAGCTTTACTTGGCGCACTTATCCTGTAATCCTGTCAAAAAACTCTGTGAACGGATACCAAGTTATTATATGCTTTTACCGCTGAAAACAACGGACAATCCGGTAGGATGGGCTGTGCCCATGCTGATTTCTTTTTACTTCATAATTCGATATTCCGTGTTGGATATCGCAGATCCGACAGTATTGGCGGATTGGATATTCGCTTTTTGCTTTCCTCTTATCCCTCTGCAAACCTCATTTTCCGGAGCCTGCCCTGAGCTTGTCGAAGGGTGGCAAAAAAGGAAAACAAGCCCAACCCAAAAAAGTTGTAAGCAGTATACAGCAAAACAAACACCGCCTTTTTTACTTCATCATTGGTTATTCCTTGTTGGGTATTGGATATTCGCTTTTAACAAAACACCCACTAATTGCTAATTGCTTTCAACAGTAATCTCCATAGTCTTGCTGCCGACAACGATCGATGGAATCACCTTGCTCGACTCGACCCAGTCTCCCAGCGGTGCGGTAGTAATTGTTCTCGACGAGGTTCGCAGCAGCATTGATTTTGAAGCGGGCAGATTCGGCAATTCCTTTCCCTCAATAGTAACGCCGGCAGACGGTAATTTCAGCAGCATATACATCCTGTCGCGCCTCAGCGAGACAATATTCTTGATCGCAGCGACCAGCGAATCAACATCCCGGGCGATAAACTTATGCGGCTCGGCTTTCCTGATAAAACTGTTATACCCCATATCGCCCGCAAAAATAATCTTATACTTACCGGCCTTCAGGTCTTTGGGAATCTTCATACTCATGCGGTATGCGGTCTTTTTCGACTTATACGACTGCAGCACAACCGTCGCCCGGGCCGTACTGCCGGCCTTTACCCTGACATCGTCAAGCTGAACAGACGAATAATTGGCAAGCATATTCTGCGGCTTGATATTAATCTCAAAATCCAGCGACTTGACCTCGGCATCGCCGAAAGGATTATTCATCAGCAAAGAAACCGAGCCAAGCGCTTCGCTGGCAACATCGCTAATCGACTTACCCGACGAAATATTCTCAAATTTGATCGGATCATAACCTTTAACAGCAATGCTTGCCTTGTAATCAACCACATGGTCATCCGGCAGCGAACCCTGCACAAGAGCGGCGCCTGCAATAACCGACTGCAAAAGCATCGGCGTATAAAGCCTGTGATACGCAAGCTTGCAATTAAAAACCCTGTCCTCGACGGCATCAAAACGAGTCACCTTTATCCGCAACGGTATCAGTTTTGCCGTTTCACCGGACTTACCGAATATCCCCGTCGATTCATCCGCCCGAAAAGCACCGCTGATCTTACCGGCGCTAGCCAGCTTGAACGAAATATTCATACTGGAAACAACCGTATGTACCTTACCGGAAGCCATAGGAAGGTCCACCGCCCCCTGCCCCATAAAACTGTGACCGAACCCGTAGACCTTATCGCCAACGACCTCGGTAACCGTCCCGACAGCCGCCATCGAAATATCACCGCTAACCAGCGGTATGGAAAGCACCCCGCCGGGGACATATTTAACTTCTTCAGATTCATCGCCGCCATCGGTTCCCCCGCCGGCCAGCGGGACAAGCCCCGTGTTTTTCAGATCCACGGCAAGCGACTTACAAACCTCCGGAGAAAATGAGGTCACCAGCGGACAGGGCAAAGCCGTAAACCCGCCGGCACTTTTTTGAGTCTTTGCAAGCGAAGAAAAAACCCGTTTGCCCGCATTGGCCAGGTCTATCGGCTTGCTGAAATCCATCATCGCCGAATTAACAGCCGTACCCGGAGAACCGCCCGCAGAATCGGCCACACTGCCAACTGCAAGCATATCTTCAATAGGAGTAATCGCATACAGTGGGTCCACAGAAAAACTATAACCAGATGACAACGCCCCTGCCAGCCTGCCGTCAATATAAACCGGAGAACCGCTGCAACCCTGAACAGGACCGATATGCTTAAAAGTCTCGTCGGTACCCATCACCAAAATCGCATCGTGGCCGGGAGTTCGGTTACGCACAACACTGACGACCTTCAGAGGGTATTTCTTCGGCTCGGTACCGACAAGGACAGTAAGACAATAAGCATCCATACCCCGCTTGATCTCGTCGACAGAAATATACTTTTCTTTATCCAGTCCAAAAGCAAAACTGCAGATAAACAAAACAAGAAAACCGAAATATCTGAATTTTGACAAAGATTTAATACACATAAGCATCCTTTTTCCCTTTTTTTAAGGCTAATTTACGTTTTTCGGTCAATTTTCAAGCAAAAAAAAATAATCAATACAAAAATTTTAGTATTTACAAAGAGCTATTGCAAGTTAAAAGCAAACTTTCTATAATACCGGATGTTAATAGATCTGGGAGACCGTATATTTTCTTGAAAACCAGGTCATATTCTAAATAACGTTTGCCCGGCTGAATTGTTCCCGGCAATTTAACAGGTTCTTTGGATATCGAGGTTTTTCGTATCAAGAGCCCAGATTTGACTGAAAAGAGGTAATATTATGGATGCTGAACATCGCCATGAACTAAAAACTAACGAATTAAACGAAATTCTCACACATTTCCCAGGATTTTGCAAGAAACACGCACATACGATCATAGGCGTCGCCCTGATCATCGTTGCGATTATTAGCTATTTCGGCTTCAAAAGCTCAAAGCAAAAAGCATCCGGTAAGCAGCAAACCGAGACAACACAACAGATCCAAACCATAGAGCGGGACAAAGTCACCGTCATAACAGGCGCGCTGGCCGGTACTGCACCGGCAGAAACCGGATTTGCAAAATCTGCACTCGCCCTTGAATTAGCCGCCGAAGGAGCAAAACAACCCCATAGTGCCGCCATGGCACTGATCAAAAGGGGTGAGGCCCTCCGTGCAGAACTCCACTACACCGCCGGAGATGTCGACAAGGACCTCATCGACTCAAACATCAAGCAGGCAAAAGAAGCATACGAGCAGGCCCTCATTAAAGCTCAAGGCAGCACCACCCTTACAGCGATGGCGAAATACGGCCTTGCCCTCTGCCAGGAGGAGATCGGCGATTTCACCGGGGCTGTAGAGATGTATAAAGCCATAGCGGCAAACGAAGAATTCAAAGGCACGATCTTCCCTGCGCAGGCACAGTTCAGGCTAGACGTTATGGATGACCACAAAAAACAGTTCAAATTCGTCGAAGCACCAAAGGTAACACCTCTGCCGGGTCTTGACAAAGCTGCAATGGACGCGTTATTGCGTAAGGAGATCCACATAGAGGGTGCCTTCCCCACCGAAAGAAAACCCAAAGATACAACCCCGCCGACCGAAAAACCAGAAGATACATCTGAAAAAGGTAAGGTTTACGATGTCGGACCGCACCCGCCGAAAGCTTCGGATACTGAGCAGAAATAGTTTTTATGTCAAATCCGAAAGATTCAATACCAGAGAAGGCAATGCCCGGCGAAGATAATTTGCCGGATACTATCGACGCCAAAGACACCACCGATACGAACGGAGAGATAGTCTCCGTTCTGTGCGACGGCGACCCCGGCGAACATTTCATAATCACCGTCGGCCCAGCCGTAAAAAAGAAGCGTCTAGACACATACCTCCAAAGCAGATTCAGCCAATTCAGCAGAACACACATCCAGACGCTGATAAAAGAGCAGGGAGTAACCGTCAACGAACACCCCGCCAAAGCAAGCACAAAACTAAGCGCCGGCGACACAGTCGACCTCATCGTACCTGCCCCAAAGAGCAACGAGCTAATGGCCGAGGACATCCCCATAAACGTCATATACGAAGACGACGACATGATAGTCCTCAACAAGCAAGCAGATATTATAGTCCACCCGGCACGAGGCAACAAAAGCGGAACCCTCGTTAACGGGCTGATCCATTACGCAAACCAGCTCTCAAGCATCAACGGAGATTTCAGACCGGGCATAGTCCACCGACTCGACAGAAACACAACCGGCGTAATGGTCGTCGCCAAGACAGACACCGCACACTGGCAGCTGTCAAGACAGTTCGCAGAACGCACAACGCAAAAGACATACATAGCGGTAGCCCACGGCGTACCGGACCTTACCGCCGACTGCATCGATAAGCCGATAGGAACAAACAAATCCTTCAGAGAAAGAATGGCCGTCAACATGGATGGCAAGGAGGCAGTTACGTTCTACAAAGTGCTGGAAGAATTCAGAGGCTACAGCATAATAGAGCTATCCCCAAAGACAGGCCGAACCCACCAGCTAAGGGTACACATGCAGTACATAAGGCACCCGATAGTAGCCGACGACATGTACGGCGGAAAAGTGATCTACCCCTGGCAGATAGAAGACAGAGAACCCGCACCCCAAGACCCGCTGATGAACAGAACAGCCCTCCACGCCTGGAAGCTGGAGATCGACCACCCGACAACGGGAAAAAGAATGCTGTTCACAGCAGACCTCCCGCCGGACATACAAAACCTGATAGACAACCTCAGAAAGCACCGAAAAATAGAAACAAAAAAACAAGAAGACAAAGCAAGAATAAGACCACACGACCTATGATAAAAATGCCTCCGCCAAAGGCCCGCATAGATTACCCTTCAAAATGCCGCTGAACATATTCAATCAAAGCTTGCAATTTGTCATCATCATAGCAGAATCGTTTATCACACCCTTTAGCCCAAACTTTACCTTCAAATCCGGATTTTCTCATAACATGCGAGGTATTGTTTTTATAACGGCTAACAGCATCAGCAATTTCAATATCTGCATTTTCGGCAACGATATGAATATGATTAGAGCAAACAGCAAGCGAATAAATTTTCTGGCCGATTTTTTCTGCTGTCAGATAAAATTCATCACGGATAATCTGCGTATGTTTTAACAAAAGCTTAACTGCCGGTTTCTGTCTAAGTTTAATATTGGCTCGCAGCAGTCTCGAATCGGCTTTGTATGAAACGCCATCTTTGACAAACCCACGCTCATCCCCCTGAAGCCAGCTCCCATAAGTAGGCCATGTAAGCATATACCCGATCAATCGATCCATAAAAAGCACCTATCATATACTAGCGATTGCCAAATCCCCGCACACATAAATCAGCCTCCGCCAAAGGCGGTTTCCAAACCACTTAACCCCCTACCCCAGCGGTAGGGGGTAAGGGCCAAAGGCCCGCACAAAGCCCCGCACAAAATCAGTCTCCGCCAAAGGCGGTTTCCACCCCACTTAACCCCCCCCCCGCGGTAGGGGGTAAGGGCCAAAGGCCCGCATAAAAGCCCGCACAATATCACTCCCATCGGCCCCGCGAAACCTGGGCCAAAAACCCCCATCCGCTTTCTCACCCCCAAACAACAAACCAGAAAAAACCACCAGCCCAGCCCACAAAAAAAAACAATGAAACTTCAAACCTTTCGCACCAATCATCAAAACCTTGTTAATAACAAATACGGAACATCCCGGCGGCCTGCCCCGATAGTTTTATTGTTCGCGGTCGGGAATAAATCATAAGTCATCTGCTTTTTTTGTTTTCAAAGAGAGAGCGGTAAAGTTGCAAATTTCTTTCATCAAGAATACTATGGTATTGTTTATAGAACTTTTTTGCGACATCATTTTTCCAGAAAGCAGCACATAACTTAAAAAGATTATTAAAAAGAGATTGAGGAGTCCCGCCTTTTCTTATAGTCGTTTTCGACAAAAAAGACTCAACTTTTTGCAGACAAATATCCGGTTTTTTCAGAGCATGGTACACCTTAATAAGTTCCGCCATTGCAAATAAGTTTCTGCTATCAATACTCAAGCTTTCCAGCAAAACTCTCTCAGCTTCCTTGTTCCAGCCCTGCTTCTGATATATCTTGGCAAGCTCGGTACGGGAGTTCAAATCTTTATTGTTGATTTCTATGCACTCTTTCAAAACCTTTTCGGCCTCTGGCAGTTTTCCCTGCTTCTGATATATCTTGGCAAGCTCGGTACGGGCTTGCAGATTCTTTTTGTCAAGTTCCAACAATTCTTTCAGAACCTTTTCGGCCTCTGGCAGTTTTCCCTGCTTCTGATATATCTTGGCAAGCTCGGTACGGGGGTGCAACTGTTTATTATCAATTGCCAGACTTTCCATAAGAACCTTTTCGGCCTCTGGCAGTTTTCCCTGCTTCTGATATATCTTGGCAAGCTCGGTACGGGGGTGCAACTGTTTATTATCAATTGCCAGACTTTCCATAAGAACCTTTTCGGCCTCTGGCAGTTTTCCCTGTTTCTGATCTATCTTGGCAAGCTCGGTACGGGGATGCAGTTGTTTATTATCAATCGCCAGACTTTCCATAAGAACCTTTTCGGCCTCTGGCAGTTTTCCCTGTTTCTGATATATCTTGGCAAGCTCGGTACGGGGATGCAGTTGTTTATTATCAATCGCCAGACTTTCCATCAGAACCTTTTCGGCCTCTGGCAGTTTACCCTGTTTCTGATATATCTTGGCAAGCTCGGTACGGGAATGCAGTTGTTTATTATCAATCGCCAGACTTTCCATCAGAACCTTTTCGGCCTCTGGCAGTTTACCCTGTTCTCGATATATTATAGAGAGCTCTGTGCGAGAATTCAAATCTTTGGGAGACAGTCTTAAGCATTCCATAAGAACCTTTTCGGCCTCTGGCAGTTTACCCTGTTCTCGATATATTATAGAGAGCTCTGTGCGAGAATTCAAATCTTT
>VRUI01000101.1:0-143 GCA_019456225.1 Planctomycetota bacterium | reverse complement strand
GGGAGACAGTCTTAAGCATTCCATAAGAACCTTTTCGGCCTCTGGCAGTTTACCCTGTCGCTGATGTATCTTGGCAAGCTCGGTACGGGCCTGTAGATTCTTTTTATCAAGTCCCAGCAATTCTTTCAGAACCTTTTCGGCCT
>VRUI01000100.1 GCA_019456225.1 Planctomycetota bacterium | reverse complement strand
AGCGGGGCGCTCCAACCCCCAATCGATTCGGGCGACGGCGTAAGGCTCGCCGTCTGCATCGTAAACTACCGGACTGCCGAAATGACCCTCGGCTGTATGGAATCCTTCGTCGATCAATTGGAGCTTGGACGCGACTGCGGAATCGTCATCGACAATGCGTCGGGCGACGGCTCGGCGGACGACATCGAGGCTGCGGTCGAGAGCCGGGGCTGGTCGGATCGGGTCCGCATCATCCGGTCGCCAGACAACGGCGGCTTCTCGGCTGGACACACAACCTGGGCTTGGCTGCGGTTCGCGCCGGGGCCTACATCCTACTCAACAGCGACGCGCTCGTACGCCCCGGGGCATTCCAAGAGTTCTATCGAGCATCTCTGGAGCATCCGGACGCCGGGATCGTCGGTCCCAGCCTCGAAGGCGAGGATGGCGAGGTGCAACACAGCGTCTTCGCTGCCAGAACGCCGATGAGCGAACTCCTGCAGGCCGCGGACACCGGCAGCCTGACCCGCGTGCTGCGAAGCTTTGAGGTGGTGCTGCCAAGCAACCGGGAACCCCGCGAGGTTGCGTGGGCGAGCTTCGCTTGAGTACTCTCCCGCCGGGAACACATCGACCAGGTCGGCATGCTCGACGACGACTTCTTCATGTACTTCGAGGGCCTCGGATACTACGGGCGAGCGCACAAGGCCTCCCTCGTACTACCACGCTGCGCGATCCCGATATTTTGCAGAGGTATTTGGCCAAACCGGCCTGTGGCTGGCCAGCCTGTTGTGGCACCTGGGTCGATCCGACTCACTTTCCCGCGAGTGGTTGGGCGAGCGGGAGTGGCTTGATATCCGGCACAACGCGACCCAGCCCCTTTCGACGTCGACTCGGCCCGATTCGCGATAACATGGATGTGTGGGCGGCTCGCCTGCACTTTGATTTCAGGACAAGAATCGTCGTGAGCAATCGAGCATACCTCTCCGAGCCGCAGGCCGTGGGCGCATGTCCCTCGGTAGATCCGTGGGAATGCCTGAGACCGATCGACGACAACGCGAATCGCTCCGCCAACGCGCAGCCAATTCCGAGCGTTTTCATCGACAATGTCCTGAATGAGGACTTCGCACGGGAATTCACATCCTCATACCCGAGCTGCGAGGACGCCAACTTGCAGGGGCGATCGTTTTAGGCCGTGAACGCGAAAAATGAAGGTGCAGATCTGTGACAGCGCCCTGTTTCCTGCCCCGGTTGCGCGGCTCGACGCCGCATTTGCCTCGCCAATATTCGTGGACGCCCTCTCGAAGACCTGTGGCATCCAGAACCTGCTCTCAAACCAGGAGCTGCTTGGGGGTGTGATGCACTTGATGAACCTCGGAGGGCACCTCGACGTCCATGTCGACTTCAACTACGTAGAAGAGAGGTCGCTTCAACGGCGACAGTGTATCCTTGTCTTCCTGAACGAAGAGTGGAGCTGCGATTGGGGTGGGATACTCGAACTCTGGGATCCGGACGTCAAGAAGTGCGTTGCGTCCTTCGAGCCGGCGCTCAATAGCTGCGTCCTCTTCGAGACCAGCGAGATCAGCCACCACGGCGAAACCCCGATGACCGACCCGTCGGGGACAGTTCGCAAGTCCTTCGCCGGCTACTATTACACCCGGGAGTGGCCCGAGGACTGGACGGACGAAAAGTGCACCACGGTCTTCAGGGCGCGAGCGAGCGCCTGCGCGGCGTCGCATCTGATGCCGCCCGAACGCGTGAGGCGCGTGCTACGACGAAGTCTCGGTCGCCTGGGGCAGAAATAGAATGACCGAGGAACGCCCCAAAGTAACTTTCGGCTTGCCCGTCCGGAACGGTGCCAAGGCGATTCGCCGCTGCCTCGATTCCCTGCTCGCCCAAGATCTCGAGGGCATCGAAATCCTCGTCTCCGACAATGCATCCACGGACGGGACCCAGGACATCGTCCGCAGCTACGCCGCCCGCGATGCTCGAATAAAGCCGCTCCTGAATGAGAAGGATGTCGGGCAGATCGAGAACTTCAATCGCGTTGTCCGGCTCGGCCGTGGTGAGTACTTCCGCTGGATCGGCGCCGAAGACTGGCTGGAGCCCAATTACGCCTCGCGCTGCGCCGGGGTCTTGGATCAGCACCCCGAGGCAATTAACGTCACCACCTTCTTTCGCATCCACTTCGATTCGGGGGAAAGCCGTTACGCCGAGTACCGGGGCGAACTCCTCGAGTCGCGAAAGCCAGAAGAGCGCTTCCGCAGGATGCTCTGGACCTTCCACGCGGGCGACGCGACCTACGAGCCGCTCTACGCGTTGATGCGCCGGGACGTTCTCGAGAACACCGCACTTATCCGGATGATGGTGAAGGCCGATCGCATCCTCGCCGCCGAGCTCTCTTTGCTCGGCCCCTTCATTCAGCTCGAGGAGTGCCTGGCTCACCGCTGGAAGCCGCAGGGAGCAACGGTCCACTCCGCGAAGTACCTGAAGCGCTACCGGCCGGGGAACTCCGGGGAACTCCAGTCGAACCCTTGGCGCCAGACCCGCACCCTTGTCTCGGTCGTCTCGCAGGCACCACTCTCCATTTCACAGAGGCTGCGCTGCCATTCGGCGACCTTCGGTTTCTTGATTACGGAGAGCCGCATCCACCTGCGCAATCGATTTCGCAAGCTCCGCAGGACACTCGGGCTCACCCGCCGCAACCTTCGAGTTTTGATCGAGCCCCGCGACGAGTAGCCGAAATGAATCTTGCACTCCTCCTCGATCGTGAGCACACGACCGTTGCGGACGACCTTATTTCGACATTGTCGAGGGGATCGAGCTACTCGACCCACGCCCCATACGTCCGCTCGGTTTCCGAAAGCCCGAGCCAGGCTCGCTGATCGATGCCGGGCGGGAGGCCGGCGCCGACTTCAGCCGGTCGTGGATAATCGGGAAACGCGAAGCCGATATCGGGGCCGGCATAGCCGCGGGCTACCGAAGCACCCAGCTGGTCCGTGCATTTGCCGTTCAACCAAAAGAGCCACACGAGGCCGTTCAAATCGAGTGCGTGATGCAACGATCGTCTCAGTCGTGTGGCGTATTGCCAAGATGGCTCGAGCCTAACGCGACAGCGCCGAGTATCCCACGTACACTCTAATCGCCATGAATTGCCTCGCCGTCGGCGGGGCGCAACGAGAGCGCATTCCACAACCCCATGCGTGGAACCGCCTCCAGGTTGTGCGCTCGCTGCGGGACAAGAATTCCGTCGGCGGAATTCGGCGAGCCGGTGTCTAACCGGAAGTTACCCGACCGCGTAGTGGACAAGTCCCTGAACTTGCGATTGAAATGGTGAGATCTTGGAGGACAGCTCTGCCTACACGTCGAGGGTGACCCCGAGCAGGTCGAGGGCGCGTTGTTGGACGGGTGTCGGCGTGGTGAGCTTGTCGAATGCGGGCAGGCCGTCGGGCTTGGGCTGGACGCGGTCGATGACCAGGGTCGCGAGGTCTTGTAGCAGGGTCTGGAAGCTGTGAACCGGTAGATCGTCTTCGGTTCGCTTCGTCCGCGCTTTCTTGAGCGCCTTGGCCGAGCGCTGGGCGGGCTGCACGACCGACTTGCGTAGCGCCTCCGCGGACGCTTTGTCGTTGTCGTCGAACAGGATCGGCGCGAGCGCCCGGCGCATATGCCACTCCACGTAGTAGGCGAGCATGCAAAGGAAGACGTGGGCGCGAACCCGGTCCGCCAGCCGATGATGAATCGGACGCACCTTGAGGTCGACGCTCTTGAAGCTGCGAAAGGCACGTTCGACCACCGAGAGGCCCTTGTAGGAGCGAACCGCGTCTTCGGCGCTGAGTGTGTCGCGGGGCACATCGGTTCGGATCACATAGATTCCGTCGAGGGCAGCCTCGTTTTCGATGTTCTCGACTTTGCGTTGGTAGTGGAAACGATCTTCGGTAATCGTGAGATCGAAGTGCTTGGCCATCTTGTACTTGTCGATCACTTTGCCCACCCGGATCCCGATCTTGTCCTTGCCCCGGAACGTGCGCTTGAGCCGCGTTGTGGCTGTGACGATCTTGTCGAGTTCCTTTTCGGTGGCTTGGAGTAGATCCTCTCGCTTGCGGGCGCGCTCGTTCGCGAGCAAGGGGTTGCGACAGACGATCAACCGCTCGCCGGGGAACTCGGGATCTTCGATCTCGGCGAGATCCTTCTCGTCGAACAGCGACAGCTGGAGGGAGCCTCGATGGACGAGCTGGCGAATGGCTGGGTTGCGCAAGGCACTGATCCACGAGAGCCCCTCGATGGGCCTCACGTCTTCGCGGAGCCGAGCCTCGGTGAGCATGCCTCGATCGCCGACCATCACGAGCCGGGTCAAACCAAAGCGCTTGCGGAGTTTGTCGACTTGCGAAGCGACGGTCTTCGGGTCCCCGGTGTTGCCTTCGAAGACCTCCACGGCAATGGGACAGCCGTCCGGGCTACAGAGCAGGCCAAAGACAATTTGCAGTGTGCCCTTCTTCCGGTCGCGCGAGTGCCCGCGTTTGGCGAGCGGGCACGTGCGTCCTTCGAAGTAACTCGAGGTCAGGTCGTAGAGCACCAGGGTGCCGTCTTGGAGATGCCGCTTGGCCAGCGCCTTTTCGACGCGGGATTGTCGAGTGAGCAGCCAGTCCATCGCCTCGTACAGCTCATCGATCTCGAGATCGTGAAGCTCGAGCCGCTCGCCGAGGGAGCTGAACTGGGTTTCGCTCCCGAGGCCACGCGCGGTGGCGAGCTTGGAGCGCGGATCCAGGATGCGGGCGACGATCATGGCCTCTACGACGCGGCGCACGCGCGTTGGCGTCCTGGAGAGCCAGGTGTGGAGTCCCAAGCGGCGCAGGGTGCCGAGGACGGCGGCCACGTGTCCATGCGGTCGGCTGCGCACGATCTCGAAGGCCTCTTCGGGGGCGACGAGAGCCTCGCCCTTGAGCACGCGTCGCATCAGTTCGATCTGCGGATCCGGCAAGTGGGAGAGGTTGGCGAGGGTTCTCGACTTGACCTTGCCGTCTTCGCGGTAGGACTCCCGCAGCAGCACGGCGGGGGGCGAGCTTCGGTTGGGGATGCGGGTGATGTACATGCCTACCTGTATACCGCATATATCCAACTATACAAGAGCTATATACATTAATACATGCCTACCATTGACCGCCCGCAAACAACCTTTTCCCAAACAATTTTCAAGGGTTACGGGTCAGCGGGCGGGGTAACTTCCGATTAGGATCAGTTCGCCACCGCAGCAGGGCAACAGCCGGTCGAGCAGGATCATCCCCAGCGCATCGGCGGACCAGGCGGAGCGCGAGAAGAATCGGTAGAAGGCCGTATGGTGCTTCGGCCGGCGCGTCATCCCGGCCGCCGCTTCAATGACGCGAGTGATCGTGTGGCGCCCGGGACAGAGGATCCAGCCCACCACGAGGGTTTGGAAGTTCTCGAAGCTCGGGCGCGAGAAGGAACCGGCGAACGGGGTCAGCAAAGCGAGCAGCGTTGCCGGAATCACAGGATCGGTCATCGCTCAGACCTCCCAGGGTTTACAGGTGGGGAGCCCGCGATGTATCGGGACTCCTATGGAGCCTGGGGGATGGAGAGGAGGCTCCGGCGCCGTCAGGCGCTGTTGCCAATGACGATGGAGGGGATAGAGCCAGACCGTTTTGGGGCGGCCGTGAGGGTGATATTGGTTCCCCTTCTTGCCCCGTCCCTGGGTGACCCCCACCTCCATCCAGTTCGCCGCTCGGTAGCAGGTTCCCCGGAAGCGAGCGGCATCGACGAAGGTCTCGGCAAGGACCAGTCCATGTCCCCAGGTTTGCTGCCAATCGGCATTGAGTCGGCGCAGGTTCGTCGCGAGGATCTTGGAGGCGAGGTGGGGGACCCGAATCCAGGGAAAAATGAGAAAGCGCGTATTGTTCACCACGCTGGGCAGGCGCTGCTTGCGGGTGGCGTCATCCCAGCCGATGAAGTGGTCCCGCGCCGGACAACGCAGTGCCGCGGAGGCCCAGGCAAGACAGGCCACGATCTGCCCGTCGAGATAGGCGGCGTAGCGGATATGCTCGCCGACGATTTGGCGATACCCCAGGTAGTGGAAGCGGTCGATCAGGATCGACCAGCCCAACCACTCTTCGCGCGTAATCTTACGAAGAACAAGTGTGTTGAGATCGCCTCTCTCCATGGCAATGGGATAGACCGGAAGGGGGTGTTCCGAGAGCGGGTTCCGAGTGCCCCAGGCCCGCCGCCGCGTATGCCGCTGCCCGGGCACTGCGACGAGGCCCTGTCGGTCCAGGTGCCGGAGCAGCTCGCAGCAGGCGGAGATCTTCCAATTACCGCGGGGCTGGCGCCATTCCCACAACTCACACAGTCGCTCGGCAATCGCCTTCCGCCCGCGGCTTCCGTGTGTCTCGACGACGCGCTGAATGGTCTCGATATCGCAGGGCCGAATCTCGCGGGTTCGGTAGCGTACAAGGACCGGCTCGGCGGCGTCCAATCGCTTCATGGACCACTGTTTGGCACATCGCGTGCGAGGCCGCCAGTACCGAGAAGCAAATCTATTCTGCGATCATCAACTGACTGACTGCCACCTACAGTGCGTGAAAATGGCGAAACTCAAGGCTAGGAGCCCGTACTAGCGGGGGAGGAACAGGTGCGAAACGAGAGCGCCGAAAGGCTGTCCTTCAACACCGGGTCGCGGGCGACGGCCCGCCGCAGCGCGTACCCGGAGAGCCCCGCGGGTCCCCCCACGACGATTGCGTTTTCGTAATCCTCGATTTCGATTCGCAGCACGCCCGGGAACAGCGTACCCATGGACTGCGTGACCTCGCTGGCTTCGTCGAGGGTGTTGCTCACCAGCAGGCCCCCGCGCGCAAGCCTCGCCTTGGCGAGTTCGTGCCCGGGCAACGGAAGCCAGCCGGGTTTATGCACGCTGCGCCCGACCCCGACGAAGACATCCTCCAGGATCAAATCGAAGTGACGCTCGTCCTCACGCAGAAAATCCAGGGCATCCGCGATCACCATCTCGAGTTCCAGTGAATCGAGATCAAAATGCTCACGGGCAGC
>VRUI01000099.1 GCA_019456225.1 Planctomycetota bacterium | reverse complement strand
CGCTGCCCGCCGAACGCTGCGCGAGAATACCCCATAAAGGGGTATTCTACCTTTGTTGAATTTAGTTTACCTCTGAAAAACACCTCAAAAAATGTTCAAAAGCGCGCATTTTTACCCAAAAAAAGTCAAAATATCGCAATTAATCGCGTTTTCTGTCAATTAATTTCAATTAATTTCAAAAAATACGCCCAAAACCATAGGTGGGAAATGTCGACAATGTCCACTATTCCGCGATAATCGTCTGATTATACTCGGGTACAGTAACGTCCCAGCCGGTTTTTTCCCTTACAAAATTCGAGAATATCTTAGCAGCTTCCTTCTCGCCGTGGACCACAAAAACATGCTTGGGCGGGGTCTTTAGGTTCTCCAGCCAGGCCAGTAATTCGTTCTTGTCGGCATGTCCGGAAAAGCCGTTAACCTTTGCTATACGGGCATTTACGGCCCTTTCCCTGCCAAGGATACGAACCGGATTTTCCCCATTAACCAGCCGCCTCCCAAGCGTCCCAAACGCCTGGTATCCAACAAAAAGGATAGTGTTTTCAGCCCCCTCAATATTATTAGCCAGGTGATGTTTGATCCGTCCGCCGGTACACATCCCCGACCCGGCAATGACCAACACAGGCCCTTTAATGTGGTTTATTGCCTTAGAATCGGCGGTTTTCTCAGTCATCTTCAAACCGCGAAATTCAAAAGGCGAATTATGATTCTCTATCATCTCGGCCATCTCTTCATCGAAAAGCTCCGGGTGATCCTTAAACACCCTGGTTACCTTAACGGCCATAGGGCTGTCCAGAAACGCCTTTAAGCGTGGGATCTTCTTCTCGATTACCAGCTCGTTTACGTAATACAGGATCTCCTGGGCCCTTTCTACTGAAAAACTGGGGATTATGAGGTTTCCGCCGGCCTTGATTGTGTCATTGATAACCTGGCAGAATTTGTCTTTTACACCGATATAGCTGGCGTGAACCCTGTCGCCGTATGTCGATTCGATAAGCACATAATCGGCTTGCTCGAATACTGACGGGTCGTTGAGGATGGGCCTGTCGCCTCTGCCGATATCACCAGAGCACAATACAGTCCTGGTCTCGCCGTCAAAGCTGGCCGTAATCTTTATCATCGACGCGCCCAGTATGTGACCGGCTTCGTGGAAACTGGCTGTTATGCCATCGGCTAGCTGGACCTGTTGTTTGTACCTTACAGGTGCAAAAAGCGGGAAAACCTGTAATACGTCTTCCTGTGTGTATAATGGTTTTACGGGCCGCGGCGGTTTGTGGCCGGATTTTTTGTGTCGTTTAATCTTGTATTTGGCATCCTCTTCCTGGATATGAGCCGAATCGAGCATTACGATCTTCGCGATCTCAGCTGTCGCTTCATTGCAGAAGATGCGCCCTTTAAAGCCATCTCTGACGAGTTTTGGGATGAGTCCGCAATGGTCAAGATGGGCGTGGGTCAAAAGCATCACGTCAATATCTTTAGGCGGCACGGGGAACGGATCCCAGTTTCTGTGTCTGAAATCACGTTCCTGGTAGATACCGCAGTCAACCAGGATCTTCGTGCCGTTAATCTCGATAAGATGCCTTGAACCGGTAACATTCTGAGCAGCACCCAGAAAACTCATTTTGATGTCCATCTTTTGCCTTTCGGATAGTTTGCATTAATTATAATTCCGGTAAATTATACCCGATGCCCATTGACAAATCAAGGGGTGTTTATCGGCTAAATGACAGCGGTTTAGCAAGTTACAAGGCCAATAGTATATGCTGACCCAGAATGTCACTCGCGGACATAGCGCGCTGCTTTTGGTCGGAGATGATACGCGGCGGGTGGGGGAGCGTAATGCTCAGCTAAGATCAAGGCAGTTTTAAGCGGCAGTGAGGGTGCTGAATGCCGAGAGGAACAGTCATAGGTATTCGATGCGATGTCGCCATTTAATTCTCCTGGCGGACCATTAATTCTCCATTAATTCTCCCTTTTAGTTTTTAAATCCGCGATAATCTGCGCAATCTGCGGTTAAAATTTGTCCTTGTTTTTATTGTTTTAGTCTTGGTATCTCGTACAAGCCATGTCCGCTGTTGCGCAGCCTGCCCTGCCGGTGCAATTCCTGCCACACTTCATTCGGAAACTGGTTGGGCGGTTGAATTGCACAAACACCTTTTCCTCCCCCTGAAAGCGGTCCGCGGCCAAGCCGTGAGTCTTCATCCAACGCTGTAAGCTTAAGCCGCTTCTTGAATGCTTTCATCGCCCGTCTAAGAATCTCCGGCGAGAGACCATCGCTCGGTACTCGCGTATCTTTTTCTTCCATCTTATCAATCTCCTTTATTTCTTTGCCTTTTTTAACTGTCGTTTTTCCTTTAGACTAAGCAATGCTTTTTTCTGTGTTTCTTTTTTGCCTTTATTCTTTTCGCCCATATCGGTCTCCTTTCTGATTAATTAAAATGGTTATTCAGTCCGGCCTTGGTCTGATGCTGCGACGACCTTTGGCATGTTGTCATTATAGCCGGAAGCTGCAAGGTTGCAACAGGTTTATTTGCATCGTACGCCATTTTAGTCGGTTGCAAACGAATAACTAAGTAGAATATTTGCTGAATTATTATATATTTTTGATTTTTTATTTCCTTCTTGTTTTTGCTTTTTAGGTCTGTAAATTCAGTATTTATAAGACTTTACGTGTAGTGGTATGTCTTGAATGAGCTTTTTTGCTTGCAAACACTTCAGAAATCGAAGTATTTTTTTAAAAATGTGTTTGACAGATGAATATTTCTGGTGTATTATATATATAGTTAAGAAACAGGATGTTGTAATGGATAACAAACTTGTAAATGCTATTTCGGAATTGAGCCTGCGAATGCGGCTTATCAAGTCCATGCAGGAGGAAAAATCTTCCTCTTCGGATCTTACCGATCGCGACCTTCTGCTTCTTGAACTTCTTGATAAAGCCGGAACAATGACTGTTTCGCAAATCGCCGCACTTCATCCCAATGTCAGCGAAAGCACGATTTCTACGACTATCACCCGACTTTGGCGTGACAGGAAAGTCGTCTCCAAGACTATATCTCCTGAAAACCAGCGTGTAACTAATGTCGAACTGACCGAGAAGGGCAAAAAGGAACTTGAAGTTTTTGCAGCCCACCAGGCAGTTCGTTATAAGGGGCTTCTAAAAGCAATGCAGATATCAGATGATGAGGGTCAAATGCTCTTTGAAATTATGTCCCGTGCAGTTAAAGTTTTTGACAGCCATCTGTCCAAAGACAAGGCTGCCGGTGAAATAATTAAATAGTCAGGCGTCTAACAGACTGAAGTCTGTGGACTCAATAAACTCGAGTTTACGTATTATCATAGTTGTCCTTTTTAACTGTCATCCAGGCAGAAAGGCATGTTGCTCTTCTGTCGGGACTGGACGAAAAATCCAGAGAAAGTGAGGTCAAGATGTTTACGAAAACCAATCGAAGAATCGCGTATTTACTTGCATTATTAATTATTTTTGCCGCTTCATCCCTTGCAGCCCGCAGAACCCGGCCTGCTCCAAAGCCGACTCCGAGACCGGCACCAAAGATCGTTCGCAGACCTGCTCCAAAGCCTGCTCCGAGACCGGCACCAAGGACCGTTCGCAGACCTGCTCCAAAGCCTGCTCCGCGGCCCGCACCAAGGACCGTTCGCAGACCTGCTCCAAAGCCTGCTCCGAGACCGGCACCAAGGGTCGTTCGCAGACCTGCTCCAAAGCCTGCTCCGAGACCGGCACCAAGGGTCGTTCGCAGACCTGCTCCAAAACCTGCTCCGAGACCGGCACCTAAGATCGTTCGCAGACCTGCCCCAAAACCGGCTCCGAGACCTGCACCTAAGATCGTTCGCAGACCTGCTCCAAAACCGGCTCCGAGACCGGCGCCAAAGATCGTTCGCAGACCTGCTCCAAAACCTGCTCCGAGGCCTGCTCCAAAGATCGTTCGCAGACCCGCTCCAAAGCCCGCTCCGAGACCGGCACCTAAGATCGTTCGCAGGCCTGCTCCAAAGCCAAGGATTATTCGGACTCCCCCCAAATCAGTTAGAACGCCTTCGCCAAAGTCAAGGATTGTACGTACTCCTCCCAAATCAGTTAGAACGCCTTCGCCAAAGACAAGGATTATACGGATTCCTTCCAGACCAAGCAGAACACCGTCGCCGAAGCCCAAAGTAATAGTGCGGGATCGCCGGTTACCGTCTGTTAGGCCGGGCAGGACGCCGAGTAAGTATGTTTCAGTCACCGAAAGTCGGAACAGAATCAACCGTAATAGAATACCATCTGTTGTAAGGAGTGACCAAAGAACTGTTATTTCATCCGGTTTAAGGCGCGGCAAGGATTCTAAAACTGTTTCGCCGATACGTTCTCGCGGTGGTTCTGTTGTCATCAAGCAGTCGGATCGTTCCGGTAAATCAAAGATTGCCGTTGGCCGAACCGGTCGCAGCCGTTTGACTTTAAATAAGGGTACTCATGGCAGGAGACCTTCAAATGTCAGAGAGTCCATTGCCAGGGTTGTCAATGAGAGAAGATCGATCTCTGTCAAGGAATCGAAGAATGTTAAAATCAACGGTAATAACAATATTTTTGTAGAAGGTAACTATTACGAGGCAAAGAACTATAAGCCCGCAAAGAATTACAAACATTATTCCAAGATAAACCGCTCGACCGGTTCCATTCACTATCTTTCGAGTCACAGCTGGTGCGGTTGCGGCAGGTTCCATCTGCTGAGATGGTCAAATACAAGCTGCTCGAGAGTGGTTTACTTCAAACGCGGTTTGAGCTTTGGTCTGTCTTATATGTATCCGAGTCATCACCGCAAGTATGTTTTCGTCAGCATCGGCGGGCACATACCTCACAGCTATCGCTACAGGCGCTATTACAGGTACGGCTTCCATCCTACGACGTGGTATGGCTCACAGCCCTACGAATACCCGTCTGTTGACAACAGCGTTACAAATAATAATTACTATTATGCCGCGGATAGTACGTCTGCAACTTACGATCCTTATGATACTTCTTACGGCAGAACTTACAGCAGTACTTATGCCGGCTCTTACGAGTCATCTTACGGTTCATCGGCTGAGACTTATTCTGATGTTTCTTCCGATGACTTCAGATATGTCAGAGACAGGCTTGCTGCCTCTCAGGCGAATCAGGTTGCAGAAGCGATAGAAGATATGCCGGCTGAGGAAACCCTTGCAGATGTTTATTTTGGTAATGCGGTCGAAGCTTTCGGCGGCGGAGATTACCAGTCTGCTATAGACGCGGTTAACAAGGCTATTGTACTGGCCCCTGAAGACGAAGTGCTGCCCTTTACTTTGGCGCAGAGTCTCTTTGCCGACGGTCGCTATACGCAGGCGGTTGTTCTGCTTCGAAAGATATTCAACAAAATGCCTCGTAACAGGGAGACGCTTTACTATCCCCGTGGTCTTTATTTAGAAGAGAAGGTTCTGGAAAAACAGATTCTGGCTCTTTCAAAGAAGGTTGAAAATGAACCGGCTAACACCGAGTTGAATTTGCTGCTTGCATACCACCTGCTTGGGACCGGCGAACTTGATAAGGTTGCAGGACCGCTTTACCAGGCAACATTCGATGAAGAGAATTCTGTCTCAGTTGCGATCATGGAGGATTTGCTGGAAGAAGCACAAAAAAGCAAACAGTTAGAGATCGAGAACAACATGTAGTTGCTTTGTACGTATTTAACATGTCGAAATTCCTGAAGGGGTCCGTCCGGTCGGGCGGATCCCTGACGGACACACACCATTTGATATTCGGGAGACTAAAATGAAGAGCAAGGCGATTAAATGTTTAGTTGCAGTAAGTTGTTGTATCGCGTTTTTTGTGTCGCAGTCATCGGCAGCACCGTGGGAAGAATTTGCGGTTTCGGCGTCCGGCAACGATCAATTTTACCCTGATCTTGACGGTGGAATCGTCGTCTGGCAGGAGGATTTTATTGACGAAGGGTATGGGTGGGATGTTTGCGGTTCTGATATTTCCGATCCCGGTGTTGGGAGCTTTTTTTATGTTACAGATGAAGCCGGCGACCAGATCGAGCCCGCTATCTCCGGGGAATTAGTTGTCTTTCTTGGTATTGACGGAACCGATTCGCTTATAAGAGTCGCTGATGTTAACGATGTTGAGGCAATTTATGATTTCACGGTTTCGCAGCAGAGCGATGTCACTGTGGAAAGCCTGGGCATCCATGGCAATACGGTTATCTGGCAGGATGACAGGTGGGGTGATATTGATGTGTTCGGAGCGGATATACACAACACGGAGAGCATTGTCGATTTTGATATCACACCATATGAACATGATCAGCGGAATCCTGTGATCTGGCGTAATAAGGTTGTCTGCGAGACTGACTTCTTCGAAGATTGGGATATTATGTCAATGGATATCTGGCTTAGGGACAATCCGCGTGAATACCCGGTTTTATATGACATAGCAAACCAGCAGAACCCGGCGATCAGCGGGGATATCGTTGTCTGGCAGGGTGACGATAATGGCGATATGGATATTTTTGCGGCAGATATTTCCAATCCCGATTTGCCGGAGGTTTTTGAGATTGTTAATTGGGCAGGTGAGCAGACAAATCCTGACGTTGACGGGAATATTGTCGTCTGGCAGGAGGAAGTCGAGTCTGGAGGATCTTATCAGTGGGATATATACGGTTATAACATAACGACAGGTCAGGAGTTTGTGATCTGTGATAATGAGTATGACCAGATGAACCCGGTGATCAGCGGAAATACTGTCGTCTGGGAGGATGACCGCGACGGCGTGTGGCAAATTTATGCGGTGATACTGGATGGTTTTGAAATTGCCGATTGTGATGTCAAGCCTGAAGGCGACCTTAACGGAGATTGCAGCGTTGATATTTATGATCTGGCGAGACTGTCGGCTAACTGGCTGCGAGATGAATTGGTTTATTAGCGATTAGCAATTAGCTAACAAATGCAAAATAGTCGCAACCAAAACTTTGAAAGGCAGAAGGTTGAAGCCAGAGGGCAGAAGTGGTGAGTTGCTTACAACTTTTGTTATGGCAGTTTTGTTTCTGGCGGTTATTTTGCCACAGAGGAAAACGAGGAAAAGAGAGAGATAAGAG
>VRUI01000010.1 GCA_019456225.1 Planctomycetota bacterium | reverse complement strand
GGTGCCTTAACGGCACTTGGCAACAATCCATACTCCGGCGGGCAGATTACAGAGGAAGGGCAAAACAGCTTACAGGTTGACCCGGATCTGGACAGTGAATATGAACCTTTGGAAAACAATGTTAGAATTGGCGGTACGCCTAATTTGGCAGGCGATACTATGTCTATGGGAGCAATACAAACTATGAATACAAGTGTAATAAATACGGCGGTTCAGGCCGCTTTGACTTCGCAGGGGTATACGACTGGACGGGCCCCTTACCTTGATGCCTTAAGTAACGGGGTTAAGCTTACTGCTGACGGTCTGGATAATGTTGTTGTAGCCGAACCGTCCGGCAGTCCTTCGGGCTGGTCGTTCGCTCAATGTTTGCGGTGGCTTATCATGCGTTTCTTCAATAAGCATACGAGCGATAATTTCAGCGGGATCGTCGTTCACAAAGACGACGACAGCGTTTCGACAAGTCAGGCAGTGACTGAAGTTGAAGGAGTTAAATCGGTAGGTAAAGTGCAATGAGCCTGAACTATACGCCTCTAGTAGAAGTCGACGATGTCGGGCTGTTGGCAGTGCCTTTCCCGCTGTCGTCTCCTGCGCCCGGCTTGTATGACCGGGTATGGATTCCCCGCGGGCGCTATCTTAACAGATATACGGGTGAAGTTGAGTATTTGACAGACCCGCCGGGCTTCGGCGAGGGTTATTTTGGTGAAGGTCTTTTTGGTTGGAGTTAATATTATGACAGGTGCACAAGTTTTAAATGTGATCATGGCAAGAATTGGAACGGGCAGCGGTGTTACGAGTATAAACACCGAAGTTGACGGTGTGCTTTATGATATAACCAGCCGTGCCGATTTCTATACGTCCGTTTCGGTTATTAATACGGTTGTTGATCAATACGAATATGACGAGCCTGAAGGACTCAAGCGGATCTATGAATGTTCGATCTCCGGCACTGGACTGCTTGAGAAAAAAACATACCGCGACTACCTGAAGGCACTGGCCGACGGTACTGCTGCAATCTCAGAACAGCCCTTGTATTACGCAAGACGGCACGGCAAGCTGTACGTCTGGCCGTCCCCTGACGCGGTTTATGCTGTTGATGTGGATTTTGCAGGATTCCATCCTGAAACATGGACAGATATTCTGCTTGGGCCCGAATTCAATGAGGCAATCTTCGAAGGTGTGCTGGCGGCGCTGTACAGAGGCCAGTTATTTGAAAAGCTTCGGCTAAACAATAAGAAGATAACTAACCGTGACATACTTGAGGACGTCACCCAGGATCAGGACGTTACTACAGATACCGATGCGGATGGTACTGCCGACGATAAGACGGTCACGGTTGACGATGGTTTTATTGGTTCGGTCAATACCGATGATGATTCTGAGGCTCTAACTTACGAATTTGATAAGGGCTTTCCGGAGATTTCAAAGCATGCTGAGGCGTACGAGGCAGAGATAGAAAAGCTGATTGAGAACTTAGAGCAGGATATTGAGACCGTTCTAGTTGAGTACCGAGACATTTGAGGGGTTCTATCAGGCGATTACTGCGTTGCAGACCTTATCCGCAATCCTCGACGTACTTCAATACGCCTCCGGTGTTCGGCAAGGCCAGCGCCTTGTACTAACCTGACATTCCGCCCTCAAATAAGAGTTGGTGGCAAAATAGATTACGATTTAAGGAACTTAAGATGAAGATAAAAACAATAGTGACACTATCAGGTATAGCCGCCCTGCTCGTTGGATGGGGGATTACATGGGCTAATCAGAATGCTCGTATTGTTGCGAACTCTGCAAGTATTAATTCTCTGGCCGGGCAGGTGGTTAATGTATCCAGCCAGGCGACCGAGGCGGATAAGGCTATTGTCCGAATGGAGACGAAGATCGAATATATCATTAAGGGGATCGATGAGATCAAGGCGGAGGTGAAGAATTGAACTTAAAAAGTACCGGACCCCTTATTTGCCTCTATAAATGCAATGCAGCAAGTACTGGTCTGACCTTAGTTTTAACCCACTCTGGAGCCCGCTTGTGAGCGTCTTCCAGGAAATCTCTAAAATAATTCACATAATCTGAGTAGCCCTGCTTATTTTCACTTTTCAAGAGTCTTTGAATTCCACTAACAGTATTTCCAAAAAGGGAAGAATAAACTATGCATGAAAATAACTGTGATTCTCTTTCTTTGTCTTCGCATTTTTCACACGCCAAAGCATAATAATGGGGTAAATTATATGCCCATTTGTCCTGATATTTCGCGATAATTTCATTGAAGGCACCAACAATAAGTTCGAGAACTACAGGGTGGGAATTAACGAATGCCGCTTCTCGCCAGTCAGAATCTTGGATTACTTTCCAAATGTCATCCAGAGGCACGTTTTCTGTAAATACCATATTCCTGAAATAGTTTGCTATAAGTACTTGATCTCCTGAATGCGAGTTCGGAAACTTGTTCAATATATCCAAAAGGCTTTTTGACTTCACAAGTTTTTCAATTCCGACAATAAAAGCAGCCATCATTTCCTTTTGCTCGTCATCTTCGTCAACGTCAACAATCCATTTTGATGCTAAATTCAAGGGGGATTTATCAAATGCGTATGTTATTTCTGCATCATCCTTTAGAACGGGCGGATAGATAGTTAATAAAGTTCCATTAAGTGCTTTTCCAATTTTCTTCAAGTCATCTTTATCTATTGATTTAGAATCTATCGACCCAACTTTATCAAACAACATGGCCTGTAGTGACAAAGCAAAAATAGAGGGGTTGTTAAGAGTAAGATATTGCAGTCCTGAAGGCTCTATACAAGGGGAAGCTATTTGCCAAATCTGTGACGAGAAAGCTAATTCTGGAAGAAATGTATCTGTTCGTAAGCGTTTTATATCTTCGTTTTCGGAAGAGAATGCTTTACACACCTGCAATGCTAACCACCACGCCTGAGAAGCTATTCTTTCTCCATTCTGATATGGCAAGCGGGCTTCAAGGTGATAGCAATAGTGCCTTGCAATTTCTGAAAACAGCTTCCAGGAATGCGACCATTTTGTATCATCTGCCTCATTACTGGAAGAAGATACAACTTCAGCAATTTCATGCCACAAAGCACCATAATTTTCGACTGAGACTGAATCCGGATAAAAAATAAAATACATGCAAACGTGGTACCTTGGAACAGGCAGGTTATATGAATCAGCCCACGTCCAAAGTACTTCCCATATGTTCTCAATTGCGCCATATTCATTTTGCCATTCGTCGATAAGTGATATAATTGACAAATCCGAAGCTAAAGGGATGTGACCCAATGTCATGAGATAAGCGTCCAGAGCCTTAACAATATCGGAGTTGACAGTAACGATCTGTTTAATCTTGTCCTTTATTTGTTCTTTTTGCTTAGAAGCTTCCCATACCCCTAACATTACAGAATCAACAGAAGGAATTGTAGGCCTTATGACTTTCGTAAGGTGATGCTCTATGCCATGTGTAAAGTTTCTGCTTAAACATTGTTTGAGTGCTGCATAGCTGCAATACCAATCATCTTCTAAGACATCATAAATCGCTACTGCGGCATCACGCCATTTTTGTTTTTCTTCAGAAAGAACATCTCCACCCAAAGCCTGTAATATGCCTCTACTCCTTGGGGTAAGAAGAGGCAATTCACCATCTTGCAAATTATTGAAATACTTAAGAGCTTCCTCTCTCAATTCAACATCAGTCGAAAACAACAAATCAGCTACCTCAACTATATTAGCCTCGGGCGGCTCTTTTTTCGCTAAGTAACAAAACAGAGGGCCTGCACCAATATCTCTTCTGTCAGGATGCTTAGACTTCTTGAGAATCGGCAAAATATCTTCACGATTAAGTTCTGACTCTATCGAATCAAATATTCCATACTTCTGAAAGATAGTAAGGGTCCTGGCATCCACCATTTCAAGATGTCTAATTGCAAGGATCGCCATCTGTTTTTTGGTTTCAGCTAATATATTTTGGTCAAATTCCATGTTTATCCACCACAAGAGAAACGGCTTTAAAATAATCGGTTTCGTTCATACCCAGACATTCTGCTACAACTTGCAACGCTTTGCTTGCTCGTGAATGGTCTCTAATAAGAAGAGAGAAACCAAGAACATAATTAAACAAAGCATTCGACATGTTATTTACAACTCTCATATTTGGCCCTAGATTTTTAGGAAATGAAGGCATGAGCTCGTTAATGCTCCAATTGGTCAGTTTTTCAGCAATTTCTTCAGAAAACTCTAAGTCGTCCCATACTTCCACTAGAAACTCCGCATTTAATCGAATCCAGGAGATATATAACTTTTCAGCAAAGGAGGCTTTGAACTTTGTATCTAGCTGATTGGCAGGTAAGCCTGGATCTCTTAAGCAACTATGCATGTATAAAGCGACTTCCTGTAAATCTTTGCCAGGTGGATGATTTATATAACGTTTTGCCAATTCTAGTAAAACCACTTTTGGCGGAATAATAAATCGGTATCGCCAAGCTATGAGATTTAGAAAGGCGTCGGCCAATTCATTATTAGTAATTAATCCTTCATCATGTAACTGCAGCAGCAAGCTATCCGTTCCGAATGCAGAACACTCAATATCAGCATTCTCATTGAAGGTCAGAGACTGCAGCACGCGGTCGTCAACCAACAATGGTAAGCCTTTACCTTTGGCGAGGCGCCATGATTTAAAGGAGACTTCATTTCCCTCTAATTCGCTTACAGCGATATGCGATTCTTTGATTAATCGGGGGCCATCCCGACAAATATTCAGCAGGTTATCATTCATGGTTTTTATTTCCTGCTGCACAGTTATTTGAGTGATCGTGCCAGAATTACGTATCTTATCTTGATTTGAAATGAAAACTCGGAATGTCCTCAGGATAGCATCCAAAGCATCCGGCTCGATTTGGCAAATTGACTCCAGTGTCGGTAAATCTACCAGGGTGGATTCTCCGTATTTCAGAGCAGGATGATCAGAGTCAACCCCACTGGGTTTGCTGGCAATTCGTTTTAAATTATTGTATTTAGCCTCATCCAACTTCCCCACAGTGTACGCTAATTCAATAATATCTATTAAGCGATAATAATGTCCGTCTTCATTTTCAGGTAAGGTGTGTTCGTTCACAAAGGGCAAGGGCCTATCACCAGTAGTCCCAGTATCTTCAAGAATAGAGATAAGCCCGGAATCGACTTTCTTTTTGATTAATTCGGCAGAAGTTTTTCTCGTAAGTTGATGAATAGCTAATAACTCCTTATCAGCTAATAACAACGTGATGTACTCCTGAGGTATATAAATCTTATCAAAATAATCGAAGCACTTTTCCAGCAACTCAAGCCTGTGAAGCGTTATCAATGCAGATATATCTATAACTACACTGCTGCTCTTTGGTGGGCTATCAATTAATCCTAAGATGTCAAGATCATCAGACTGTTTTATACCTTTAAATCCATTTGTGGAATAGATTGAATACGCTGCACATGCCATTGGCTCTTCCATATACCAGCCTATTGGCTGCGTTCTTATAGACCATCCCATATAAGTTGAATGATTTTGCCAGCGATCTGCCATCAACCACGGAAATTTACCTGATAGTATGTTATTGTTGATAATTTCGAGTTTTTTATTCCAATCCTCTATATGAACTTTTAAGTCTTCTATTGTTTTAGACTGAATAATTTCCTTAGGGACTTTGCCCTCTCTCTGCAACTCCAGAAGTTTCTGCATAGCCTGGTTACTATATTCCTCTTTCCCTGCTTTATATCCCAATTCTAATATAGCTTGAAGATACTGTGGCTCATCCCAGTATTTATCTTTAAGGGGCAATAGAGAATCAAATGCCCGAGTGGGATCGTCAATTTTTAGCAAAGATGCCCTTGCAAGAAAATCATCTAAAGCTGGTTGTTCGTCTTTACAAATATCTTCATACAAATCAAAAGCTTTTTCAGGTATTCCTGTCTGTATATAACAAGCTGCAAGATTTATTTTGTACGACTTCTCTTCAGTCTTGATATCAATGAGTTTTTCATAATGATCAGCAGCATTTTTAAAGTCACCTTTTCTAAAATAGACCGCCGCAATATTGCTTAGCGTTGCAGGGTTTTCTGGATCGTTTTTTAACTCCTCTGATAGAAGTTCTATTGCTAAGTCATAATTTTCTGTTTCAAATGCCAAACGTGCTGTAGAAATACGCAGGCCTGAATGATGCAATAATGAACATGCCTTTTTCATATACTCAAGAGCTTTGGGCTGTTTGCCAGTATGATATAAATAGTCTGCATATAATTGAAGCCAATTGGGATCGTCTTCGTTTTTGATTTTGAGCAAACACTCGTCTGCAGCTTTATAGTCCTTTTTATTGAGAAGAATTTCTGCTTGAAAGAAAGAAGAGAATCGATGCTCATCTCCGAGAAGCTTAGAAGTAAATTGTGCAGCTTCTATCAAAACTTTGTTATCTAAACATTGTGCGATCTGGTATAAAGCTTTGCAGAATTCTTCTTTTTGTGGATCGTTGACAATAAGCGATTCTGCTTTTTTAATGTTATCAAAGGCCGTTAAATGTTCTTTTAATATTACGCTTTCAATGAGCGACGCTAAAATATTGGCATCGAAGTCGTTCGGATGTTCTTCTCTATATCTAGTTGGAACATCTTTCGATAATTCACACATAATAGCTAAAGCCGTCCATCCCAGTTTTATGGGAATCGGTTTCCTGGTCTCAAGAAGCTTGCATAGGCTTTCAATCTCCTGCTTATTTGCATTAAGAAGATACAACATTTCCATGGCCATTTGTACTGCCAATGATTCTATCTCGTTACTAATCCTTTGTTCAGCTCTTATTTTAATAAGAATAGGATTAAGAACAGACCGGCAGTCGTTAAGAATAGCCTTTTCTTCATCTGACAAGCTATCCGGAAATATTGTAGAATTTATTTCGCGATTTTCCCTGACTTGCAAGTAATATGTTTCTGCAAAATACAACCTACATCTGTTTTTGAAAACTTCGTCATCTTGTTGTTTAGCCCATTCAAGCAGTTCCTTAGCTTTAGGGATGTCTCCACTTTTAACATATACGCATATCGCCCAATCACACCATCTTTCATGAAGGGGTATTCCTTTTAGCAGGTCAACAGCCTCATCCAAACGGTCTGATTCATTTAGTATACCAAGCTTTCTTCTTAGAATTTCAGGCGAATCGGATTCCCCAAGCGACTTTAATGCTTCATCAGGCCCTTTTTCTTTTGAGACAAGAAGAGCTTCAAGGCTTTTAAGTTTTTCATCTAGTGTATTATTATTGTCCATTTGCTTTTTTAGCTTTCATTAAATATTCTTTTGCGACCGAATAATCCGCCGGACCACCTTTTTCAATATGTAAGCAATTAGCACGTGTATATTCGATAAGTGATATTCGCGTATATATGCCTGAAAGTTTATTGCTTAGTTGCGTTATTCCCAATGGCTCAATATCTTCTTTGACTTGATCTATAATACCGAATGCTTCGGCAAACTCTAATTTTTTAATATTAAGCTCAGCTTTTGTAAGTTTGGTTATTGCATCATCCATAAGACCATCAATGTTAATAGCGATTTCATCACTGTCTGGAGCTAGCAACTCAGGGGGAATTTGCATTGTGCTATCTTCTGGTTCAGCTGTAGATGTAATGGTACTCAAAGAAGACCCGTCAAGAATTTTTTCCAAAGAAGATAGGCTGCCATTATTATTGTAATAACGATTAACGATTTTTTGGGAAGTATCACAAAGAATGTATTGAGGCTCATCGTCTTTAACCCATCTATTCCCAGCTCTTGTTGAATCAGTCTTATAGAATTGATAAACAAAGCGATCTTCTTCTAATCGGATCAAACCAAAGGTGTTCTGAACCGTAACATCGAAAGTTGCCCCACAGTTGAGTGTTGGCGTAGAATCGAATTCGCCTTTGCCAATTGGCAGACTGTGTCCATGTCCTGTTAAAATTAGCCCCACTCTTTGAGCCAAGAAACCTAATGAAGGCTTGTTGCTATATCTTGCAGTTGCCATCCAGTTTAAACAGTGTTCTGGATGATGCATTAATGCAATTGCTTTAGCTAAATTATCCTGTTTTTTTTTCAAAAAGTTATATTTATTTTCGATGTGCTCTAAAAGTGGCAAATCGATTATACCAGAACTGTGGTCCTTATCCCAAAACCAACAGGTATTGCTAACAATAAAAAATAATCCCTGGCAATCTTTAACACCGAAAAGATGCGAAGAATTTCCGTTGTTTTCAAGCGGTAGCATACCCAAGTTGTCGCAAAGTTTTGTATATAAAGTGAAGGGCTCTTCGTATTTTTTGGGAATGGGAAATATTAATTCAGCTTCAACTTCTTCAGGATTTTTAGGATGTGGCAATAATCCAGCTTTTTCTGAATCTAAATCGTGGTTGCCTGGGCAAATGACTAAGTTTTCAGAAGAAATATTTAGTTTTTCGAGTAATAACTTAATCCAACTTTCGGCTTTGCAGTACCCTTCGGCGTTGTTTTTATCAGAAATGTCGCCTGTTATACATATAATATTGGGTTTCCACTCGACAGGCAGGGCCTCAAGAGTTAATAACAGTTCGTTCTCAATATTAATTCTATTAGCAGGAGGGTCTTCAAGAAAATGCAAGTCACTAAGATGAAGAATCACATTGCCCGCATGGCTTTCCGTGCAAGCTGTTTTATGAGCAGACTTCTTAGAGGCAGATTTCTTTTTAGTTGTTTTTTCCTTTGGGGCCATTCTTTGTGTCCAAAAAAAATATTCAATCCAGACTCAATTCTACTGCTTTTAGGGTGTCAATCAAGGGAAAAGGGGTAAAAATATTGCCAATCGCTGAATTTGTGGTATAATTGGGCGGAAAGCGGCTGGTAAACGCCTAATTTGGCTGGAATTTGGGATTTTGAGAGTGAAAAGGGGAAAACATGGCGAATGAAATTGATGGATACAGGCAAAGATTAATTGATATTAAAAAAATGTCTGACGCAGGAGAAAGAAACAAGGCTTATATAGATTTGGAAGCCGAACTTGGAGCGAGCGGCTGTGGTAAGGATATGTCTGTAGGAGAAAGAGATGCGGAACATGTTCGTAGCATTAACCAAGCCCTACAAACCCTTACAATGATTGATATGTGCAAGACCGCAAGAGAAGGTTATGACATGGCGACTAATATAAGCAGGAAATCCAGCATATGCTTTTGGCTAGCATCGGCGATAGCTTTACTTAGTGCAGTTGCTGCCTGGGTTGCAGCTTTGAGAAACTAATAATCTAACCGCGGATTACACTGATTATGCAGGATCTTAAAAGTAGTTACAAGAAAAGGTGTTAGAGTGAAGAATTTTTGGAAAAAAAAGAAGAAACCAGCAAAGCCCGATGTTGCTGATGTAAAGGAATCAGAAGTAACAGCAGAGGCTAAAGAAAAACCAGAAAAACATAAAGAGGAAGTTAAGGTTTTCAAGATCCTTGTCTATGGTATAGACAAGAAAAACCTGCAACTCCCAAATAATATACAAAAAAGAAATTTCAAGCTGACTTTTGATTCTTATGCAACAAAGAAACGATTTGATGAATTTGATGCTGTTATATCATTTCAGGGAATATTCGAATCGTTATCTTGGGAAAGTACCGGTTATTTAGGCGACCAATATTTAGACTGCAAATACGATAAAGATGAACTAGATAAACGCAACAACGAACTTCATATCTTAATACGAGAAGGTGGATTTGTTTGCTTCATACTATGCGAAAGATTTGAAGATTCAAGCCAATCATACCATCATAGAGTTTCCTATACGTCAACGGATTTATGCAAAATAGCATTAAATTATGACTCTTTTTACAGAAAAAACTTTAGCGAAAGATACACATCTTTAAATATAAAACAAGCTGAATTTGGAAATTTCTTGACCAGATATGGAGCAGCTTGCAGCTACTTTGAGAACTATAATGAAGGTCTCAGTATTAAAACGATAGCTGAATTAGGTAGTCGATTAACTGGCTTTGTTTTAGGAGACAGCCTATTCTTCATACCTACATTAATACCAGAACAAAACTGCCTTGAAGAGTACTTTACAATATTAGCTGAAGCGTTGGTTTCTGTCCGAAAAAAAATGCTATTTGAAATTCCGGCATGGGTAGATTCTTTTGAGTTTTCTGATGAGACTGTCGTAAAGGAAGAAAATGAGGCTCTATTAGATAGGATTAACAACAACAAAAATAGGATTCAATTATTCAGAGAATTTAAAAAGATATTGATCTTTAACAGTGATGCTTTGGTGGGCGCAGTGGCCACAATACTAGAAAGAGGCTTTGGGTTCTCAATAGATGACAGTGATGAATTAAAAGAAGACTTAAAGATTTTAGATGAACAAGGAAAACCAATTATCTTTGTTGAAGTCAAAGGAACAAATAAAGGCGTGAAACGTGAACACATCAACCAATGCGACAGTCATCGCGAGAGAGCTGACTTATCTCCAGATTTCCCTTCCATTCTTATAATCAATACGCATATGAGGAAATCTCGAACAATTGAGGAAAAAGATCAAGATGTAGCGAAAGAGCAGATTAAACATGCTGTAAAAACCAATGTACTGATTTTAAGAACTTTAGACGTACTGAAGCTTTTAAGCTTGAAACTTAATAATAATATCCCAAGTAACGAAATCATTAATTTATTAAGTGATAATCATGGATGGCTTAAAGTTTCAGATGAAAAATGGGAAATCCTAGAAGAATAGAACTTTTAGCTAGTGGTAAAATTGAGGGAATTATGGCAGAAAATAAGGACAAGAGAATTTTTTTACAAACTATAACAGAGGGTTTTCTATGCTTGTAGATAAACGGACACAACTTGCAATTAGGCTTGAGGGGAAAAAAAGGGCAACTTTAAAAAAAGCAATGGGGGCGGAAGGATTTAGACGTTCTGATTACATTCCTGTGGAATGGATTAGAAAAATGGCTAATTCAGAAAAAGAGTCTGGAGATAAATCCGATGAAAACCTAGTGACCGTTTGTGAAACCTTTTGTAAGTATGCGTCTTGTTTTCAGTATGCCGCGAGAGCCTCTTGTTGTTGGTCTTCCACGGGTAAAGACACAATACATAGACCTACGTGGATTGTGTCTTTTTTGAATAACGCCACGAAAGCTATTAAGGAGTACCAGGGAATAGATAAAGAAAAATTCCATTCGTCCTCGCAGATAGTTTTCAAGAACTACACTGAAGAACCCTCTATTGTTGGTATAAGGTTTGAGAATATCGCAGCATTTTCTCCTCTTGATGCCGCTATCAGATTTTGTAATTCTTTCCAACTTCTTTTTACTAACGTAGCTAAAAAACACAAGGTAGAATTAAGCGAGATAGAAAAGATTAGGGTCTATCCTGAAATTGGTGAAGATATTGTAGCTTTTGCCGAAGAAGGCATGAGAAGAAGCTGTCGTTATAAAACCAGTGAATACAGCATGCATGACATAGAACAGGAAGCGAGATTACTGCTTTACAAGATGTACTCCCAACTTCAACATGTACACTTGTCTTATTCAAAAAGTAACCCTCCAAGACCTCAAGGTACGGTTTATTTGTCAGATTTTAATAATACAGAGCAATGCATAATTGAAGCATTAGGCAAAAAAGCGATGACTGGCGAAGAGATTGCTCCAAAGGCTGGTTATTCATACAACTCGAATTTCAAGGCCACACTTGCACAGCTACGCAAGCGAGAGATTCTAGGAAATAAATCACCTGGTTATTTTCTTGTACCCGAATATCATTTCCTTCTGGACGACATTGACGAAAGTCAGGACTTCGGTCAGGACTGACAATTCCCAAATCTGGTTTATACTTTCAGTAGAAATAATTTAATTCTATTTGAAAGGTAAATCTGATGAAACTTCTTACCACTGGCGAAATCGCCAAACAACTCAATGTAGACAGAGACAAGGTGAGCTACGCGCTTAGAAAGCTGGATATGACACCTTCCGGTATAGCGGGTAATACGAGAGTTTTTCCCGAAACTGCTCTGTCTGTAATCAAACAATTTCTCAACACAAGAGCGAAGGGAATCGAAGCATGAAGACACAAGGAAATGATTTAAACACCGAAAAATTACTAAGTGCATCTGCCGTCGGCAAGATATTGGATTGCGGCAAGCGGACTGTATACAGGTATTCCAGCTGTAGACGGATACCGGCGCCGGTTCGTTTGTCTGGTTCGACAAAGTGGAAGCAGTCGGAGATCAATCTGTTTTTAGAATGTGATTGTGACATGGATCAGTTCAACGCAAGAAAGGACACCGCGAAATGAGAACAGATAATTTGATCAAAGATTACCGGCAGTCGCGTATTGGGCAGAAGGATTATCAGTTAACCAACACGGTTGTTCTTGCATCTGATCTGCTGTTTAAGCTGGCGACAGGATTTTACGGCCCTGAGCAGGAGGGGACTATATGGGAGATGGTAGAGAGGCTAATCACCCAGTACGCAGAAAATAAGCATAAGGAAGGAGAAAACTAATGAATAACAACGAAACCATATATGTGGCAGAGTACAGTCATGACCAGCAATGTTTCCATGTGCAACCATTGCAAATGATGATAAAGGACAATATTGAATCGGTAATAGATAAACGCAACCTTGACTTTATGCCTTTCGGTATTTATCGAACCAGGGATGAAGCTCATGAGGCTTGCGCTATAATTAGAAAAGCACATAGGAGGCTAGATGTTACGCGTAACTAAAACACACCCCTGCCCGGTTTGCCAGCGACCGGACTGGTGCTTGTATTCTGCCGACGGTTTAGCGGTTATCTGCCAGCGGATCCAGGAGGGTTCAACTCGCCGCTGCGGCGACGCTGGATTTTTGCATTTTATTGATCCGGCCAGCAAGCCGACCGGTAAACCGATTAGACGGTATGTACCGGAACCGGTAAAAGATTTCACCACTGTCAGCGCCGGCTATCAGGCTGCGATAACTGCCGAACTGATAGAAAGGCTTGCCTTATCTTTGGATGTATCGATAGACAGCCTGGAAAGACTTTGTGTCGGCTGGGATGGTGAAAGCTGGACCTTTCCGATGAGGGATGCGAATCGAAAGATAATCGGGATACGGCGCAGATTTCCGAACGGAAGAAAATTTGCGGTCAAGAGATCAACGAACGGATTATTCATACCTGACGGACTGTCGAATGTTGGTGACCTGATAATTACAGAAGGAGAATCGGACTGTGCTGCTGGATTGGATCTGAATTTCGATGCGATAGGCAGGCCAAATTGTAATAGCCGCATCGATATGACTGTCAAGTTCGCAAAAGGACGCAAGATCACAATAATTTCTGATCGGGACAGGCCGGGTATTAAGGGTGCAAAGAAGCTGGCCAGAAAACTAATTAAACATTGCCCTGCGGTAATGATCATGGTTCCGCCTGAGGGTGTCAAGGATTTGCGTGAATGGGTACAAAAAGGTTTTAACGGAGAACTGCAATAATGGACGGAACTATCATCGAAAAATTAAAAGCCAGGCGAATGCCTGACGCATACAAACCCTTCCCGGTCGAATGTATTCCCGAGCCGATAAGGACTTACATTGTCGAAGCTGCGAAAACGCTTGGATGCGATAACGCTTATATTGTTCTGCCTATGCTCAGTGCATTGGCCGGGGCGATCGGCAACAGCCGGTCTATTATGCTTAAGCAGGCGTGGACAGAGCCTGCGGTTATCTGGTCGGGGATCATAGGGGACTCGGGCAGCATGAAAAGCCCTGCCATCGATATGGCCATGAAACCGCTGCGGAAGATTCAGAACGAGGCCTTCCGCGAGCAGGCAAACGAGATGGAACAGTTTCAGCGCGACCAGGAAGAATACGAAAAGGCACTGCGGGAACATAAGTCGGGGCTGGACATGCCGGATAAACCCGTCGAGCCGATAGCAAAGCGGTATTACTGCTCAGACATAACAGTAGAAGCGCTGGCTTCGCTGTTGTCTAATGCTCCAAGGGGGATGCTGCTCGTGCGGGATGAGCTTAGCGGGTGGATACGGTCGTTTAATTCATATAAGAGCGGCAAAGGCGGTGACGATGCCAAGTGGCTTGAACTGCATAGAGCCGGTACGCTGCTGGTCGACCGCAAGAGTGGTCCGGCCAAGACGGTGCATATACCGAATGCCGCTGTCAGCATATTAGGAGGGATTCAACCATCTGTACTTGCCCAGGTGCTGGGGACTGAACATTTCGAGAACGGCCTGGCGGCACGTATGCTTATGGCTATGCCTCCGAGACAGGTGAAGTTCTGGACGGAGGCCGACATCGATGAGCAGTTGGCGGCAAAGGCGGAAGATATTTTCAGAACGCTTTTGGCTATGCAGATGGAATGTGACGAGTATGGGGGATGGCAGGCGCAGGTATTGCCGTTAAATCCGGCTGCGCAGGATGCATGGATCGCTTTTTATAATGAGCATGCCGCAGAAGCCGCCGCGACCAGCGGTGAAATGGCGGCTGCAATGAGCAAGCTGGAGGCTTATGCGGCCAGACTTGCGCTGGTAATCCATTGCATTCGTGCGGCTGCGGGCGATCCTGACCTTGCAAGTTCAAACTTTATAGACGACAACAGTATTATTGCGGGCGCCCTGATAGTTATCTGGTTCAAAACTGAAATAAAGCGGGTTTATGCAGCTCTGCGCGAAGGTGAACTTGAGCGACAGCAGCGGCAGCTGATAGAGCTTATACGGAAAAAAGGCGGCAGGATCACTGTGAGAGAATTGATGCAGGGATCTCGTCAATACCGCGAGTCTGCTGAGGCGGCTAACTCTGCATTGCAGGACTTGGCCGACATTGGCTGGGGTTGCTGGGAAAATCTCCAGGACAATGTCAATGGAGGCAGGCCCAGCAGAGTGTTTGTGCTTAATAACGAAACCGCTGGTTACAAAACCCCCTGTGATAAACTGGAATAGGGGTTTTGTTACCGTTACCAGTATAGATGAGTTGAAAAAAATAAATATAAATTCGGCGAAAAATTGCATTTGATGTTTGCGGTTAGAGAACCGACGAGGTATAATATATAATTATAGAAAGGCAAGGGGATATTATGGCAAGCATATTCAAACAGCAATACACCGCAAAAGATAAGAACGGCGATAAGATAAAGAAAAAATCCAAGTTCTGGTACATCGATTACAAATCTGTAGATGGAATTCGTAAACGCGTTAAGGGGTATAAGGATAAGGGTGCGACAATGCAGCTGGCTGCAAAGCTGGAGAGAGAAGTGGAGCTTGCTGAGGTTGGGATTATCGATAAGTATGCCAAGCACAGAAAAAAGGCACTCCTGGAACATCTAAAAGAGTTCAGGCAAAGTTTGCTGGACAAAGGAAATACAGCCAAGCATTCCGACCTGACATACAAAAGAGCAAAGTCAATAATCGAAGCCTGCAAGTTTGTCTTTACCCCTGATCTAAATGCCTCTAAGGTTCAAAGTTTTCTTGCACAAAAACGGAAAGTAAAAATAAACATCAGGACAAGCAACCATTATCTAAGAACAATTAAACAGTTTTGCGCGTGGCTTGTCGCCGATGGCAGAATGGGTGAAAACCCTTTAGCTTATCTTGGCTCGCTTAATCCTAAGACAGATATAAGACTAAAAAGAAGGGCCTTGACCCCTGAGGAAATGAAAACCCTGATAAACTATACAATGAAAAGCGGTCTTAATAAGTTACTTACAGGCAAAGAAAGAACCATGCTCTATATACTGGCAGCCAATACGGGCTTTCGAGTTAGAGAGTTAACGTCGCTTACCTGGCAATCGTTTGACTTTGACGACAAGGCCCCTACCATAACTGTTGAAGCATCTTACAGCAAACATCGCAGAGAAGATGTATTACCGCTGAGGCAAGATGTAGCCTCATTATTCAGGGAGTGGAAGGAAGCAAGAAAAGAGACTGATAAAAGACCTGTTTTTAATAGCAGCGGCAGTGTGAAATGGGCAGCAATGCTGAAGCGAGATTTAAAAGCTGCTGGAATTGACTGCAAAGACGAAGCTGGCAGAGTAGTTGACTTCCACGCGCTCAGGCATACATATATTACAAATCTGATCAAAGGCGGAGCGTCGCCGAAAGTAGCCCAGGCACTGGCAAGGCATAGCAACATCACACTTACGATGGACGTGTATACACACCTGACAGCCTATGACGAACGTAAAGGGCTATCGGCACTACCTGATATACCGATTGGCGACAAAAACGATTCTGAGCAAAATTGTGAGGTTCAGATTAAAACCGGAACCGATAACATGCCTGTAAGAATTGACAAATCGCTTACACACCAGCTTACAAAGACACCTTACTTTGATAGTGACCAGCCTGCATCGTTTGGCATTAAGAGCGGAGTGGATAACAGCAATATACAGACGCAAGGCAATGATTGTAAAGCTATACAAAACAACACTTTAGGCAATGATAAAGCCCCCCTGTCATTGGTTGTCAATAGAGCAAAACAACGTATAAGCGGAATTTCTAAAAACACTACTGAACAGATACAGCAACCGCAGCGCGCAAAGCGCACCTGACCGGAGATCGGGTATCTTTCACGTCATTCTTGTTATAGCTGTATTATGTCCATCGTCATATATAACAAATAAACGAGCAAACAAAAACTGATTATCTACACACAGTGTCAACTATATGGCACTGAGAAACAAAAAAGGCCCGCCTGTTTTTCGACTGACGGGCCTTTGTTATTTATTTGGCGTTATTTGATCTCGTCGTCTATCCAGCCTAGTATTTCTTCGAGGTCATTCATGTCTATGTTGCCCATGTGTGCTATTCTGAAGACCTGTTCTTTTAGTTTTCCGTAACCGTTGCCGAAAACTGTGTTGTGTTTTTCCTGGAGAGCCTTGATTGTTTCGGCTACGTTGATCCCGCGTGTGTTCTTTACGGTTGTCAGCGTGTCTGAGCAGTATTCTTCCGGTGCGAAGAGGTCGAAGCGGTCCTTTGCCCACTGACGGACGTATTCGGCCATCTTTGTGTGGCGGGCCCATACATTTTCCATGCCCTCTTCGAGCAGCTTTGTGCATACATAATGCAGTGCCATTATCTGCGGGATAGCCGGTGTGGTCGGGGTCTGGTCCTTTGCGCCGGATTTCGCGAACTCGAGGAAGTCGAAATAGTACCCGCGGTTTTCAACGGTCTTTGCCTTTTCCATCGCCCTGTCGCTTACGGCGAAGACGGCTAGTCCCGGCGGGATCGCGAAAGCCTTCTGGACCGAAGCAAAGACGACATCCCAGCCAAGCTTATCGAAGTGCAGCGGAAGACCTACCATGCCGCTGACGGCGTCGACGAAGACGAGTACTTCGGGATATTTCTCTTTGAGCATGTCGCTGATCTCGTAGACGGGATTTGTCAGGCCTGTACTGGTTTCGTTGTAGACCATAGTGACGGCTGCGTACTTGCCGGCGGCGAGTTTTTTGTCGACCATGTCGGCGGTGATGGCCTGGCCCCAGTCAACCTTAAGCTCATCGACCTCGCGGCCGTTGGCGCGAGCGACAGTTGCGTATTTGTCACTGAAGGCGCCGCACATAGTGCAGAGAATTTTCTCGTCCATCTGAACGCAATTTCGGATCGAACCTTCCCATACACCCGATGCAGATGATGTACTCAAAAATACGTTCTGGCCGGTGTAAAGGATCTTCTTGAGCATGGAGACAGTCTCGCCGTGGAGTTGTGTGTACTCTTTGCCGCGATGGCCGAGGGTCGGGCGGGCAAGCTGCTGCAGAACTTCCGGAAGAACCTTAACGGGCCCCGGGATAAACAATCTGGGAGGATTTTTCCAATCTGTCATTTTTTTGTTTCCTTAAATAAGCGATTAGCAATTAGCTATTAGCTTGCCGGATATATAAGATTAATTGAAGTTTTTGATGTCAATCTGTATTTCTGGCGTTTAATCGGGGAGCTTGCGCTCCCGCGTTTTTATTTTATAGTTTATTTATTACTAGACCGGTGTATATCTTTGGGTAGAAGAACGTTGATTTTTGCGGCATCTTTTCGTTTGCGGCTGCGATGTCGCGTACCTGGTCTATGCGGGTTGGGTTCATGAAGAATACGACCTGGCTTTTTCCGGAATCTACCTTGGCGATAGACTGGTCGATAGCGTCGCCGATGTCCTTGATATATTTGATATTGCTCTGGCCGGCTAGCTCTTTGTCGCCGATACCCATCACCTTATCGAGCACAAGCAGATGCAGGACATTTACGTCTAGCCCCTTGGCCGCATCGCTCATATCCGGGCCGATCCTGTTCATGGAACCGGAATCCTTGAGGACGGAGACGTAGAATTTTCCGCCGGCGGCGTAGATACCGAAGGAATTTTTATCCTGCTGGAAATCTGACCGCATCCGGGCGAACATTTTCTTCTTTGCCGATTCCTTTTCAGCGTCATCTGTGAAAGAATATTCAGCGACCTCAAACTCATCTGCGATCTTTTCTATCATCGAAGCGATGTCAAAATCGGCGAGTCCGGCTACAAGGCGATGCGTAGGCAAAACCACGAGCCCTTCATTATGCATATTTACAAACGTCATCATCCTGTACTCGGCGGCGGAGTTTTTGGTCTCGGCGAAATAATTCAATGCCGTCTCGTACCTGTGATGGCCGTCGGCAATAACGGCTTCTTTTGATGCCATCATCGACGTAACAGCATCGACGTCGGCGGGGTCGTCAATAGCATATATCTTGTGCTTTACCCCATCGTCGTCTGTAAAGTCTATCAGGCAATCTCCAGTGGCAACTTTCTCTATAATCTCATCGGCGATCTTTTCCGGGTCGTCAAAAAGCAAGAATATCTGGCCGAACTGAGCCTTCTTTTGACGCATGAGCTTGAGGCGGTCGGCCTTTGGTCCGTCGAGCGTCTTTTCGTGGGGCTGGACGCCTTGACCAAATGGTTTTAGCTTGCCAAGAGCGACAAACCCGCTGCGAGTGCATTGCATTGGACCAATCTCAAAATCTTGAACGTAGGCATAGATCGTGTCCTTGCCGTCCTGGATGAGGGCACCTTTTTCGATCCAACCGGCCAGGTTTACGCCGGCTCGAGTGTATTTGTTGTCGGTATCCGTGTCGGAACCGGCGCTTTTGCCCTTGACTATTCGAACGGCGTTGTATTGACTCTTTTTGTAGAGTTCATCCTGCATTTTTTCATCGATAACGTCATAGGGCGGACAAATACAGTCAGCCGCATCGCCAACAACAGCACTATTGAACCTGAAAGCCTTAAAAGCTTTAATTTCCATGGAATCAACCTAACTTCTTACAAATAAAGGATTTACATTAAGACGATTTTACTTCTTCAGGAATACTGGCAGTCTCCCATCAAAAATCTACAATACAGACCCGGGCAGATTAACACAATCAATATGCAATTTCAATATTTAATATGGAAAAAGAGTGAGGCGTATGCTGCAAAATCTGCAATTTTTTAGAAACGCGTTTTTTTTGAGAACTGGAAATTTGGCTGCCGCGTAGTAAGGGTAGAACCTTTGAGATTTTAATAAATTATTTTTTTAAGAAGTAAAAGAAGTAACGTAAAAAAATGAAGAATTAAAATCAAAAAGAGAAAAAGACAGGACATGGCATTGCAAAACCACGTCCTGTCTTTTTTAGTCGATAGTCGATAGTCTTTAGTCGTTAGTCGATGATTATATTTTTTTCTTCTATAGTTGCCTTTTCTTTTTCGGCGTCTACGAATTTTTCGATTTCCTTCTGCTGGGCCGCCTCGGTGAGTTCCTTTTCTATTACTTCCGAGACATCTTCGAGCTTGCATGGTATTGCCGGGCGTTTTTCTGTTACCTTTGCGATATGAATACCGAACTGGGTCTCAAAAACTTCGCTGACCTGGCCGGGTTCCATCTCGAAAACAATATCTTCAAACTCCTGCACCATCTGGCCGCGCGGGAAAAATCCCAGGTCGCCGCCGTTTTCGGGACAACTGGAAAACTTACCGGCTAGCTCTGCGAAATTATCCTTTTGGCGAACTTCCTTAAGGACCTCTTCAAGCTCTTTACGTGCATCTTCAAGGGCGCCGGGGCCTTCCTCGGGGTCGTGATGCTTGATAATGTGGCTAGCTCTTACCATCTCCGGGATCGTAAAACGCTCGGGATTATCCTCAAACACCCTGAGGATCTGCTTGCTGGAAGGCTTTTCAGCTTTGTCGGTTAGAGTCTGAATAAGCCGCTGGAGTTTCATGTCATTTTCGATGTCAACTTTGACCTTGTCAATATCGGCGGGGTTAATACCTGCCCTCTTGAAAAACTCCTCCTTGCCGCCGGATTGCTCAAGCATCTGCGCAAACTGTTCTTCTACAGCCGCCGGGTCGATCGGGGCGGGGTCATTTATCGCTGCCTGACGAAGCAGGACACGCTCAATAACATTTTCCCGCGACCAGTCTATCAGCTGCTTTTCGTTGGCCTCGATCTCGGCAGGGTCGTCGCTGGTAAAGACCTGCTCGTACTGAGGGCGCAATCGGTCGGCCTCTTCGTTGATAACAACATCTTCTATCAATTCACCATTTACATAAAGTGCCATATTTGTTCCTTTGTTTAAACTGAACTGTTAAGCCAGTTTGAAATTTATGATTTATAATTAAAGGATTCGGCCTGAGGGCCGAGATTATTTTATTAAAAAACAGCATGGGCACAGCCCATCCTACCGGCTTAGCGTTTAATCGAGGAGTTTGCGCTCCCGCGCTTTTAAGATCTAAAATTCGTCTGTTACTATTTCCATTTTACACTTTTCTACGGCGTTTACAAACATTCTGCCGTAATTTTTTCGGACAATTCGGCTGTCCAGTACTACAACGATCCCTTTATCCGTTTTATTGCGTATTAATCGCCCGAAGCCCTGTTTGAACTTGATGATCGCTGTCGGCAACTGGTAGGTGAAGAAGGGATTTTCGCCGCGTGAACGGATCTGGTCGATACGGCCTTCGATAAGCGGATGGTTCGGGACGGCGAAAGGCAGCCTCATAATTATCACATTGGACAAACTCTCGCCGGGAACGTCTACGCCCTGCCAGAAGCTGTCGGTGCCGAAAAGTACGCTGCGATAGTCCTTTTTGAACTGTTCGAGGAGTCTGCCGCGATCTGCGCCTGCGCCCTGGCATAGCAGATTCATGTCGTTTTCGTGTAAGAAATACTGCAAATCACTTGCGATGTTTTTTAGCATCTTATAGCTGGTAAACAAAACGAACGCCCTGCCGTCGCTCTGGATTAGATATTTCTTTATCGCTTCGGCAGCGGCTGCCTCAAACTCCGGACAGTTCGGCGCGGGTAAATTTGCCTCGACATACATCGTTACATTATTTTCATAATCGAAAGGCGAACCCAGTCTCAATGCCTGGAAATCTTCAAGGCCGATACGGCTTGCGAAAAAGTCAAATCCGCTCTTAACTCCCGGCCCATCACAACTCAATGTCGCGCTGGTGGTGACAACCGAATCGTATATATCGAACAGGCAGCGTTTTACAAACGGGCCGACATCGAGCGGTGCACTGCGGAGTGCGGTCCTTTTACGCCGGCCGCCGGAAGCCTCTACCCAGTAAATACTGTCTGCACTGCCCTGCTCGAGGAAATTCTTTATGTCCATCTCGATCGCCCTGCACCTGTCGATATACCGGGTAATCTCACTATTGTCGTCTGCTTCTTGTGAACCCTTGGTAAGCCTGCTAAGCTCCAAACGCAAAGCCTTGATCGGTTCGCTGAGACAATCTTCGACGAAACCCTTTTGACACTTGCCGTTTGTCTTGCTGCCCTTGTCGTCGTACCATGCCCGGACGTTCTCAAAAAACTCATTCGATGCGTCTTCGACTTCGCCGCAAAGTGAAATCGCCTCGGCGGCCTTCTTGACGGCGAGGATCCCGCGTTTTTTACGTTTGCTGTAAAGCCTTCGCAACAGGTACGAGATGGTGTAATTGCTCAGGTTAATGCCGAAGTGGGACTCTGCGACGTGCTCGATATTATGTGCCTCGTCGATAACGACATAGGTGTACTCGGGCAAAATGCCGGCACTGTCTTCCTTCAGGACGAGATCGCTGAACATCATCGCGTGGTTTGCGACGATGATGTCGGCACGTTCGAGCCTGCGTCTGGCGTTCCAGTAAAAGCAATTATTATAGCTGTCGCACTTTCTGCCGAGGCAATTGCCGTGCTCGCTCTGGACGGCGTCCCAGGCATCTGATGAAGGGGAAACTGGTATGTCGCTAAGCGAACCGTCGGTGCTGTCTTTTGCCCATTTTGAGATTTCTTCAAGCTCGTCGCCGAGATTATCGAAAAGATTCTTCTGCTTTTTTAAGGCGTACTTAAGGCGGCGTTTGCAGAGATAGTTATTGCGGCCCTTGGCTAGCTCGGCGGTAAACTCGCAGGGTAAAATCTCGGCGAGGAATGGGATGTCTTTGTTGATTAGCTGCTGCTGAAGGTTGATGGTATAGGTGCTGATGAGAACCTTACGCTTCTTTCGGACCTGGGCGATGGCACTGACGAGATAGGCGAAACTCTTTCCAACGCCTGTACCGGCTTCGACGGCGAGGTGAAAGCCCTTATCGAAAGCCTTGTCGACGGCTTTTGCCATCTCGACTTGTTGCGCGCGGACCTCGAAGGCGTCAAAAGATTGAGATATGAGGCCACCTTCGCCAATTACACCTTCGACACTGAAGTCGCTGTTATCGTCTGTAAATGAGATCACTGCCGTTAAATATTCCGAAAAGTATATGAAAATTACCGTTTGAGCGATAACTTTAACATATATTCCCCAATGAGTCCAGCATAGACTTGTTTTTATAAAACAGCAGCGTGGAGCGGAAGCGACATGCTAAATTTCGGATTGTATAGGTTTTCGTAATCGTTGAACAGCCCGGCGCTGGCGCTTAGGGCTTCTGTTTATTGCCTATTGCTTTGCCAGCCCCTCTTCTATCGCCTTGTTTAAGGACTTCCATGCTTTGGTTTTTCCCATTTTTGGCGCTGCCGAATCGATACACTCTTTCGCCTTGACGAAATCACCGTCCTGCCAGGACAGGTATGCAAGCAAAAACGCGGTCTTATAAAATCGGCCCGACTCATACTTACCCTTTAAGTCACTGAGACGTTTTTCATACAATTTCTTATTGCCGATCAACCCTGCGATATCTGCTCTCTTGCCTGCAAATTCTCCAGAGTATTCCAGGGCCTGAATCAGATGCGTCAAACTGTTCAAATATTCGCCCGCCGCCAGATGAGCGTAAGCTTTTCCGGCATGAGCGACAGGATCATTATTCTTCCAGGCACAGGCCATCTCATAAGCGTCTATGGCGTTGTGATATTGACCTTGAGCGAGGTAGTTGTCGGCGGCCTTGATATTTACCATGAATTTCTCGTTGACAACACTCTCAAAGTTCTTAATCTTGCTGAGCTTTTCCCTGGTCTCTTTCAATTTAATGTCAATATTTGCAGGCGTAACGCCGGTTAGAGGATCCTTCGGTTCGACAGGTTCAGCTTTCTTGCCATTCTTACCTTTGATGCCCTTATCGGGCTTTGTCCTGCCATCGTCACGCTTTAAGCCTTTTGACTTGTCAATGGCATTGGTGTCATCTATATCTTCGAGCAATTCGTCAGACTCGCCGGTGCGCTTATCCTTAAGCATTTCCTTAGCAAGCATTTCAGCATACTTTTGTCGAATCTCATACGAAGAAAAAGGCTTGTCAACCTGCATAGGTTCCGGAAGATCGGGCAACTCGGTAAGGATATTATTGGCAGGCGCTTTTTCAAGATATGCTTCTTGCGAGAGGTTGATATCTGATTTAGCCTCCTGAGAGAACGACTTATCTTGTTTGAGATATACTTCGTTCTTATGTAATAATTCATCACTATCCATCTTTTTTCTGGCGGCAAGCCTTTCCAGCGTTCTGGCATGGTCCCTGAAACCGGAACTGGGCGGCCCTTTAAAAACATCGATCTCGGCCTTTTGAATACCACGATATTTCTCCCTGCGATATTCCATGTCTCTTAGCTTTTTGTCCAGCGAAGGCAGCATAGAATCGCCGATACCTCTTGAAAGAGGAGCGTTGGAGAGATCCGGCGAGGGGCCGGTCTCTTTGGAATCGGCAGAGCCGTATGGAAAATATTGTCCAAGACGACCCGGACTGTATATTCCTGTCGGATAAGCGGAGGAGGGTCTATTGAACGAATTGGAATTTGAAGTGCCCAGAGGCCTGAGACGACCGTAACTTGGACGATATGGAATTGAACCGCGAAAATTCCTGCCGAAGGAACCATTGCCTGTACCAGCCTGGTTTTGGCCATAATTATAGCTTTGGACAGACCTGTTCGAGAAACCACCGTCGTAAGCGCTTATCGGCACTGTCGGAGAGCCTACGGGCGACGATATACCCGAACGGCCGCCAAAAGCGATATCGCAGGAGAAAAATAATGCGATAAATATTACCAATAATAATGGAAGTACCGATAATCTTCTAAACATTACCGCTATCCTTTCAGTTTCACAAAAATTCAACTGCTAAAAAACAACATCTCCGAGCTTGCCCGGCTATCATATTTAACACACTAATTGGTATATTTGGGCTTATCTGCCCAATTAAGCTTGCTTGCCAGCGTATCCCACTGCGTCCTTAGCGGGTTATTTACGACCAGAAAGGCACCCTGGTCCTTCTGCAGGGTCACTACGTCGGCGGCCTGGAGTTTGTGCGATATCTGTCCGTCAAGGGTCAGGGTCGTACCGGCATTTGCCCGCAATAGTTCTACATCGACAATACCGGCGGCGTTGATAACTATCGGTCTGAAACTTAAAGATTGAGGACATACCGGAGTTACTACCAGGGCCGATAAATCCGCAGAAAGAATTGGCCCGCCTGCGGAAAGGTTATAAGCTGTGGACCCGGTAGGTGTAGAAATAATCACCCCATCTCCGATACACTCGGCGAGGGGCTGGCCGGCGACGGCCATCTTGAGATGAACCATATTAAAGGGCGGACCGGCAGATATGACCATATCGTTTATCGCCGTCGAGCAAAACATCTTCTCCTTGTCACGCATAACACAGCAGCGAATGATCATCCGCTTTTCGATGAGCGAGTTACCGCTGACGATGTCTGCAAATTGATCCAGTAGTTCGTCGACGCTGAACTCGGCGAGGTAGCCAAGTTTGCCAACGTTGACGCCGATGACTGGTACATTGGCCTGGCTGAGGTCCCTGGCAGCTGAAAGTATCGTGCCGTCGCCTCCGAAAACAACGGCAAAGTCAGCCTTTTTTAATACATCCAGCTCACAACTGCCGCGAAAACAGTTTGCAAGCACCTGGGCCTTACCTTCGGCAAACTCAACGAATCGTTCGACAGACTCAGCAGCAAACTTTCGCCGGGGATCGCCAAAGATTATAAGTTTAGGTTTTGTATCAGCCATAATTTAAGTTCCCAAAAACTTGTCACTTTCACACTTGTCACCTGTCACCTTCTCACTTGTCACTAATATTCAGGCAGGTCATTTTCTTCAGGTCTCTTACTATTAGTCTGCCGGAAGCTATTGCCATCGGGCCCCAGGACTCTATGCCGTCGAGGACCTGGGCTTCGGAAATTTTCATGAAGCCTGCGGATGATGCCTCTGCCAAGGTCAGCTTGCCGTTGCCGTCCATGACATAGAGCAATCCGTTTGCGATCATAAAGGGCCCAAGCCTCTTGAAGCTATTGGCACTCGTACTCGTCCAGACCTCATTACCATCAAGATCCAGGCAAACCAGTTGCCAGTCAGGCCGCACTCCGTAAATATACCCTTTATAGAATATTGGGGTGTGCTGCTCGGAGCCAAATACTTCCGGAACAAGGCGAAACTGGCTGACCGCAGAAATCTCACCCTCTGACTCGACGAGCTTTAGCATCATGCTTCCGTTACCGTAACCGCCGGAAAGAAACAGTCTATTGTCTCCGATAACGATCGGCGAAGGGACATTCGTTCGCATCTTCCACTCGGTCGTTTCCCAGAGCAAAGTTCCGTCATCAGCAGAGATGCCTGCAACTCCGCCGCTGCCGCAATAGACATACATTTTTTTGCCGTTAAATTCCATGGGTGTTATTGAAGTATGCGTCATCGCCCATTTGTGGGGGTTTTCTGTCTTCCAGACTACCTCGCCTGTTTCACAATCTACGGCCATCATAAGGCAGTCGCCGCCGGGTGCGATTATTACTTTGCCATCTTCGATGAATGGACACTGGCCTGCGTACCACAGGGGCACCTCTGTGCCGAATTCCTTTGGCAGATTTAGCATCCATTTGAATTCGCCGGTTTTCGAGTCCAGGCAGGTGACGTGGCACATTGGGCCTATGGCGACGAGATATTTGTCGGTTACGGCGGGGACGGTTCGGCTCATTCCGTGGTTGTATGTGATCTTGACCGGGTAGGAGTATCGCCATATCTCGGCGCCATCTTCCAGGGAGAGGCAGCGTATGGAATCCGCTACCGTTGCGCGGTCATAGTCGACTACATAAACACAGCCGTTGAGTATCGCCGGGCCTGCATATCCTTCGCCGAGGTCGACAGACCAAAGTGCCTTGGGTCCGCCGTCCGGCCACTGGCTCATAAGCTTTGTGTCTTCATCGTTACTTATAATATCGAAGCTGGAGCCGCGAAACCATGGCCATGCACCGACGATGTCTGCGGGTTTGCCGGAGGAAGTTATGAGCGTCCCTTCGAGCTTGATCGGTTCATCGACAACGCCGGCCCCTTCGGGAGTTTCATCGGCGCCGGGTTCGCGCAAAGCAAGCTCAACATCGGCATCGCTTGCAACCCAGCTGCCAAGAACACCGAACGCCAGCAAAGCAAACATCAAAGGAACAAGATTTACCCAAAAATTTCTATTCATAAAAAACCAACTATAATCGCGAGAGCGTAAACTCTCCGATAAAAACATTGCCAAACCGGCAAAACGTAAGAGATCATTCTTTACGCAGGGCGTCTATTAACTCGCCGCGTAAGGCTGCAAACGCTGAAAGCCATATGAATAGTATACCAAAAACGGTGAGTAATGCGATAATAATTGCGAGAATTCCGAATCCCAGCTGGCGGCCTGGGGTTGTCAGGGCCGGTAAAACGGCTATAATGGCTGCGCCGACGCCGCAAATGAGGCCCAGAGACATCAGAGCGAAATGCTCGATAAATATTGCGTTTGTCAGGGTTTTGCGGGTAAAACCGACCGCTCGGAGCATTGCCAGCTCGCCGCGTCTGTCGAGGACGTTGACGAGGACGACCATGCCGAGACCGACGCTTGCCAGGATAAGCGACAAACCGCCGAGCAGCTGGAATATCGAGAGGTATGTGTTTTCCACCTCGCTGAACCTGCCGAGGCGACCGGCGGTAGTGCTGACATCAATTCCGAAATCTACCAATGAGGCGGCGAGCTTTTCGGAAACCTCGCCGCTTAACTCAGGCGGCGTATCGACAAGAAACATCCTGTAACCGTCTTCCAGAGCAAAGCGTGTTACGAAATTTTTCTCGGAAATGATCAGGCTGCCCTGCAGGATGGAATTTCCCATGATGCCTGCGATGCGAATCTTAAACTTATGGCCTTTGCTGTCAACAAAATCGATTGTATCGCCAAGTTTTTTACCAAGTGCCCAGATGACAGTGGCATTATCGGCAACGGCATTGACAACACCGGCTGCGCCATCGACTTCCAGAAGCTGCCATACGTCGCCGGCCACTGGGTCTTTTATCATCTTTACCTTGCCGAAAGCGGCGCGGGTCTGAAACTTTACAGGATCGACACCGATAACCTGCGGCGTCTGGGCGCGATTAAGATTCAGGCAACTGGCGTCATCGCCGTCGCGGACGCGCATCTGAACGATCCTGACCGGATCAAACTTTTTGTCGAGAAGATCGATTTTTTTGCGGCCCTTTAGATCGTTAAGATCGCCTACAACCGGGATAGATGACTGTCCAAACAGTGCAAACCCGCCGGTGCCGGAATCCCTTTCGGCGGCATGAGCGAGCGGGTCATGGCGAAAGACGCCGATTGAGACGACAAGAAAACTTCCGGCGGCGATCAGTGAGACAACGGCAAGGCTCCTGCCGCTGCGTCTGGAGGCATTTCGCCAGGCAAACCCGGCGAGGGTGCCTAAAGAACCAACCCTGGAGACAGAGGCACCCTTAAGCACTAATCTTACCAGTGAAATACCGGCAACAAGCAGCAATGCACCAGCGCAGAAAAACGCACCGGCCTGGCCGCTGCCCCCGCTACCGGAAAAACGCAAAATAATAGCCGCCGCACCGGCAAACGCCGCCGCTGAAACCCATAAGCTTTTCCCGGCGCCGCCTTTGACCAAAGACGAGATGTCCTCGGCGCCCATGTTCAAAAGCTCTCTGGCCTCTTTACGCAAATGCTTTCGCAGGCTCAGCCATACCGAAAACATCGATACAGAAAACCCGCAGAGGGCACCGATGCAAACGGTTGAAAAATTTCCATAGAAATAAACGAAAGTGGCAGAAACGGCACCTGACCAAACGGTTGAAAGGCCGAGGATCATCGCCTTGGTATACAGCACGCCCAAAGCTGCGCCGAAAATGCAGCCGGTGAAAGCTACGCCGGACGCCTCGAGCAAAAACATGCGGCGTACTGTTCCTGCGGTAAATCCGACGGCCTTAAGCATGCCAATCTCTGCACTGCGTTTATCGATGCTAAATCCAAATACCAGAGAGGTAAGTATCATCGCCGCGGCGATAAGAAACATGCTGAGGCCCATGAATAGTTGACCAAAATCTGTGGCCTGACTTACGCCCTTTTGCCCGGCTTGGCGAACATCAATAAAAGCAAATCCTGCCTTAGACGGATCGATCCTGGCGGTGAGTTCTTCGGTAATTCGCTGCAGGTTTGGCTGTCCCTGGTACCTGGCTCCGGTAAGATTTCCAAATCTATTGGCCCAGATTTTCTGTCCGGCAGCTAGCGTGATGAAAGCTTTTGGTGTGCCGCGATATTTATCCCAGTAGGCCTCGTCCTTGTCACGGATCTTATCGAGATCAACCGGCATGCCCGGGTCCCAGTCGCGGCAATTCTCGGCGTCGGAAAGGCCGGGGAAATCGGGCATTAGCTCTCTTTCGCCAAAGCCTCGATCGACGGCAACGATACCTTTTACAGTAAATTTTGAATTATGGACGATGAGCTTTCGCATATCGGCCATGACGTAGTAGGCAAGCTCTACAGTATCGCCCACATTTGCGGCGATATCTTCTGCGAGCCACTGATTGATAACGATCTCATCTTCGGCGATGCCTGCCATTTCTGTCGCGGTAACCATAGAATAGGGAGTAGCTTTTTCGCCGGACCGAATTTCGTTTACGAAATATGTAAGATGGCCCTTTGCTCCTTTAATACCTAACAAATCCTCGGAAAGGAACTCGTCGATGAAAACCCGCCGACTTTTAATGTGTATTTCATCACTACCTGCAACTGCCTTGGTCTCCAAACCAACATCATTGAGGCTGATGACCTCCGTTAAAGCAGCGTCAGCTTTTTTGGTAGAAAGGCCCTTGCCGGCAACTAGTAAAGTATTACAAAGTCCATCCTTATCGATCTTTTTAGCGAGCCAGTTTAGCGGTACGAATATGTTAAATGGAGCGACCTGGTCGCCTCGCAAGCTGAATCTTCCAAAGCCTTCATCGTCGATAACCTTAATGACCTGACCGCGATAAACGACTGTAAGATCGGTATCCGGAACGAGCCCAACGTCCCGCGACATTTGGCCGGGCTTGCCTATTCTAAGCAGAATCTCGTCGCCAGCTTTTACCCCCAGCCGGGCTGCGGCCTGCTGATTAACGACAATCCCCTCTTTCCTTTCGGCAAACGGATCGGCTGCTGAGCCAATATCGAAAAACCTTCCGTTAACTCCCAGCACCTGAGCCTGATTTAGGCGTTCTGTGGAGTCACTATTGCTTACCATACCCACCAACTGCATAACGGGTGCAACGTCAGCATCAAGTTTTTCGGAGATTCTATCGGCAAGAGCGACGGTAAAGAAACGCTTTTGACTGACAAGTGCAACATCGGTCGCCCCAAGGCGCAGATCGACAATCCTGGCCAGGCTGTAGCGGACAGAGTCGCCAACTAACAAGGCCCCGGCGAGAACCGCGGCGCTGACAACGGCTGTCAAAAAAAGTCCGACATTACGCCGCCGGTAATAAACAATGCTGCGAACAATAAATCCAAAAATATTCATAACCGAAGCCCCTAAACAAGCCGCCCATCACTAATCTCTATAACCTTGCTCATGCGCTCGGCGAGTTTCATCGAATGCGTGACGATAATAAGCGTAACGCCGACGCTTTCATTTAGCTCGACAAGCAGGTCGGCGATATTTTCCGACGCTGCCTTATCAAGCGAACCGGTAGGCTCGTCGGCAAGCAATAACTGCGGGGCATTGATCAGAGCCCGAACGACGGCAACTCGCTGCATCTGTCCGCCGGAAAGCTCGCCGGGCCGATGACTCATCCAGTCTGCAAGTCCGACACGGTCAAGCAGCGATTCAGCTCGCTGAGCGTTTTCCTTCCGCGAATACTTCATCTTACCGGCCAAAGTCGGGATAAGAACATTTTCAAGAACGGTCAGCTGCGGCAAAAGATGATGAAGCTGAAAGACAAACCCGATCTTCAGATTTCGCATGACGGCAAGGAGTCCATCGCCAATCGTTGAAAGGTCACAATCGTCAAATATAACCTTACCCGAAGTCGGACGATCCAGACCTCCGATAATATTTAGCAAAGTGCTTTTTCCGCTTCCGGAGGGACCGACAACGGCAAGTGATTGGCCCTTTTCAACCGTAAGCGAAATATCTTTTAGCACCTTCAAACTATCACCGGCGCCAGGGGCCGGGTACTCCTTGACAACATCGATAAGTTCAAGCATTATAAACCTCTATTTTTTCTCACCGCAAAGTTCGGTGCTGATATTGGCTAGCTCGGTTGCGCTGCAATCAATATCAAATTTTTTAAAAACATTTTCTCTCCCAATAGCACCAACTTGTCTGGCCATCTCAGGATCCCGCAACAACGGCTCTACGGCCGAAACAAGGCCTTTTACTGTATTCGGCAAATACAGCCTCCCGCCGCCAGTAATGTCGATAAGCTCAGCAAAAACCCCGATCTCCGGCTGGACAACGGGTACCGCCGCGGCGCCTGCCTCAAGGACATACAAACCATAAGCGGGCGAATTCTTTTCCGGGACACAGAGCACTGAGATCGACCCGAAAAACTCCAGCTTGGCCGCCTTATCAAACTCTTTAAGAAAATCAACAGAACTCAATACACCTGCCGCTTCTAGTTTACTCTTAAGGGCGGTAATAAATCGCTCATCGGCGGCGCTTTGGCCGCCGGCGATGCGAAGCTGCAAATCTTCAAGCCCTTCTTTCGACTTAAGCTGCAAAAACGCATCAACCAAAACATCCAGCCCTTTAACATCACACATCTGCGAAAGAAATCCAATTGCAGGGGCGCCCTGCCAGGGCGAAACCGCGGCATAGCCATCGAGATCGATGCCTGTATAGACGACTCTTACACGATCACTTTCCAGGCCAAGCCGCTTTCGCATAACGCCGGCATAATACTCGCTAACCGAAACAAAACAGTCAACATCAATACACCGCCGGGCAATGATCTCCCAGGCCTGTGCAGCGAAACCTTCGCCAAGTGTATCAAGAAAATCCGCCTCGTCCTGCAGCAAACAAACTACCTTTGCGCCAAGGCGTTCTTTGATAAACCGGGCAAGGCCGATCAGCATAACATTGGAAAGCACGACAACATCGGGGCGATTGTCCGGCAGATCAAGCCATTGAACAAGCCGCTTTAACTCCTTTACCTGTCTGCCCTCTTCGCCCTTTAGCATCGAAATAGTAGTATCTGCCAGATCAGCCGAGCTGGTCATTGACGCCCTGGAAGCTGCCCAGCCAAGCAGCCTGGGCGAATCGAACAACCGGTCAAGCCACCGGGGCGTGTGTCGAAAAAGCCCAAGCTTTTGCTGCAAGTAAACATTGATCCCGCCGTAAAACACCCGCTCGGTGCCGCCGGCAGTACTGCCGATCCCCGTTGGCAAATACATCGGAACCAGTACAATATCATGGCCGATCTTACCCATCGCGCGAACCAGCGCGCCGTCCCGCAGGCAATTTTCACAGTAAAAACCGCCGCCTGCACCGGGAGTAAGCTGAGCGATCCTCATTTGACACCAAACGCATAAACATAGCCGTCATCGCAGCCGATGATGATCTTGCCGCCGGCAATGGCAGGCGAAGAAACTATCGGCTCGCCAACCTCAAAGGACCAGACCTTTTTGCCGTCTTTTAGACTTACAATATAAACACGCCCGTCAATGCATCCAAAAACAACACGCCCGCCGCAGATAACCGGCGAACTGTCGATCTCGCCAAGCACGGGAAATACCCAAACTCTTTTGCCGGTTTTGGCATTGAGACAATGCAAAAGGTTGTCTCTGCCGCCAAAGACAACCTTGCCGTCGCTGACAGCGGGCGTCGAAAATATCGGCGAATCGGACTCCTCATATTTCCAGAGAACCTCGCCGGTCTCTACATTTGCGGCCATAAACACATTCTCATAGTTGCCCACAAAAACCGTGTTTCCGTCGATAGCAGCCGACCCTGCGATATAGGCACCACCGTCGACCTGTTTAACAGAAGTGCCGCCGGCAACATCTACGACATGTATCAGTGCATCGCAGCCGCCGGCGACGGCCTTACCACCGGCGATAGCAGGCGTACCGTTGATATAATTGTCAGTCTCATAAATCCAGCGTCTCTTGCCCGTTACGCTGTCAATGCAATGCAAAATGCTGTCATAACTGCCGACAAGAATCCAGATGTCCTTCTCGTCAGGCGATTTTACCCAATTAACACCGCCAAGTATTTTTCCGTCCGTCTCGTATTTCCATTTAAAGTCACCGGTTTTGGCGTCAAGAGCATAAACGAATCCGTCAGCCGAGCCGAAATAAACGCTGGCCCCGACAACACAGCCGCTGCCCTCTATAACGTCATCTGTTTTAAACTCCCATTGCTTTTTCCCCTTATTCAGGCTTACTGCATAAATCTTTTCGTCTGCCGAACCGAAATAAACAATGCCGCCGGCAACAACGGGCGAGCCCTTGACCTCACCGCCGGTCTTAAACCTCCATGCAAGTTTATAAGAATCGGCAAGTTTGCCGGAGGCGACCGACATAAGTGCCGGACCGCCGCCAAAAACAGGCCAGTCAGCCTGCTTATAATAATTCGGGTCATTCGGAGCTTTCTCGACAGGCGAATCTCGCCGGCAACCGACAAAAAATAACGCCATACTAATTAACAGAAGCCGAAATATAATAAGCCGTACAGCCATAAAAACACCTAAAAATTGAAAATCACACAACGCGCATAAAAAAAGCTACTACCATAATACCGCAAACCCACGCGACAAGCAATAGCCCGGATTCTATGCTCTGGAACAAAAACAAGAAAGATAAACAGAAACCCGAAGCGCGAGCGCAGGGATAAAACCGTTAAAGAACAAGATCATCTAATCGAAAACAAGAAATCCCCCATCTATAGACCAAAAACTAAAAACCAAAAACTAAGCTATTGCCGGAACCGAAACCCCCTGCAACGACAAAAACGTCCCCAGATTCCCCACAGCTTCCATGAATTTGTTATAATCAGCGGGTTTTACAATATAAAAACTGCACCCGAGATCATAACAGTTTTCAACCTCAGCCTCTTCGTCGGTCGTAGTGAGCATAATCACCGGGATCTTCCTCAATTGGGCATCTTCTTTCATCCGGCGAAGAACTTCTCTGCCATCGACTTTAGGCATGCGGATATCAAGAAGGAGAATATACTTGGTATTGGGTTTTCGGACAGGTTCGCCGCCCTGACCTGACATAAAATCAAGAACTTCCTGACCGTCCTTAAACTGAAGTATTTCGTTAGCAATGCAGCTTCGCCAGAGATTCTTCTTAATGAGGGCAAAATGCCCCGCATCATCTTCTGCTATAAGGATTACCACTTCTTCCGTCATTAAAGAATCCCTTCTATGCAGTTTGTCGAACCTGCGGCATTTCAACGATCGACAAGAACATTCCAACCTTGCGAATTGCCTTAACAAATGATTCGTACTCTACGGGCTTTACGACATACATGCTGCAGCCGAGATCATGGCAATGATCAACGTCCTCAGAATTGCCCGTAGTAGTTATCATAATTACCGGGATTTTCTTCAATAGAGGGTCGGCTTTGATACGCCTTAGAACCTCGATGCCATCGATCTTCGGCATGCGAATATCAAGCAATAGCAGGTACGACTTATTCGCTTTGCGAACAGGACCGTCACCTTCCTGCTTAAGAAAATCCCACAATTCAAGACCGTTGGAAAATCTGATGATCTCGTTGGAAATACCTTCACGACGGAGATTTTTCTTGATCAACAAAAAATGTCCGTCATCATCCTCAGCCGTCAAAATAACAACATCACTTTTCATTATTCAACTTTCCGAAAATCCCGAAAAACAGCGGATCAATTACAGGACATATTATTTACCCAATAAACAATACTTGCAATTAAATATACCGGATTTCAGCGATCCCTTTCAAAATACTCAATCATTCAATTAAAACTTACAGCACGTCCGAAAAAAACGACAATAGTTGCCGGTGCTCTAAAAAATGCGATTTAACCGCATTTACACATATTATCAGTATCGGGAAAAAAGCCGCCGCACTTCAGTGAAAAAGGGTTACCAACTATGATATCCGGAATTTACCTTGATAAAACACAAAACAATCGCTAGCCTCTCGAAAATCTCTTCGCCAGGCACACAACAAACAAAGCAGTCAAACAAGCCCCGCTAATCGCCTCGAACATCGCCACCACCCTGGCAAGCGAATGCCCCTGGGACGGGAAAACATCGCCAAATCCCAGCGTTGTAAAAGTCGTGACACTAAAATATAAACTATCAAGAAAAGACATATCGGCGACAAGGAACTGGCCTTCTCTTCCCGAAAGAGATCCGGGTACAAAAGAATAGAAAACCGCGCATACCGTAATAATGATCATACTGGCGACAAGAACCCGTACCGGCCTTTCTCCATAGCCGAAAAGAAACCTGCCGAATATCAACTCCGGAAGCAAACGCACCCCCTTAATCATTCGCCCAAACTTTTTCAAAGGGGAAAGCTCAATATAGTTTGGCCCATGCAGCTGACGACAGAGATGAGCACACATCTCACTATAGAATGCCTCTCCTGCCTCACGGTACAACCCGGCATCCTGACAAGATTGCTTAATAAACCGCCAGAATGTCACATCCTCACCAAATCGCTGCCGGCCAAACCGAACGGACTCATACACCGGCACCGATTTACTCTTGGAATACACACCGGAAAAATCCGTATGCCCTTTGAACCTGACATCCGTAAAATTGCCGCTTTTGCTGAAACAAGTATTTGAAAACCGACCCTCCTTAAAGAAAACAGACGCGTTAAAAAGCCCGTACCCGTTAAACAAAGCAGTTCTGAACATCGCTCTGTCATGGAATTCAGTGCCCCGAAAAGTCGTTATCCTCTCGAATCTGCAACCGTCAAAACCGGCAAGAGATTTAAATACCGCTCGGCTAAACCGGACCTGCCCGGAAAAAATCGACGAGTTAAAACTAACGTCCTGCCCGAAAACCGCTTTGATTTGCACATCGCTCTCCCACGGGGAGGAAAAGCAAACATTATCCTCAAAAATGCAGGAATTAAACGTAATAGCACGCGGAAAAGTCAGCGTTATTTTGCAACCCTGCCGCCTGACCATCAGGGCAGAGGTATTAAAATCTGAGCCCTTGGCAAAAAACCTGTTAATATCAAACTCACCTGAAACCGTACACCGGGAAAGTGCGATCCCCTTGCCCAAAGCCATCGCACGCAAAATGTCTTCAGACGAGACAAGCTGATTGTCCCGCTGGAACACTGTTTCAGTTTCCATATCATTAATAACCGTAACTGTCATATTTTAAAAGCCCCCGACAAAGGCGGCTTCCTTAATTCGTCATTGGTAATTTGTAATTCGTAATTATCATTTCTAGTCCGAACTTTTCTGAAGTAATTCTATGATTTCCCGTTTACTCGGCAAAGCATCTATCGATCCGAATTTACCGGCAGTTAAAGCATCGGCCGCCTGGGCAAACCTGACGGCTCTCTTTGGCTCGTCACCGCTTCCGCAAGCCGCGGCCAGTGCCCCGGCAAAAGCATCACCGCCAACGCCCTGATCGAATTTCTCACCTTCAAAACCCTCAACCAAAGTCGCTCCGGCCCTGTCAACCAGAAAACACCCCCTAGACCCCATCCTGACAAGAACGCACCCAATCCCCCTGGCGACCATCTCCGAGGCGACAAATTTCAGTTTATGGCTGTCACCTGTGCCTGGCTCGGAAATATTGGCAACATCGTGAAAATCCGGGATCAGTACATCTACGAAAAAAAACTCGCCGGGCCAGTTAAGCGAGCCGATCTCAGCAACCGGTCTGGCATTGAGTTTGGTTTGAAGAATTGTTTTGGTATTGTAAACTTTTGCAAGCTTGATAATAGTGCAGATAGACTCGACAGGCACATCGCCGCATATAAGGCAAACGTCAGCCGAGCCGATAAGCTGCTCAACTGTCGCACAACCGACCTCGTCGACACTAAGAGCCCTGTTGGCGCCCTCGGAAAGACAGGAACTGTTCTCGCCGATAGAGTCAACCATGGTAACGACCGCGCCGGAGCTGATAGCCTGTGCCGTATAGACGTATTCGGTATTGACTCCCTTCTCGTCCAGTGCGCCAAGGGTCATCCTGCCGAACAGATCATCGCCGACTTTGCCTATAAAATAGGTCTCACACCCACAAAGAGCCGCCTGAACAGAACTGTTTACCCCTGGCCCGCCCGGCAAGCATGTCAAACCGGAGCCGCCTACCGTCTCACCGGCACCGGGAAAGACATCGCATTTGATCGCGATATCAACATACGCTGAACCAACAACAACAACCTTCGGAATCCTGACAGCCACGAAAATCTCCTTATTTCAATATGGCCAAAAATATCGATCTCGGACTTACTGCTTACTACTACCGAAAAATCAATCCTTCATCTCGCGCGGGTCAATCCCTTCTTCTATTGAGTGGATCTTATCAACTCGTCTTTGGTGCCTTCCGCCGACAAAATCTGTTGTAAGCCACGTCTCAACGATCTTACGAAGTGCCGACGATCCCAGAAGATCGCCGGAAAGACAAAGAACATTAGAATCATTATGCTGCCTGGATATCTGTGCGCTAAGCTCATCAAAACAAAGAGCCGCTCTTACGCCCTTTACTTTATTCGCTGCGATACTCATACCGATACCCGTACCGCAAACAAGAATTGCTCCTTCGGCTTTATGCGTAGAAACCGCAACAGCGGCATGATAAGCCACGTCAGGGTAGTCGACCGGACTGTCGCCGGCAGGACTGAAATCCAGGCATTCATGGTTTAACTGAGCAATGATCGCCTTGACCTGCTCGATCGCTTTAAATCCACGATGGTCACATGCTACTACAATTTTCATATCATCATCTCACATAATCTGTTGTCTAAAGCCCGTTCTATGATGCAGGCACACTTGTTATATACGTCAAACCCACCACCGATAGGGTCCGGAATATCATTATCGCCGTCAAGCAGAAAACATTTGGATTCTGCCTGCGGGGACATGCTTAATATACCACGCCCATGGCCTCGCGTCATGGCAAAAATAATATCGCTCTCTTCGACCATCTCAGCCGTCAAAAGCCTGCTGTGGTGACTGCTGGCATCGATGCCCTTCTGCTTGCAGATATCAATAACTTCACGGCTGGCAGGAGCACCATCCATACCATACACACCGGCAGATACGACTTTATAACCTTTTTTTTCCAGTTCGTCAACATTACATTCCAGTTTTTCGGCGATATATTTTTTGCAAAAATACTCTCCCATAGGACTGCGGCAGGTATTGCCGGTACAAACAAACAATATCTGCATTGACGACATATTCTCTATATCCCCCATTTTAACAGCACCCTCACGTAAAATACTAATATTTCCGGAGCTAATTTTAACTACAGTGCTATTTAACTGATATCGGCAAACATTAGATTCATCATTAGGCGCAATAACCATATCCACCCGCCCGTCAAGTTGGGCAAGCACCTCATCAGCGGTAAGCGCAGGCTCCTGACCGCTGAGATTCGCACTCGGAGCAACCACCGGGCGGCTGCAAGCGGAAAGTAAAGCGATCGCAATGGGATTATCCGGACACCTGACACCCAAAGTACCCCCTTGGTACAAAAGGTTGAATATTTCTTCGTCAACACGCTTTTTCTGCTCGGAAAGGTCAGGCTCGGAAAGCTCAAAAACTACCGTAACCGGCCCCGGCCAGCAGTTTTCTATCAGCTTACAAGCCCGAAAAGATAGGCGATGGATATAGTCCGTAATGGAATCTGCCCCGGCAATATGCAAACTGTACCGCTTATCGCCCGGCCGGCCCTTAGCTGCATCGAGTTTGGCAAGCGAGGAACCTTCCACCCTACAGGCAACGCCGTAGACGGTCTCGGTAGGAAAGGCAACAAGCCCGCCGCCGTCGATCACAGCAGCAGCAGCGTAAACCTTGTCCATATCAATGTTTAAGGGATCAACCCTGATGATCTCTGTATTCATAACCAGAAGACTACACAAAAAACTTCAATTTGTCACCAAAAAAACTGTCTTCGGATGAATGGGCTGCATCAGAGACAACATCCGAAAACTAAAACTCTTTGACAGTTCAAGATGATTTTAATAGAATTATTGATATAGGGATGAATAAACTATGTTTCTCAGGCGTCTAAATAGATAATATCAGGTTACATCAAAAAAATTAACAAGGAGTATTAATTATGGGTTTTATAAAATCCCTACTGGGTATTCTGCAAGGAAATAACACACGGAGCGAAGATAATAATACCGACCTGCAAAGTCTGGACGACGATGCCATTAAAGCCGAACTTAAAGAACTTGTCGAATCAGGCAAAAAAATTGCGGCTATTAGCGCCGCCAGAAAAGCATACAATTGCGGTTTACGCGAGGCTAAGGATATCGTTGAACAGTTATAAAAGCAAATAAGATAATTCACTTACTATCAATATAAGGAATAAGATCATGGCAATTCGTACTAACAGGAAACTTTCGCGACGTCAATTTATTACCAGTACCGCCGGCGCAGCGGCAGCGTTTACTATCGTTCCGCGTCATGTTCTTGGCGGCAAGGGGAATGTTACACCCAGTGAGAGACTGAATATTGCTGTCATCGGGTGCGGCGGACAGGGCCGCAAAAACATCCGTGGGCTTATGCGGCAAAAAGACGTACAAATCGTTGCCATCGCCGACCCGACGGAATCTGCTGATTACAAGCGGTTTTACTATAGAGGCTTCAGCGGGCGAGGGCCGGTGAAAAAATTGATCGAAACACATTACCAGGCCGCAAATCCGAAATTCGTATGCAATGACTACAATGACTTCCGTGTGCTGTTTGATAAAGAAAAGAACATCGACGCTGTTTTGTGTGCCACCCCGGATCACTGGCATGCTTATGTCTCGATAATGGCGATGAAACATAGAAAGCACGTCTATTGCGAAAAACCGCTCGCTCACAATATCTGGGAAGTTCGCCAGGTTGCTAAAGTCGCCGCCGAAACCAAAGTCGCTACGCAGATGGGTAACCAGGGTCGCTCTTCCGGCGGGCACCCGACCATGCGTGAATGGCTGGCCGACGGGGCTGTCGGGACCGTTAAGGAAGTTCAGGCCTGGAGCGGCGCAAAGGCACATATTCGTCATAAGGGACGCCCGGCTGAAAAGATGGAAATACCAAAGGGTATGGACTGGAAAATGTGGGTAGGTCCGCGAGGCATGCGTCCTTACAGCATTGAGTACGCCCCTTATACATGGCGCAACTGGTGGGCGTTCGGCAGCGGGATCGTGGGGGATATGTCGATCCATCACTTTGATTCGGCCTGGACACACCTAAACCCCGGACAGCCGACCTGGATCGAGGGCAAAACTGAAAATCTGGACGGCGAAACGACTTCGGATAATAACAAAGTGACATGGATGTTCGAGAAAACCGGCAAATGGTCGGGTGTGAAATTTTCCTGGTATGACGGAAAACTCATGCCGGATCGTCTGGAAGATCTTGAAGAAAAACGCAGAATGGGCGGCAATGGCGTGCTTGTCATCGGCGATAAGGGCAAGATATTAGGCGGCGGCTGGAGCGCATCTCCGCGGATCATTCCGGAAGTGAAGATGAAAGCATACAAGCAGCCCGCCAAAACACTGCCGCGTTCCAAGGGCCACCACCGCAACTGGCTCGACGCATGCAAAAACGGCGGGACGACTGTCAGTAATTTCAAATACGCAGCAAAATTAACCGAATTCGTCCTGCTCGGCAATCTTGCTATTCGTGCAGGAAAACGAATCTACTGGGACGCCAAAAATATGAAAGTAAAAGGAATGCCGGAGTTAGACCCCATCATCCGCGAAAAATACGTACCAGAGTGGGGTCTGCAGCGACTTCTGTGAACAGGCAAAACAGGAAAACTTTTCCGGGTTGGGCGGAGAAAAGTTCCTTTCGGTAGTACGAAACATACAAACAATCGGCCTTAACTGCTAATAAACACACTTCTGCACATAAAAATGCTTCTGGCACGCTTGTTGCTTATTATTTTCCCTACGCATAATTATTCGATTAATTACAGGGAAGCTGCCATTGAAAATATCACGCAGAAACATATCATCTGTGCCGCTGTCGTTTACGCTGTACCAGCGGCCTGTCCACCCGGAACTGTTTAAGATTTACCGTGAGTTTGACTTTAGTACGAAAAGATTCAACGTTACTGTTTGGGTGACTAACCACTGCCATGTGCTGACAATAAGTGTCGAATCTATCCACATCACCGAATTGATCGCGAGGCCGGGGCAACCTCTGCCGGCTGGGGCGCTTTTAGCGAAATTCCAGCTTCCATGCGAAAAGAGACATACACATATATTCGGCAACAACCTGAAATATCACTGCCAATTCGATATTAATAGATCAGCCTGCCTGAAAAAACAGCATGAGGAGCTAAAACAACGCTGCGGCAAAAAGTCAAAGCTAATAAACTTCCCGGGACTATCGACAGATACTGGTCCGGCATTTACGTTTATTGAAAGTTACAGCAGCGATGATGAGTTAAAAATCCAGACCCAGCACAGCCGGCCCGGACTCGATGGGTTGATCACTACCAGCACAACGGTAGACCTGAGCGAAATCGGCTAACTGAAACTGTAACGGCCCAACAAAATGACGCAACCGATCAAAATGCTGCCGGCGCCTCGCTACCTGGTAAAGCGAAGTCCTGCAAACATAATAAAGGCATACGAAAACGATCTGCCGGACAGCCGTCCTGCGCACAAAGAAACCCGAACCAGATCGAACAAATCCCAGCAGCAAAAACAGAAGTCGCCGCCATTTTCAGCCAAGGTAAAACGAAGATGGGCAAACACAAAATCAAAAGTACGCCGCAGACTGGGTCTGTACACATTCCTGGAACCAATGCCGCTGGGGCTATACATTGATATGGTGATCTGAAGGTGGAAACAACAGCGTGGAGCGCAAGCGACATGCTATATTACGATTTCGGATGGCATTCATAATCGTTACCCAGCCCGGCGCTGGCGCTTAGGGCTATTGTTTCCATGATGAACAAATTACACAATACCCAATTCCTTGCCTACGAGTTTGAACTTTTCTATTGCGTAATCCAGGTCCTCCCTGGTGTGGGCGGCGGAAATTTGTGTTCTGATCCTTGCCTGCCCCTTGGGGACTACCGGGTAGAAAAACCCTACAACGTAGATGCCCTCTTCCAGAAGGCGGGCGGCCATTTTCTGGGCCAATACCGCATCACCGAGCATTACCGGGGTGATCGGATGGTCGCCTTCGAGGACTTCAAGGCCGGTGGCCTGTATTTTACTTCTAAAATATTTTGTATTATCGGCGAGTCTGTCCACTAAATCCGACGAAGAACTGAGCATGTCCAATGCCTTCAAAGAGGCACATACTATCGCCGGGGCAAGAGAGTTGGAAAACAGATATGGGCGGCTGCGTTGGCGAAGTATATCGACGATCTCTTTTCGGCCGGTTGTAAAACCGCCGCTCGCCCCGCCGAGGGCCTTGCCGAACGTACCTGTAATAATATCAACTCGGCCGATCACGCCGCGATATTCCGGAGTGCCGCGGCCGGTCTTTCCGATAACGCCGGTCGAATGGCAGTCGTCGATCATGACCATCGCGTCATACTTGTCGGCAAGATCGCATATTTGGTCGAGCTTTGCGACGTAACCGTCCATCGAAAAAACGCCGTCTGTAGCGATCATGCGGAAGCGGGCGCCGGCGGCTTCTTTGAGCTTATCTTCAAGGTCCCCCATGTCGCTGTTTTTAAAGCGGTAGCGCCCCGCTTTGCACAGGCGGATTCCATCGATAATGCTGGCATGGTTCAGAGAGTCGCTGATGATCGCATCGTCGGGCCCAAGCAGCGTCTCGAAAAGCCCGCCGTTAGCGTCAAAGCATGAGCTGTAGAGTATCGTGTCCTCTGTGCCTAGAAAGTCCGCCACCTTCTGTTCGAGCTGCTTGTGGATCTGCTGGGTTCCGCAGATAAAGCGAACCGAAGAAAGACCAAAACCCCATTTATCGTAACTGGCCTTTGCCGCGGCGACGACGTCCGGGTGGTCGGATAGGCCAAGATAATTATTTGCACAGAAATTCAACACGGATTGACCGGTATCGACCTCTATGCGATTGTTTTGAGGACTGGTGATTATCCGCTCGCCTTTGAATAAACCTGCCTGGCGGATTTGCTCTAGTTCATTTGATAAATGTTGTTTTATTTTTCCAAACATTTTTTATTTCCCCCTTATTTAGACCAGTCTAAAATGACCTTACACGCACTGCCTGAACGCATCACCTCGAATCCCTTTTCGAAATCTGTATAGTGATATCTGTGTGTTATCAACGGCGAAATATCCAGACCTCCCTGGATAAGCGTAGTCACCTTATACCACGTTTCATACATCAAACGGCCATAAATGCCCTTGATGGTCAAACCGTTGAAAACGACGAAATCCCAGTCGATCTCGGTCGGGGGCAAAATACCAAGCAATGCGATCTTACCGCCGTGGGCCATGTTGGCGATCATATCTTTAAGGGCCAGCGGGCTTCCGGACATTTCCATCCCGACATCGAAACCCTCTTTCATATCAAGCTTATTCTGGGCATCGGCGATGGTTTCGGTCCTGGCATCGACAGTCAGAGTCGCTCCCATTTTTTTCGCCAGCTCCAGACGGTCAGGGTTTATGTCGGTAACGACAATATGCCTTGCGCCAACCTGCTTTGCGACAGCGACAGCCATACAGCCGATCGGCCCGGCTCCGGTAATAAGAATGTCCTCGCCGACAAGATTATACGTAAGTACGGTGTGAACGGCATTGCCAAGCGGATCGAAGCAGCTGATCACATCCGAGGAGATCGACTCATCACAATACCAGGTATTCGTGACAGGAACAGAGATGAATTCGGCAAAAGCACCGTCACGATTTACACCGATACCGCTGGGGGAATTGCAGAGGTGACGGCGACCGGCAAGGCAATTTCGACAGTGACCGCAAACGACGTGGCCCTCTGCGCTTACCCTGTCACCGATCTTGAAATCCTGAACATTGCCGCCCATCTCAACGATATGTCCGACAAATTCATGCCCTATCACCAACGGCGGATTTATCGTTTTCTGTGCCCATTTATCCCAGTTATAGATATGAACATCCGTACCGCAAATCGAGGTCTTTTCGACCTTGATCAGGACGTCATTAATGCCAATTTCAGGCGTAGAAACATCCTTAAGCCATAAACCTTCCCCGGCTTGCTGTTTAACTAATGCTTTCATAATCGGTTGCCCTTTAATCAGATTTTATCCCGAATAGCTATTTACTAATTGCTATTATTGCTTTCATTTGGGATTATATTCCAAGCTTGTTTCATTTAAAAGCCTAAAGTCTCGCTGGAGTTCTTTTTTATTGAGATTTTTTCACCAATTCCCACGGCCTGACAATATTTTACCGCAGGGTAGAAGGTTTTGGCAAATAATCGTATAAATAGATATATATCTTTTGACAGAACTCGCCGGAAACAATAAGATTACGAATTATTAAATGGAAACCTGCAATGAGTCCGCAAGTGAGAGGTTTGATGCCGGGCAGGAAAATCTACAGCAAAATATAAGTTGTCAGATGGAAGGAAAAAATTGCAATGGAACAGGCGGAAAAAATTATGCAGTTGCATAAAATGATCGAAGAACTACAGAGTATCGTCTATATATCTTCACACGACCTCAGGAGCCCGCTGGTCAACATCGACGGTTTTAGCGGCAGCCTTACAAACAACTGCAAACAACTGAGAAAACTTCTGGCTAATGAAAAGATCAGTGAAGATGTCAAAAAGGAAGTTTTAGACCTGCTTCAAGAAACCATACCGGAGGACCTGATGTTTATTACCGAGGGCACAAAGAAAATGAAAACCCTCATAAATGGTCTTCTGGAGGTCTCGCGGGTCGGAACTGTCGAGGTCAAAATGGAAAATCTTGACATGCACAAGATCATCGAAAATATAATCGCAAACGTCTCTTACAAGACCAAGGAACTAGGCGCATCCATAACCATCCAAAGCGACTTGCCCCCCTGCCATGGAGACTCCACCCAGATCGACCAGCTGTTTTCAAATCTTATTGACAACGCCATTAAATATCTCGACCCGAAACGCAAGGGTCATATCCATATTTCCGGCCACCGCGAATACGGACAAAACCACTACTGCGTAAAAGACAATGGGATCGGGATCCACAAGAACCAACAAAAAAGGATTTTCGAAGTTTATCACCGCCTCGACCCTAACGACACTGTCGGGGGAGAAGGGCTTGGGCTTACAATCATTAATAGGATCCTTGCCAGGCACAACGGAACAATACGGCTCGAATCGACTCCGGACGAGGGAACTGAATTCTTTGTGTCATTGCCGATTAGCAATTAGCTGTCGGTATTTAATTATCTGATTCCTGTTTTTTTATGCTTTTTGCGTATATGCCATTAATGAGAAGCACCAACAGCAGAACCGCTGAGATGTGGCCCACAAGGGACGGGTCCATTTTGTGGATGTGTTCGGATTGAACGGCAAACGTTGAAAATAATAATTCAAGGAGGAGGCCGGAACCCAGTGCACAGCCTATGACCGTAAAAATGTAAATTATTGCGGTCCTGGATCCCATGACCTTCCAGATGGTAGCAAAGGCTGCGGCGTTGGTTGCCGGGCCTGTCATCAGAAATACCAGTACGGCGCCCGGACATATCCCCTTTGCGATCATGACGGCCGCTAGCGGGACCGAAGCAGTCGCACAAACATAGACGGGAATTCCCAGTGCCATCATCACAAGCATAGTTCCAAAGGTACCGAGGGTTTCTACGCCTTCCAGGATATAATCTCCCGGTATGAAAACGCCGATAAGTGCGGCGATAATAAGCCCGCCGAGCATGGCCGATCCGATATCTTTCGGCAGTGTGAGAAAACCGTATTTTAGCAGTCTGACGATTTTACCTTCCTGCGCCTTTTTGCAACAGGGATCCTGACACTCATCCTCAGATGTTTTAGCATCTTCTTCTTGCGGCTGAGCGTCTGCTTGACGAGGCGTATGCGCCAGTGTCTCGACTGCAACGCCGCCGACAATTCCCGTCACAAAAGCTATCATCGGGCGAAAGATCGCAAAGACCGGGCCCAACATTCCGTAAGTAACGAACATACTGTCGATGCCGGTCTGAGGGGTGGACAGTAGAAATGATATTGACGCCCCCCTGCTGGCCCCGTGCTTTCGCAGCGAAACCGTAACCGGTATAACGCCGCAGGAACACAAAGGTAAAGGAACACCAAAAAGCGAGGCCTTGACGACGGGCCATATGCCGCGGCCGCCAAGATGAGTTTCTATGAGTTTGGGAGAAATGAAAACCGACATTATGCCGGCAACGAAAAAACCAAACAAAAGATACGGCGACATAACAGTAAGCGTCACCCAAAACTCACTTACAATCTTAATTAGGTAATCCATTTATGCCCGAACCTTTCATTTGCAGTTTAAAGCGTTTCAGTATTACAAATATTTCCCTGCAAATCAATGGTAATATCTTCAAATTTCATGTCGACACCGCTTAATGCGATGGCCTGTTTTGCGATATGGGTCATTCCCGAGCAGCATGGCACCATCATATGGACAACCGTCAGCGACTTCAGGTCGTTAACTTTTATGATCTCTGCGACCTTTTCAATGTATGGATCGATATTGTCAAGTTTGGGACAGGCGATAGCTATTGCCTTGCCCTTGAGGAGTTTACTGTGGAAATCCCCCATAGCAAACGGCACGCAGTCTGCTGTCAGCATCAGATCGGCACCCTTGAAATACGGAGTCTGCGGCGAAAGCAGCGTAAGCTGAAGCGGCCACTGGGCAAGTTGCGAAGAAACATCACCGGCCGAAGATGCATCGCCTGCGTCACTTTTAAAACTCTGCATCATAGTGCCGGGACACTGACATGGTGATTTCGGCTGGGCCGTTTCCTTCTGTTTCATCTTTTCCAGGTGATCTTCGGTCGCTGCTTCATCGAACTCGGCGGATTCGCGTTTTTCGATGGAGATGGCGTCCATGGGGCACGATCCAAGACATGCCCCCAGTCCGTCACAATATATCTCGCTAACAAGTTTAGCCTTGCCGTCGATGATCTCAATAGCGCCTTCTGCACATGAAGTGACGCAATCGCCGCATCCGTTACACTTATCTTCGTCTATCAATACTATATTTCTTATTGCCATATCAGGCCTCATTAAAATATCGAGCACAGTGATTATCCCTGCTCTTGCGCTTCGGGTTTTTGTAGTGTAGAGGGCGGACACTTGAGCCCGCCCCTACAGTTTCTGTCAGGGTTTAATTTCCTGCGAGCATCGCGGCGAGGTCTTCGTCTACGTCGCCAGTTGGTTTGATCTTGTATTTATCTACCAGTACGTTAAGGACATTCGGAGTTATGAACGCCGGCAGCGAAGGTCCGAGCCTAATGTTTTCTACCCCAAGGTGCAGCAGTGTAAGCAAGATCGCCACTGCCTTTTGTTCGTACCAGGATACTACGAGCGAAAGCGGTAAGTCGTTCACTCCGCATTCAAATGCTTCTGCAAGTGCCAAAGCGACCTGTATTACCGAGTAGCAATCGTTGCACTGGCCCATGTCGATAAGACGCGGAATACCGTCGATTGTTCCATAGTCTGCGGCGTTGATGCGGTACTTGCCGCAGGCAGCAGTAAGGATTACGCAATCAGCGGGCACTTTCTCGGCGAGTTCGGTGAAGTAATTTCTGCCTGGTTTTGCCCCGTCGCATCCGCCGATAAAGAAGAAGTGCTTGATCTTGCCGGCTTTGACAGCTTCGACGATCTTGTCTGCAAGACCGAGAACGGCTGTGTAATGGAAGCCGGTGCTTAGCGTGCCTGTCGGGTTTTCTTCGAGAGGAGCCAATGCCAATGCCGCTTCGATAACAGCACTGAAATCCCTGTCGGCGATATGTTTTACGCCTTCAGCGGCTGCGATGCCGCGTGTAAAAAGCCTGTCCTTGTACGAATCCTTCGGGATCATTATGCAGTTTGTCGTGATCAGCACGGGTCCGCTGAATGCGTCGAACTCGGTTCTCTGGTTCTGCCAGGCGGTTCCGTAGTTACCGACGAGGTGGTCAAACTTACGAAGCTCCGGGTAACCGTGTGCCGGCAGCATCTCGCCGTGCGTATAAATATTGATGCCCTTGCCCTCTGTCTGCTTGAGCAACTCATAAAGGTCAAGCAGATCGTGACCTGTAACGAGAATTCCGGGCCCGGCCTTTGTGCCTGTGGGCACCTCGACGGGAGTTGGATTGCCGTAGGCTTCGGTGTGGGCGTCGTTTAGAAGCTTCATGATGCGGTAATTCATCTCGCCTGCTTTTAGAACGAGCTCAAGGTGGCGGCCGAGGTCAAAATCCACATTTGTAAGCGTGGCAAACATAGCCTCATGCATAAACGCGTCTACTTCGCTGTCGATCTTGCCAAACTCTCTTGCATGGTATGCATAGGCACCGATGCCCTTGAGGCCAAACAAAAGCGTATCCTGAAGCGACTGAATGTCTTCATTCTTACCGCAAACCCCAACTTTAGTACAGCCGGTTCCGCCGGCAGCTTGTTCACATTGATAACAAAACATGGTATTCCCTTTCAAAAGTTATATTAACTAAATTAACATATAAGACTAAAATATTCAAACTTAGAGATAAAAAATTTTGCTCCAGCATGTACCGCCTGCATTTTTCATGTTAGCTGGAAGCCGACACTACTTTACTGCCTTATCATTGTAAGCTGCATTTTAAATTTCTCATCGGCACTAACCGAATGCGGTATATTTGCCGGCATTATTATTATCTCACCTGTGGCTATATCGTGATCGGTGCCGTCGATCGTTACGCGCCCTACTCCGTCGATGACCTGAACAACGGCGTCGTAAGGAGCCTGATGCTCGCTGAGTCCCTGGCCCTTGTCGAAGGCAAACAGAGTGATCGTGCCGACTGGTTTATTGAGCAGTGTCTTACTTACAACCGAATCGTCTGCATACTGGACAAGCGAAGAAATATTCTGAGACTTTGCCACACAAGACTCAAGTACATTAGTTTTAGATTCACTCATTTCAAAACTTTCCTATTTTGCTAATCGCTAATTGCTAATTGCTAATTGCTAATTTTATAAATCTCCGAGAGTAGCACCCGACAGGTAACCTACTAAATAATCCTGTATCTCTTTCATCTTACTGCTAAGCGGACAAAGATCTTTCCTGGGACAGGGTTCTTCTTCGGACAGGCACCTGTTAACACTCAAGGGGCCCTGTACCGCCTCGATAATCTCAAGCAAATTTATCTGCGAAGGTTCTTTACTGAGAGCAAAACCGCCCTTTGGCCCCATGGTACTGGTAACCAGGCCGGCTTCGTTCATCTTCTGCATCAGCTTACAAGCAAGCTGGTACGAAATATCTTCACGCTCTGCGATAACACGGGTAGAGATCGACTTGCCGCCATATTTCTTAGCGAGATGAATCATCGCACGTAAAGCATAATCAGTATTTCTTCTAACAATATCCATTAAAAATCCTGTCACAAAATAACCTGTAAATTATTTCCTGCTGTCTTATATAGGACTAACGTAGGTGAATATCGGAAAATAGTCAACCATAAAATATTATTTTTGAAAAATATTTCAGAAATCACCATTCCGAGGTGTTACGCACAATCAGCCTGAAATGTTCAAATCGCCGTTTGGAGACACTTTAATCGCCTTTTTTAAGCCTTTCGAGGACACAAAACGATATTCCTTATCTGCTTTAACAGTCACGTTTTCATGGTCGATAATAATCTCAATCTCCGAGTCCGGGGCGTTATTTCTGATGATATTTGCCATCGTGAAAGCCTTTTCAATACCGTCTGCCCTGCGGAAATTGACAGCCTCATCGGGCTGAGCAAGACGCTTGCCGTCATAAACGGACTCATTGACCATCGTCCCAAGCCACCTGCACACATCGTCTGTACTCAAACAATCTGACATTTCGACCGAAACGGGATTTCTCTCCAATGCCGCCCTGACGAAAGGCTCCCAGTTGCACGTCTCCATATCCCTGTAGGCATAAAATGCCAGATCGACGGTCGAATTTGTCTGGCGCATTGACTGGAGGTACTCGATAACTTGCTCCCTGGACCAGGCCGGATCAAGTTTGATAGGGGCGATATGCGAAAACTCCTTATCCATCGAAGGAAGCAAGGGATTTAGGAACATAAAATCAACCAGCGATTCGACAAACTCGTCGATCTCACGGACGTGTCCCTTGAGATATTCTTTAAGCTTACTCTGACCGGCAGTGCTGCGAAGATCAATATCTTCGTATTCCATAAACGCACGCAGCTGCTCGCAGCACATCCTGGAAGTAATCCTATATATCGAATAATCCTCGTTGGAAACCTCGTCGAGAAGCTTTTCATAAGTCTCATCGGCAATGCGGAACCTGCTGCCGTGCTCATAGCTGTACAGGATCTCGGCTTTGATGAATTTATCCTGGCCGCGATGGTTATGACAGAACTGAAAATACTTCTGGAACTTGCCGCGGTCGCGAAGGAAATTCGAGAAGATCAGCATGCTGAAATCAGCAGCCAAAAATTCACCCAGACGAGATGACAAATATTTATATGCCTCAGGATCAATAGTAGCGTCCTTATACAGACAATGGACACTACCGGTATTGTGGGCGACGATGGTGATATTTTCGTTTCTCATCGCCCGCTGAGCCTTCATGGATATCGCCGTGCCGTTAAACCACATGGGCTTGGTAATGACGCGGCGGTTGTTGGTGATGACACCCTCGCGAATGTCGATAAAGTTCTGGGAATGAAGCGGGGTAAGCACCATGTAGATATCTTCGAGTGGAATCTGGCAAACGATAAAAGCCGCCGCTGCATACAGCGAAGAGAGCGAAACGCACTCGCCGGCCTTTTTCGTATAACCGCTCTTATACTGAAAACCGTCCATCGCCTCTACCGTCTCGGTCTTCCAGTAGGGTATCGCATCATCGTCATATTTATCGAGACCGAAATGCCTGCGAATATCCACATCAAAATAATACTTATCGCCATGGTAACCGAACAGGGCGTTGCTCTTTGCGACATCTTCGGGAGATATGACATGGGCAAACCGCTTAAGCTCGCCGGCCTTGCTTGTCATGCCCCACGTCTCGATGTCAAGATTGAACTCGTACTCATCCATGATGAACTGACGCATACGCATGAGTTTACGATAAGGGGTCTTTCCCTCGAGCTTTTTAAAGGTATCTTCCTGCCGCCACCGCCAGATATTCGGACTCATAATATTCGCCAGAACCAGGCTGTACATAAGCTCGGGATAAACAAAAACTTCCATATCCGACAAAGTAACCGCCGAAGTATATTTTTCAATGTCCTGTATTTTCACCTGTCACCTGTCAATTGTCACTTCTTTACGACGCAATATCCATATAGCTGACACTACGAGCATTATTCCGTACTGTCGGCATCTTGCCGACAGCTCATGTGGGCTGGAAGCCCACACTACGTCTTCTTTGCCTTGCAATATCCATAAAGCTGACACTGCGGGCAATTATCGTTAATTTTTCCGTTACAGTTTTCTATTATCCCGATGCGGCTTAGCGCGAAATCGTACTTCACCGGATCGGCGGGATCTATCTTAGCAAAATTTTCGGTAATTTCCACTGCTGTTTTTAAAGTCGGGTTTTTGCTGCTGTGAAAGCCGAGAATCCCGCACAACCGTGCCATGTGCACATCGACAGGTATTATCAGCTTGGACGCATCGACGCCCTTCCAAATCCCGGCATCGACATCGTCGTTGCGAACCATCCACCGCAAAAACAGGTTAAGCCGCTTGCACGCACTCTTGCGGACAGGACTCGCCAGAAGATACATCAGCCCCCTGCCGGCCCCACCGCCATGCCTTCGGGCATACAAACTGGTTAGACCCTCGCAAAAATTAGTCAGCCCCGGAAGAATATTCGCATCTGAATCACTATACCCGCTAAGAAAATACCCCTCGATACTGCCGTGCTTACTAATCGCGTGTTTGAGCAAAATGATCAGATCGGCAATGTCGTCGCCGGTATTGAAACGATGCTTAAAGCCCTTCAGACGCCGCCTGCCGGTTGGCGTAAACTGACGCACAAAAGCGGCGGGACTATCTCCCATGATCGAAAAAAGCTTTTCGAGCGACTTGCTGATCTGCTGGACCCGCCCGTACGCCAAAGCCGACGACAAAAAACCCGCGATCTCCATATCCGCGCGATCGGAATATTTGTAAACGAACTGGAGAGGATCGTCGCCGATGAATTGTCGATGATTATACTTCTCGTAAAGCGCATCAAGCACCTGTGCAAGTTTATTTGTTTGCAGGTTCCTTTTGCCTGAGCACTTTTGCTTTGAAACTTTCAAATCCGATACCTTCGATCAATGCTGAGAGTTTTTTCTTATCGTTACAATCTGCCCTGAATAATGCGACTATTCTGTCTACCACTTCAAGCACCCGCTCCGTCGAAAGCCCCTTGGCCAGCTGCCATGCATGTCTTATATCCCGGCAGCCATTTCTGCCGACAAATAAATCCCAGCCGTCTTCCATCCCGACAATACCGATGTCTTTTGCGCAAGCCTCTGCGCATTGATTGTCACAGCCGGAAACGGCGATACAAAGTTTAGCCGGAAGGTATATATTATGCAATCTTTCCTCCAATTTCAATCCTAAATCCAGGCTGTCCTGCTTTCCCTCAGGACAAAAGACATTGCCGCCGCATGTATTGACCCGGGTAACGACAGGACCGTCCAAATTGTCAAGGCCGGCCGTGGCGTCCCAAATCGCCTTTTCAGAGGCATTGCCGCATTGTCCGCAGAAAACAGCTGCTTGATCTTCAGAACTATTGCTCGTGCGTAAATTCATAAATTGCCCCAAAATTAAACGAAATCCAGTATACGCATAAAACTCATCTCAACAATTACTTGCGATTGGTCAAATATTCCTTCTCGAATTCTCCAAGCAATCCGCGCAATTTCTCTATTACAGCCTCATCCGCTGATTGCCTGGCTTTCATACATTGAACCAGCATTTCATGAAGCAGCGTCAACTGACTGACATATTTATCATATTCCCCAGGGCTGTTTTTGGCGACAGGCTTTATCCGCTGAGCCATGAAATAGTAAGTAATAATCCCACTAGCCGCATCGGCGTGCTTTTCCTTGTTCTCAACCCATCTGACGATCTGGTTGTAATCGGGTTTGGACTCGGCAGAAAGTTGATTGATCGAAGATATCGATTTTTCGATCGTCATAATATGTTCGGCGATCATTTCAAACCGTGCAGCATCGTCATAAATCCCGCAGGGAATCTGGCAATGCGAATAAACGACCGAACAAGCCCCCGCTAATATGACCGCCGATAGAAGCAAAAATGTTTTATTACAAATAAATCTCATCGCAACCCCCTTTATTATGACTAAAGACTACAAACTAAAAACAAACGACTAAAAGTCTTCTGCCGTATGCACAAACTCGGCATTTTCCAGGTAGCACTCGGGCGAGGCGACAAACTCGCAAATATTATCGAATACAATAAAATGCTTCTGTTCCTCTTCGGCGAGTTTCAGGAAAATCTCCTTTTGAATTCCATCTTCGACCTCGCGGGCTTTTTGCTGATAAAACTCCATGCTCTTTTGCTCCTTGTCCCTGGCATCGCGGTAGAGCTCAGCCTCGCTGACACTGAAATCGAATTTCTCGACGGACTCTCGAATACCGTTAAAAATATCCTTTGCCTCACCAAGAACATCGGTATCTGTCAGAAGACCGGGTTTCTGGCTAATCATGCTCTCGATCACATAGCAGTGGATTGCCTCTTCTTCAGCGAGCATTTCGAGTATGTTACGCAGACCGGCATTTCTCGCCTTACCGGCAAGCTGCTGATAACTTTCACGGGTAAGACGCTCCTTCTCCAGTGCAAATTCAAGAATATCCATTGTGTTACACCCCCATCTGAAAATGAATAATGTCTATTGTATATTGTCTAATGTACAGCGAGTTTTATCGGCAAAAACGCAGCATAAAATAAGAATACATTTCAGAAATGTAAAAATGTGTAAAAATAAATTACGGACAAGCGATGTCGATTAGCCAAGAACAGCGGCTTTGAACTCGTCGATACCGGTTTTTTCGAGCATCGCACCGAGCCTCTGTCGGCCTGTGGCGTTTGCCTTGAAATAGTCGACGATCTTGTCGATCATATCGAGTGCATCTTCGCTGTTAAGATCCTTTGCGATCTCAACAGCAAGCCTTGGCTTTCCGCCGCCGTTACCGCCGACAAACACCTTCCAGCCGTTCTTTAGCCCAACAAGACCGATATCCTTGATGCAAGTTTCCGCACACTGGTTGGGACAACCGCTAACGCCCATCTTAAGTTTGCCGGGAACCTCCATACCGTGGTATTTTTCGTCAAGCTTCATGCCCACGCTAAGACTGTCCTGCAAACCTTTCTTGCAGAAAGTCGTACCCGGGCACGCCTTGACGCTGCGGACACACAAACCAACCGCCGCACCGGCAGAGCAATGAAGATCCTCCCAGACGCTGTCAATATCCTCTTCCTTAAGACCGATGATCGCGATCCTTGCCGCACTGGTAACCTTCAATGCGGTATGACCGTATTTCTCTGCGACATCGGCAATATTACGAAGAATATCCGGCGTAACAACACCGCATGGAAAATGCGGCGCAACCGCATAAGTCTCTTTGTCACGCTGAATAATTACACCTTTTTCGCCATCTTGCAACATATTATTATCCCTTTACAAGTACAGATTGTCATTAGTTTTGTAAAAGGCGTAATAATACTACATTTCTTTGGCCTCTGCCAGTAAAATCAGACGAATATTGACTATTTAGTTAATTTCGGCGTAGCAAATTGCGGAAGCTTCGGCAGAAACTTCTTCGGATCTGCATTAAACTTAGCCTTGCAAGGCGGACAGCAGAAATACACTTTTTTGCCCTGATACTCGACAAAAATATCCTTTTCGATCTTGCCCCCCATGATCGGACATATAGTCTGAGTGGTCTGCTGCTTGGCCAGTTCCAATAACGCGGCAAACTGTTTGGCTGTTTCAGGATCACTAGACTCGAGGTCTTTAATGATTTCCTTAGATTTTTCTTCATATTCAGCCGGAGACAGCGGAGTAACTGACGCTTCGGGAACAACTTTAACCTCAGGGGACTTGGGTGTTTCATCAGGCGTATCAGCAAGCTTATCCTTCTTACATCCGCCTAAGCCAACAACGACAAACAATGCACAAAAAAATAATATCTTCTTATTCATGTCCAATCACCTTCAATAAAAATAATTCCAGTAACAGCTAGCTGTGAGATTCTGCACTACTAATGGTTATGCCCGTCATCGTCGTCGTGGTCATGATCATGATTCTCTTCGGTTTTTACAGTATCTGGACTTGCGGAGTCTTCTTTTTCCTTACAGCCACTAAAAACAAACGATACCGCCATCAATACCAGGCACAATGCAATAATCTTTCTGATCATCTGACTTTTTCCTTAATAAAACGTTAATTCACAAAACGGCTTGCATGCCGGCCATCACCCGTATGGGCATGGCAGGCATGCACGTAAACCGCTTATTCTGTTGGAGGGTCAACATCTTCAACTGGCGGGGGATCCGGCGTTTCAGGCTCTTTATCCTTACAACCTGTAAACACAAACGATACCGCCATCAATACAAGGCACAATGCAATAATTTTCCTGATCATCTGACTTTTCCTTAATAAAAGTAACATTATTTTACATTCCTCATTCAACAATTAAATCACTTTACACCTGCCTGCAACCAAATACAAGTAAATAATTAAGATTTATTTTCATCTTTTTCCCGTTTTCTGCCATAGGTCAAATATTACATCTCCGACAGTTTTCGCCACATCCTCCCGTCAACTGCCAGCAATTGGTCGGCAGCGTCAAAACTTTCGGCGCCCTCGCCTGCCGGATAACTGCAAAGACCCGAACCATCATCGCCCCACCTGTCAAGAACAGGCTCCAAGAGCCCCCACGACAATTCCACATCGTCCTGCCGAGTAAAAAGCGTCTGATCGCCGACCATACAGTCAAGCAGCAGCCGCTGATAAGCCTCCGGCGCCTGAGCCTGGAAAACTTCGCTATAGTTAAAGTTCATCGTCAGCGTACTCATACACGCCTTGGAACCGGGACGCTTCGCCTGGAAGCTCAGACGTATCCCCTCGTTGGGCTGAATCTTCATAACAAGGACATTGGGCGGCATCTCGTCGAGACCCACCGACGCAAACATCGAATGCGGAACACTCTTAAATGTTATCGCGATCTCAGTTACGCGCTTTGCAAGCCGTTTTCCCGTCCGCAAATAAAACGGAACATCCTTCCACCGCCAGTTATCGATGAACAATTTCGCCGCGACAAAAGTCTCCGTCTTCGAATCGCCGTCAACACCATTTTCCTGCAAATAGCCGTCCAGCTTCTCATCGCCGCACTTACCGGCGGCGTACTGAGCCCGCACAATAGTTTTATCGATCTCTGCCGGCTCAATTGGCCGAATAGATCGCAGCAGCCGAACCTTTTCACTGCGAACACGATCCGCGTCAAAAGAAGTCGGCGCCTCCATCGCAACCAGCGAAAGCATACCAAGCATATGATTTTGAAACATATCACGCAAAGCACCGGACTTGTCGTAGTAACCGGCCCGGTCGCCGACACCGAGAGACTCTGCGATAGTGATCTGAACATTGTCAATATAATTGCGATTCCACAACGGCTCGAAAATCGCATTGGCAAACCGAAACATCAAAATATTCTGAACCGTCTCTTTACCGAGGTAGTGGTCGATGCGGTATATCTGAGATTCCTCAAAATGGGCCCTAAGCCTTTTATTAAGCTCTACGGCACTTTTCAGGTCCCGCCCGAACGGCTTTTCGACAACCAGCCTCGGCTGCAATTTACAGCCAGGCGAATCCGTATGCGACAGCGAAGCGGCTCCAAGATTTGCGGCGATATCGCCATAAAGCATAGGCGGGACAGCAAGATAAAATATCCTGCACCCCGGAACGGAATGAACTTCGTCAAGCTCGGTAAGACGTTTCTTTATCGAAGCATAAAATTCCGGATCGTCATAACTGCCCGTGATAAAATGAAACAGCGACAGGAATTGGCAAACCTGGCTCTCGGAACTGTCTCCTCTGTTAATCGCACGTTCGGCGATAACTCTATAGTCGGCGTCGGAGAGTTTTTTTCGTCCACAGCCGAGAAAATAAAACTTATCGGAAAGCAAACCCCGCACAAAAAGCTGAAAAAGACTGTCAATGATTTTCCGCCGGGTCAGATCACCCGACCCGCCGAAAACCACAAGACCGCAAGGCCGACCCGGCACCTCGGCACATATCATCTCCTGCTTATCAACCGAAGGATAAACTTCCGGCATAATAACTCCTTTCGGTAGGATGGGCTATGCCCATGCTGTTAAATTACTTTCTATCCGATTCAACTTTAGAGACTTCATCAAGCACTTTACCAAATTCCGGCAAATCCGTCAACGGCAGCCTGCACACATAATTTTCGCAAACGTACGCCGTAGCTTTACCATCAGCAGCTTTCTGCATTTTAACAAACTCGGAGATCTTTTCAATACCCTTTCCATCTTTACCTTCCGCATGGAGCAAAACAACGGCCCTGGGCAAAAAACGCCTTCGAACCTCACTGATCATCGCGGTCGTATCTGCCGAATCCTTTTTGCCGGCTATAACGATCTCCTGTCGGGGCCCCAGATAAAAGTCAACGGCGATCACCATCTCAGACAAACTGATCGGCGACCTTTTGAGCTGCCCAGAAAACGCCTCAAGCACCCTCTTACCCTCTCCGATCAATCCCTGGTCCATCCTGATCTGTCCAAGCGTCAGCAAAACCCTCGCCACATAAGAATTTCCGCTCGGTATTGCACCGTCATAGGCGTCCTTTCCACGCGTTATCAGCTTTTTGCCGTCACTGCCTGTAAGAAAGAATCCGCCCTTTTCCTTATCGGCAAAAAGGCTTACCATTCGCCCGGCCAGTCCGTTTGCCTCAACAAGCCATTTCGATTCAAAATCAGCCTGGTAAAGATCGATGAGCCCCATTGTCAAAAACGAGTAATCGTCAAGAACGGCTAGTCCGCGCCCCTTACCCTTTCCATAGTAACGTTTCAGACGCCCGCCGGTATTAAGCCTGTTTAAAACAAATTCCGCAGATTCAGCGGCGGCCCGCACATAACGTTTCTCACCGAGCACCGCACCGCCATAAGCCAGCGAAGATATCATCAGCCCGTTCCAGCCGGCGATTATCTTCTCGTCCCGATGGGGCCGAACCCTTTTTGCTCTCACGTAGAAAAGCCTCTTATTACTCCTTTCGACAGACTCTCTGGCACTGGCCTCTTTGATCCTGAGTTCTCGCGCAACTTCCCCGATCGAGCGAGTAATATTGAGAATATTGCTTCCGTCAAAATTCCCCTTGCTCGTCACTCCGTAATAAGCGTTAAAAAGCCTGGCATCTTTCTTGCCGAGAATCTTTTCGATCTCACCTTTATCCCACACATAAAACGTCCCTTCCACCCCCTCGCTGTCGGCGTCTTCTCCGCTGAAAAAACCGCCGCCGGCGTCTCGCAGATCGCGCAGAACATAATCAAATATCCTGCGTGCGATATCGGCATATTGTTTTTTCCCGGTGATCTGATAAGCCTGTACATACGCTCTGGAAAGCAAAGCCTGATCGTAGAGCATCTTCTCAAAATGCGGAACAAGCCACATACGATCCGTCGAATACCTGTGAAATCCGCCGCCAAGATGATCGTGCAATCCGCCCTTTGCCATAGCCTCAAGCGTCTTTTCGGCCATCGCCAGCGAAGATTCATCGCCGGTGCGATAATGATACCCCATCAGCATGGAAAGATAGCTCGGCTGAGGAAACTTAGGTGCCCTGCCAAAACCGCCGAGCTGACTGTCAAACATCTGCGAAAGTACCTCTGCCGCGTTTGCCTGCATCGAAAGCGAAAGCTTACTCTTGCCGGCGGTCTGGTCGGCAGACAGGTAATCCATTATACGGCCGCTCGAGGCCAAAAGCTCTTTGCGATTTTTCGTCCACGCATCTGCAACAGCCAATAGCAGCTTGTCAAATCCCGGCATACCCCCGCGAGCAACCGGCGGAAAATACGTCCCGCCGTAAAACGGCTTACCATCCGGCGTAAGAAACACCGACAAGGGCCAACCGCCGCTGCCCGTCATCGCCTGCACTGCCTTCATATAAACCGAATCAACATCGGGCCGCTCCTCGCGATCTACTTTTATGCAAACAAAATGCTTGTTCATTATCGCGGCGATCTTCTTATCGGAAAAACTCTCCTTCGCCATAACATGACACCAGTGACACGTCGAATAGCCGATAGAAAGAAAGATCGGTTTGTCTTCCTTGCGGGCTTTTTCAAGGGCCTCATCGCCCCACGGATACCAATCCACGGGATTATAAGCATGCTGCAGCAGATAAGGACTCGCCTCATCAATAAGCCGGTTAGACTTTCCACTGCCGCCATGTCCATCACCGCCGCCAGTTGCATCTTTCTTATCTGCACCAAAACTCATAGCAAGAGCCCCCAAATTTATCATCCACAAAACCAAACATATTCTCAAAAAATAACGTCGCATATCTGTCCCCTGAACTTTTAAGCACATAATAACTCAAAAAATAATTGTGATTAACTTTACCGGTTCGATCCGCATCGCCGAACCAATCCCTTCAAAAAAACCATGTTCTTCGATCAGATGAATATGAAGATCCGACCATGTAATTTCCTTGCCCGATTCGACATCTGTGACGGTTGTAAGCCTCTTATCAAAACTCGCCGGGTGCGGCCAGGGACAAACGATCCTCCCCTTAGCCTCATCAACACACCCCTTAAGCCCGGCGCCCACATCTACGCAAACACCAAGGCCCTCCTTTGCTATATGCGTAATCTCATGCATCCTGGCGGCAACTTGCTCAAGTGAATACCCCAGCCGCTCAACCGACCGGGTATCTGCGACAATAACCTCGTCAACATCACGGATGTCTTCACCCATAAACCCGCCGGCAACGATCCGCGATGACCGCAAAAAATTATCAAGCTTTTCCATTTCAGGCGTCTTTTTCATACGAACCTCGTTTCTTCACGCAAAACTATCAAAATATATCTTACCTTCCGGCACACCCAACTTTGCAAGCACCTTACCGGACGCCTCTATCATACCCGGGCTTCCGCAAAGATACGCTTCATAATCAGCGGCATTTTCCAGATCGCTTTCAACTGCCTCTGTGACAAGCCCTGTAAGCCCGGTCCAGTGCTCTGCGGGATCGGGCAAAGCGACAACCGGGACAAAACGAAAATCGTCAAGATCATTTTCAAACTGCTTTATTTCGTCGATCATAAAAAGCTCGCTAACCTTATTAGCACCGAAATAATACACCGCTTTGCGTTTACTACCGGTGTTGAGCATGTGGCTAAGAATGCACCGAATAGGTGCCATCCCGGAACCGCCCGCAATAAAAACCATCGGCGATTCGGTATCGGACAGATGAAACTCACCGTAAGGCCCATTCATCAATATCGTATCTCCAATACTAAGATGCTCAAAACAATAAGTTGTACATATCCCGTTTGGCACAAGCCGAATAATCAACTCGATCGCACCTTTATTAAGCGGATCGCTTGCAACCGAATACGCTCTATAAACCTCCTCGCCGCCTTTAAAATAAACGGGAGTAAGGAGTTGAACATACTGCCCCGCAATAAAATCAATCTCTTCAGAGCCGGCAAGACCGAACTTGAAGAGCTTGATATCGTGCGTAAGATCTTCAATGCCGCTGCAGATGCATTCATACTGACGCACCGACAAAAGTTCTTTTTCGATCTCTATAAAAATATCGTTGCGAACCTTAACCTGGCAGGATAGACGAATATCATCCTTTTGCTCTTGATCGCTTAGAAAAGGTGTCTCAGTGGGCAAAAGCAAACCGCCCCCTTCAATGACTTTTAATTTGCAATACCCGCATGTCCCACGCCCGCCGCAGGCACTTGGAATAAAAATATCTTCTTCGACAAGGCAACTCAAAAGCGACTGCCCGCCCTGCACCTCGATCTGCTTTTCAGCGTTAATATCGACTGTGCAAATACCATAATTGGCAATAAACTTCTCCGACAAAACAAGCAAAAGCGCAAGAACCCCGCCAATAGAACTAATAACCAAAACCGATATAAAAACAGTAACCATAAAAAAGCCTCGGCCATAAGGCCGAATCCAAAATTAGTAATTAGTAATTAGTAATTAGTAATTGCTCTAAAGTACTCCCGTAAACCCGATAAACGCCAGTGCCATAAGCCCTGCGATAATAAGCGTAATCCCCGGCCCCTGCAACCCTGCCGGTATCCTTGACTCCGTAAGTCTCTGCCTGATCCCGGCCATAGCAAGTATTGCCAGCGTCCAGCCGACAGAACTGCCAAACCCGTACCCGACAGTTACGATAAACGAATAATCCCTGATAACCATAAACAACGACGCCCCAAGTATCGCGCAGTTAACCGTAATAAGCGGCAGAAATATCCCAAGACCCTGATAAAGTCTCGGCGAATACCGGTCGATCACCATCTCGACAAACTGTACGAATGCGGCGATTATAATGATGAAAAGTATGAACCGAAAATACTCCAGACCAAAATATTCAAGCACATAATGATACGCAACCCAGTTGATCATCGTCGTAGCCGTCATAACAAAGATCACTGCCAGTCCCAGACCGACCGAAGTCTTGACCTCTCGCGAAACAGAAGTAAACGGACACATGCCCAGGAAATAAGTCAGCAGAATATTGCTCGTAAAAACCGCCGAAAAACACGTAACCAGCATCAGCCACATTTGTTCGGAAATAGGCATAACTAAGCTCCCTCCTTGGCTTTAAAAGACCTGCAGACCCAGATCAAACATGCAAGAGCAAAAAATGCCCCCGGCGGCATAACCATAATGATCCACTTATCCCAAATCCCGGAAAAATATGGCATCTCGATGCCAAGAATCGTCCCCATGCCCATAAGCTCCCTGAACACAGATATCGTCAAAAGCAAAAACGAATAACCCAGCCCGTTAAAAAATCCGTCAATCAGAGAAGCAACAGGCTTATTCAAACCGGCAAACGCCTCACATCGCCCCATGATAATACAGTTCGTAATGATAAGTCCGACATAAGGACCCAGATTACTGCTCATGTCCGGCCAATAAGCTTTCAGGATCAGATCGACGATGATCACATAAAATGCGATTATAAGCACCTGCACCATCATACGAATATTCCGCGGAGTCCAGTTCCTAAGCAGCGAAACAGTCAGACAGCTAAGCGACATTACACATGTCAGCGAAACACACATCACCAGGGTATTGAGCACAACATTCGTAACCGCTAAAGTACTGCAGATACCCAGTACTTGCCTAAAGACCGGGTTATTACCCCAAAGCCCGTCACGGATTATATCTCTACCTGCAATTGTCCGGCCGTTAGGACTCATTAATCATCCGCCTTTCCAGCCATCTCACCAAGCCACTTTGAAACATCTTCATTTATAAACACACCAAGCCGCCTGCAGGTCTGTGTCGCCCCGCTGATAGCATGCACCTCATTATCGCCAAGCTCAGCGCCAACAGGTTTAATAATCAAAGGATCACCGCTAAGAGATATCCGCTTACCGTCAAACTGCTCCCTGAACGCGTCGCTTTCGATCTGTGCTCCGAGACCGGGAGTTTCATTCTGCTCATAAAACGAAATACCCGTAACTGTTTCCTTATCTGCCTTTAAACCTAATATCCCCTTAATAGGAGCCCAGAAACCCTTACCCGCGATCTCAACAGCATAGCCTTTAACATCATCATCCTTAACATAAACATAAGCCCCGCCGCTATCGTCGTCAGGCTCGCGTATACTTTCAACAAACACCTCATGTATCCGCCCGGCAGGCACCCCCGCCGACAAACCGAACACTTCAAGGACGCTGCGTTCAAAAGCGATCCGTTTATTGCTCTCAACACGCCCCTTTGTAAACTCGGCAAAACCGATAACTATCGAACTGAAAAATGCCGTCACAACGAACATATAAACAACCGCATACCAGGGCTTATCTCTCATGATCGCACCCCTTTAATCTTACGCATTTCCAGATAACTCTTGATCGCATAATCGATGATCGGGGCAAACATATTCGCCAGAAGGATCGAAAACATCAACCCGCCGTTAAAGATCGAATAGTTGCGAATAACAGTAGTAAACACTGCGATCATGATCCCGTAGATCAACTTGCCCTGTTTAGTCTTGGGCCCGCTGACAGGGTCGGTCGCCATAAAAAACGCACCGAACAAAAAACCGCCGCCAAGGACAACCGGCAACGCACCTTGAAACTGCTCGACTCCAAGCCATGTCAAAGACTGATTGATAACCGCATAAGAAATAATAGTCGAAAGAATTATCGTCCTGCTAGCCGTCTTCGTCCAGAACAGATAAATCCCTCCGATAAGTATCAGCATCGCACTGGTAACCCCCGCCGTCCCGCTGATCCCGCCAAAGAAAAGCTCACCAAAGGCAGGTACGACCCCATCGGCTTTCATAACCGCCATAGGAGTCGCCGAAGTAATAGCGTCGGTCAAAGACGAAGTGCTCCATACACCCAGAGCCCCGGGAAAATCAAGCGGCGCAGACACAGGCCATCTGCCGGTCATGGCTACCGGAAAACAAACATAGACGAAACACCGCCCTGCCATCGCCGGGTTGAACGGATTTCTCCCAAAGCCGCCGAAAACCTCCTTGGAAAACATCACTGCAAAAACAACCCCGACGACCTGAACATGCCATCCCACACCAGGCGGCAATATCAAGGCAAACAAAACCGCCGTAACGAAAACCGCCTCAGTAACCGCCTCTCGACGCTGTCTGCAAAAAATGTATTCCGTAACAAATCCGGCAAGTGAGCATATAATCACAGAAGCAAGCATCCGCCAGCCGAAGAAATAAACGCCGCCGCAGATACAAGGCAATGTCGCCAAAAGCACACGCCGCATAGGCGCCTGCTTGCGTAATACCTCACCGATAGCCTTCTCATGGGCCATAAATCAAATACCCCCAGAGTGTTGTTGAGTTAAGTTTTTGTCTCTCTGCCTTTTTTATTCAGGCTCGAATTCATCCTTACCAACACCGCATTCAGGACAAACCCAATCGTCCGGAAGATCCTCAAAAGACGTCCCCGCAGCAATACCGCCATCGGCATCGCCAACCTCAGGATCATAAATATAACCACAAGCCAAACATCTGTACTTTTGCATTGCATCTCTCCTAACTCAATACATTTTACGCTTTACGTCTTACATCTTATAAATTAGCCATCAGCTGCTTATTCAAAATCGAAATATGCCCCATCTCTTCGCGTATGATCGCGTCGATCTTATCCTTACCATCTTTTGCGCTGACCAGGTCTCTAAGGCCCAGGTAGAATACTATAGAATCCTTTTCACAGCCGATAGCTATCTTTAGGATATCGACAAAAGACTCATTACCCGTAAGCTTTTCCGAAGGCGGCTGGGTGACATCGAAAACATGACCGTCTGCCATCGCCCGCAGATACATCGCGGCTTCATGGTCCGGGTCATAGGTAGCAATTTCCTTTTCAGCGTCAGTCAGTTGCCCCCGCATCTCATGGAAGGTGATCTCATGCTGATCTTCCATCTCGGCCAGGCTCAGCAAAAGCTGCTCTTTGACGGGATCCTTAAAGTTCTCAGCAGCCTGGCGATAAAACTTGCCGCCGTTACGCTCAAGTTCCTCGGCCATCTCAAAAATTTCATCCGCACTAAATGTAATACTCATAACAATTCTCCCTGTACCTAATTAAAATCATGATTACTATCATCCTTTTGGGTAGCATCTGTTTTTAAATAAAAATGCTTCCGCCGTCAGGCGGTTTCCTTCATTATACATTATACAATAGACATTAGACATTTACTTAACTGGCGGCGTAAACACTCTCGTCGCCAGTTCTCTGTCTAGCATAAGCAAAGCATGCGGGCTGGATTCGGCGATCTTAAGCTGACCCAGCAGCGTCTCTGCCGTATCTTCCTCTTCGACCTGCTCGCTGACAAACCACTGCAAAAACACCTCGACCGCGTTATCCCTTTCATCGCGGGCAAGATAGACCAGATCGTTAATTCTTTTGGTAACCATTCTTTCATGGTCTAGCGTTGCCTGGAAAACCGAAATCGGACCGTCCCACTTAACCGGCGGCGCGGCGATCTCGGTCAAAGTAACATTACCGCCCCGCTCGATCAGGTAGTCAAACATCTTCTTGGCATGGAATTGCTCTTCCTGAAACTGAACAAGCATCCAGTTGGCAAAACCCGCATAATTTATCGTATCAAGATACGCCGACATCGAAAGATACAGATACGCCGAATAAAACTCAGCATTGATCTGTTCATTCAAAGCAGCCTCAAGTTTCTTATCAATCATGGTTCTATCCTTTCCATAATCCGTGGACATTGCAGTGTTCTCTTGCACTGACATCGTCTGCATCGACCATAAAGACAGCTTCAGCGGGATTGCCCGGGCTCAAAAATTCACGATAAGCCTTACCGCCTGCGATCAGCTCGATCCATTCGATATAGTGCTTTTCTTCCATCGGATGCGGCACGCTGCCGACCTTAACATTATACCCGCCATCGATCTTCTCGATCACAGGAACATGCTTTTCGGTCGCGGCATCGGCGGTGCTCTCTGCCAGACGCTTCATCGGCTGACCGCAGCAAACAAGCTCGCCGTCACCGCCGGTAAGAACTTCAACAATATTACCACACAAAGTACATTTATAAATATCAAGTTTAGTAGCCATTTTTAAATCCCTTTCAAGTTCCAATTATTAACAAAATATCAATGTCAGGGTGGCACCTTCAAGCCGCAGGCTTGTGGGTGCGTTGCCCGGTACACCCACAAGCTTCGCTTGAAGGTGCCACCCTAAAGGGCAACTTTTTTTTATTCGCCACAATTTATCATTCAAATATCCCAATCTCCTTGTGCTTTTCCACAATCCTGTCGGCAAGCACGTCCAGCGCATCAAAATCTTCATTCTTCGCCGCCCCTTTAACCACGACAGGTTCGATAAGATCGAGCTTTAGCCCCGAGATCATCGAGCAAAGCTGGTCAACCATCTTGCTGCCCCAGCCGTACGACCCGATTATCGACGCAAACTTCGCCTTAGGCCGAAGAAGATTCGTCAGGAAAGCAGCATTTGCGGCATGGGGATGAGGCCCAACGATAACCGTCGGCGAACCGATAACTATCGTCGCCGCGTCAACCAGCGCGATAGCCAGCTTTCCGATATCGACCTCGGCAAGCTCAAAAATCTTAACCGTCACGCCCCGTTCGATAAGAGCGTCCGCAAGATAATCTGCCATCTCCTTAGTACTGCCATGCATCGAAACATACGGGATGACAACTTCGTTTTTGACCTCACCGCCGGCCCACTCGGCATAAGCATCGATAATAAATTTCGGATCGTCATAAGCAGGCCCGTGACTGGGCGCAATTATCGCGATATCAAGATCAGAGATTTTTTTGATATTATTCAAAACCGGCTTGCGGTAAGGCATCATGATCTCGGCATAATACCGTTTAGCCGGCTCATACGCCTGACACTTATCAGAGACAAACAAATCGCTCGTGGCGATATGCGATCCGAATAAATCGCACGAAAACAAAATGCGATCCTCCTTGAGATATACTGACATAGTCTCCGGCCAGTGAACCCACGGCGTATAAACAAACTCAAGCGTCTTATCCCCAAGCGATAAAACCTCGCGATCTTCGACCGTAATGATCTGTTCGTCTTCAAGGTCAAGCAGATCGATCAGCATCGACTTGCACTTCGGATTAGTAACGACCCTTGCGTCGGGATACAAAACGAGCATATCCGGCAAAGCCCCGGAATGGTCCTGTTCGCCGTGGAGAGCAACGAGATAATCGATCTTGTCGATACCTGCAGCGACCAGATGAGCAATTAGCTCATCAACATGCTCAGGCTCAACCGAATCGATCAAAGCCGTCTTGTCGCTGCCCTTGACAACGTACGAATTATAACTCGTCCCGTCAGGCAGCGGGATAAGCCGATCAAACAGCTTCAAATCCCAATCGATAACCCCAACTGAATAAACATTATCAGCAAGTGCCCTCATGTATATCCCTTCTTCCCTGTAGTAAAAACAAAGTTAATTATCAGACAGACACTACGCTTTTGCAAGCAAAGCCTTTGCCGCTCTAAGCGCCGCATCGTAATCAGGCTCGTCCGTCAATTCAGGTACTATCTGTTCATACCGCACAACGCCATCTATGTCAACAATAAAAACCGCCCTGGCCAAAAGTCGCAAACCCTTGATAAGCACACCGTAAGCCTGCCCAAACGCGGCATCACGATAATCCGATAGCGTCACGACATTGTCGGCATCGGCAGCCCCGCACCATCTGGCCTGGGCAAAAGGCAGATCCGCACTAATTGTCAGCACAACAACATCGCCTGCAAGCTCGCCTGCCGCCTCATTGAAACGCCGTGTCATAACATCACAAACAGGCGTATCCAGCGATGGAACCACAGAGATAATGCAAACCTGACCACGATACGATGACAGTTTCACCTCGCCAAGATCGTTACCAACAAGCGTAACATCTTCAGCCGAATCTCCGACCTTAACTTCATTTCCGAGCAGAACAAGACCCTGCCCCTTCATAGTTACAACGGATTCTCTTTCAGTCATAATAAGACCTCTCAATATAAAGACTATAAACTAAAAACTATCGACTATCGACTATTAGCCGCCCCATAAGCAGAATACCTACGATTCGGCAATATCCAGCAAACACTTAAATTTAATCAAAACCAAAGAAAACTGTTAATAGCTAATTGCTAATCGCTAATTGCTAATTGCTAACTCTAATAATTCAGAGCGTCAATCTCAAAATGCGCCTGTTTATGGGCACACGCCGCACAAGCACCAGGTGCCTCTTCGCCGACATGAACAAACCCGCAATTCCTGCAAATCCAGCGAACCGGAGCATCTTTCTTGAACACAGTGCCGCTATCAATGTTGGCAGCAAGGGCCAGGTACCGGTCACGGTGACGTTCCTCGGCGACAGCTATACTGCGAAATACGCCCGCGACATTACTAAACCCCTCATCGTCGGCGATCTTGGCAAAACCGGGATACATTTCAGTAGTCTCATAATTTTCCCCGGCGGCACCCGCTTTCAGGTTTTCAGCAGTACTGCCGATCACACCAGCCGGAAAAGCGGCGGCAACTTCAACTTCGCCGCCTTCGAGCAGCTTGAACAAACGCTTTGCATGCTCCTTTTCCTGGTTGGCGGTCTCTTCAAATATCGCAGATATTTGAACGTACCCTTCCTTCTTAGCCGCACTGGCAAAATAGGTATAACGGTTTCTCGCCTGCGATTCCCCTGCAAACGCTGTTAGTAGGTTCGTTTCAGTCTTACTTCCTTTCAAACTCATAGCTTCCCTTTCTATATGAAAAAAAATGTAGGGTGGGCCACGCCCACGCTGTCAATTACTCGTCACTAAGCACCTTCGCACCTTTCGCACCTTTCACACCTTTCACACCTTTCTCACCTTTCACACCTTTCACACCTTTCACACCTTTCTCACCTTTCACACCTTTCACACCTTTCACACCTTTCACACCTTTCACACCTTTCACACCTTTCACACCTTTCACACCTTTCTCACCTTTCTCACCTGTCACTTGTCACTTGTCTCCGGCCGACAGGCCTTACAAAGCCCTTCAAGCAGCACGGTCTTACGCAAAACAGTAAACTGCTCTTCAACGCTTTCCGGCAATTCAATATTATTAAACGGCTCATGGTGAAAATCAATGATTTTTTTACACTTAATACATTTAAAATGCTGATGACCCTCAAGATTGCCGTCGAACCTCTTAACATCGCCGGAACCTTCAACAACAAAAGCCGCCCCGATCTCACTAAGCGTCAACAGCGTCCGGTTAACAGTATCGAACGAAATATTCCCCATATCCTGCCGAACCTGCTGGTAAACACAGTCAGCCGAAGGATGATCTTTAGAATTGACGAGCACCTTATAAACAGCGACTCGCTGCGGAGTTATCCGAAGACCAGCCTGCCGGCAAAGGGCCTCAAAACATTCAATATTATCAAAACCGGATTTTTCAAAAGTAACCATAAACAAAACCTTTCTTATTTAGTAATCACAACTATATAGGAATAGTTACTAATTGCAAGAGAAAAATATAAATTTTTTGAAAAAAGTACCCAATACCCAATAAACACCCAAAAACCCAGTATAATGCCGATTTATTTTGACAATGCCACCCTGTACTCCAGGCAAAACAAACGCTTTCCGATGGAATGCACAAAAATCTGGACAGCACCTTAAATATGTGTACAATGTGTTTTTTCGTACGGGGGACGTCTTTTATGCGCTAAGTAACCATAAAAAACGTGCCTCGAAATAAAGCTGTAAAACATCACCCATTGGCTATGAAAACTGGAATTAAGATGACAAAACAAAATATTATCTGGACAAAAATTGACGAAGCCCCGTCGCTTGCAACGTATTCATTGCTGCCGGTTGTAAAGGCTTACGCAAAGGCATGCGGCATCGAGGTCGAAACCAAAGACATCTCGCTAGCAGGCCGCATTATCGCGAACTTTCCCGACAACCTGACAAAGGCTCAGCAGATACCCGATTCCCTCAGCGAACTGGGCGAACTGGCAAAGACACCGCAGGCCAACATCATCAAGCTGCCCAACATAAGTGCTTCGATCCCCCAGCTCCAGGCGGCCATCGCTGAGCTGCAGCAAAAGGGATACGACATCCCCAACTACCCGGAAGAACCAAAATCCCAAGCCGAAAAAACTCTCCAGACCAGATTCGCCAAAGTACTTGGATCTGCGGTAAACCCCGTTTTGCGAGAGGGTAACTCCGACCGCAGGGCAGCGGTATCGGTCAAGAAATTCGCTCAGATGCACCCGCACAGAATGATGAAGCCCTGGCCGGTAGAAGGCTCAAAGGCCCGCGTCGCCCACATGACCGAAAAGGATTTCTACGGAACCGAACAGTCCGTTACCATCGGCAATGCGACTGCCGTTAAGATCGAATTTGTAGATGCAGCAGGCACCTCGACCACCCTCAAAGACGGTATCCAGCTGCAGGCAGGCGAAGTTGCCGACACCGCCGTAATGAACGTTGCCGCTCTCCGCAAATTCTACACCGAGCAGATTATAGCGGCTAAAACAGACTCAGTCCTGCTGTCGCTGCACCTAAAGGCAACCATGATGAAGGTCTCCGACCCGATCATGTTCGGACATTGCGTTTCGGTATACTACAAAGACGCACTCGATAAACATGCCGATGCTCTAAAGGAGATCGGGGCAAACGTAAACAACGGCCTCGCCGACATCCTCGATAAGATCAACAAGCTCGACGACGATAAGAAAACCGAAATTCTCGCCGACATAGACGCTGTTTATAACGATCATCCAAAGCTTGCAATGGTCGATTCAAGGCATGGTATAACCAATCTCCACGTCCCGAACAATATCATTGTCGACGCCTCGATGCCAAACGTCGTTCGCGACGGCGGCAAGATGTGGAACACCGAAAACCAGCTGCAAGATACCATCGCGATGATACCTGACCGCTCATACGCGACCATGTACCAGCAGATCATAGAAGACGCCCAGGCCCACGGTCAGTTCGACCCGACGTCGATGGGAAGCGTCTCTAACGTAGGCCTGATGGCCCAAAAGGCCGAGGAATACGGTTCGCACGACAAAACATTCGAAGCTCCGGCAGCCGGAACGATTCGCATTGTCGACACCGACGGTAATGTCATAATGTCTCAGCCCGTCGAAACCGGCGACATCTTCAGAATGTGCCAGGTCAAGGACGCCCCAATCAAAAACTGGGTCCAGCTAGCCGTCACTCGCGCCAAAGCAACCGGCGTACCAGCCATCTTCTGGCTGGACGAAAACAGGACACACGACGCACAGATCATTAAAAAGGTAAACGAGTACCTGCCGCAATGCGATGCCGCCGATGTAGAGGTTCACATACTAAAACCCGTCGACGCGATGCAGTTTTCACTCGACAGAATTCGCAAAGGGCTCGACACGATCTCTGTTACGGGCAATGTTCTGCGTGATTACCTTACCGATCTGTTCCCGATCCTGGAACTCGGTACAAGTGCCCGGATGCTGTCGATCGTTCCATTGATGAACGGCGGCGGACTTTTCGAGACTGGTGCGGGCGGTTCCGCTCCAAAGCATGTTCAGCAGTTCCTGAAAGAGGGGCACCTGCGATGGGATTCACTTGGTGAGTACTGTGCTCTTGTCCCATCACTCCAGCAGGCAGCGGCAAGCACATCAAACAAAAAGGCAGCTATCCTGGCAAGCACTCTCGATGCGGCGATCAGCAAATATCTCGAAAACGCAAAGTCACCATCCCGCAAAGTCAACGAGATCGACAACAGGGCAAGCACATTCTACCTGGCGATGTACTGGGCCCAGGCACTAGCCGGGCAAGGCGAAGACGAAGCGTTGCAATCTGCTTTTACAGGCATAGCAAACCAGCTGCAGGAAAACGAAGAGAAGATAAACCAGGAAATGCTCGCTGCGCAGGGTCAGCCGGTAGAAATCGGCGGATACTACCTCCCGGACCGGCAACTGACAGAAAAGCAAATGCGCCCAAGCAAAACATTCAACGAGATAATTGCAAATTACATTTAGGTAATAGACCATCCCTAATTCGTAATTTGTAATTCGTCATTCAAAATTAATGCCCGAAAAGCGGGCATTCTCCCTTTGTTGAATTTATTTACCCTCTGAAAAATACTTCAAAAAACGTTCAAAAGCGCGCCATTTTACTCAAAATAATTCAAAAAATGTCAAAATACCGCAATTAATTTCAATTAATCACCAAAAAAATTCAAAAAAAACGCCTAAAACCATAGGTGGGAAATGTCGACAATGTCCAGAATGGAGGTTTTTACGCCACTAATGTTAAATAAAGGCTCATTTAAGTGTCACCGGACCGACCAGTCCTGCTGGTACAGGTCTAGATTTTTTGCCTCTGTTCGCCCAAAAACCAGCTGCGGTCGTTCTGGGTTTTGTTCTCAGGTTGTTATACAGGGTTGTTGTTACTTTGATAACAAGTTTGTTTTCCCCAGCTTCGATGGCATTGCCGATGTCGTAGACGTGCTGTCCGTACCACCGGGCGCCGATGGACCTGCCATTAATAATCACCTCGGATATACCGTTAACAGTGCCCAGGTCCAATTCCAGGTTGTCGGCAGCATTATCGCTGTTAAGGATCCTGGCGTAATATATCACACCGGCGAAAGTGTTCAGCTTTTTGTCTTTTGACTTGCCCAGATCGGTCAGCTCAAATTCGGGATCGAAAAACGGCTCGCCCTGGGCCGGTACGAACTTACAGTCCCACGTCTCTGGTAAAGTTTTCGGGCCGGCGAGGGCACGCTTTTTCGGATGAGCTTTGCCTTTGCTGAAATCCGGTTCGAAAACGATCAGCATTGATCCATGCGGGGGCAATGTTATGTTAATCGGGCCGGATACAGGTGAGGCGTAAACTGAACGTTTCGCTGTTTCCGGATCCCAGTGCCATGCTGTTTTGCCTTTGCTGTTAAATGCTGCTTTCAGGGATAACGGGTTGTCCGGGTCTGTGTTGACCAGGAAGAAGAGATCGCGATCTCCATCGCGCAGACGTGTTTGATAGAAGCTGGTATTGAGGGTGTCGATCTTAACGTCACGTTTGATTTCCATCCTGCTGAGAAGTTTGTCTGCCCATTCAAGCAGGGTAGTCTGCCAGTCTTCGGTTTTCTCAGGTGCGGTAACCTTATATACTATCGGGCTGGTTCTCATCGATCTGTCGATATTTTCTTTTATCTTGCTGTCATTTGCACCGAGGTCATTAAGAGAAGGTCCGCGGAGAGGTGTTTTGTTAATGAATACAATTTTGACTCCGCGGCTGGCAAGATAACGTATCTTCTCGGCTGTCTTTGGTTCCATTGTTTCGGCGTCTGCGATAATAAGAGCATCGTAGGTCATTTCGCCGCATTTGAGTTTGCCGCCTTGAACAGCAGAGGCGTCTTGCAGAACCGGTTCGTTGACATGGTCGGCGTTTGATCCGCATTGGGAGAAGACTTTCCAGAGTTGCGGCAGGTACCAGGGTTTTTCATGGAACGGCGGACGTTCGAGTCCGTACTGGCTCCAGATGTCCGACCGAGGGCCCATGATGGCCAGGCTTACGACGGGCTTGCTGGCCTGGAAAACGGCGGAAAGGCGCCCATTGTAATTAGCCCAATTTTTGAAGTACGGCCACCATGTGTTCTGGTCGCTGAAATACGCACCGTACCGCACGCGTGCATACGGTCCTTCTTCGAGCGGTGAGTATGTATATCCGTGCAGGACGGAGTGGTTTATGCCCATGATAAAGTTCATGTCGTCAGCGGCCTTGATCTGGTCGAGTGTTGCTTTGAATACGCCGCTCGTATTGGTCATCGCTTCGGAGCTGATAATTTTGCGGCCCTTGATATGACCGGCCGAAGAGCAGTATTTTGTCCAGACCAGAAAGCCGTGACTGTCCGGGTCGGAATAGAGCCAGTTGTTGGTTTCGGGGATGTCAGGTATCAGGTACGAGTCGAGCATTCCCATCAGCCACGGGGTGCCGTATGCCTGGTAGCGGCTCAGGCAGCCGTTATCATTACACCACTTGTGATAGACTTTGATGAATCTTTCCTGGAACATGTCTACGAGCGTCTTGCAGTAATCATAGCGAACACGTTTCAGCCGGTCACTCCACGGATCCTGTCCGGTGATCGGTTTTTTGGAATCGACGATGTATGGCAGGTACGGCAGAAGGTCATAGCCGTGGTGCTTCTTGAATACTTCTGGCATATCCGTCGTCCAGTTTGCCGCCGACAGTTCTATGCTGTCGCAGAAAATGGCGCGGACGGCTGGTCCGAGTTTGCCGCCAAGGGCAGGACCAAGTTTGCCGGACATTTTGTCGAGATAGCTTTGAAGGGAACTTGCTTTGTAGTGGTCAAGCACCGGTCCCATCGCCCCGGGTGAGCCGTTATGAACCTGACTGAATCCTTCCTGAATCAGGCCGACATGTATGATGTGTTTGCCCGCAGGCACCTTGACGGTAAGTTTACCGTCTTTGATCTTGTCGGTGATATCGATGGACTGTGCTATATCGGTAATGTCGGCTGGGGCCATACTGATGAATCGGCAGACGGGTTTTAGTGCGTCTTTGAATGAGCGACGGTGCCTAAGCGGCACGATAAGTTCGTCCATGGATTTGCTGAATGTTGCAGGCCCCTGAACCTCGATACTGTTCATGTAGAATCGCTTGGTCATCTCGCCGGGTTTGAGGAACTCTGCACCGAACGGCCAGCCGGAACCGACGATCAGGTCGGCGATCATGCCGCGTCTATTCGTCTCGTCAACGGCGACCTTGACCAGGCGATTAAATTCCGGGCTAAGCCACTCAAGCGAAGGGGTGGACAGTTCTGTCTTGACCGGCAGCGAGATAGGGTTGATCTCATAGCCGCCGATACCGGCCTTGTCCATAACATCGATCTCGCGGAGAATCTCCTTTTCGGCGATAGAATTTTCGCCCCACCACCATCGCACAAATGGTTTGGCCTCGGCCGGCGGGTCCTGGAATTTGTTGAATAACTCATCCTCAACTGACGGACTGCAGGACGAAAACATCAATAGGATGGTGAATATGGCTAGATAAGTAAATAGGCGTTGCATAACATGTTCCTTAAAAAAGCGTTTGGTAAAAGGCTATCATTTAATGTTATAGCTAAATATAATACATCCTTTCAATTGTCAACAATCTTATCAAGATCGCTTAGAATTGAAAGTATAATCTTGATTTTCATGTGATTATACTGTAAAAATGCGTTTTATAGATACTGGTTTTTAATTTGGCGGTTTATATGGATATTTGTAGTTTTAAAGACAAGTCGGTTCTGGTGATGGGGCTTGGCAGATTCGGCGGCGGGGTAGATTCTGCGATTTTTGCGGCAAAGGCCGGGGCCAAAGTCGTCGTCACGGATATGGCCGATGAGGATACGCTTTCGGATGCTCTTGAAAAACTTTCGCCTTATGACATAACATATCACCTTGGCAATCATCTTGGCGATGACTTTGACGGAACCAGCGATACCGATATCGTAATAGTAAACCCGGCGGTGCGGCCGGATAATAAGTTTGTCCGGCTAGCCGAAAATGCCGGCATAACGGTTACTTCGCAGATCGAACTTTTCTTTGAGATGTGCCCGGCGAAGATCGTTGGGATCACCGGGGCTAACGGTAAAAGTACGACAACGGCGATTACGGCGCATATCCTGGAAGGAGCGGTTAAACCGGCGAGAAAGCTTTGGCTCAGCGGTAATATCGGCAATCGCCCTCTTTTGGATATACTTGACCAGGTCGGAAGCGACGATATTGTCGTTCTGGAGATCAGCAGCTTTCAGGCAGAGCAGCTTGGGCGCAGCAAAAAGGCACCGCACATTTCCGTGATAACGAATCTTACACCAAACCATCTTGACAGGCATGGGACATTCGAGGAGTACTGCAAGGCGAAAAAGGCTATCTTTGAATTTCAACAGATCGGCGGCGATGAGGCTGCGGTTTCAATATTTAATGCCGAAGATCCGGTGACGAACGGGTGGTTCGAAAAGTACAGCGCAGAAAGCGGGCGAATCAGCCACGCTTATAAGGCCTCGGATGTCGGCGCCGAGCTTGCCGGTGTATTCCGGCTGGCCGGGGAAATGAATCTTTCTAACCTGGCGGCGGCACTTGCGGTGGCTGACCATTTCGAGATCGACAAGGACAGGCTTCTAAAAGCCGTTTCGACATTTAAATCGCTTCCGAATCGGCTTGAACTGATCGCCGAGTACGATGGGGTCAAATGGTATGACGACTCGATCGCGACGACGCCGGATAGTGCTGTCGCGGCGTTGAAGGCTTTTAATCAGCCTAAAATCATTATCGCCGGGGGATACGATAAGCGGCTGGGGTTCGATGAGTTTGGCAAGGTTATCGCCGAAAAGGCTAAAGCGGCGATTCTGATCGGACAGACTGCTGACGCTATTTCTTCGGCGATCCATGACGCCGGGAAACGGAATGTGCATGTTGAAATCGTCGGTTCGATGGAGGACGCTGTGATCAGGGCGAGTAAGCTGAGCAAACCCGGTGATGTGGTGTTGATGTCGCCGGCGTGCGCGAGTTACGATATGTTCGATAACTACAAACAGCGGGGAGAGGTTTTCGCAGAGGCGGTTAGAAGGCGGGCGGCGGGCAACGTGAGATGTGAGGTGCAAAGACGGTTTTGAGGCACACCCTGCAAGGCAAATTCTTGTCTTCGTTTTTGGAAATAATGTATATCGGACCGTGCGATCAAAATAACTTTTTCGGAAGTTTTCTCAAAAAAATTAGCTGCTGCTCATTCCGCATGCAACCATCGTTTTAATGCCCTCTGTATCTGCATTATAACCATTTCGGCTTAGCCACTAGTAATACTTTTGTGCTTATCGGAACAAGTTGGAAAAATGGCTTGTTAAGCCGGCCGGCGTTTTGTCCGATTGCTTGATTATCAACTAACATTATCTTTTGGAGACAAGCAATGAACGGACTTAATAACAGGTCAGAAAACAGACTTCGATACAGTTGGCCGGTGTGGTTTGCTGAGAACTTTGATGACATGCTTTCGCAGGGACAGATGGTTGATGTTTCCAGCAAAGGAGCTGCTTTTACCTGTTATGCCGACAAGTGCCCGCGACACGGTCAGAGAATTACTGCCCGTTTTAGCGTGCCGCGACATCATAGCTCCGATCCGTTCGAGATGGAAAATTTCGTAAAGACCGGACATATCTGCAGGATCGAGGACGATGGTCCGTATGTGAAACGCATCGCCATTCAATTCGCAGAACCGCTGCCGTATAATCCGGCTGACTCTGAAAAAATCGAATTAACACTTGATGAAGAGGTCGATGATGCTATGGTGGCTTTGGAGGCAATGCGTATTTAGTTTAGTTTGACCCCTATAAACAATATAAAACCCGCAGAGATGCGGGTTTTTTTATGGCTTCGTGAGTCGTTAGTCGTTTTATTTCATTGGGTTCTTTACATTTCTTTTGTTTCCTTATAAAATCTGTCCATGATCACAAAGGGACTTGTACAAATTTATACCGGAAACGGTAAGGGTAAGACTACTGCTGCTATCGGGCTTGCTGTTCGGGCGGCCGGGCATGGGAATCTGGTTATGTTCTGCCAGTTTTTAAAGCCGGCTTCGCTTGAGATTGGGGAACGCAAAACCATCGAAGGGATCGAGTCGATCACGCTAAAAACCGTCAACGATAAGTGGGATATGCGAAAATCGCTCGATGAACGCGTCACCCGCGGGATGGTAATGTCGGAGATCGAAGATTTTTTCGATAAGATCATCCCGGCGGCGGAACAAAAAGCGTGCAATGTTATTATCCTTGACGAAATCGTATTCTGCGTGCGGCATGGGCTTGTCTCTATCGAAAAGGTCACCGAACTTGTCGAAAAACGCGATCCGGCTGTCGAAATCGTAATGACCGGACGGGATGCAACCGAAGAACTCATCGCCCTTGCCGACCTGGTCACGGAAATGAAAGAGATCAAACACCCCTTCGAGCAGGATATCCATGCACGAAAAGGGATTGAATTTTGATTTAATTATAGATTATATTTAAGGTAGTATTATGGCTAATTTTGGGGTTATTATTTGTGCTGGTGGAACTGGTGAAAGGTTTGGCGGCAGGAAAAAGAAGCCTTTTGTTGATGTTGCCGGCCGGACCGCTTTTTTGCGCAGTGTTGACTTTTTTGCCGATCGCGATGACGTCAAACAGATCCTTATCGCAATCTCGCCGGAGGAAGAAGAAATGGCGAAGATCAAATGGGGGGCGACGCTTAGCTTTTTGGGGGCGAAGTTCTGCCATGGCGGCGCCGAACGGTTCGAGACAGTGGCTAAGGCGATGGAACTTATCAATGACGATATCGATTTTATCGCTGTTCATGACTCGGTTCGATGCTGCCTGACGAAAGAATGGGTCGAAAATGTGTTCGCAGAAGCCGAAAAAACGGGGGCAGCGATGCTGGCTTGCCCTGTAGTGGCGACGATTAAGAGGGCCAAAGACGGAAAAATCGTAGAAACCGTTGACAGGGATGATCTCTATGAGGCCCAGACTCCGCAGATTTTCGATGCTCAATTGCTTAAAAAGGCATACGCGAACCTTGAAAATATCGATAAAAGCACAATAACGGATGATTCCGGGCTTGTTGAGGCACTGGGGAAGGTCGTTTCGATAGTGGAAACGGACAACTCCAATATCAAAATAACGAGACAATGCGATGTGGCTATCGCCGAAGCAATAATAAAGTCCCGTCCAAAACCCAGGCCCGATGGGCCAATAGGGCCTTATGCGGAAGCACAATGGTAGGTAGCAGATGGCAAATAGTCGTTAGTTTTTTGTTTTTAGCGGCTAGTAATACTGAAAAGGCTTAAATTTTTCGTTTTATTTGGCTTGACATATTCGTTTGAAATGTTATTGTTACTGATTAATTGAATGAAATTTTGTTTTAGATCGTATTATAAAGGAGTATATCATGTCTAAGATGGTTCGTATTGCAGTTCTGGCTTTAGCTTTGTTGTTTGTTTATGGATGTTCGGATGTAATTCAGGATGCCCCCCGTTTCCGGACAGATGGCAAAGCCGGAGAAGAAATTAACGATACTGAGTTTATGGTGACCGAAGCAGGTGAAGCTGACCTTGTCGAAGTGATGGGTATGTACCGCAAAAGCTACCGTGAATCTCTCGTAAAACTCGTTGCATACTACACGAGAGCCGGCGACCGGACGAAACTTTCCTGGGCAAGGAGCGAGCTGAAATCGTTTGACGCGATGCGGCAATACCTATACCTGACAGTTGCGGAAATTGCCGGACCTGAACTTAGAGCAATTGACCTTATCGTCGAAGCCGATGAACTTTTTATCGAAGCTGAAAAGCTCTACAAAAAAGCAAAAGCATTAGTGGTGATCGTTGATAAGAAAAAATTGCGTCTTGCTCTGAGCAAATATAACGAAATTATCGCCAAGTATCCTACAAGCGACAAGATCGACGATGCGGCATATAGGGGAGGGCGAATCCATGACTACTTTAAGGATTATGATATCGCAGTGGTCTACTACCAGAGGACGTTCCAGTGGAATGAAGAGACCAGGGATCCGGCACGTTCGAGAGCGGCGTATATAATGGACAAACGTCTCAAGCAGAAAGAAAAGGCACTTGCTCTCTATCAGCTTGCGTACAAATACGAAAAGCACTTCCCGAAAAATGTCGAATTCGCAGAGAAAATGATCCGTGAGTTGACCAAGCCCGATATAAAAATCGACAACGACAAAACTGCTGTTCCCGGTGACGGAGTAGAGATTGAAGACGTTGAAGCGCCTTCTGAGATGTAACATGGCTTGAAGGCAAATCTTAATAATATTTCCGGGCCCGTTCATTAATTTGAGCGGGCCCGGTTAGTTTATGGTTTATAGTTTATAGTTTTCTGGATATTTTGATTTAATGCTTGATGCAGTTGAGACATCTTTACTTGAGTTTTGTTTGTCGCCTGGGCTTTTGTCGGATCGCGGTAAATTGCTTGTTGCCGTATCCGGCGGAGGTGACTCTGTTGCGCTTTTGTATGGGCTCAAACAGCTTAAGGACGATGGAGCCATTGACTGCGAATTATTTGTTGGGCATATCAACCATAACCTCCGGGGCAGCGACTCCGACGGGGACGAGGAGTTTGTTAAGAGTTTTGCAGATGAACTCGGTTTTCAATGCGTTACGCGCGCTGTGGATGTAAAAGGATATGCAGTGGAAAACAAACTTTCGATAGAGACGGCAGCTCGCCAGCTTCGAATTGAATGTTTGATGGAAATGGCGGACTCTCTTGGCTGTGATCGCATTGCGACGGCACATCATGCAGACGACAACGCCGAAACAATGGTCCATAGAATGAGTCGGGGAACGGGTTTTAGAGGGCTTTGCGGGATAAACCCTAAAACTGTTTTTACGCATAACGGCAGTTCGGTAATGTTTGTCAGGCCGCTGCTGTATATTACCAAAAAGGAGATTATCGCCTACTGCAAAGACCGCGGAATCCAATGGCGGCACGACCATACTAACGATGAGTTTGGCTATACTCGCAATAAAATCCGGCATATGGTTATTCCATATCTTCAGGAGCAAAGCAACGGGCCTTTAGCTGAAAGTTTGAGTGCTCTTTCAAGAAACTCGCAAAAACTTTACGAACGAATCGAAAGGAAAATCGAGGTTCTTAAAGATGAACTTTTTCGGCAGTTGCCCAGCGGAAGCATTTCTATAGCAGGCAAAATCATGAAGGATCAAACCCCAATCATTCAGGCTGAGATTATTCGCCTGGCATTGGTAAAGGTCGGCTGCGGCCAGAGGGATGTTACTCGCAAACACTATCACAAAACCATTTCACTATTGACAGGGCCCGGCGGGAAAATAATCGAACTTCCGGGGGGATTTACGGCGAAGCTTGAGCTTGGCAATATTATCTTCTCCCCCCCTTCCGAGTCGGTTGACAATGCACCAGAAGAGGAAAAGATGGAGATCAAAATTCCGGGTACGGTTGAATTCGGCGGGTATGAGATCAAAGCGAAAATAATCGATGCCGGCGATTGCGATCTGGGAAAATTTATCTCCGAAAAAACCTGCCATATCGAATGGTTCGATATGGATAAGATCACAGGGCCGATCTATGCAAGAATAAGAAAAGATGGAGACAGGTTTGTTCCTATCGGAATGGCGGGTGAGAAAAAAATCGGTAAGTTTCTGACGGCTGGGCAGATTAATTATCAATTGAGAAAAAAAATAATTGTCTTCGAGGATAACAAACGAATTATCTGGGTTGGACCGGTTAGAGCCTCCGATGAAACCAGAGTTGACGGGTCGTCGATGAGGATTTTGGAGTTGGAAATAAGTTCTTCATTGTAAATTCTCTCTTGTTTTGACAGCGTTTTATTCGGAGTGCTTGCGATCCTGTTTATTGTTTTTTGCACTATTATTGGGTTTTTTGTTGGGATTTGCCTGTTTTGTGGTAAATTTTGAAAAAGTCTTGACAAGTTTGAAGTTAATCCCTACATTATGGCCTCTGATTGCGGTGGATTTGCGCAAGCAGTAAACTATTAACCCTTTAATATTATAATAGGAGTTTAGAAATGGCAACAAAAGTTGCAATCAATGGTTTTGGCCGTATCGGCCGTGCAGTGGCTCGTATCATCACCGAACGCGGCGGCGATCTGGATATTGTGGCAATCAATGACCTGGCACCAGTATCAAGCCTGGCCCACCTGTTCAAGTATGACACGGTATTCGGTAAATGGGGCGGCACCGTCGAAGCAAAAGACGATGCAATCGTAATCAATGGCAATGAAATAAAGATCCTGGCTGAAAGAAATCCTGCTGACCTGCCCTGGGCATCTCTGGGTGTTGATATCGTTGTTGAGTCAACCGGTATCTTCCGCACTAAAGAATCTCCCAAGGGCGGATACAACGACCACATAAAGGCCGGCGCTAAGAAGGTTGTTCTTACCGTGCCCGCAAAAGATGACATCGACGCGACCGTAGTACTGGGTGTTAACGATGATACGATCACCGCTGACACAGTAAGCGTTTCTAACGCAAGCTGCACAACAAACTGCCTGGCTCCTTTGTCAAAGGTTCTCAACGATGCTTTCGGTATTGAAAAAGGCCTGATGGTTACCATTCACGGTTACACAAACGACCAGAACGTTTGCGACCAGATCCATAGCGACATGCGTCGCGCTCGTGCGGCTGCCATGAACATTATTCCGACAACCACCGGTGCCGCTGCTGCTGTTGGTAAGGTTATCCCGGAACTTAACGGCAAGCTCGACGGTTACGCACTTCGCGTTCCAGTCATCACAGGCAGCTGTGTTGACCTGGTCGCAGACCTGGGCAGAGAAGTAACTGTCGAAGAAGTTAACGCTGCCATTAAAGCAGCGGCAGACGGCCCGCTCAAGGGTATTCTGGAATACTGTGACGAGCCTATCGTCAGCAGCGACATCATCGGCAACACATCTTCGAGCATCTTTGACAGCCTGTGCACAATGGTACAAGGCAAGACTGTTAAGGTTCTCAGCTGGTACGACAACGAGTGGGGTTACTCAAACCGCACAGTTGACATCATGGAAAAACTCGCCAAGATGTAAGATTGATTTTTATAGGGTCTGCTTTCATTGCGGGAGCAGGCCCTTTTTTTTTAATATCCAACACTCAACAAGGATTATCGAATAACCAAATAATATTAACAGGAAGGTCAAGCAGTATGGCTAAGCAAACAGTTGCCGATATCAATGTAGAAGGTAAAAAAGTTTTAATTCGCTGCGGCTTTAATGTCCCGCTGGATGATGATTGCAATATTACTAACGATGGACGTATTACCAAGGCGTTACCGACGATCAAGCATGTTCTTGACGGCGGCGGATCGGTTATTCTTATGAGCCACCTGGGGCGCCCAAAGGGGAAGGTTAATGAAAAACTTTCGCTGGCACCTGTTGCTAAACGGCTTGGCGAATTGCTGGGCAAGGATGTCGTGCTGGCCGGCGACTGCATCGGTGACGATGTAGAAGCTAAAGCCGCCGCCCTGGAGCCGGGTGACGTTATGCTGCTGGAAAACCTGCGTTTCCATTCCAGTGAAACTATCAAGGACAAGGCCGCTAAAGATGATACTCAGCTTAGAGAAGCCAAAGACGCATTCGCGAAAAAGATTGCCGGCCTTGCAGACGTCTATGTCTGTGACGCGTTCGGGACCGCGCACCGCGATAACGCTTCTATGTATACCGTTGCCGTTATGATGGAAGGCAAACCGAGAGTTAGCGGATTTTTGATCGAAAAGGAAATGAAGTTCCTTGGCAATACCGTAAAGAACGCTAAGAAGCCATTCATTGCTATCCTTGGCGGGGCAAAGGTTTCTGGTAAGCTGGCGGTTATCGAAACTCTTATGACAAAGGTTGACTGCATTCTGATCGGCGGGGGGATGGCGTATACGTTCTTTAAGGCACAGGGCAGGCAAATCGGCGACAGCCTTTGCGAAGATGACTTCATCGATACGGCATCAGGTCTTATCGACCGGGCGAAGGAAATCGGATGCGAGATCATCCTGCCGGTTGATACAGTAATCGCACAGGAATTTAAGGCTAACGCGGAAAACAAAGTTGTCACCGGTGATATCGAAAACGGCTGGGTAGGACTTGACATTGGACCGGAGTCTCGGAAGCTGTTTGCGGAAAAGGTCAAAGCCGCAAAGACTATCGTCTGGAACGGGCCGATGGGTGTATTTGAATTGGAACCGTTTGACGCAGGGACCAAAGCTGTGGCTCTGGCTGTTGCAGAAGCGACAGCGGGCGGCGCACGCAGCGTTATCGGCGGCGGCGACAGTGCCACTGCGATCGTAAATATGGGACTGGAAGATAAGGTATCCCACATCTCGACCGGCGGCGGCGCGAGCCTGGAATTCCTCGAAGGCAAAAAGTTCAAATGCCTTGGGATACTTGATGAAAAGTAATGGCTAACTTTTTTGATAGTCTAATCGGAGAGCTTGCGCTCTCACGCTTTTAAATTTTTGGGATATTATTATGCGTTTACCGAAAACTGGTACTGTTGAGGTTTCGCCTTCTATACTTTCGGCGGATTTCTCGAAGCTTGCTTCGGAGATCGCCGAGGTTGAAGCGGCTGGCATTAAGATGCTTCACCTTGATATTATGGACGGGCATTTTGTGCCGAATATGTCTTTCGGGGCGCCTGTTGTTGCTAAACTTCGCAAGTGCAGCAAGCTTGTATTCGATACGCATCTTATGATTACCGACCCGGGTAAGTATGCCGAAGATTTTGTCAAGGCCGGATCCGACCATATCACTTTCCATATCGAAACGGTTGACGAACCGGAGAAATTCATTGAATATCTCCGTTCACTCGGCGTGACTGTCGGGGTTTGCCTGAATCCTGAAACGCCGGTTGAAGCGATTGAAAAAGTGATTACACTTTGCGACATGGTGCTTGTTATGACGGTTCATCCGGGATTCGGCGGGCAAGAATTGATCGATGAGGCTGCCCGTAAGTGCACGCGTATTCGTGAAATCGCAGGGGCGAATATCCGGATTGAAGTGGACGGCGGGATTGACCCGGTTACGACGCCTACGGTCATATCTTACGGGGCCGATACGCTGGTTGCCGGCAACGCTATTTTCGGAAAAACAGACAGAAAAGCGGCAATTAACGCCATAATGGCCGGTTCAAACTAGAACTGGCATTTTTACCGGAAATCCTGTATAATGCGTACTATTAAAGTATCAAAGCCAATCAATAATAAAAATAAAAAAAATACGGTAGTTAAAATGCCCGCTAAAAATAAAACATCCTGGGACGGCTATTCGATAAAGCCGCGTAAAGAAATGCCCGACGGTCTGTGGCTTGCGTGCCCTGCTTGTCAGCATATGCTCTACCGCAAGATTGTCGATAAGAATCTCAACGTCTGTCCGGAATGCGATGCTCATTTTCGCATTGACGGGCCCACCCGTGTAAAGCAGCTTGTTGACGTCGGTTCGTTCGAGGAAATTCTCGCGGATCTTACTTCGCTAGACCCGCTTCAGTTTGAGGCTCGCGGCGTGAAATACAAGGACCGTATTAAAGTTGACGACGACGCGAAGGGATGCGAGGCGATGCTTACGGGCAAAGCTTTTATTCGAGGCAGAGGCGTTATGCTTGCGGTGATGAACTTTGGCTTTCTTGGCGGGTCGATGGGAATGGTTGTCGGCGAGAAGTTCTGCAAGGCGGTCGACCAGGCCATCGAAGAGTCGCTTCCGCTTATTGTAGTCAGTTGCAGCGGCGGAGCAAGGATGCACGAAGGTGTTGTGTCGCTCGGTCAGATGGCTAAGACAAGCGCGGCAATTGGAAAACTGGATGAAGCGGGCGGTTTGTTCATCTCGATACTGAGCGACCCGACGACCGGCGGAGTATCGGCGAGCTTTGCAATGCTGGGGGATATCATTATCGCAGAACCGAATGCACTGATAGGGTTTGCCGGGCCAAGGACCATTAAACAAACCATAAAGATCGAACTGCCGGAAGGTTTTCAAAGGGCAGAGTTTCTGCTCGAACACGGGTTTGTAGATATGATCACACACCGAAAAGATCTTCGCAAAGAGATCGGGCGTCTTATCGATTACTGTGGGAAATAACCTGCTCAATTCTTTTTTATTCAGCCGTCAGGTATGGAAACCTCTATGAACTTGACTGACAATAAATACGCTCGTGTTTTTACCCTTTGTGCCATGTATTTCTCGCAAGGTATGCCGTTTGGATTCGTTACATATCTGCTTGCTTCATATATGGCGGGCAAAGGATTTGATGTTAAAACTGTAGCCGATCTTACCGCATTCTCGATACTTCCATGGGCGTTTAAGTTTGTCTGGGGGCCACTGGTCGACCGGTTTACTATCAGGTCAATGGGTAAGCGACGGCCTTGGATAATATTTGCCCAGCTTTGCATGATGCTGACCTTGGCTGCGATGATCTTCATACCTGATTTAACAGAAAACATGAAATTATTGTTTGCTCTCGTATTTATCGCAAATGTTTTCGCATCAATGCAGGATGTCGCTGTGGATGCTTTGGCTGTAGATATCCTTGAAGAAAAAGAAAGGGCCATGGTTAATGGGCTTATGTTCGGGTCCGCATCCGGGGGAGCTGCTTTTTGTGCGTATGTTCTGGCGAAAGTGATGGGGCATTATGACATGAAGACGGCGATGGCAGTTCAGGCTGCTGTGCTGTTTGGGATAATGCTGCTTCCGATATTGATTAGAGAACGCGATGGAGAAAAACTCATGCCCTGGACAAAAGGAAAAGCAATGGGTGCTGAAAAACAGGAGATTTCAACATCGACTAGTTTGTTTTTGCAGACGGTCATAAAGGCATTTTCCATACGCTCTGCACTTATAATGCTCGCTCTTTGCGTAGTGATCAAAACCGCTATTGAACTGCATATTGCTTATGGTTCGGTTTACTATATCCAAAATCAAGGCTGGAAGGACGTTGATTTTTCTGCAATGAGGGGAATTGTAGAATTATACACTATCGCCGGATGCTTTATTGGCGGGTTTCTTGCAGATAAAATTGGACATAAAAAGATTGCTATCGCCGCGACGATCTTGTTTGGCTCCTGCTATATTTATTTTGGCTGCAACCCGCAATACTGGTCGAATACTTTTGCGGTAAAAATCTTCTTTAGTGCAGAAGGTATTATCTTTGGCGCACTTAGCGTTTCGCTGTTCGCTATGTGTATGGACATTTCTTTGCCAGCCGTTGCGGGTACGCAATTTACGATGTATATGGCAATGATGAATTTGTCGTCGATAATCGGAAAGAAACTAGCCGGTGAATTTGACAAAATGATGGACTATGGTGAGATATTGATTTTCTGGGGAGTTTTTCAGGCTGTTGTTATTAGTGTTTTGTTTTTGTTTATTAATCCTAAAGAGCGTAAGGTGCTACAGACGCTTCAAGAGCAGTCGAAAAACTTGTAGTAATTGTCAGGTTTTAGTGTTTATTGAGCACAGTGATTATCCCTGCCCTCGCGCTTCGGGCTTTTGTTTTGAGTGACCGGGATCAGATATTGTACTCTTTGATTTTTCTGTATAGGGTTCTTTCGCCTATTTTTAGAATCTTTGCCGCTTCTGATCTGTTCCCCTGTGTTTTTTCGAGGACGCTTCGTATGTGCATCTGCTCGAGCTCTTCCAGGGACATGTCTGATATATCGGGCATCTGTACGCCTACGACCTGGCGGGCGTAAGGGGCGACCTGGCCTTCGATCTGTTTAATTCGGTTGATCTCTGGCGGGATGTCGATAACGTCAAGCGTGTCGCCTTCGCACATGACTACCATTATTTTGATGCATTGCCTGAGCTGGCGGATATTGCCCGGCCAGTCGTATCCCTGAAGGATGCTCATAGCCGCTTCTGTGATCCGGGAGATACTTCTTCCCAGTTCGCTGCAAACTTCCTTGAGGAAAAAACCGAAGAGTTCGGGGATGTCTTGCCGGCGGCTTCTAAGAGGCGGAAGAGTGATGCTTACACCCTTTATTCGGAAATACAGATCCTGTCGGAATTTCTTTTCCTCTACGAGTTTGGCAAGGTCGCAGTTGGTTGCGCTTATTACGCGAATATCGACCACCGTAGGTTTGTTTGAGCCAACAGGGACGATAATACCGTCTTCGAGGACGCGCAGGAGTTTGGCCTGCATCGGCATAGGCATGTCGCCTATCTCATCAAGAAAGAGCGTGCCTTTGTCGGCGATCTCGAAAAGGCCCTTGCGGTCAACTGTCGCGCCGGTAAAAGCGCCTTTGGCATGGCCGAACAGTTCGCTTTCGAGAAGTGACTCGGCAAGGCCGGCACAATTGATCGGGATGAACTGCTTATTTTTTCTGTCGGAATTTTTATGAATAGCGCGGGCGACGAGTTCTTTTCCTGTGCCTGATTGCCCTTCGACCAGTACGCTGATATTTGTAGGGGCTACTCGACGCAGGATATGGAAGACGGACTTGATCGCGCGACTTTGGCCGACAACTCCGGCGAAAATGAAATTCTTGTCCACCTTATAAAGTTTATCGGCATTATCGAAGGTTTTTGCGACGATCTCTACGAGATTTTCAATATCGAGGGGTTTTTCGAGATAATCAAGTGCGCCGCGGGAAATCGCCTGTTTGCAAGAGTCTATGGTTGGATTGGAAGCGATAACAATAACATTTGTCGAATAGCCTGCGGTCTTCGCGGCGGTCAGAATATCAAGACCGTTTGTCTGCGAATGCAAATCCAACTCTGTAATGATCAGGTCGACATGATGGTGCTCGATGAAGTCCATCGCCTCTTGCCCATCATAAAGAACGCTAATATTCGCGGATAACTTTTTAAGCGATTCGCAAAGGAGATCAGCGTGCTTTTTGTTATCGTCAACAACTAATATAACGGCCTTATTATTCATCGTCATCTATACCAGCAAAATTAAATCCAGTCTCAGGAAAATAGAGGAATCAATACAAGGAGATATCGCCAGGAACGCCGTGACTAAATAAATCTATGGCATTCCCTTACGAAATTAAGCAACATATCACCTACGGAAACCGTCCCTTTACTACGAAACGGTATCGACAAGCGACTGGTCGCTTATCCCCCTTCTTATGCAATTTTTAAGACTCGAGCAGATATCAACTCTTAAACTTCGGCCTTCTGTTCTACAGGTTTGGACTTTGGCATAATATCCGAAATCCTTACATTTCTTCCCTGCAGACCTTTGTCCGATTCGAGTTGATCGTACTCAACTGTCTCACCATTCTTCAGGCATCTGAATCCCTCGCCGTCAATACTGGTGTAATGTATAAATACATCCTTACCATCATCGTTTACGACGAACCCAAATCCCTTTTTCGGGTCGAACCACTTTACTTTACCCGTAGCCATTAAATGCCTCCTTTTACATAAACCGCGCTCGGCCAAACGAGCAGAACCTGTCACACCACACCAAAATTTTGGTCACTAACCAGCTGCTGGTTCTATGGCTTTGCAACTATTGCAAAAACTACGCTACATATTTAATTTTTACTTACTCTTTCTTCTCTTCAGATTTATTGTCACCTTCGAGTTCGGCTAAAGCAGCTTTTCGCGAAAGTTTAAATCTGCCCTGATCGTCGATCAGAAGCAGTTTAACAGCAATGAAATCGCCCTCTTTGCAAACGTCTGATACGTTCTTGATATATCCGTCGCAAAGTTCGCTGATATGGCAAAGTCCTTCAACGCCCGGGGTCAATTCCACGAACGCTCCGAAGTCCTTTACCGATACAACTTTGGCGTTTTCATATATTTTGCCAACCTTTGGCGGGGTAGTCATTCCTTCGACTATGTCCCTTGCCTTAAGGTGACCGTCGCCGCCTACGCAACTGAATTTGACAGTGCCGTCTTCTTCGATCTCGATCTTTGCACCGGTGGTTTCCTGGATCGATTTGATCATCTTGCCGCCAGGGCCGATGACCTTACCGATAAAGTCAGGATCGATCTTGAGACTGATCATCTTCGGTGCGTACTCGCTCATCTCTGCACGAGGTTCGCTGATAGCCTTTGCCATGCTTTCAAGGATTGCGAGCCTTGCTGTTTTTGCCTTTGCAAGGGTCTCTCTAAGAATCTTACCGTCAAGGCCTGAAGCCTTAATATCAAGCTGGATAGCAGTGATACCGTTTTTTGTGCCGGCGACCTTAAAGTCCATATCGCCAAAGTGGTCCTCGTCACCAAGAATGTCGGTGATGAGTTCATACCTGTCACCGTCGCTGATCATACCTACTGAGATACCTGCGACCGGGTTGGCTATTGGGACACCGGCGTCCATCATTGCCAGTGTTCCGCCGCAGATCGAAGCCTGCGAGCTTGAACCGTTTGACTCTGTGATCTCCGAGACGATCTTAACAGTGTACGGGAAATCCTCTTTTGAAGGCATTGCCTGTTCCAGGGCTTTTTCAGCGAGTACACCATGACCGATCTCGCGTCGTCCGGGTCCCCTGATGAAACGAACTTCGCCAACCGATGAGGGAGGGAAGTTGTAATGGAGCATGAAGTTCTGTCCATATTCATCCTGGAGACCGTCGACGATCTGCTCGTCGCGGCCGGTTCCGAGTGTAACCGATACCAGTCCCTGTGTTTCGCCGCGTGTAAACAAGGCCGAACCGTGTGCTCTTGGCAGCAGGCCGACTTCGCATTCGATCGGGCGAACATCGTCATATCCCCTGCCGTCGGGACGCTTGCCTTCGAGAATCAGGGTTCTTACAGCAGACTTTTCGATCTTGCTGATGATGCGTTTAAAGAGGCCCTTTGAACAAGCAGCTTCTTCTTCGCCTTCTGCGGCGACAGTGTATTTTTCGGTTGCTTCGGTGATGATCTCTTTAACGGCTGCGGTGCGATCTGCTTTAGCCGGTATCTGGACTGCTTCGTAGAAACGCGGGAAGTATTCGTCTTTTACCTTTGCAGCGAGTTCGTCATCGCTTTCGATCTCTGGGATTTCTTTTTCGACTCCGCACTTGGAACGAAGTTCTTCCAGCATGTCGCAAAGCTCTATAATGGCCTTATGAGCCGTCTCGATGCCGTCTGCGACAACGTCTTCGGACACCTGCTTTGCGTCTACTTCGATCATGTTGATCGCTTCGCGGCGTCCGGCGAGGACGAGATTGTAATCGCTTGTCTCACGTTCTGTGTGAGTAGGATTGATAATAAATTTACCGTCAACACGGCTGAGTCGGCATGCGCCAAGCGGGCCCTGGAACGGTATCTTGCTAATTACAAGTGCGGCACTGGCACCGACCATCGCAAGGACGTCGGGGTCATTTTCAGTGTCTGCACTAAGAACGTTACAGAGTATCTGAACTTCGTCAAAATATCCATCCGGGAAAAGCGGACGGATCGGACGGTCGATCATTCTGGCCGTCAAAATCTCTTTGGTCGTGGGACGACCTTCTCGCTTCATAAACCCGCCGGGAAATTTACCGGCAGCACTGAGTTTTTCACGATAATCGACACTCAACGGGAAATAGTCGATATCGTCAAATCTTGGTTTTGCCGAGGTCGCGGTAACATGAACAATCGTGTCCCCGCATTGAACAAGTACCGATCCATGTGCCTGACGGGCGATCTTACCTGTCTCTATTGTTAACTTCTTTCCCCCAATTTCTCTCTCTACTTTAGTCACTTCAAACATAAACTTTTTCTTCTTTCTATTCGTCTTCTTCTTTACATTGCTTTGACTCGATCACGGTAACCGGTCACTTAATTTTCCAGCATCAGAGATGAGAACCTGACAATCAGAGCAGTCAAAGCACATCAAAACCAACACAACTTCTTTTTCGGATTATTTACGTAATCCGAGCTTCTTGATTATTTCACGATAACGCTCTATGTCATTGTTACGGACGTATTTGAGCAGGGAAGACCTTGTACCTACCATTTTCAGAAGGCCTCTTCTGGAAGAGTGGTCCTTTTTGTGAGTCTTAAGGTGCTCAGTTAGTTCGTTGATACGAGTGGTTAATAATGCAACTTGAACCTCTGGTGAGCCCGTATCAGCGTCAGTGAGGCGATAATCTTCAATAATCGAGTTTTTCTTTTCCTTCGTCAACATACTGGTTTAAAACCTTTCAAAATAATTCAGCGGCATCTACAAATATGCCGCCCGTACACTTACAATTCACTGCGATTATGCAGTCAAGTAGCGAATTATATCGGAATATTTCCATTTTGCAATCATTTTTTTACATTTTATTCCACCATTTGACTATTAATAGCCAAATTGAGAGATATTTAGCCTAAAATGGATAAGTAGCTGAGGAAATACCTGTGTGTTTTCCACCAAAGCCTTACACGCGACACCTGGCGTCCACAATTCCAAGGTGCCTATCGGGTAGGAGGCGGGATTGCTCCCGCCGTCCTCCCACACCACCGGGCGTACGGTTCCGTACCACGGCGGTTCCT
>VRUI01000098.1 GCA_019456225.1 Planctomycetota bacterium | reverse complement strand
CAGCTTAAAAATCAAGGCAGAAGTGTAATCTGCCAAAAATCGTTAAGGCCATTTACACAGTTAAATGAACACTCCCTTGATATTGTGCTTGGAACTGGTTTCCACAGGTTATCCACAATCAGCACTTACGTTGTGTATAAGTTGTGAAGAATAAATTTTTTTCGCACGTAAGTCGTGTGTTTTCATAGGCCCAAAAGATGTGGAAAAGAATTATGAAAAAATGGTGTTGAAATGCTGTGAGAAATGCCTATTCTTTTGTTAACACTTGTAACATTTAACACTTTTTAATTATTAGCCTAACACTTTTAATGTATCAACTGGGTAAGAATGATTTCTCTGTTTATTTCTGAGTTTTCAACGGACTTGAAACTTGAAGTATTGGCGAAGGGAGCGGCTAAAGCAGATGGCGATAGTAGTCACGGATGACATTGCAGCAATTAACGAAGTACTTGCGGATAAAATAGGAGTTCAGAAACATCGTGTATGGTTTAAGAATTCAACACGTTTTACTATCGCCGATGATTACCTTAAAATTGGTGTTCCAAACCATTTTATCGGCAGCTGGATAGAGAATCATTTTCTGGGCGAGATCGGTGAGTCCGTTCGCCAGGTAACAGGTTGTGAGAAAAAGGTATCGATAAATATCGATCCGGAACTGACGGGCAGGCAAAAACGCAACCAGCTTGACGGGCAGGCAAAACATGTAGAGCGTGCTCAGAATGTAAATACACGCAGCCGTATTAAGGTCAACAGAAGAATGGGCGCTCCTTTGAAGCTGATGCTTGATACTTTTGTTGTCGGTAAGAGCAATGAGCTTGCTTTTAATGCGGCTAAGACAGTGATAGGCGAAGAAAACAGCATCTACAACCCGCTGTTCATTCACGGAGGGTACGGGGTTGGCAAGACTCACCTGTTGCAAGGGATCTGCAACGGGGTGAGTCAACTTAGACCTTCGGCGAGATGGATCTATGTCTCTGCGGAGGATTTTGTTAATCAATTTGTTCTGGCGCTCAAGACGCAAAAGCTTGACGCCTTTCGTAAACGTTTTCGCCAGTGCGATGTTCTGGCGATCGACGATATTCATTTTCTGGCGAGTAAGCCTTCGATGCAGGAGGAGTTTCTGCACACGTTTAACAGTATTGATCTTGCCGGCAAACAGGTTGTTCTGGCGTCCGACGCTCACCCTAAGATGATCGGTAAGCTTTGCGAAAGCCTGGTTAACCGTTTTGTATCGGGGATGGTTGTTAAGATCGAGTCGCCTGATTTTGAGACGCGGTGTAAGATCTGCACTCAGAAAGCGGCGACGATGAAGAAGGTTATTGGACCGGCGGTTATCGAATATATCGCAGAGGAGATGCATACTAACGTTCGTGAGCTTGAAGGGGCGCTGCTTAAGCTGATCGCGTACTCTTCTATCAGCAAGAGCAAGATCACGGTCGCGATGGCCAAAGAGGTGCTTGCAGAGCATATATCCCGGACAGACCCGATAGTCCATCTGTCGGATATCGAATCTTGTGTTGCCAGGTTCTTCGGGATCACTACTGCTGATATTCACTCGTCCAAGAAGGACCGGACGGTTAGTATGGCTCGTTCTTTCAGCATGCACCTTGCACGGAAATATACTAAGATGTCGTACCCGGAGATCGGGCGATTAATGGGTGGGAAAAATCATGCGACGGTTATCCTGGCAAATCGCAAGATCGAAGACCTTGTTTCACGCAATGGAGAGATTCGATGGGTTGGGCCCGGCGGAAACCGGATCGAAAAAGCCAAAACTGTCTTTGGAAAGCTTCGCGCGAGCATTTCGTCTTAAATAATGCCAATTATACATTGTACAATTGATGTCAATTAGCGAATATTCCCCCGTTGTTGAATTTATTTATCCTCTGAATGCCCACTAAAATACCCGTTTTCAGGCCAATTACCCATCAACTTCAGGGCAGCACATTATATATTCTCTTACACGATCCATATCAGCCATAGCCACCGCAACCTTGTCGTCGGCTGCTCCGTAGTAGAGGTACAGCTCGTTGCTGTCTTCCATGATTACCCCGCCGGATACGAACGTTACATCGCTTACATCTCCGATTCGCTCATAAGATTCCTTTGGCCCGAGCACCCATTCTTCTCCCCTTCTAAGGACTCGCCAGGGCTCTTCTTTGTCGAGCAGTGCCATTCCTGTCCTGTAGATCTGGCTTGAGGTGGTTCTTCTTACCCCGTGGTAGATCAGCAGCCATCCTTCGGGTATTTCTATCGGCTGACAGGCCAGGCCAATGCGGGCACCGTCCCAGTATGCCATCCTCGTTTTCAGCAGAACCCGGTGGTCGCCCCAGTGCTTCAGGTCCGGCGACATGCTGAGCCAGATATAGGCTTCGCCGCGGACGATCGGCCTGTGGATAAGTGCAAAACGGCCGTTAAAACGTCGCGGGAAAAGACACGCGTCCTTATCCTCGGGCGGCAGGAGTCCGCCAAGACGGGCAAACGACTTGAAATTCTTGGTTATCGCCAGCGAAACGATCGGTCCGCCTTCACTGAATGAGGTGTATGTTATCGCGTATTGTTTCTGCTCTTCGAGCCAGACTATCCTCGGGTCCTCCAGACCCCATTTTTCTTCGTTAGTAGTGTGGTCAGCTCGCATGGTGGGGACTTCGTCGATGATCCAGTTTGTCAGTCCGTCCTCGCTCCTTGCGCAGGTCAGATGCGAAAACCCGCGGAGCTCTTCAACGCGGTTTAAGAGCATTATCCCGCCGTTAAACTTGATAGCTGCCGGGTTAAATACTGAATTTATCGGATAAGGCCAGTTTTCAGTGGTGAGTATCGGGTTTCCTTCGAAACGCCTGAACAGTGTTGCTGCCAATTTCTCTCGTGCAAATGGATTCATTTAGTCACTCCGGTTCTATTTTTTCTCGGATTTATAAACAATATTTGGTTAATTCGGCTATCAAGATGCCTTTCTAAAGCACATTGACTGCTTTTGCAGTATATTTTGAGCAAAATCATAATATCGGACCATTCGAGCCGATAGTATTAGCAAGTTTGTTTTTTTAATTGCATCACGCTAACAAATATATAAACTGATATAATAATTCGACTATTCAGAACAAACTACTTATGACTACGTACGAATTTACTAATTGTTGATTAAAAATATGAGGCTTTAGCATGCGAAAGACATTTATTTTTCTTATCACCCTGACTTTGCCGGTAGTCTGCGGCAGCGTTTTTGCGGAAGACATATTCGGTGGATCGCCGACCGGGGGATTCAAGGCTCCGGGAAGCATCGATATCGCAAACGATACTTTCACCGACAAAGATTTCGGCAGTTTTAAGCTTACCGTCCAGCATGGAGTTGTAAAGCCCGGTGCAGATTCGGCAGTGGCTATAGTATTCGATACTTCCGGAGGATGGCATTACTATGCCGAGGAAGATACGATCCCCGAAGGGCAGCTTACCATTACTCCATCGGCTGAAGGAGTTGAATTCGGCAAAGCGATCTTCCCTGAGCCCAGCGATTTCTACGATGAGTTCGACAAGAGCACTTACGGCGTATACGAAAAGAAATTTACTGTCTATATACCGTTTAAGATCAGCGGCGATATTGATGCACCCAAAAAATCCTTCCCCATAAAGGTTACGGTCAAAGGTGCCGCCTGCGAGAAATTGTGTAAGTTTCTTGACGGCGAGATTTTGACAACGACAATCGATATCGATCCGGACGCGATAATGCCTGATGCGGCGTTTGAGGTTCCTTCGGCCGATGCTGAAGATATGACTGAGCGCGGAGACGAGGATGATATTATTGCCAAATCCAATTTAACGATGCCTATTGCTTTTTCGCTGGCACTGCTTGCGGGTTTGCTGCTGAATGTTATGCCGTGTGTCTGGCCGGTCCTTCCTATCATTATTGCCAGGCTGTGGAGTTTGTCCGGTAAAAGCAGAGGTAAATCGATCGGGATGGGAATCGGATTTTCTATCGGGATACTTCTTTTCTTTGCGATAATCGCAGGCGTCAATATTGTACTGCGAGTCAGTTTCGGCCAGATAATGGAGTGGGGAGCCCTTAGCCAGGAGCCGGCGTTTAACATCGGCCTGTCGATGCTGATGGTCGTGATGGGTTTGTTTATGTTCGGTTTGTTTACTTTTACACTGCCGTCTTCTGTTTCGGGTAAGACGAGCAGCGGCGAAGGATTTTCGGGTTCTATCGGGATGGGATTTTTGCTTGCCCTTCTTAGCACTCCCTGCGGATTTGGGATTCTTGCGGCAGCGTTTGCGTGGGCACAAAGTCAGACGCTTGGGCTTGCGACGTTTACTATAATGCTGATCGGTGTGGGGATGGCGGTGCCGTTTATTGTGCTTACTTCGATACCGGGGCTTCTTAACAACCTGCCGAAACCCGGCGGGTGGATGGATCATATAAAATATATCCTTGGATTTTTGATGCTGCTTATCGCGGTTAAACTTTTGGCGGCGGTTCCGGAAGAGCTATGGATCAACACGCTGTACTTTGCGGTCTTTCTTTCGCTTGCGGTGTGGATGTGGGGATGGGTTACCCTGTCGACAACATTCAAGCATAAGCTTGTGATACGGGCCGTGGCGGTCATTATAGCGGTTGGAACCGGCTGGCTGCTGTTTTCGCCGCCAAACGAAAAAGCGGTCGACTGGCTGGAATATGATCGGGCCGCGATATCTAAGGACATCGAAGAAGGACGGCCGGTGCTGATAAAGTTTACGGCTAAATGGTGTACGACATGCACGGTGATCGACAAGTTTGTATACAGTAAAAAAGAAGTCGCTGATTTCCTTAAAGAAAAAGGCGTTCGGCCTTACCTGGCTGATATCGGTATAAAAGGGTCGGCGGCTGCGGTGGATATCAGGGAAAAATATAAAGAACCGGCGATCCCGTTTACGATGATCTATCTGCCGGATGGAAAAGAAGTACGCCGTGTTGGTATGTATTTTAAAGGTTGGCTCTATGAGGTATTCGGGGCTTCGAGTGATGATTATTTAGTGTACTATGTTTTGGCAGGTTTGTTGGTCGTGATTGTTTTTCTTTTTCTGCGGCATAGGAAAAAGCGAAAAGCGGTAAAAGAATGAATATCCAATGATGAAGTTAAAAACAGCATCTTGTGTTTTGTGAAATGCTGCTTACAACTTTTGTTAGTTGGGCTTGTTTTTCTTTTTTGCCACAGAGGACACAGAGGATCACAGAGAAAAAAAGAGAAAAGATTTAAAAGAGTTAAATTATGGCATGGGTAAAAGAACAGATTTTTACCCATCCTACGAAACTGATAAGCAATAATTACCATAATGAAAGGGCCAGTCCAAATGAAATTTTCAGCAAACAGATCAACTCTCACAATTATCCTGATTACCAGTATACTCTTTGTCGGCTGCAGCGAAAAACAAATCCCCGCTGAGAATAGGCCATCCGAAGAGAAACCGGCTGCAAAGGCGCCCGCCGAAAATGTACCCGCTAGGGCAGAACCGGCTGAACTGGTTCTAAAGGCCGACGCAAAGGGCAAAGACGAAAGAAAAGAGGCCGACGGCGAGCTGAAAAAGCTTTTTGATGAATACTTCGCCGCCGTTTCAAGCTCAGCGACGATTGAACAGACACGCCCGATAGCTGAAAAGGTCATCGAATCGAACAATCACATGATGATAAGCCAATTTGCATGGGATATCATGACGAAAAAAAATATTGACGATGCAAAACGCGACTACGAAATTGCCATCAAAGCGGCAGCCATAGCCAATACCATTACTAAAGGCAAAGACAGCGGTATCCTCGATACCTATGCTATGGCTTTATACAAGACAGGCAAAATTGAAGAAGCCATCGCCACCCAGCAAAAAGCATTCGATCTGGCTCCAGGATGCAAGCGGAGTGAGTACAAGACCCGGCTGGAAATCTACAAAAAATAACTCGCTAAGTAACACATTATGAAATTATGGAACCTTTAAAATAATAGGGGACAAAGCGAATATCCAATAGCGAACAAGGAATAACCAATAACCAACAAAAATTTTCCGTGATAGATGCAGAGGGATTTGATGGCGAAGAAGGCAGCGAAAAAGAAAAGTGTTAGGAAGAAGAAACTTAAGGTTGTTCAGGCTGAGGCTAAAGAACGGGTTGATAAGATCTTTCCTATTTTGAAGAAGACTTATCCCGATGCTAAGATCGCTTTGGAGTTTGATACTCCTGTCCATCTGCTTGTGGCGGTGATCCTTTCTGCGCAGTGTACGGATGTTCGGGTTAATATTGTTACTAAGGATCTGTTCAAAAAGTATAAGAATGCCGCTGATTTTGCCGCTGCCGATATCGAAGTATTTCAGCAGGAAATTCGGTCTACGGGGTTCTACAAGAACAAAGCCAAAAACATCATCGGTGCGGCAAAGGCGATCATCGAAGAACACGGCGGCAAGGTTCCGGATACCATGGAAGAGCTGCTGGAACTTCCGGGAGTCGGCAGGAAAACAGCTAACTGCATACTGGGCAACGCTTACAACACGCCGGGGATCACCTGCGATACGCATGTTATCCGTTTGAGCCGTCGGCTGGGATTGTCAGCAAACACTGACCCGGTTAAACTCGAATATGATCTTATGGAGATCGTTCCGAAAAAGCGATTGGGCGGGTGGACGATGTTCAGCCATCTGATAATTTGGCACGGGCGGAATATCTGCAAGGCAAGAAAGCCGGATTGCGGGAATTGTCCGATTGCTGAGTTTTGTCCTTCGGCGAATGATCCGGGATTATGGTAAAGATTATTAATCCGCGGATTACGCAGATTACACGGATTAAAATTAAAATATTGTCGTTGCGTGTTTTGTTGAGGTTTGCTTGCAACTCTTGTTATGGCAGTTATGTTTCTGGCGGTTATTTTGCCACAGAGGAAAAAAGAGAAAAGATTTAAAACTAAAAAGCATCTTCAGCATGGGTGAAGAAAAAATCACCCATGCCGGCAGACTGTTTTGTTTAGGCTGTTTTTTTTGCGTCGCCTATTCTTACTACTGCGTATACAAGCGTTCCCAGAAGGCCTGAAAGAATGGCTATGATGACCCATAGTCCTGAACCTTTTTTCCTGTCACGGATGTCCTGGTAGACCCAGATGGCGGCAAGGACGTGTACGACAAGACAGATCAAAATGAAGATGCGAGGGTGTGAAATAAACTGTGTAAATGGTCATAGATTTGTTAACCTATTATTGAAAGGTACTTACTATGGCCAAA
>VRUI01000097.1 GCA_019456225.1 Planctomycetota bacterium | reverse complement strand
TACCGAAAGGCAAGAGAAACAGAGAAAACAAATTAAATCTAAATGAAGGACCATATTATGTCTACTCGACAAAAAGAGGCAGGCCATTGCGGCCTGCCCGAAAAAGAAAAAATGGAACCTGAAACTGTCAGTAATAGTGTGGATGGCATGTCTGCCCCGTCAATGCAGAACAGACATGGTGGGTTATTATGCTTTTACATAATCCGCAGCACAGATGACCTTCGCATCGCTCCGGCCAGCCGTCCCATCCGACAATATACTTATCGTCAATCTTCACAAAAACATTGCGAGCATTAGGCTTTTTTTCAGTAGTAAATTACACCGTATGATTAGCCGATTGTCAAACCTGCGATATGGGATGTGAGTGAGTCTGTTTGGCGGCAATACAATGCGAAAACCCCAACAAGAGCGTGGCAGCGCAAGGGGCCCGAATTCGCTTTAGTATAGACAGATCAATACGAAAACCCCTATTCGGAGCTTTTGCGCTCTCACGCTTTTGCGTTTCGTGAAATGCCGTCTCTTACCTGGGGTTGCGCAGATCGATCCAGGTAAAGTCCCTGTCCAGCAGGCTGTTTTTCCCGTTCCTGACATATAAGTCGTACAGCGAAGAAAGTTTTTCCTCATCCGTAGCTTCGATCTTTCCGGTCGTTTTCCCCAGTGCGTTACCCCAGAAGATATGCTTACCGTCTTTTATGTAGAGGTTGATATGTGATTTTGATTTTGATCTGTCATTTCTGCCGTCAAAATTGCTAACGTCAATTCGTGCGATATCTTCGAGCAGCGGCGGTTTGGGTTTGATTTCCTTATCCATCAACGACAATGCACGGATCAGTTTCACAGCAGCTTCGATATCTTCCTGAACGTAGATATCTACGATGTTGTCAAGCGTTGAACCTGTGATCTCAACTATCGGAAGTTTTAAAATCTTCAAATATCTCATCGCAACGAGATTATTATCGATGCAGTATTTTTCATCGCCAAGCTTGATCATCGCGATCGGTTTGCGGTATTTCGCCGTCACACGCAGCGAATCCTTTGTTGTTTGCACCTTCAGCCCATCAAGCCACGCCAGTGTCGAAAGTTTCTCACCCACCGTCTTTGCCGACTTCTCATTAAGCTCGAATTCTCTCCCGCCTGCCGTATCCCTCATCAGCCCGGCAAGTTCCTCGTTAAACCATTCGGGAACGTTATCATGCGGAAATACCAGTTGACCCGTTCGCAGCGCGACAGGCGAAACCCTTTTGGCATATTTCTCAAGGTAGAAAAATCCCCCGCAAACAGCCGCCGCCGCGAAAACCACAACGAAGATCACAGAAAATATCCGTATTCTCTTTACGGTCGCTTCCTTGCCCGCCTTGGCCTGGGCCTTGGTCTTTTTCTTTTTTTTCTTCTTCTTAGGACCAAAAAGCCCCAAACTTGTTTTTTTCTTCTTCTTAGCCAATGATAATCCTAAAACCTGTCACTTTCGCACTTGTCACTTGTCACCTTCAAACCTGCAACCAATAGTACCATACCCCCGAAAGTAACTAAAAACAAGACAAATTTATAAATAGGACTTTTCCAGCATCGGCGGTCTATTTGTAGCGAAAGTTTTTAATCGTTATATCTTCCGCTTTCATCGATTCCGCGTGCCAGTCCAGAAAAAGAACATTACACCCGTCTTTGTGACGATCTTTTGCGATTCGGCGGCCTGATGTAAGTCCGGTTTCATCGGTGGAGTCTGGAAGGTGTGACGGCATGAAAATATCCAACCTTGACAGATCAGCGCTATCTTCGCTTTCTATGACAGGACGCCATTCGCCGGATTCGTTGTCGGTGAGATATGCAATTGACGCTCGCCTTCGAAAGGAGGTTACTTTGCTTGATTTGGTTATCGAATGCCCCGTTGTATCGCTGGAATTGTCGAACTCCCACCCGTTAATCACATAGCACACCGTCTGCCGCGAGTTTGGTATTCCGCCAATGCCTGTTCCGGACCTCGGAAACGACTTGCACTTATAAATATCGACCTGCTTATAGTCGCTAACATTTTTGCCGTGTCCAACGTAGGGCAGAAATTCTATAAACCAGAGCACATCGTTACCTCCCCCAGCTCCGCGTGGTATGCGATCATCATAATCGTTCGCATACAAATTCGCAGCCATTCCTATCTGCTTGAGATTGCTGAGGCAAACTAATGTCTGGGCGCGTTTTTTCGCCGCTTTCAATGAAGGCATTAATATGGCAAGAAGAAGGGCTATAATGGCGATAACCACCAAAAGTTCGATCAGAGTAAATCCTTTAATGTTCCGGGTTTGCATACAAATGCCCGCCAAATAAGAAAATAAAGCCGGTTTAAGTACATTTAGATGTAAAGTATATCAAAAAAAGCCGCCAAAGCAAGAAGTTTTCTTCCTATTTACCCATTTCAACTCCAAAAGGTACGTATGCGGACAGATTTTCCGTTGTCATACAAGATCACTTCGGCAAACTGCGCCCCGCCTGACGGCTGGATTTTATACAGAACAGAACCGTCTGCGTTAGTGACAGGTATTACATCTTTTGTACCCGGCGACGCCTTGATCCAATCGGCAATATCATCGGCAGAGCCCGTAAATTCGATAATAAATTCACGCGAAAAAGCGCTGCCGCCAATCTCAACATCGATCCGCCCATCCGATTCCGGAAATGCCGCCAGCCGAGCCCACTCTCTCGCGGTCCTGATTGCCGACCTCCGGTTAACCGGACTGGTAGGACAAAAAAACAACCACACACCAGCGATCAACAAAACAAAAAACCCACCAAACAAAACACCAAATAATTTCTTCTTAGTCATCTGAAATCTCCAATCACCAGTAAAAAAGATCACCTTAAAAGCGCGGCAGCGCAAGCTGCCCGATCAGACTTCAAAAATACAATGAACCTCAACGCCAACCAATATTTTTAATTTCAAAAAATAATCCGCGAAATCCGCGAAATCCGTGGTTATAAAAAAATCACTTGCAACCAATGATCTCACAGCATAATTCACTGCCTGACATCCCAGCCCGTTTCGCAGCCATCGGCAAAAGCGAGTGGCCCGTAAACCCCGGCAGTGTGTTTATCTCCAAAACATACGGCACACCGTCTTCAGTTAGTATCATATCTACCCTGCTTTGGTGTCTGCAGCCGAGTGAGTTATAGCACGCCAGTGCCGACCGGTTTATCTTTTCGATCAGCTCGCCGTCGGTTATCGTATCGAAGAGGTATTCCGTCGCGTCGTCGAGGTATTTCGCCTGGTAGTCATAGAACTTCGTCTTGCTGACGATCTCCGTTATCGGCAGGGTGGTTCCGTTGAGTATTCCGACCGTTATCTCGCGCCCGTCGATGAACTCTTCGATCATACAGTCGCCAAACTCTCCAAAGCATTCCAGCCCCGCCTCCGCTGCCGCCACGCAGCCTTCAATGATCTCAACACCGACACTGCTGCCTTGCTTGACCGGCTTGACCACAAACTTATCGCTGATCTTATCGAGCTTTCCGGCCAGCTCATCGGCACTGTCGCCATCACAGACTAATACATGCAGAGGCAGATCAATATCTGCCTTTGCAAATATCTCCTTGCTGATAACCTTATCGAACGCATCGGCGCTTGCTTTCGGCCCGGACCCGGTATAGACAAGCTTTTTGTCTTCAAGAATCTGCTGCAGCTGACCATCCTCACCGAACTTGCCATGCAGCCCCAGGAAAAACACATCGATGGAAGTATCGTCAAGAATAGACATATCATCGGGAGTGATGTCAAACTCAACAACCTCGATCCCAGCCCCTCGTATAGCCGCGACAATATTAGCCCCGCTGTCAAGACTAACCTCGCGCTCAGCCCCAACCCCACCCATCAAAACACAAACCTTAATAGAATTGTCAAACGACATAAAAAACTCCATAGGGTGGGCCGTGCCCACGCTGTTAGCAAACTCGAATATCCAATAACGAACAAGGAATAACCAATAACCAATGGAAAAAGGGGGACTGGCTACGTTCTGTCGAAGGCAGGTTGTACCTGTCCCCTTTTTTTATTCATCATTCGATATTCCGTGTTGGATATTGGATATTCGTTTTTTTCCCACTTCCCACTTCCCACTTACCAAACTTCAATCTCCATTTCCAGCTCAATATCGCAACTCTCTTTAACCCTTTGCTGTACTGTCTCGATAAGCCTCAAAATATCCGCCGCCGTGCATCCTTCGTGTGTGATGATGAAGTTGGCGTGTTTGTCGCTGACTTCGGCGCCGCCGATCTTCAGGTTTTTCAGCCCGGCCCGGTCGATCATCGCACCAGCCGAAAGTGCTCTCGGATTCTTAAACACGCACCCGGCATTTTTGTTTGTCAGCGGCTGGGAGTTCTTCTTATAGATCCAGATTTCCTTGGTAGTTTTCAAAAGCTGATCCGGGTCAGACTCGACAAGCTGCAGTTTCGCTTCGAGAATAATGTTTGCCGTAATATTCGTCGTTCTATAGTCGAACACCAGCCCGGGCTTGGCCCTCTCATAGATACTGCCCTCGTTGTCCATCAGCATAACGCTTTCGACCGCCGCACCGATATCACCAAACTTGCCGCCTGCGTTCATCCGAACCGCACCGCCGATAGAGCCCGGTATCCCGGTAAGAGCTTCCAGCCCGCCAAGCCCTTTGCGCACGCACTCCAGCACCAGCTTGCTAAGGTTCACACCCGCCGGCGCCCATACGGTTTGTTCTTCGAACCGCGCCTTGCCGAAGATGTCGCCTTCGAGTTTGATCACTGCGCCCTTGACGCCTTCGTCGCTGACAAGCAGGTTGGAACCCTCCCCGATCACACGCAGCGGTATCGAGTTTTCGCTGCACCGTTTTACAACGTCGGTAAGCTGCTCAACCGTATTGGGAGTGATAAGATAATCGGCATTACCGCCGACGCCGTACCACGTATAGTTAGCAAGAGCAATATCGGTTTTAACTATCTGTTCTAAGCCACTGAATATATTCATCTGCAACCTTCCATATATCACCGGCACCCATAGTCACTATGAGGTCGCCGGTTTTTACAATAGTTTTGAGGTATTGGCAAATACTGTCAAAGTTTTTAATAAAGAGAGCCTGGCACCCATTGCCGCGGATACGTTCGACCAGGACCTCGGAGTTTACTTCTTTACGCATTGCTGCCGTGTCACGGACGAAATATATGTCCGGCACGATCGTTATATCGGCTAGCTTAAAGCTTTCTGCGAAATCATCAAGTAAAAATCTGGTTCTGCTGTACTGATGCGGCTGAAAGATGCATAAAATGCGGTTTGGTTTGTATTTTTGGCGGATCGCGCCGAGCGATGCGCGGATCTCTGTCGGGTGGTGGGCGTAGTCGTCCAGGATCGTGATGCCGTCTTGCTCGGCCTTGAACATTAGCCTGCGGTCGATGCCTGTGAAGCCGTCGAGCAGGTTTAAAACCGCGTTTGCGGTAGCGCCAGAGGCGATTGCTGCGGATATTACGGCTAACGAGTTCATAATGTTGTGTTCGCCGGGGAGGGAGATCTTTGTTCTGCCGAGCAGCTGACCGCCGAGGTATACGTCGAAGTGGTAGAGGCCGTCTACGATATCGATGTTGTGAGCCGAGATGTCGCAGTTCCAGTCCATGCCGAAAGTCTGCGTTTTTAGGCCCTCAGGCAGCCTTTTCAGCAGGGCGGCGACGTTTCTGTCCTGGCCGTTGGCGATTACCAGCCCGCCGTCTTTAGAGCCGGATGCGAATTCTGTAAACGCGTCGATTATGTCATTAATGTCTTTGTAATAGTCGAGGTGGTCATGGTCGATATTGAGGATAACCGCGATTTTTGGGCTGATATTGAGGAAACTGCGGTCGTATTCGCAGGCTTCGGCTATGAAGGATTTGCCCGGGCCTGTGCCGCTGGAGTCGCCTAGCTGGGCTACATCGGCGCCTACTATGAAGTTTGGGCCCTGGCTGGCGGCGGTTAGCAGGTGGGCGAGCCAGCCGCTTGTTGTGCTTTTGCCGTGGGTGCCGGAGACTGCGATGCCGTCGTATTCGTCCATCATTGCGCCTAGCATCTCGGCATATTTGTAGACTTTGCAGCCGTTTTGGCGGGCGTAGATCAGCTCTGGATTTGATTCTTTGATCGCCGCAGAGATGACGACGGCCTGGACGGGGAGGGCGATATTTTCGGCAGAATGGGCGATTTTGATGTCTGCGCCCATGTTTCTGAGATTGACGACAACTTCGGTCTCCTCCAGATCGGAGCCTGTTACGGCTGAGCCGCTGCGGATGAGGAGCTTTGCGAGGCCGCTCATACCGATGCCGCCGATGCCTATGAAATGGTACTTCCCTGTAATATGTGTCATGCTTTCCTTAGCGTATTAGCTGTTACAAATTGCGTATATATATTATATTCGGTATCTGTGGAGATTCAAGCGGAAAGTGTTTTTGTTTGTAAAATGCCCTGGTTCCGGACATTGTCGACATTTCCCACCTATGGTTTTGGGCGTTTTTTTTTGAAATTAATTGAAATTAATTGAACGAAAACGCGAAAAAAACAGATATTTTGACTTTTTTTGGGTAAAAGTGCGCGCTTTTTAACTTTTTTTGACCCCTTTTTCAGAGGTAAACTAAATTCAACAACGGTAGAATACCTTTATTACGGGGTACGACGAACGGTCGGATTTGGTGTTGTTTTGCTTGTGTTTTTTCACCACCAAGACACGAAGACACTAAGGGACACGAAGAAATTTCAGGCTCAGATTAACGCGGATTTTTTTAAAAGATTTGCCACAGAGGACAACGAGTAAAAAGAGAGAAGATTTTATTTTTTGGGGGTTTTGCTCTTTACTTTTTGGGGATTGGCGGGTAGTTTGGAGAGGTGAAAAGTAACAGGTGGGAAAGTGACAAGGTGGTGGGAAGCGGCTGTTGGCCGTTGGATTTTATTGGATTTTGAATTTGTGATAGAGAGATTTGGGATTTAGCCGTTAGCTATTAGCTGTTAGCTGTGGAATCGGCGGAGCCGATGTTGTTTAAAAAAAGTGATTTAAAAAAGGGATTGTGAATGAGTTCACATAAAAAAGTACCGGACCCCTTTAATTTTCCTAACCAAACAGACGCAGACAAGTTGCGAAAAGAAGATGGAGTCGTTCACTTAGCCACTGGGCACAGAGAACACAGAGAATTTAAAGAAGCAGGCCTATGGTAGATAAATTCAAATTTAATATTGGCGAGATCCCGCGTGAGAGGTTAGAAAAGCCCACGAAGTTTATTGGGAATCATTCTACAGTACTAATATACGAAAACCAGCCATTTGGGTCTGGAACTTTCGTAAAGTGTGGAGACCGTTTCGGAATTCTTACAGCGTACCACGTACCTTATAATACGACAAAGGATTTCAATTTTAGGCCTAATTCAACAGATAAACTTGGGTTAGCAATTTCAAATTTCAAACACGCATTCTATATTGAAATGCAGTACCTTAATCCTTATTCTATAGGGGTTCCTGACTACAAAAAACATGGTGGCCCAGATATGGTTTTTCTTGAAATTCTTGATCAGAGCAAGCTCAGCTGGATTAAGGAGTATCGATCATTCTGGGATATTCCTTTTGAGGATGGAGTGAGTATGATTAAGACATGCTTATCCAATTCAGATTCACTTTGGGCTATAGCTGGACTTCCTCAAAGCATGATACAAG
>VRUI01000096.1 GCA_019456225.1 Planctomycetota bacterium | reverse complement strand
CTTAGATAAGTCCACCCTGGCGGACCAGATCCAGCACCAGAAATTAGCTATGTGTAGAGCATTACAGAGTTCCCGGGGTAAGCTCAGCAAGTTCAGGTACCGCGGACCATGCTCAAGCAGCCACCGCGCCAGGCAGAGAATGAGTTTATCCAGCCGGTAGCAGTTGGAGATCTGCCGGCCATGCAGATATCGATTATGGACCTGGACCAACCCATTTTCCCGGAGCTTGGCGATGGCTCTCCAAAAACTGCGCTTGGAGCAGCCCGGTACCATGTTCCCGAAATCATCGGCAACCTGTGAGGCTTTGGGGTACACTCTGCCATAGTAGGCATAGATCCGGAGCAGCCTTAAGATGCCATCTCGCTCAGCCAGGGTCAAGCCGATGTTTCTATCCAGGTAATGCCGGATCTCATCAAAACGCTTGTTGTAGAGCTCGCAGGTGAGGATCTTCCTGCGCGTTGGCACACCGTAACTGTATAGATCTCTATTGGTATCTGGTTCTTTCTTGATACCAGTATTACCAGGGGTAAGTGGATAAGAAGAGTTACGGTGTGCCAGTGGTGGTTGCTCCGGGGGCGAATGAGAAATTTCTCCTGGGGGGACTTGACAAATTGCCGGGTCTTTTGTTAGAGTTGTTAATGTTTCCGTGTCGCACCTCCTTTGGTGCGACCCCATAAGAAAGGGGGGCTAGAAGGGTTAGAGCTTCTACATCCCCCGGGCAAGTAAATAGGGTCGCACTATATTTGTTACTTCACATAACATATATAGGATGTCTCGTCTCATCAGTTCTGAGTTCCTGTCATTAGTCATCAAAGCCTCTCAGCTATTTTCAGTATGGTACTTACCTCCTATGTTTTAGTTATTGAGTGCAGCTCCAGGCACCCCCTTTCCCCGGTATCCCGGCAAAGGCACTCCTCATTCTGCCAGGCAGCGCGATCTACCGGGCAGCCCACCAGGACAAGGGTTTCTTCATCCGGCTTTATGGTCCGTAAGCTCCCCGGGTAAAACTCCCCCTGCTCCTTGTAGATCCTCACTTCACCGGCGCCATTGTGCAGCTCCTCAGTCCTGATCGGTTCACCAGGGTTAGCCGGCTCCGGGGAGCCGGGGTTGATGGTGTACTGCTCTATCTGCTTGCGCCAGGTTCTAGCCTGATCAGCCAGGTCAGCCATGCCTTGTTTTTCCTGATCGCCAATGTCCATGGGATAAGTCTCCTTTGCTAGTGCCTCGATGGTCAATAGGTGCTTCCGGATACAATTCTCTGTGTCGCTTTCACAGGGGCATGCCGGATCGGTGGCGTGTCCGGTGAGCAGAGCGCACTCAGCCTCTATCTGCTCATACTGCCAGGTAACTAGGGGATTGCGGCTCATGTCTCTTCCTCTTCGGCAAGACTTTTCTCAAGTTTGTCCAGATAGTCGCTTGTCTCTTTGCCGGCAACTTTATTCATTAACCTGGTTTGAGATATGATCTGCGATACCTGGGCTCTTTCCATGGCCACCTGGATCGGTGAGGCCTCCGGCGTCAGGATAGCTCTAAGCGCCGTGATACTTTCAGCGCTCTTAGCGAGGGCAGCAAGATCACCGCCACCGCTGCCGCCGCTGGATCGTGATAACAGGGCTTGTAATAAACCCTGTTGAGCTGTCGCTGCCGGCGCTGACGCTTTAGCCATAAGTACCTGGTACTTTTGCTCTGCGGATAATCCATCGTAAAGATCCGGGTTCTCAGCTGCCGGCTGTGCCGGCTGCTTTTCCAGGCTGTCTAACCTGGTGCCGACCTGTTGAAGATTAGCAGCCACGCCGCTGATCAGTTTAACCAGAAGCTCCTTTTGTTCTTTTTTTATCGGCAGATCGTTAAGCAGCTCCTCGATAGAGGGTTCCTGTGCCTCGGGTTTTTCATCATTCTTGCTCATGCTCACCCCCTTACTTAAAAATAGAGCCGAGAGCTGGTTTAGCTGTCGGCTTAGTTTCCGGCTCTTTCTCCGGCTCCTTTTCTGTCACCTGGTACCGGAGCGCTGTCTTATCAAACCACAAATGGCACTCCGGGCAATCCAGGAACTCATCAGCTGTTTTGTGCCGGTGATCGAGGTTCCCGGGTGTTTGTGCTTTACTCAGGATTGCCTCCAGGTCTGCCTTTGTGAGCTGATCAGCTGAAACAGCCGGCAGCTCCAGCTGAAAGATCTCGCTACAATGTGGGCATTGTACTTTCTTCTCAGGCATTGAGCTTCACCCCCTTTATGACTTTTTCTTTCTCCGGGACCGGGGGTTTCAGACCATCGGTGCCGAAGTAGTCTTTCAGAATATGCCCCATGCACTCATGCATGCTGAAACAGCCCCGGCGCTCCCTTTCCTTTTCTATCAGGGGTAGGAACTGAGCCGGTATGTTGACGATCCTCGTGACGGGATCTTTGTTAGCCATAATACCCCCTTTTTGTAGTTTATTGTGTTTGACGAGTTTCTATAATTGTGGTCAAAATGAGAAGTAATGTCAAGTTTAGCTTTTCAGAATAGCGCCGGAAGGGGGTGATCAATAGTGGCGAGCTGCATTACCCTACCTAATGGGAAGGGCGCTTTTGCCAGGGGTTGTCTCGCTCCGGCATCCAGGGCTTGTGCCGGGAGATCTAAAGGTGAATTTCAGTCCTGCCGGCGCGGGAGAATATCCAGCTGCCGGACACAGTACGGTTGTGTTGGCAGAGCGTATATTCCACCTACCCAGATCAAAATGTTTCCATGAGGAGGGCATCAGATGGCAAAGAAGGGGAAAGGAACGCCAATGAGAGACGGGGAGTGCCGCTGCACCAGGAAAGGCATGAAATACTGCAAGACCTCTAAAGGTGTGCGCTTCTCCGGAAAATGCTGAGAAAGGGGGTAATAGTCGATCATGCCTAACCAAGTAGATCTAAACCGTTTAATGTGGCTTGGCGCCGGCGCCGGCAGCAAGGGGATAGTCGCCGGCATGGTGGCCGGGATGGCGCCACAAGCCGGTATTACGCCGGATATAGCGGCAGCGTTTATCGGCTTTTGGCTGGCTGGCCAAGGTGGTGAGAGGATGGGCTCCTTTGGCGAAGGTATGCTCATCGCCGCCATAGGTCAGCTGGTCCGGCAGCCGATCGAGGGCCTCTTTGGGCAGATCGGGAAGGGCGGTACTACCACGACAACGGAAGCCGCCGCGGCAGCCGCAGCTGCCAAAGCAGCCAGCAACCAGGGCAGCCCCGATGAAAGCGAAGATGCTTACCTGGCCGCTAAGTACGGAATAACCTGATCTTCATGGGGATAGTTTAACCGCCCCCCAAAAAATAAACATAGAAGGAGTTAAACGACAATGAGAAAGTGGATTGATGTCCCTTTCAGCATCAACCAGGGGACACCAGGCGTTACCCTGGGCACCGCCACCGCCGTGGGCAGCGGCGATGGCGTTACCGAGGCAAAGCTCTTTGAGTACCTATGCCCGGTAGGTTTAACAGTTGTGGTCCTGCCGATTGCTACCCTGGCAGCTTACCTTGAGGACAATGAGGTAGCCCCGGCAGAGTGTTCCGCCGGTGTAGCTGTCAGGATCGTTCACATTGACAGCGCCGGCGATATCACCCTCAACCGGATCGTTACCACCTACGCCACCCTCAAAGACTTTGCCGATCAGAACATGCTCAAGCGGTTCAGGGACAAATTCGCCGTCTCCGAGAAAGAGAAGCTGATCTGTTATGTGGTCCCGGAGAATGCCAAGTCTCTTGATCCTACTGACTCCCGCTTTGAGATTGACTGCCGCCGGGTGTCCAAGCTGCTCACAGTCTAAATATAGGGGGTGAATTATGCCTGTAGTAGATCAAGCCCTCTATGTTGAGGGAGCGCAGGTTGGTGTCTCCTGGCAGTTCTCGGGTAGGGTATTCGTTGAGGCTCCAGCCGGCAGCGGCACCTGGCGCAAGGCTACCGCCGGTGAGGTCGAGGTTGAGCTCAAGTTCCTGGGCGAGTGGTGGCAGCTCCCTACCAGCATGGAAACCCTGTTGACTAACGCTTCCGGGAATGTGAGCTTTGCCGGGTCCTGGCAAACTGGCTCCTTCACCATGGAGGCCCGGCACCTTCAGAGTGGCGATAAGTACAAGGTCCGTATAGACTGCCACGATGATGGAACCTTCGATGTTACGGTAGAGACAGCATAGGGGGGCGCACCATGGCAGGAATTGATCAGGCCCTTTATGTGCGTGGTCCAGCGGTTCCCCCTTATGTCGGAGATTGGCAGCTGCTAACCTCAAAGCGGTACCCTGACGCCGAGCAGTCCTGGGAAGATTGCCAGCTCATCACCGCGGAGGCAAAAGCCGGGGAGGAACTAAGCCTTGAAGATGCCCTGGGCATCGAGCAGATGATCCGGGAGCAGATCTTTGATGAGGGGGGGAGACCGCTAGAGAGCCGGATTTTCTCCCGGGTTGAGAGGACTCCCGCGGGGGAAAGCATTATCACCTACAAGGTGGAACACGCCGCCCATGGGAGCCCTATTGTTTGGGCAGTCGTGATCGCCTTTATCGCCGCTAATTGGCAAGCGATCCTGATTGCGATGGGGTTAGCAGCTGCAGCTGCCGTCATTGTTGCCTTTACCATCAAGGCAGTAAAGATCACCTGGAAAGCCGGCGATAAGATAGAGGAGCTGGTTGAAGAAGCGGCGCCGTCATTGGTAGGACTCGGCGCCGGCTTATTGATCATCGGGCTGCTCTTTGCCCTGGGCGGCAGGAAGGCACCGGAAAAGGAGACAGCATGAGCATAAGATCAGCTCTAGGACTAGCAGAGCCGGAAACCAGGCAGGAGACACAGCCAGGCCTGCCGATCCTGTCTCTTTGTTGGGACCCGCTTTTTGCCTTTCTGATCCGCTTCTTAAAGCCGCTGCGACCACGAAAGCCAATCATTATCCTGGCCAACCTGGATGCCGAAACCAGCACCAACTACAAGACGGTGTTTTCCTGGGAAATTGAAGCTGGCTTTGAGGGGATCCTTAATGAGATCTGCCTTTATTCTAGCCGCCCTGATACTACTCAATGGGTTCTGACAATATCCGACCAGGAGCAGTTTAAGGACAAAAAGATCTACCAAAGCTTGACGCTGCCCTGGAAAGAGTTACCGATCATCGCCGGGCAAAAGGTTCTTCTCCAGGCAAAGACTGATGGAACTGCCACCGATATTGCCGGCTGCCTGGCTGGAGAATTGCGCTTCCTTACCGGAAAGTGAGTTAATCAATGGGCTTTTTACAAAGAGGATTTGCTTATGGCAATAGAAAGGGCTTTGCTATTTGGCGTGTTGGCGCTGCCCTTACCTTCACGATGAAGATTATCGGCGTGCTGTTAGGTGGTGGGGGTAGAATTGACGACCAAGTAGCAAATATGGGTGAGTTTATCCCTACCCTTCAAGGTGGGGGTAGCACGATTGCAGACCAAACAGCTACTATGATGACTACGACTGTACTTCTATCTTTAGGGAGCTATCCGTGATGAAAGACAAATTATGGACACCCGATAAGAGGTTACACTTACCGGCACCTGTCTTGGTAGGCTTTTGGCTAGAACTCGGTGTTTGGAATAGTGAAGGTAAGCTCATCCACCAACAGCGGCAATTAAGTCGCAGTCCAGTAAAGCAGTTTCTTCAAGCTCTCCTATCACAGTTTAATATCTCTATCGGGTCGGTTGTCAAAGACACGGGGGGCACACTTCGGAGTATTACGACCAGCTATATGCAGGTGATGTCTAATGCCGGTGAGACTGATTGGGGGCTTGTGTTAGGGACAGATAATACCCCGATGGATATGCTTGACTACAAGCTAATCACTCAAATCCTTGAGGGGGCAGGTGTGGGGCAGCTACTTCACCAAGCCTGTAATTTTGATGCCGATGTAACGGTAGTTGATCCCGACTGCACCTTTGATTGTTGGAGAAACTTCAACAACAATTCAGGGGCAAGTATCACAGTCAGGGAAACGGGTATTTATAGCAAGATAGGCACTTTTTACTTCTGTATCGTGAGAGATGTCCCTTCCCAAATAGTAGTGCCTAATGGTGGTGGCTGCTATATCAAATATACTGCCAAGATAACGGAGTGATCTAATGAGCGTGAAGGCGATCCAAGCACTAATGACCGGGTTGGTTGTCCTGGCTTGCGTGATCGGCGGCATTATCCTGCTCGTCAGGGGTATCGATAGCACCGTCGGGATTATCCTGCTGGTCATTGTTGGCAGCTACCTGGGGCTGGACCTGACACCATGGATCCCCCTGGGTAAGAACCAAAAGAAGAAACCGGGAGGCGGTCCTTAAGGCGATAGGATCTCGCCACCGGCTTCCCTCAGCTGCCAGGAAACGAGCATAACCTGGAGCAGCGTCATGCTATCGTAGGTGTCCAGGACCTTTCTATACCTGGGTACCTCGCTCCGGAGCAAAACACCAGCCTCAATCAAGTATTCACAGGTCTGGTGCTTTACCACTTCCGGGGTAAGGTTCAGGCTAATTGGTGGTTCATGTCCATTTGTGGCCATAATTCCCCCCCTTCATGCCGACTGGCAAATAATCGATTTTTTATCATGCCCAGATCTCCGGAGATATCGCCCCTCAAGCAGCTCCCCGGGTGGCATATTCCTGGACTTTTGGCTGCCAAAAACAGGGGTACTAGACCATGCCGAAGTACCAGGTGCCGGCTGAATTTTGATCTGAGAGCGTCAACCGCCCTTACCCTTACGGACCCACAAAACCGGCTGCCGGTCCAACCAGGTAAGGTCCCTCGGTGTGGTCCGCAGCGCTTCACTAATCCGGATACCGGTCTGCAAGAGCAGGTCCAGGAAAAGTCGATCCCTGGCGCCATGCCGGTTGCCGGCAGCGGCATCGATGAGCTGCCGGGCTTCCCCCGGTTGAAGATACTCCGGCAGGTCTTTTTCTGCCTGGTACTTAACAAGTGGGAACCGGCTCATTTGCCCTCTAACCCGGTGCGGTTCATGGTATCGGTCGGAAAAAACACAACACCCCCCTAGATTTTGACCTGGTGCGGTATGGTTGCCTAAGAAACGCTGGCCAGGTAACTTTTCGCTCCGTTTAGACGCATTTGCTCTTTATTGAGGTAAGCAAGTGCCCGATTAGTCGGGTACCCTGCGCTATCTTTTGGGCAGATCTCCCGGAGCTTTTTAATGTGTGCTTCCAGGGCTTTGAGTTCTTTGTCTAAGCCCTCTGTTTCCCTGGCTTTGAAACGCTCGATCTCGTCACGCCAGGGCTGCCATTTATCCTTCATTTTTTCTTTACCCCTTTGCACTTTTGTAAAGTCTGCCGGGGATCTGCTGCCTTATTCCAGGGATCCGGAGAGTAGGGCAGCGGTGTGCCATAGGCTCAAAACTTAACAAAAGAGCCAATTTTGTAAAGCCGCCAGCGACGTGGCCAGCGACGTGGCCAGCGGTGTGCCACTCCCTAAATGCTCCCTGGCCAGCGGTGTGCCAGGCTATTCTTCAGGCTCGGTTTCCGATTCCGTCTCCGGTTCCGTTTCCGGCTCTGCCTCGGGTTCCAGCTCAGGCTGATGAGTGTACGGGCTGGTCGGGTGTAAGCGGAGCAGCAGCTCACCATCCAGCTCATGCACTTTCTCAAGGTGCTTGGGGAGATTTTGAACCTGTACCTGGGTGCCGCAGCCGGCAATAGGGCAGTTGACTTTTACTATCATGTAGTACCCCCTTCCTGATTTAATCTAAGCTGTACCGGTACCGCCTTAGATAAGTCCACCCTGCTTAGATAAGTCCACCCTGGCGGACCAGATCCAGCACCAGAAATTAGCTATGTGTAGAGCATTACAGAGTTCCCGGG
>VRUI01000095.1 GCA_019456225.1 Planctomycetota bacterium | reverse complement strand
GTGTTAATCATATGTTTTGTCGTTTGGTGACATTCCCTTCAAAGGAGTTAATTATATGTTCCCTAGTTTTATGACATTTCCCTCATAGGTGTTAATCATATGTTTTGTCGTTTGGTGACATTCCCTTCAAAGGAGTTAATTATATGTTCCCTAGTTTTATGACATCACCCTCATATATGACCCTCATCCAGTGTCCGATATTGCGCCCGTCGACTCCTGCCTGCTTTAGTAGTGTCCGTGTCTCTTCTTGTGTCATGCAGGCCTTTATTGTCTCATCAAGTGTGTCTGGTGAACGTTCATCGATAAGTACAGCCTTAGTTGGGCTCTTATACTTCCATTTCAACACTAAATCTTTTGACTTTTTGCCAACTACGTAACCGTCGCCCCTTTTGACCAGGCCCATGCTATGGAGCTCTCTAAGGCGTTTCGTATATGTTCCTTTTGATGACCATTCTTGTAACAAATCACTGTGTACAGTTATCCTTCTTCTCAGTCTCCTGGGATAACAATATTTAACTATATTGAAAAGTGTTCTGCTCTTCGGCAGGCTGCCGTCCATGTGGTGGAGGATTGCCGGCAGATCCGCTTTCGTTACAAATCCGACGTAAAGGTTATGTGTATCATCAGGCAGGTCATATCTTGAATATATGATCTTAGCCTGCCGTTCAATGTGCTTCTTTACCTCTCGGGGATTGCTTGTAATGTCTTTTGAATAGCCGTTGTGTTTTGTCTTGATCCAGTGCCATACTGTCTCGATCGTTGTTGATAACGGTACGTTTTTACGCCATAGGTAGTAAATTACGTGGTACTGTCCTTGCTCTCTGGAAGAAGGTCCTTGTAATCCATGCTCGAAATATTCTTTTCCTTCCCGGTAGGCCGATACTTTTCCTTTGCTCTGTGGGTATTCAAACTCTAGATCATGGGTGCAGCATGGCACCGCTGAAAGGTCATACTCATCAAGTTTATTATACCAGTATAGTTTTTTTTGCCATTTGTCGATCCACTCCCCGCCCTCGTTTAATATCATTTGAGACGGCCCGAAAGGCAGTCTGCAAGTCTTTTCTGCTGTGGGGTATGCCTCAATGCCCTGTGCCTTTGCAAAAGGGTTCATAACTTCGTTCAGTAGTCTTAATGTGGGGGGTTTTTTACGATATACAGGCCTGAAAATAAGGTGGTAACTATCAGGGGATTCAGAGCTACATAACAGGCTGTTCTGATCATTAAGACCCAGTTTATCCTGCACCTCATAGACAAACTCAATATCCTTGTTGTCAATGTCGAAGACAGCGTGTCCGGGATACCATCTGCCAATGCAGCCGACTGCGCTTTTCCCGCGAAGGTGTTCTCTTAATCTGAAATCTGAAAGAGGAACCAGGCTTGAATCGACCGTTGTCCACCGTTTACCACCTAATCTTTTTAACGCATATTTCGGCATGCGCTGCACAAACTCATTCGTGTAATCTTTCAGTCCGGTTTTCAACGCCCTGATCCTTCCTGCAAATTTAAAATAGCTCCCTGGCCAGGGCAAACCAGGGAGCTTTCTTCTTAGTAAAACTATGCGTGATAGATTTTTTGTTGCCTTTCTTTAAAAAGCCGGTATACTTTTACCCTGTATAACCATGTTTTTCTCGCATAGTTTTTTTGAAGAAGCCCCGGTACTTACCCTGCCGGGGTTTCACCTTTGTTATTACAATACCATGACAAAATAAAAACAACAATTAAAATACAAATTCTCCATATAATAAAAAAAGGCACTCATTCACATATCTTTCCGTGAAATCGTGCCTTAGTATTGTCAGGTCTTTTGCTTCCGTGTTATGTCGTTTAGACAGCCTGTACTTTAAAAGATCGGTTCTCTTTTTTTAAATTTAGTTATATTCAAGTGTATTGTCAATTGTTCTTTCTATGTTTTTTAATCTGTTTGTTCGTTAAGGTTGTCCACTATCAATTCCGCTATATTACTTTCCAGCTCCTTTTTTTCTTTGGTGCTTAGTTCTTTAAAAGGTTTTTTCATTTTTTCGAGTTCGGCCATAATTGATTCAGCCGAAAAATCAGCTATTTCCCATTTTGTCAATATTTCCATTTTTATGCACCCCCTTCCCTCGAGTAGTTTTTTATTATCAAATACCCTTTTGCTCCATGTATTCTTTGATAATCATCCTGATCCCTGTGCCTAATCTTAATCCTTTATTTTGTAAATATATTTCAAGTTTCTCTTTGTCGTATTCACTCAACCTTATAATCATAGGTTTTAATGATCCTGTATTTTTCATATGCAGACCTGCGTCTTGTGTTTGTCCCCGGGCCCTGGCTGCCATATTATCCTTTTTTAATGCCATTCTCATGCCCTCACTATTGCCTCGGTAAGTTTTTCTATCTCTGGGATCGTCTTGCTCTCTGGGTAGTAATCAAATATAGATTGGTTGTATATCTGTGCTTCTGCAAGTTTTGAGTCTTGGCCTATTGTGAATAGTTCATAGTCCAGGTTTTTGAATTGGTTGTAATAAATATTATGTCTCTTAAATGACTTATTTATATTGTTGGCTACTACTTTCTTATGCTGGACATTTCTCCGATATGCTTTATTGATCTTCTTTAGTTCGTTGTTGAAAATTGTAATTCCATCGATACTAAAAAACTCCGGAGTAAGTGGTGTTATAACTTCATCCATTGCTAGTAGGACACATTTTTCAAGCCTGGACATACCAGGTGAAAGATCGAATATAGCAACCTCGAAACTTATCTTCTCGAGCTCCGCGCACAGATCCTCAAATATAAAAGGCTCGTCATTGAGCTGCGTCTCTGCGTATTGTTTCAGATTTCCATTAAGTCCGAAAGTAGGCAAAACGTAGAAATTATTTGTTATTTTCGTTAGAGCTTCCTGCGCTGTTATGGTGCCTTTTAATACTTCTGTAAGCTCGTATTGTGGATCCTTTGTAATAAACCATGATGAGCTGTTTCCCTGCGGATCGCAGTCTATAAGGGCCGTCTTTCTGGATTGTCCGGAGTGGAAAGCAACGTTGCCGCTTATTGTAGTCTTTCCCGTACCTCCTTTCTGTATGTGAAATGCAACCTTTTTCATGTCCTCTCCCCGTTGACCGATCTCGTTTAGATGTTGTTGCGATCTTGTTTAGATGTTATTGCGATATCGTTAAGTTATCTATAATATATCGTTTCAATATCGTTTGCCTCTGAAGATTCTCTCTATCAGCTTTATTATCAGATCCATGATCCAGGTCACTGGTGCCATCATTCTTCCAAACGATTCGAATCCATAAGGTTCCGGTTAAAAAGAGGCCTGACGTTTGCCCCTGTTGGACGTTCTCGCTTTGCCCTTTATCAAAGTACCCCTCTTATTTACCTCAATCCTCATTACCATTTTGTTTGAATACTAAGAACTGCCAGTTCTCGGGCATTCCCCCGGGTATTTTAGTTTCAACCGTTTCCAAAAATGCCAACTGCTGCTGTATCATGTGCAAGGCCTGCTGGCCTGGCCTTCTGAATTCATTTTTCGCTATTTCCTTTATCTGTTGAATTATTTCTTCTGGCATAGTTACATACATTCTACTCATGGAAGCACCTCCCCAACCGACATGCCGTAGGTCTCTTTGTACCAGATATCGAAACCCCTTACTCCAAAGGTGTAGTCGATCTCATTCATGGGGAAATCAGCAATGTTATTTAATTTCAATATCAACTCGAATGGTAAGTGTTTCCCAAGCTCTCCAAACATTTCCGCAAATTGATTTACTTTATGTTTGTATAGAATATTAAAAAAAGCTTCCTGAACATCATCTTTCAGCCGTGGATCCTCCTTTAATAAATCCTGTAGCATTTTTATCCAATCCATAACAGCCCCCTTTATAAAGTTTTTTATGGGGGATTGACCACAAAGAAAGCAGTATATTAAAATCAAGGTAGGCTGCAGCCGCTTGTAGCCGATCCCAACCTGGTGGGTAATTTTCGGTTACTCACCGGGTGTTTTTACTTTTATGGCTTAATATTTTGTGAATATTATTAACTCGCTTTTCCTCGCCACTTAAAATTCTATATCTTCTATTGCTGCTGTTATCTTCTCTTTCACATCATTTGCAATTTCTTCTTCCCGCTGTCTGGTGTCCTCTATGATGGCTTGTGAAACATACTTCCTAACGTTTTCCGTTATAATCTCCCGCGCTGCATCATCCGGTAACGCTTCCCATTGATACCCAGGGTGCTCAAAGTTTTCCGGTACGCTGTACTTTTCAACTTGTTCCTCAGTAAGTCCGCAACGTATAAACTTTATTTTTAAGCTGCACCACTTTTGAATGTCTCTCATCCCGACGTTGTATATATCTATCCCGGTTTCATCTAGGTCACCGAAATAAAGGACAACAACAGGCTTCCCGTATTTATTACCGTATCTTTCAAGCCTTTTTGCAATAGAATACTTGAACGGTATCGATGGGTGACCGGCAAAGGGACTGAGATCAATATCCTCTGTGTAGTGCCTGAACTGTCCGACCATGGCACGGGCCTCGAATAGTATCTCCGCATAGTAGTCTTGACTGTAAAAGTGCGATATGGACACGAGATAATCTTCGATCCTATCCAGTAGTATTTCTTTCAAATCCGGCTCCTCATAGTCAGCCGGGGAATATCCGGCATTCCTGGTATCTGTCGATCGTGTTTCATCCTGCAAAATATCAGGATGCCAACCATTATAGTTTGCATGTCTGGCCCTGGAAGCCATCGGAATAAACTTATTCTTGTAATCGTTCTTATCCGAATAATGCCCTTCCTGCAGCAGTCTGTAGAATACCCACCTGGCCGACACCTTGTAATCAACGCTCTTGATGTGTCCCATGGCTGAGTCTAATATAGTCTTGACTGCTTTGCGGAACTCATGCCCCCTCGACCTGGGGTTCTCATTTATCACTTTTCACCCCCCTCAAAGTGCCTGCATATTTCTCTCGTTTTATTATCGATTAATGAATCTTACTTTTCGCCGCTACTATGAGGTTAAGATTTTATTTCTTTCTCTACTACCTTGGAAATGATCTTTAAAAGTTCTGCTGTCATAGTAGAGCCTTTGCGGACACAGATTGCTTTGAATTCATTTTTCAGTTGTTCGGGTACGTTTTTTATAGTTATTGTTTTCATACTAGTTACATTAATAGTGCTTGTACTAATAGTCAACTCTTTTCTTCCACCAGCGTAAAAGGAGACAGAGAAGGGCAGGGCAGATATACCGAGAGCTGCCGGAGAGTGAAGGCGGAAGGCCGGAAGACTCGGTGCATAATACAACGAGTTTTACTGATAAACAGCAGGCGGAAAGGGAAACAGAGCTCTATGCTGTGGTATAGTTTAAAAATGCTCCTTAGACACGATTTTCATTCATAGCAGAACGGTTTAAATGGCCTACCCCTTGATATTATACCCCCCTGTTTCGCTTGTGTCGGAGTCCGTCGGGATCCCCGGCGCTGTTCCTTCCCTGATCAGCCTGTCGGCTGCACGCCCTGTGCCTGCGTCACACCCCACGGCCCAGCCATAGCCCTCACCGGCCCAGCCTGGACCGTGTCCATTCTGTTAATGCAAAGTCCATTACCAAAGGTCCGGGAAAGACGGTCCTTCCCTTCGGTGCATAGGAAGTTTTTTCCTTGTTTGTTGGTGATGTTCGCAGGAAGGAAAAAACCTCATTCCTGGCCCTAAGTAGTTTAAGCTAGGTTCGCATGTCCGGGCACATTCCAAAGGTCGGGTTATCGCAAAAAATAAAAAAACGCCGTTTCCCCCTGCCGCCCCCGGACCCCAGGCACACCCCCTTCGTTAAGGTACCCTATCGCGGTAAGCAGGTCAGCGGGTAAAGGCAGTCGCTCTTAGTTCGGCTCTGTTAGAATCTCGGGTTTAATTGTCGCCTCACCCGGGGCGCTCTCAGGGGGAAACAGCTAATCTGCTTCGTCGTCAATCGTCGACCTCCTGTCTCCTCTTTCCTCCTTGCACATTTTTTTTATTTTTTGCTCTATAGGGTGTGGGTGTAATTGCCAAAGGGCAGGTGTAACGGCCGGCCTCTGTAAAAGTCTGGGGCAGTGTCGGCCGTCCTAAGTAGTTTTTCGGCAGCAGGCTTACAGCCGTTGTGCCTATTTGTTCCGGAGCCCGCCCACCGCCCTACAAACTTCGTTTTTTTCAATCTCATTTATTTGAGGTGTAATCTCGGGGTATAAATATAAGGGTTGATCTTTTTATCGCCTCTGTGTCTATCCTCGAGCGTTGTTTTTATGCAGTTTGCTTTTTTCTTTGAGAGGGTCCTCAAAATACCGGTATATCATATTCTTCGAGTGTTTCGGCTGGTCTTATATTCTTATATCGATCGCTACCCTTGCTTTCTGTCTGTCCTTTTAATGCCTTTAAGTATCGCTCATTGATCTTTTTTGTCTCCTCTTTCCTGGCCCTCTTTTTCTCCTCTTCGAGTTTCTTTATGACTTCATCAGCTTTTTTCTCCAAGTACCAATTAGATTTGTTTGTATATTTTCCTGTATTCCAGTACGGGTTGTCTATGGCGATCGGTTCCTGTGTGATCCGTTCGAAAGCGTTTATTATATAAGGTGAAAGGTTGCTTTTCTGTCTCTCTTTCTCTATCTGCTTTTGTATTTTTTCTCCCGCTTTTTTTAATCCTTCGTGAACCGTTTCGTCTATTTTCTGCCCTGCTGCGTTCGCTTTTTCTGCTGCACCTGCAAGTTTTTTGTGTTTTTCAAATATCTTTTGCAACGCTTCCCAGCGTTTTGCTCTTCTCTCGTCCATTCGGTCAGGCATGCTCTTTATCTCCTGTGCGTTATACGAATAGGCCTACGGCATCTATGACATTTCCTATGAAGTCGTTCCACCAATCTCTGTTGGCCTGCTGAATCTCTGCTATAGCGACTTCTTTCCCGAGCTCAATCTGTGCCTTTGACAAATTGTAGTTGTTCCTTATCTGCATCTCGAATTGCTCACGATCGACATCGGTCATATAAGCGGCCTGTTCCAGCTGCGACAGCATTATCTGCATTTGCCTGTCGTCAAGGTTGATCTGCGCTTTCAGCTCTTCGTGTTTCTGTGCAAGCTCAGCATTGAATTGAGCGTTTTCCAGCCTCATTTTTTCTATGCTAAGATTAACTTCCTGTTCGCTCGCATGGCCCGTCTGAAAAGCCTGGATAGCGGCGAACGCGTCTTTACCGGCGTTTTCGGTGGCCCACCGTTCGACGTCACCGGTGACCTCCGCCATGCGTGCCATGGTAGACCTGTCGATTTCTCCTTTGCTTCTCGACAATACCCCGCTTTGTCCCAGGCCCCGGGCATAGGCGTCTTCTGTCGCCCCTTGTTTCATTTGTGCTGCCATTTCGTGTATAGGGGCCATAGCACCGCCGATTATCTTCTGTTTGCCTTCGGGGGTATATGCCTCGCCTCTCATGCGCTCTGCCATTGTTCTCATAACGTCGCCCTGCATAGGGCTGTAAGGGGTTTGTTTCACGCCTTTATCGATTGACCAGCCTGTAGACGCCTGTGTCGGCTGAAAAGGTTTCCAGTCTCCCGATATTCGGGATTTCCAGTCTGACCCCGATAACGGTGTTTTATAATAATCTTCGCTCCATGAAGGGATGTTTACGTTTTTTACGCCGCTGGTTATTTTTTTCCCGCCCATTTTTATGCTCCTTAGTGTCTTATTGTGTGGTCTATTATTTTCGCTCTTGGATTGCTCTCCTTGGCTCTAAAATAGTCCTCTTGCCGTTTCCATATTCCTCTTAGTTTCCGGTGGTCTTTTATTGCTTGCTTATGGATATTCAAAAATTCTGTTTGGTTATCTAGTTGGGCTGCTACTTCTTTGTAATTCGTACCACAGAATAGGTGATCGTATGCTCTAAGCTCGGCATGTGTAAAGCCCTGCATCCTGTTTATCAATGCTGCGTATAGGCTTGCTCCTGTGTCATATCTTATCCATTGTCCTCTTTCATCCTGGTACATATACGGTGAAAACGGGTGAAAATCGAAATATCGGGTTTTGATTTCTTTAATAGCCTCTCGTAATTTTCCCGCGTCATTTATCCACCAAAAGGATGTGTGAATCCGCTCTGCTGTAATGCACTTTGAATAATCGTCTAAGAATCTGGGTATCAATCTCCCTGCTATCAGTGCGTTGAATCCCCACTTTTCGCAGTTTTGCCAAAAACACATATCCGGATCTAACAGGATACATGTGCCCTCCCATATGTTATTGACTAAGTATTCAATGATAACCTCATGCTGTAATTCCTGCTGCAGCTGACAGTATTTTGCGTTTATGCCGTCGGAACATTTTTTTATATATCCTCTGGCTTCCATGGCACTGGAATTGTCCAATATATAGATTTTCGCTGTCGGGAATCCTACCCGGGCCGTCTTGAAAATGAGAGTATTTCCCGGTAAATAATC